>NZ_JAGJBZ010000002.1:658370-1316741 GCF_020010925.1 Streptomyces griseiscabiei | reverse complement strand
CGCCTGCGTCCTCGGCTTCGGCAAGGTCGGCCGCGCCATCGCGCAGACCCTGCGCGCCCACGACCTGCGGGTCACGGTCTACGACAAGGACCCCATCCGGCGCGTGCAGGCGCACTCCCACGGCTTCCGTACGACCACGACCACCACCGAGGCGGTCAGGGACGCCGAACTCGTCCTGTGCGCCACCGGGAATCTCGCCCTGCGCCAGCACGACTTTGCCGCCCTGCGCAACGGCGCCTACCTCGCATCGGTGACCTCCTCGGAAGACGAACTGGAGCTCACGCCCCTCCACGACCTCTACCAGCGCATACCCGTGGGTGATCAGCTGACGCGCTACGAGATCACCGGCCACTACTTCTACGTGCTCGCCGACGGTGGCGCCGTCAACTTCGTCCACGGAGCGGCCGTCGGCACCTACATCCACCTCGTCCAGGCCGAAATCCTCGCCGCCACCGCCGCCCTCAGCCACGGACTCTTCGAGCCCGGCCTGCACACCATGCCCACCACGGACCGCCAGACCATTGCCGGGATCTGGCTCGACCACTTCGACAGGTGACCCCCTTGCCTCCGTCCCCCGACCACATCCGCGCCACCGCCGAGGCATACCTCCGCCGCCACCCGGGCGAACAGCAGCTTCTCGCCCCGCTGTTCGCCGCTCTGGCCGGTGCGCAGATCCCTGCGCACCGCAAGACCTTCCCCGCTCACGTCACGTGCAGTGCCATCGTCCTCGACGCCGCCGACCGCGTGCTGCACATCCATCACAACGCCACCGGCAAGTACCTCGCGCCCGGCGGCCACACCGAACCGGGCGACCAGGACCTCGTACACGCCGCCCTCCGCGAACTCTGTGAGGAAGCCGGTATCCCCGACCACGCGGTCTCCCCGCTCCCCGGGTTCGAGACGGTTCCCCTGGACATCGACGTGCACGACATCGATGCCAACCCCGCCAAGGAGGAACCGGCGCACCAGCACATCGACTTCCGCTTCGTCTTCCGGCTCACGGCTGAGCACATGGTGACGCTCCAGCCCGAGGAGGTCGGCGGCTACGACTGGCGGCCGTTCGAAGAGACCGCGTCGCCGACCGTCCGCGCCAAGCTCGCACTCCTTGAACATCCCGCACGTTCCTGAAACGCCGACCGACCGGGGGTATTGCCATGTCCACCGCCTCACCCGCGCAACCACGCACCGTGCGCCGCCACATCGCGGTCATCCCCTGCCGGTGGGGTGCCTCACGCTTCCCCGGCAAGCCCTTGGCACTGCTCGGGGACAAGCCTCTGCTGTGGCACGTGTACCAGCGCTGTCTGGAGGCCACGCTTCTCGACGGTGTGCTAGTCGCGACGGACGACGAACGCATCGAGACCGCCTGCCACCGTCTGGGGATCGAGTGCATTCGCACCCGAGAGCACCTCACCGGCACCGACCGTGTCGCTGAGTGCGCCCAGCGCGTGCCCGCCGACGGCTATATCAACGTTCAGGGCGATGAGCCGTTCATCGCGCCGGCCGCGATCGACGCCGTCTCCGACGCTCTGCACCATCTCGCGGCCGGCACCCTCGCGGTGAACGCCTACACGGAACTGGGCGACGTCGGCGCCGTCCTCGACCACAACGTCGTGAAAGTCGTGCTGACGACAGGGGGAAACGCCCTGATGTTCTCGCGCCAGCCGATCCCCTATCCGCGAGCAGCCCGCCCGACGTATCTGCGGCAACTGGGGCTGTACGGCTTCACCGGTGAGGCTCTTCGGCAGTTCCGGCGGCTCTCGCAAGGGCCGCTGGAGCAAACCGAGGGCGTGGAGATGCTCCGCTTCATCGAGCATGGGCACGGCGTTCGGATGCTTCAGGTCGCAGACGACGGCGTAGCCGTTGACACGCCTGAGGATCTCGCACGGGCTTTCACCATCCTGCGGAGTCGGAGGCACGACCCTAATCCGGCTCCCAAGCGCGCCTCCCAGCAGATCACCGCGCACAGGTAGACGCACCCCGGTAATGACCAGAGCCTGAATTGCCGAGTGATCACGAGAGCACCAACCCTGCTGGGTCAACTCTGCCCGAGTGAGAGCGAGAACCATCCGGGTCACCGGATGCCCCGCCCTCCGCGACGGCCAATTAAGGACTCCGCCCCAGGCGAGGTCTTTACCTCGCGCAAGGAAAGGAAAATCATGCGTCACCCGACGCTCCTCGATGCCATCCTCGACAAGCGAGGGTGGCGGCGCTACGAGGTATTCATGACGCAGCTTGCCAGTGCAGGAGCCAGGGCGGCCAAGCATTACGAGAATCCGCGTCTGGCCAGGGTGAAGAGCGTCGGCCGGACCACGTTCGCACGGTGGTGCGCCGGTGCGCAGGAACCGCGTGGCGACACGGCCGCTGTCATGGAGTTCTGGTTCGGGCATAGCGTGAAAGAGCTATTCGGTCCGGCGCCGGAGCTGGTCCTTGCCAGGAGCCTCCCGGTTGGACATCAGGTTCGACACCTCGTTCCTGTCCGTCGCGGCACCTGCTCCAGGAGCCGGCGGGGTATGGCACATGGACGGCCTGCGGATCCTGGACGGGACGTCCGTCTCGGTCCAGATGTACGAGGCAGCGCTTCAGCCCGGCTCTGTGGGAACCACCGGCCTCGCCAGGCCGGAAGCCGCCATCTCAGCCTTGATGCCTTGGACCGGGCCTGCACGTACGTGGCGGCCGAGTTGCGGTCCGAGGCCGGTGCCCCTGTGGAGCGACCCGATAGCATGCACGGAAGATCCTGAGGCGAGATCCAACCAGGCTGCATGGACCGGAAGTTGGGGCGATAGCAGGCGTGACACGAACGGTGGCTGTCTACTCTCTCGGCGGCACCATCGCCATGACCACCGACCCTGCGACAGGGGGAGTCGTGCCGGCTCTCTCCGCCCATGACCTTCTGGCGGCTGTCCCCGGCCTGGATGGTCACGGCATCGACCTGCGCGTGCACGACTTCCGCCGGGTGCCCGGTGCCTCTCTCGCTTTCGACGACCTCACGGAGCTCGGCACCGAGATCGACAAGGTCCTCGACGGCGGCGATGTCGACGGGATCGTGATCACACAGGGCACCGACACCATTGAGGAGACGGCGTTCTTCCTCGACCTCCGCCACGGTCACAACCAGCCGGTCGTCGTTACCGGTGCCATGCGCAACCCCACCATGGCCGGCCCTGACGGACCGGCCAACCTATACGCGGCCGTTGTCGCGGCAGCCGACCCGCAACTGCGTGGAGCCGGGGTGCTGGTCGTCCTGAATGACGAGATCCACGCGGCACGGCATGTCCGTAAGGCGCACACCACCAGCCCTGCCGCCTTCGCGTCACCCGCCACCGGACCCATCGGCCGGATCGCGGAGGACCGGGTACGGCTGGCCTCCCCGCTGCCCGAACGATTCGTTCCCCTGGCACCGGCCGTCCGTGACACACGCGTGGGCCTTTACACGGTCAGCCTCGGCGACGACGGCACGCTGCTCGAAGCCTGGTCCGGCCAGTGCGACGGGCTCGTCGTCGCCGCCTTCGGCGTGGGACACGTCCCGCAGCGACTCGTCGAGAGTCTCGAACGGCTCGCCGTACGCATTCCCGTGGTCCTCGCCTCGCGCATCGGCAACGGCCCGGCCCTGACCGGAACGTACGGGTTCCCCGGATCGGAGAAGGACTTGATCAGCCGGGGGCTCATCCCGGCCGGCGACCTCGGCCCGTACCAGGCGCGCCTCCTGCTCCATGCCTTGCTCGCCCAGGACGTGGCCCGCGAGAGCATCGCTGAGAAGTTCGCCGTTTTCGCGCGCTGATTCCGCACGTCCGCCCCGCCCGAGAAGACCCGCATGCGTGCCCATGTACTGAACACCGGCCGGACGTTCGGCGTCACCTTCGACCACGGCGAGGACTTCTTCGACGCGCTCTCCGCGTTCTGCCGTGACCAAGGAGTGCGGCAGGGCTACATTCCCTCGTTCATCGGTGCGTTCGCCGAAGCCGAGATCGTCGGCGCCTGCGAGAAACTCGAAGACCCGGACGCCCCGGTCTGGGCCAAGACGTATGTCACCAACGTCGAAGCCTTCGGTGCTGGGACAATCGCCCACGATCCGGAGACGGGAGGCATCCTGCCGCACATCCACGTCTCCGCCGGGCTGAAGTCGCAGTCGGCCGACGGCCGTACCAGTCACCTCCTGAGCGCCAAGGTGCAGTTCCTCAGCGAGCTCTTCATCGTGGAAGTGATCTCACCGGTCATGACCCGGCCTCGAAATCCTGAACTGTACGACGTGCCACTGCTCACTTTCGGCGCTCCGGAGTGATGCCCTCGTGGATAGACAAGGTCGTGATCGTGGACGACAGCGAGCACGCGCATGAACTCGACGAGGTCGAGCTCGGTGCGGAGTCGGCTGCCGTAGAGGGGCGTGACGTGCCAGCATCTGGTGCCGCATCAGGCACCGTTCGCATCGTTCCTGTCAGACTGCTCGGATGATCGTCAGACTCGCGGGAGATGAAGACTTCCCTGGCTTCCTTGGCCTGGCGGCCCAGGTTGAGCATTGGTTCGGTCCGATGGTCGAGGAAGTCGGCTTCCATGACGCTGTGCGCAAGCACATGCGTCGGTCCACGGCGCTCGTCGCTGTTTCCTCGGGGCCGGATCTCCTCGGCGGGCTGCTGTTCGGAGCGAAGGCGTCGACCTACCACGTTCACTGGCTTGTCGTCTCGGAGCAGGCACGGGGGAAGGGTGTCGGTCGTGCACTGATGTCGGACGCGATGCGTAGGTGGGTGCAGGGTCCGGGCAGCATTGAGGTCGTCACTTTCGGCGCCGAACACCCCGGCGCTTTCGTCAGCGGCGCGCGTGTCTTCTACGAGCGTCTCGGCTTCACCCCTGCCGAGGCTGTCGGTCCAGGACCGGAAGGCGGTTCCCGGCAGATCTATCGCCGGGCCGTCACCTGATTCACGGGATGTTGGCCCTGGCGTCCACGGTTCAGAGGGCGGCTGGCCAAAGACATGAGGCAACACATTCAGTAGTCCCGTCATGCGAAGTGCGTGAGCACTATCCGTAACGGATGCGGCTTGTCGATCGCGGCAGTCGAAGAGAAGCGCGGACAATCTGTCCGTAAGTAGTTGTTCCCCAAGCTCTTGACGCCCGAGACGCAATGAACCTCAAATCTGGGACATTTCACCCCAACTTGCCGCTTTTGTGTAGTTTTTCTGAACCGTGTTGGGTGTCTCGGACGCGACACCAAGGGGCCTCCCCCGTAGTCGCCACGCTGCCAGCTCCGTTAACACTTGGTGACCAGGGGCGCGCGGTAGGGCGTTTTCCGTACCCTGAGGCGAGTGCTCCATCGCGAAGGGACAGATCCACCGATGAGTGAAAACCTGACGCTGGGAGATCGTCTCCGTACAGCACGCAGGACACGGAAACTGTCTGCTGCTCAACTGGCACAGAAGGTCGCAGTCTCCCCGAGCTACGTGCAGAAGTTGGAGTCCGGCGCGCGGAAGGCTTCACCGTCGCTGGTGCTGGCACTCGCGAAGGCGCTGCGCTTCGGCCCCGAGGTCCTGACCGGCCAGCCCTACTACGGTGAGCCGGAAGCCGAAGACAGCGTCCACGCCGTCATCCCTGAACTTCGCCGCCTCCTGCTCTGCTACGACAGCCCCGACGACCTGGAGATCGCACCCCGTGCGCTTCCCGTGCTCGCCTCGGAAGTCGACCAGGTGGCGGCCCTGCGCCGTGACGCCCGCTACGCGCCGATGGGCCCCCTGCTGCCGCCGATCATCACCGAGTTGACGCATGTAGCCCTTGGCGGCGGCAACGGCGACCAGAGCAAGGCGTTCTGGCACCTGGCTCGCGCCTATCGTGCCGTGAACTCCCTGGCCCACAAGATGGGTCACCATGACCTGTCGAACACGGCGCTGGAACGCGTCCGTTGGGCAGCCGACCGCTCCGGCGACCCCCTGATGCAGTTCACGGCCGGTTACCTAGTCGCGGGAGCGATGCTCCGCCAGGGCGCGTACTCGCCGGCACGTCGCAAGCTCCTCGCGCTGCGGACCGAGCTGGAGCGGTTCCAGCCGGAACGCTCCTTCACGCAGGACGCGCTTGCCGTCGACGGTGCGCTGCTGCTGAAGCTGGCCGTTCTCGAAGCCCGTGAGAACAACCCCGATCGCGCCGACGCGCACCTGCGGGAGGCGGAGCAGGTCGCGGGCATGGCAGGCAACCGCGACTCCCTTGCGTACGAGATGTCGTTCGGCCCGACGAACATCCGCATCCACGAGGTGCACGCGATGATCGACATGGGTGACACCGAGCAGGCTCTCGCCCGCCTCACCGAATGGTCTCCGGTTTCCGGCGGCGAGTGGGCGCCGCCCAGTACGACCGTCGGCGAGCGGTCGAGCCACCACTTCATCGACGTGGCCTCCGCGAAGCTCGCTGTGGGCGATCGGCCGGGCGCCTTCGCGGATCTCAAGCGCGCGCGGAAGGTCGCGCCGAACCATACGCGGTTCCACCCATCCGTTCGCGAGACGACTGCGGCGCTGCTCAGGATGGACGCTCACCCTTCCAACGAACTGTCTGCGTTCGGCAGTTGGACGGGACTTAGCACAACCTGAACCTGCGTCAAGGGCTTTGGTGGGAGAACCCCACGGACAGTCTGTCCGCGCACAATAGCTTGCAGAATGGAATGGTCTCCTCACACCCAGTGGCGAGGAGACCATTCCATGTCCGAAGACAATCCCGCAGCTCGCGCGGTCCCGCCGCGCTGGATGCCCGTCGGCGAGGAGCCCGAGCTCTGCTCGGCCGGCGAGTGGTGGGATGCCGTACGCGCCATGGAGGCCGTGGGTCGGCGCGCGATCGAGATCCTCAGCGAGGGTGACAAACCGGTCGGTCCGGTGATCCTGGACCACGAGGGTCCGGAGCCCCGGCTGTACTTCCTGGTCCCAGTGGGCACCGCGGCCCGTTGGAGGGAGCCCGGGACCGTTGCGCTGGGACAGAAGTGCCACGTCGTCGTACCGTCCACCGAGAGCACGACACCTCCGGGGATGCACTGGCACATCTTCCCCCGCAACCCTCGGTCGCTGAACCAGCCCGATGTCCTGCACCGCGCCCTGAGCCGGGCCCGCAGGGAACAACAAGGGTCAGCGGAGGAAGCAGCCCCCTGACGGCCCTGAGCATGTCCTTCGTTTTGTTGCTCCGCATCATCGTTGTCGCTCTGATCCGCAGCAAGTCCGTGAAACCTGGACCCGCGTCCGTCTGATGCTCTTCGGGTTCTCCCTACCGAGCACGTCCATGACTCCGAGCGTCAATCATATGATTAACGGCATAAGGGACCTGATCGGACAGATTCGCCTCTAGGCCACCCCACTCGATGGCCAAGTCGTCCGCTTCGCGGCCCCACTCCCCCCAACTCGCCTGAGGCTCCAATGACATTGACGTGCACTCCAGAGAACACGACGCCACGTCGCACAGTTCGAACACACGGAACGAGCAGCCTCGTTCTCGTTTTCCTCCACCGCCCCGTTCACGGCGGGGGGCCCTGATGCGCCTCGTGTATCACCCTGCCGGTCACGACGATGCTCTGCATGCGGCCTTAGAGGACCTTGGGGTGGGCCGCTGGCGCACCGCCAGGAAGCTGCTGCTGGAGACGGGTTCGCATTGGGCGCTGCGAACCTCGCGTACTCAGGTGTTGGCTGTGGCGGCTGCGCGGTCGGATGTGGTCAGTGTGTGGTTGGGGGAGGAACCCAACAGCTATGACGCTCAGCTGATGAGTGCCCGCGTGGCGGTGGAGCGGGCGTTGCGTGCTAATCGTCAACAGCACCCGTATACCTGGGAGTTCGAGGGCAGGGCGCGACGTGAGGTGCTGCTGGCCGCCAACCGGGCACCTGGCGACCCTGTGCCGTGGGTGTGCCTTGTGGCGCTGGCGCAGATCGATACTCAACTGGGCCGTCCGGAGCATCGCCTCGTGCCCACCGAGCCCATGCTGCCGCACGGTCCGTGGGGGCTGCTGTACGAGGTCAACAGGCGGGATCCGTACAACCGCGAGGCGTACCACCGGCTGCTGCAGTTTCTGCTCGCCCTGGAGGGGCCGGCTGGCGCTTCGTTGGCCGCGGGTATCGATTTCGGGAGATGGGTGGTCTCGCAGCGGCCACCGGCATCGCCCCTGCTGCTTCTCCCCGCGTACGCGCAGATCGAGCAGCGGCGCCGATCGCGGGCTGATCCGTTGTGGCGTCAGCAGTGGTCGCAGGAGTCGACGCTCGATTGCACGCTCAGCGCGTTCTACGAGTGGTTCCGCCAGACGCCGACCGAGCTGTGTTCGGTCGCTGATCTGAACTGTCTGGCCTACGCGTTGTGGGCGGGGAGCCAGTATCTGGAGGCGGCCGAGGTGTTCTTGGCGACGGGCCCGTACGCGGCTCGTGAGCCGTGGGCCTCGGTGCACGAGGGCGCTGCGGGCCCGGACCCGGGCGAGGCACTGCTGCTTCGAGCTCGAGCCGAGTCCCTCTCCTACGCCCAGTCCCATGGACAGCGTGCTGGCCCGCATCCCTGACGAAGACCAATCCCTCGCGCATGGCGACTGTCACACACCTGCCCTGTCCTGTATTTCAAGAATTATGGAGGTTGTTCCGTGTCTCGTTTTGGGCCCGGTCATCGCGCGGCATCCCGGAAGTCGGATGAGGCGTATCTGAGAGAGCTCGGCTACGAGCCGGTGCTGACCCGGCGCATGGGACCGTTCGGAAATTTCGCTATCAGCTTCTCCGTCATCAGCGTCCTGTCCGGCTGCATGACCCTGTACGGGTTCGGCCTGAATACCGGCGGTCCGTCGGTGATGCTGTGGGGCTGGGTCGTGGTGGGCGCGATGGTGATGTTCATCGGTGCCGCGCTGGCCGAGGTGACCTCGGCGTATCCGACCTCGGGGGCCCTGTACTACCAGGCGGAGCAGCTCGGTGGCCGGAAGTGGGGCTGGTACACGGGCTGGCTCAACCTGTTGGGCCTGCTCGGCGCGATCGCCGGCATCGACTACGGGGCCGCCCTGTTCACGGGCGCCTTCCTCAATCTCCAGTGGGGCTTCGTACCGACGCCCGGAAAGATCATGGTGATCTTCCTGTGCATCCTCGCCCTGCACCTGGTGCTGAACCTCTTCGGTGTCCGGCTGGTGAGCATCCTCAACAGCATCAGCGTCTGGTGGCACCTGGCCGGCGTCACCTTGATCGTCGGCGCGCTGGCCGTCGTGCCGTCCCACCACCAGTCCGCCGGCTTCGTGTTCGGGGAGTTCGTCAACAACACCGGCTGGTCCAGCTCGGTGTACGTCGTGGCCCTCGGCCTGCTGCTGGCCCAGTACACCTTCTGCGGCTACGACGCCTCCGCCCACCTCAGCGAGGAGACGACGGACGCGCAGGTCTCCGCCTCCCGTGGGATCATCCACGCGATTGGCTGGTCGTGGCTCGCCGGGTTCGTACTGCTCGCGGGGCTCACGTTCGCGATCCAGGACTACGCGGGAACCGTGGGCACGGCGACAGGGGTGCCGCCGGCTCAGATCTTCCTCGATGCCCTGGGCCTGGCGGGCGCGAAGGCGCTGCTCCTGGTCGTGATCGTCGCCCAGCTGTGCTGCGGCAACGCCGAGACGGCCGCCGCGTCGAGGATGGTGTTCGCGTTCTCACGTGACGGGGCGCTGCCGGGCTCGCGCCTGTGGCGGCAGGTGGACCACCGGACCGGTACTCCCCGCAAGGCCGTCGTGTTGTCGGTTGTGTGCGCTGCGGTGCTGGCGTTGCCGAGCCTGTACAGCCCGGTCGCGTACGCGGCAATCACCAGCATCAACGTCATCGGCATCACACCGGCGTACGCGATCCCGATCTTCCTGCGGGTCAAAAACCGGGACCGCTTCCGGCCCGGCCCGTGGAACCTCGGCAGCTGGGGCGTGATCGTGGGCACGGTCGCGGTGATCTGGGTGGCGTTCGTGACCGTCCTGTTCTGTCTGCCGCAGACGCGGCCCGAGGGCGGCGCCCTCATCACCGTCGACACATTCAACTACGCCCCCGTGGCACTGCTCGTCGTGCTCGCGCTGGCGTGGGGGTGGTGGCACAAGCAGGGCGGATCGTACGAGGTCCCGGCTCGTGACTTCGATCGCGCCGCCGGCCAGGACGACGAGGCGGTCGTCTGATGACGCGGACCACGACGGACACCGGCATCACAGCGCACCCCGTGCTCCCGTCCCTGGCCGCGCCGGCCACGGGGGACGACAAGCCGGTCGCGCTGGCCAACCTGCGCGACCTGGTCAAGGCGGGCGCGATCGACACGGTGCTGCTCGCGATGCCCGACCTTCAGGGACGGTTGAAGGGGAAGCGGTACGACGCCGGTCACTTCCTCAAGCGCGTCGCGCATCACGGCGCGGAGATGTGCGCCTACACCCTGGCGACCGACGTCGGGATGAGCCCGGCGGCCGGCTTCGAACTGGCCTCGTGGGAGACCGGCTATCAGGACCTGACGGTGCGGCCGGATCTCGCGACAGTGCGCGTGGTGCCATGGATGCCGCGTACCGCCGTAGTGCTCGGCCACGCTGTTCACGAGTGCGGCACATCTGTCGCTGTCGCACCGCGTCAGATCCTCCACCAGCAGCTGACCCGGCTGGCCAGGCACGGCCTGCACCCCAAGGTCGGGATCGAGACCGAGTTCGTCCTCTACCACGGCACCTACACCGAAGCCGAGCACGCCGGATACCAGGGGATGCGGCCGGTCACGTCGCAGAACCTGGACTACGCCCTCGACCACGATCCGGTCTCCGAGCGGTTCTTCCGCCGCCTGCAGAGGGCACTCTCGCGCGCCGGCCTGCCCATCGAGGCCATCAAAACCGAGGCCGGCCCCGGCCAGGTGGAGGTCACCTTCCCCTACGGCGACGCGCTCGCCGCCTGCGACCAGCACCTGCTCTTCAAGCACGCGGTACGAACCCTCGGCTCGCGTGCCGGACTGGCCCCCACCTTCATGGCAGCGCCTGAGACCGGCCGGGCGAACGGCATGCATCTGCATGTGTCGCTGTGGTCCAAGGCCATCAGCCAACTCCACGACCCCGACAACGAGTACGAACTGTCCCCGACCGGCCGGAACGCGATCGCCGGCCTGCTCGACGGCCTGCCGGAACTCGGCCTGCTCTACGCGCCGAACGTCAACTCCTACAAGCGGTTCACGCCCGGCTCCTTCGCCCCGACCACCGCGAGCTGGGGCCGGGACAACCGCACCTGCGCCGTCCGTGTCGTAGGCCGCGGTGAAGGTCTCCACCTGGAGGTCCGCACCCCGGGAGCGGACGCCAACCCGTATCTGGCTCTGGCCGCCGTACTGGCGGCCATCGATCACGGTCTCGAACGCAAGCTGGCTCTCCAGCCCGCGGAGACCGGCAACGCCTACCGCAGCGGCGGATCCCTCGCACCGCCCACACTCGCCGCCGCCCTGGCCGCCTTCTACAACAGCGACCTGGCGCACAACGCGTTCGGCATCGACATCGTCGAGCACTACACCCACCTCGCCCACCTGGAACTCGGCCACCACCAGTACCTGGTCACCGACTCCGAGCGGCAGCGATGGCTGGCTCATGCCTGATCACACACCTTCCATCAGGAAAGGGTCCAGGACTCCCGTGAGTTCACGACCGGCACGTCCAACCGCCCAGCACCTCGATCTGACCCCCGCACAGATTCGGATCGCTCAGCAGGTCGCCGAGGGCAAGGCCACGTCGGCGATCGCATCCGACCTGTCGATCACCGGCGGGACCATCAACGTGCAGATGAAGCACTGCGGCCAGAAGCTCGGGGTCAAGGGCCGGGCCGCCATCGTCCATGCCTGCTACGTCACCGAGCAGCTCAGACGTCCTCATGGCACGGTCCCTCCCGGGGCCTTCTCAGACGCCGAGACCGAGACCTGGCGGATGATCGCCATCGGCGCCGACTCGAAGGACTACGCCGACCGCGCCCGCATCAGCCGCGACGAAGCCCTGAAGCGGATGCGAGGACTTCGAGAACGTACCCGGGCTGAAAACGACCCCCGCTTGGTGACACTCGGCTGGGCATATGGAGTCCTCGACGAGTCCCTCGTCGAGACGCTCTCCGGCGCCGTCCTCACCGCCGCCGCACACATATGACCAGCTCAGAACGCCCTGCCAGCGTCCCCTGGCACACGCCCGATTCAGAAGACAAGACCCAGAGCGCCCCATTGATCATGAAGAGTGATCACGTCGGGGCTCGCCCAGAGGAAGGGCGCATCGCGTGACCGAACTGCCCAGCGCACTCCACCAGCTCGTCTCATCGGTGACCGACACCTACACCGTGCTCGCCGAGCATCCCCGGCCCGGTCATGCCAGGGCCTCGGTCTGGGAAATCGGCGGACCACACCGTGAGCGGTGGTACGCGAAACAGCACGCGGGTGCGCTGCCACACCGTCGTGAAGTGGACGCATACCGCGCGTGGACTACCTGTCTCGGCACCGGCCGGGCCCCCGAACTGGTCACGTACGACACGCAGACCCACACGATTCTGCTCACCGCGGTGCCCGGCCGCAGTCTGGACGCGCAGCGGTTAACGGCTGAGCAGGAGCGCAAGGCGTACGAGCAGGCCGGCGTACTCCTCGGACGGCTTCACGCCTCAACGGTCGACGAGCCTGTCACGCAGGTGACTGAGGAACGGTGGGAGGCGGATGCGCAGGCGCTGCTGGAGCGTGCCGCGCGCCATGTGCCGCAGGAGGTGGCTGCGGTCTGTGCCTTCATCGAGGAGGCTCCGCCCAGCCTCCTCCGTGTGGCGACCCATGGCGACTACATGCCCAGGAACTGGCTGTGGGACGAGACCGAACAACGGCTGCGGATCATCGACTTCGAACAGGCCGAACTCCAGACGGCCGCCCGCCGGGACTTCAGCCGTCTGCGCTACCGAGTCCTGTTCAACCGCCCTGACCTTGATGACGCCTTCCACTACGGCTACGGCCGCCGGCCCACGCAGGAAGAGCTCGCCGCGTGCCGGTCGTACGCGTCCGTGGACGCGCTGGACGCCCTGTGCTGGGGGATCAAGCACCACGACTTCGGGCTCGTCGACGAGGCACACCTGATGCTGGACAACCTGCGCCGGGAGAACGCGACGCGCGCGTGGGGCGGGCGAGTCTCGTGAACACCAAGCCAAGGACTTACTCGTCCTGCTCGCGCGTACTCGTCGTCTGTCGGCTCTCTTCCGCCTCCCGGTGGTCGGTGTGAGCGAGGCCGACGAGGACGAAGCGGTGACGGCAGACGTGCTGGGGGAGCGGTACGGAATCGTCGTGCAGATGGTCGAGCCGGTGCGCATGGGCACCGACACGAGCAACCGACGCGTCCTGACCGAGGACGGGGCACGGCTCTTCGTCAAGGAGTACCACTCGGGTGCGGACGTGGAGGCGGCCCGCACCGCGTGGGACATGTCCGAGTACTGCCGGGCCGCCCGGCTCCCCATTCCGAGGGTCTGGCCCGACCTGAACGGCAACCTCATCACCATCGCTGCGGGCAGCGCCTGGGCGGTGGCCGACGAGGCGCCCGGACGCGTGACCGCCTCGGCGATGACGGTGGAGCTCGCCGAGCACACCGGCACAGTGCTGGGACGTATGCACCGGGTGCTCGCCGCCTACCCGATGCCGAGGAGGGTGCAGCAGTCCCGCTGGCGTACCGGCACGGTGGACGATGCCCTCGCCCAGGCCGACCGGGTACTGGGCAAGGCCCTGCGGCAGGGGCACGAGAATCCCGAGCGTCTGCGCGCCGACCTCGACCAGCGTCGGGAGGACCTGCACGAGCATGTCCACCGGCTGCGCGAGCACCTGCCCGGCGAACTGGTGGAACAGGCACTGCACGCGGACTTCACCCGCACCAACCTGATCGTCCTCGCCGACGCCGTCACCGGTGCCATCGACTTCCGGGGCGCGAGCGGCATGCCGGCCTGGGAGCTGGGCCGGGCCGCATTCGACCCGCGCACCGTAGCCACGAGCCCGCAGTGGGACGCCTGCGCGATGGCGATGGTGAGCGCCTATCACGCCGAAAGCCCGAGCCTCCCCCTCGCGGACGTACGCGCCTGCGCGCGGGCCGCGCTGCTGCACATGCTGTTCAGCTTCTCCGGCGCCACGACCACCGAGTACGACCTGTACCCCGAAGCGGAGGTCGATCTGAAGCGGTACTGGAGCGAGAAGCAGATAACCATCCGCCGGTTGCTGAACAGTCTCTCGGATCTGGAGGACGCCTTCGGCGACCTCCTTCCAGGCGCAGGCCCCGCACGCGGCTGCTGACCGACAACACCTGCACATCGTGCCGAGGAGCGGTTCCGACCGGCCGCTCCTGACAGGAGGAGGACCGTACTCCGTGCCAGCCGACGCCGAACACAACACAGGAAACCGGACGCCGAGGGGATGGAAGCGCCGGTGACGACCACACCGAAAACCGATTCCCCGACCTGCCCGTTCGCCGAAGCACAGAACGCGGGCGCGGACGAGGAGCTGAACTTCAGCATCCCCGGCGATGGCCGGATCGCGGCGATCAACACCATCACCAGCCGCGCCATGGCTCGCCACGGCAAACGGTCACCCGGGCGTCACAGACATGACGCGAGACGACAAGTCTGCACCCTGGAGGACATCGCGCCCGCCCCGTTTCCCGCCTTGGTCAGCGTGACGGCCTTTCCCGGCCGCGCCTGGACCGATGCGGTCACCAGCTGCGCAGGCGCGCCTTCCTTCAGGCGCGCTGACGCCTCACATCCCGCAACTATGAAGGCCATTGCCGCCTACCTGATTGGGAACGCGGGACCCCTCGGACGTAATCGCCCGACAGAAACCCAATTTCGTGAGCATCTCTGTCTCCCTGGTTGTTGTGCTGGCCGTCATGGTGTGGCTGCTGATCCGCAAAGGTGGTCTCAAGGCCGGCCACGCAATAGCGGCCGTGTTCCTCGGCTTCTATCTCCACGACAGCTCGCTCGCTCCGTCCATCAGCCGCGGCGTTTCAAGTGTGGTGGAGATGATCAGCGGGCTCCGTATATAGGCCGGCCGCCGGGGCACCCTCGTGGGCCCGGGCCGTACGCCGCCGCCGCAGTTGGTTGCGGACTGGCGCGCGTGCCCCAGCGGCCACTCCCACATACCGACCACTCCCCCATCCCTGTGAAGGCCACGTTCCACGAGGTCACCCATGTCTGATCTGCCATGCCCGCGACCAGTTGGTCACCGACGTGGCCAGCCCCTGCGTGCGCGCGGCGCTGAGCCGCTACGCACCGAGAAGGGGCTGCGCCTGCGGTTGCGGCTTCTGGTACTCGTACCCGCCGTCCTGGTCACGGCGATCCTGTGCATGGCGGGTGCCACCCGCGCGACGGCCCCCGTCCGTATGGATGGCTGGATCACCGGAGCGGTGGTGGCAGCCGCTGGCCTGGCCGTGCTGGTCTGCGCGGACTGGCTGGCCGTTCGCACGGCGGCCGAGCTGCACCGGCAGCGCAGCGAGTACAGCGATTCGGTGCACGGCTGGCTGCGGCACTTCCAGTCCGGTGTGAACGAAGGACGCAAGAGCATCAGCGCCGCTGTTGAGCAGCTCAACCGGGGTGAGCGGCCCACTCCTCCCGCCCCCAGCGCGGGACAGGCAGGCTCTGACAGCAATCCGTGGAACGAAGCGGAGGCCACTCTTTTCCAGCTGCACGCGGAGGCATGGCGGGCGGTGGTGAACGGGCGGCAGGCGGAGCTGCCACAAGCGCTCGTCTATATCGCCGGGGGCATGACCCTGCTGCTCGTACGCGCGTTGGGCATCATGACCGAGCTGACCAATCAGGTCCAGGACCCGGATCTGCTGTATCGCGTGTACGACGTCAACAATCTGCTCAAGCGCATGCGGCGGTCGGCCGGGCGCCTCGCGGTTCTGGGCGGCGTGAAGGCGCGCACATTGAACCAGCCGCTCGGGCTGGTTCAGCTGCTGCGTGGCGCCTCAGGCGAGATCGAGAAGTACGCCCGGGTTCGCATGCACGCGTCCACCCTGGATGTGAAGATACCGGGCTTCGCCGGACCCGATCTGATCCACCTGCTGGCCGAGTTGGAGGAGAACGCCACCCTCTGCTCGCCGCCGGACAGCAAGGTCGTTGTGCGCACGTCGAGGGTCACCGCGGGGCTGGCTGTGGAGATCGAGGACCGGGGCATCGGTATGGCCCAGGGGGAACTCGACCGCTATAACCGGATGTTGGCCGATCCGCGGGACAGGGACCTGGCCGAGCAGCTGGCCCAGCGTCAGACCGGCCTGCTCGTGGTGGCCAAACTCGCCCGCCGGTACGGCATCCACGTGCAGCTGCAGCAGAATCTCATGCACGGCACGACAGCGCTGGTGGTGGTGCCGGACAAGCTCCTGCTCTGGGCGGGCGAATCGGCGGCGCCCGCATCCCCTGCCGAGCCTGCCGCCTACGTTGTCACGGTATCGGGCCCATCGGCGCTGTCCGCAGGGCGCCCCGGCCCCCGGCCGGCTGGCGGGCCGAGGCCCAGCCCCCCGGCCCCGGCGGGGACTGCGTCATTGCCCTATCGTGACGCGCAGCGTTCCCCGGTTCAGCAACCCGCCGCTTCGGCCCCGACCAGGACAACGCCTCCCCCGGGAGCAGCGCCCGACTCTCGCCCCCAGTTGCCGCAGCGGACGCCACAGGCCACGGTCCATGATCGCGCGGCCCCTGCAGGGCCTGAGACCGCCGCCGTCTCGCTGGCGCCGCCGGATCCGGCCTTCGTCAGCAACTTCGCCCAGGGCGTGCATCGTGCCGAGCAAGCCGCGGCAGGGCGCGAGACCCGCCCGCCCGAGGGAAGCGCGAGCTGACCCCTCGCAGCGCAATCCGCCCATCCTTCGTGCCTGGCTTCGCGCCTGAGCACCAGTCCGTACAACGTACGAAGATACGGAGAACTAGCGATGACCACCGACTCCACGGCAGCCCAGCCGGACCTGGTTGTGGACGAGCTCCTCAACGACTTGGCCAAGGTGCCCGAGGTGATGGGCGTCCTCCTCGGCTCGCAGGACGGTCTGCGGCTGGCTCACGCGGGACCGGGCATGGACGGCCAGATGGCGGACCGCCTGGCCGCGGTGATCAACGGCCTGTACTCGATCGCTCACGGAGTCGACGACGGCGAGGGCCGTGTCGAACAGGTTCTGATCAGGAAGAGCAACTTCCTGCTGTTCATCATGAGCGCCGGAAGCCCGCCGGCCGCGGTGGCCCGGAACGCGGGCCGCGACCCGGACAAGGTCGACAGCGTCCTGGGGGTGCTGACCAGCACCCGGGCGGACGAGGGAACCGTCGCTTTCGCGATGGTCGACCTGATCAGGCGGATGGGTGAGCTGCTGGCCACGCCAGCGCGCGTGGGCGGTGCTCCTTCCGGTGGCGGCCAGTGAGATGGCGTCCGCAAGCAGCCCGGCCTGGACCGTCGAGGACACTGAGGCCCCCAGCTTCTACGTCCTGACCGGCGGCCAGACCCGGCCCACACACGACCTGCAGATCGAGACGCTGCTGTGGGCCGAGGGAGAACCGCCCTCCGGGCAGCCGCCGGAAGCCGACCAGGCCATGGCGTTGTGCCGGGAGCAGCCCCTGGCCGTCGCTGAGATCAGCGCCCTGATCGGGTTGCCCTTCCAGATCACCAGGATCCTCATGTCCCGGCTGATCGACATCCGTGCACTCAGCGCCGTGACCACCCCGCACTCCGCAGACCTTCCCGACGTCGCTCTCCTGAAGGCACTTCGCAATGGACTCCTCAAGATCTGACCCCGGCCCGGCGCGCCGCTCCAGCCGCGCGAAGCCCACCCCCGTCAAGATCGTCGTCTCCGGCGGGTTCGGGGTCGGCAAGACCACGTTCGTGAGCGCCGTCTCCGAAATCACCCCGCTGCGCACCGAGGCCGTGATCACCAGGGTCTCCGAGGGCGTGGACGACCTCAGCCTGCTGGTGGACAAGACAGCGACCACCGTCGGCATGGACTTCGGCCGGATCACCTTCCCGCAGCTGAACGCGGTCGTGATGCTGTTCGGCACCCCGGGGCAGACCCGGTTCTGGTTCATGTGGGACGAGCTCACGCGAGGAGCCCTCGCCGCGGTGGTCCTCGTCGACACCCGCCGCCTCGACGACAGCTTTCCCGCGGTCGACTACTTCGAGCGGCTCGGTCTGCCCTTCCTAGTCGCCGTGAACGTGTTCGACGACGCCAGCCACTACGACCCCGACGAAGTCGCATCAGCCCTGGCGCTGCCGTCCACGGTTCCGGTCGTGCTGTGCGACGCCCGCCTGACCACGGACGCGACCGGCGTACTCGCCCGTCTCATCGACCACGTACTCACCCACTCGTACACCCCTGCCACCGTTCTCCAGGGAGCACAGCTGTGAACCCTCACGCTCCGTCCGATCTCCTGTCCACCACCAGGCACGACACCGACTGGCAGAGCCACCTGCCCGACCTCTTCGACCCCATGGCTCCGCCCGTGGAGGCGTTCGACGCCTTCGCCCGGCAGGTCGCCAGCGCGCTCGGCACTCCCTACGCCATGCTCAACTGGGTCGGCGAGGAACAGTACTTCCTGGGGCTCGCCAATCCCGCCGACAGCGAACTGCCCGTGCTGGACCGGACCCTGCCGCTGACCCACGGCTTCTGCCCACACGTCGTCCAGCGCCGCGGCTCGCTGGTCCTTACCGACGTCCTCGATTTCGACGCCTTCGCCGGCAACCCGGTCGTCGACGAGCTCGGGGTCCGCATGTACGCAGGAGCCCCCCTCATCGACAAGCGGACGAACCACGTCTGGGGCACCGTCTGCGGGATCGACATCGAGCCGCGCGACCGTTCGCAAGGCCGCCCGGTGTGGACGGTCATCGACCACATGCGCGACCTGTTCATGACCGAGCTCTACCGCCGCACCAGCCCGTAGCAGGACCCGCGCCCAGCAGCACCGTTCGCGACCATCACCCCAAGGGAGAGACCACGATGCCCACGATGTCGTCCACGACGCCGGATCTCACGCCCGACCACGAAACCCTGGTCCAGCACTTCGACGAGTTCGCCACCGCGGAAGTCGCCCCCCGAGTCCAGCGCATGGAGTCCTCCCCCCACGCCGTGGAACGCGACCTTGCCCTGCTCATGGCCGAACAGGGATTTTTCGGCGCCACGATCCCCCGCCAGTACGGCGGTATGCACGCGGGACATCTCGCCAAAACCCTCATGATCCAGAGGATGGCGCGGGCCTCGGGCGCGGCCGGCGCCATCCTGCAGGCCAGCCAGCTTCCCGTATCGATGATCATCCACTTCGGCAGCGACGAGCAGAAGGCCCTGCTGCTGCCCCAGGTCTCCTGCGGGGACACGCTGCTGTCGATCGCCGTGACCGAAGAGGAGACCGGCAGCCATGTGCTCGGCATGGAGACCACCGCCCGCCGCGACGGCAGCGACTGGATCATCGACGGCAGCAAGGTCCACATCGGAAACAGCCACATCGCCCACTTCCACTGCGTCGTGGCCCGCACCGCCTCCGCCGACACGGCCGGCTCCCGTGCCCTGACCGCATTCCTCGTCGAGCACGACCGCGACGGGCTGACCGTCGAACCGCACCGGCCCGCCCTCGGCCTGCACGGCTTCACCTTCGGCAAGCTCACCTTCGACGGCGTACGCATACCCGAGGCCAACGTGATCGGCGAAGTGGGCGACGGCAAAGACATCGCCTACAGCAGCAGCATCCTCTACGGCCGACCCAACCTCGCCGCGGTGTCCCTCGGCATCCACGAAGCGATCATGGAATGTGCGGCCGGATTCCTTGAGGGCCGCCGCCGCTACAACGGCGCCCTCGCCGACCTTCCCGTCCTGCGCGACCGGATCGGCGACATGAAGTCCCGGCTGATGGCTAGCCGCGACCTCGCCCACCTCGCCGTACGCATGCTCGACTCCGGCCGCCCCTGCGACGACCTCCTCATCAACTCCAAGTACCTCAACCACAAATGGGCCGTGCAGTCGGGCCAGGACGCCATGGAACTGCACGGCGCCCACGCCCTGCGCTCGGACTACCCCCTCCAACGGCTGTGGCGGGACATCCAGCACACCTACTCGCCCGCCGGAACCGGTGAGGTACAGCGCCAGCGCCTGGCTGAGACCGAGCTCGGTGCCCCTCCCATCCAGTGGTCCGAACGGCTCGCCGCCAAGACCTCGCTCTTCCTCCCCACCAGCACAGCCGCCTGACCCCCAGGCGCCCGCGCCCTCCGGCACAACAACCAGCTGCGGGAACCCCCGCCCGCAGTGTCTGTCTCCGCGACCTACCGCCCGCCTCCAGGCCCCACCGCCACGTGGGGCCTGCCAACCGCGCGGCCGGTCCCGGTACCCGCCACCAGCCGCCTCCCTGCCCGTTGCACCGAAAGCCAGTTGATGAAGAGCCAGCCCCTGCCTCCCCTGCCGCGGTGGCAGCCCAAAGCCCGCACCGGGCATGGATTCGCAGGACACCTCCACCCCGGCGCCACACCGACCAGCAACCTCGTGGTCACACTCGCAGCCGCCCCCATCGATCCACAGCCCGGACCGGAACCGGTCACGACCAGGGGGACAGGGGCGTGACCATCATCGACGTCCGCGATGAGACCCGGGGCCGCTCCGGGCTCGCCGAGGAGATCGAGCAGATCCTGCGGGACACCGTGTCCTTGATCGAGGAA
Organism: Streptomyces griseiscabiei; assembly: GCF_020010925.1. Lineage (NCBI taxonomy): Bacteria > Bacillati > Actinomycetota > Actinomycetes > Kitasatosporales > Streptomycetaceae > Streptomyces > Streptomyces griseiscabiei. The sequence continues at coordinate 1,296,149 of NZ_JAGJBZ010000002.1, read as the reverse complement.
GTCACGGACCTGTCCTGTCCGACGCTGGTGTTCCGGCTGCTCACTCCCCGCGCCTGGAGGGCCGAGATTCGGGCATGGGCCGAGCGGTCGCTGGAGGAAGACCTTGCACATGCCCGCCTCACCGGGCCGGAAGCCGACCGGGTGCGCGGCCAGCTCACAGCATGGGCCGCCACCGACCTGCGCCCGGGCTGGCCGATGAACCCCGGCCTGACGATCACCGACCACTACGGCGAACCCCGCACGCTGATCACACCGCAGGCCCTGCACCACACGGGGGTCCGATACGACCGCACCGCGCTGATCCGCTTCGTCGTCCACGCCTGTGTCCACCACGCACAGATCGCGGCAAGCACAGGCACGCTCCCCCCGCCCCCGATCCGTGCTGCCGCCCGGGTGCACGAGGACTCGGCCACGAGCGCCCTGATGGAGGGGCACGCCGCCTGGGCCGAGCAGACGGTGGCAGGCTCCTACTTCGGATTCTGCCGTGAGCACCGGCCCCGAGAAGTGCCGCGCTCATGGCGCTACCGGCAGCATGCCCGACTGCTCCCCTGGTTGCAGCCCCCCGCGGATCTCACCTCGCTGAGGTGCGCGCGAGCAGCGGATCCGAGTCCACCGGCCCGCAGCAGCGGCGTGAGCTTTGTCCAGGCAGTCATCGAAGTCGCCGGCAGCGTCGCCCCGTTCAACCGGATCTGGACCGACCCCTCGCTCGCCCCCACGTACCGGGAAATCACCCATCCCGAGGCATGGTTCAGCCGCGTCAGCATCGAAGGACCAGCGCTTCTGTAACCGCCGCCGCACTGAGGAGTTTTCGCCCCTACTCCCCCGGCCGGGCCCCCTCTGGGCTGTGCCCCACGTAACGCCATTCCCATACACCACACCAGCACGGAAGGATCGTCAGTGACCCGGTTGACCGAATCGGACAGACCCCGTCGTTCCGCCCCGCAGAAGCTTCCCTCGATGCGTCCGTATCAGAAGGAGGTGCACGACGCGGTTGTCACCGGGCTGACGAACGGGACCCGGGGACAGCTGCACGCGGCGTGCGGGTCCGGCAAAACCTTCATGGCGCTGCGTGCGGTGGAGGAACTGGTCCCGGGAGACGGGATGATCGTGGTCCTGGCCCCGTCCCTGGCTCTGGTCGCGCAGATCCTGCGGGAGTGGCAGGACGCCAGCGTGGTCGGGTTCGTTGCGATGGCGGTCTGTTCGGACGAGAAGGTCTCCGACGTCCCGGTACGGACCGAGGATTTCGAGGTGCCGGTCAGTACTGATCCGGACGTGATCGCCTCCTGGATGAGCGGTGGCAGGCGCCGGATCATCTTCGGCACCTACGCATCGGCCGCCCGGATCGGTGCAGGTCTGCGGCAGGCCGGTCTCGAAGTCGACATGCTGGTGTGCGACGAGGGACACCACCTGTTCGGCAAACGGGATGCCGCCCGTCGTCGGATCGTCACCCACTCGGCTTTCCTGCCCCACCGCCGCCGTCTGGTGATGACGGCAACCCCGAACGTGACAGGCGGCCAGGCCGGGGATGCGTTGACCTGGCAGAACGAGGAACTGTTCGGGCCGGTGCTGTTCCGGTACCCCTTCGCCCGCGGGATCGCCGAGGGGTATCTGAAGGACTACCGGCTGGTGGTGCTGGGCATCAGCGACGCCGAGGCCCGTGCCCTGCTCGCCGACACCGCATCCGACTACGTCGACGGCGAGATCGCTCTGAGGACCGTCGTCGCACAGGCCGCGCTGGCACACGCCCGCAACACCTACGGCACCGAGCGCGCCATCACCTTCCACCCCCGGGTGCAGCAGGCCGCCGACTTCGCACGCACCCTTCCCGCCACCATCGCCCGCCTGCCCGCCGCCAAGCAGCCGACGGGCATGGTGCATGCCACCCACATCAGCGGAGCGATGGACACCGCCGAGCGGGAGGACATCATGGCGCGCCTGGCGCAGCCGCCCGCCGGCGGATGGACGGTGATCTCCAACGCGCAGTGCCTGACCGAAGGCGTTGACGTTCCGGCAGTGGACACCATCGTCTTCACCCACCCGTCCCGGTCCGCGGCCAAAGTGACCCAGGCCGTGGGCCGGGCCATGCGCCGAAGCCGCCACACAGCCTCCATCGCCACGGTCATCGTGCCGGTCATCGTTCCGGACACCACCGCCGAGGTCGACGACGAACTCGACGCCGGCGACTTCGAAGTCCTCTTCGAAGTCGTACGTGCCCTCAGGGCCCACGACGACGTCTTCGGCGCCGAACTGGACCGGGAACGCGCGAACTGGTCGCTGCGTACCGCCGGCAGGGAGGGCGCCGAGGGACCCGGAGAGCAGGAAGGGGAGGAATCGGACCTGCCGAAGAGGATCACCTTCCATCTGCCGGAGGGCACATCCGACCGTATCCTCCATCAGCTGCGTCTGCTGACGGTACGCAACTCCACCTCCTCCTGGTGGGAGGGATACGCGGACGCGTGCGTCTTCCACCAGGAGCACGGCCACCTGAACGTGCCGGAGAACCAGCTCGGCGCCAGTGGCCGCCAGCTGACCGCATGGATAGCCGCCTTGCGCAGGCAGCGCCGCAAGGGGTGGGTTCCCCAGGACCGTATCGACGCCATGGACCGCATCGGCATGGAGTGGGAACCACTGGATGCCCGGCGGCAGCAGCTGATCAGCGATGTCCGCGCCTACCAGCAAAAGCACGGCAACATCGACGTGCCCGACAGCCATGTCACGCCCGAAGGGAGGCTGCTGGGCTCGCAGTTCAAGGCACTGCGCACCGCCTACCGTGAAGGCCGCCTGCACCAGCCCCTGATCCACGCGCTGGACGAGATGGGGATGCGCTGGGACCCGCAAGCCGCAAAGAAGCAGGAACTGCTGGACGCCTGCGACCGTTACCTCCAGCGTTTCGGAAACCTCGAAGTACCGGTCAAATACGTCGACGCCGACGGCTACCGCCTCGGACCGGCCCTCTCCTACGTGCGCTCCGTCGCTCAGGGCACCGTCAAAGACCGGGACGGAAAAGCGCGAACCCTGGATGCCGACCAGCGTACCGAGCTGGAGAGACGTGGAGTTGTCCTGGACTTCCGGGTCACCGCCCTGAACCAGGACCTCAAGACGGCCCTGCTCGAGAAAGTCCAGGCCGGAACGCAACTCAAGGACGCCCGCAAGGCACTCGGCATCAGCGATTCTGCCGTCATCACGGCACGGCAGAAAGACAAGGAGTTCGATGCCCGTCTGAAAGCCGCCCGACAGGCTCACTACCGAGTCCTGGACGCCTCGGAAAAGCAAGATCTGATCGACGAAGTCACATCCGGAACCTCACTCCGACAAGCCCGCAAAATTCTCTCCCTGACCACTTCCTCCATTGCGACGGCACGAAAGAAAGATACCCAGTTCGACGCCCACCTGAAATCCGCTCTTCAGCAGCAGAGCCGCCCCTTGGCCACAGCGGAAAAAAGGGCCTGATCGACGAAGTCGCATCCGCAGCCCCCTGAACCCCACCGCTCACTCCTCGAAGGCTCCGAGGGCCAAGACTCTAACCGGTCCGGGTGTCCAGTCCGGTAGCGCCGTCACGTTGCCTGGCACAGGGCTACCGGTCCGCAGCGATTCGGCCACAACCAGGACCCTCATCCGCCGCTCAATTCAGGGATGTGCGACATCCACGGCCCACAACCGTGGGGCACGGACACGACTCAAACACGCGCGTTCGAAAGCGGTGGCCGACTCGTTGTCCCGGTCATCATCAGTCATCCCCAACCCGGCCTGCAGGCTGCCCTGTTGGTCATGCGCGCCGGTGGCCGCCGTCCGCGCCAGCCACCGGCACACCTCCGTTCTCCCGTCCGGTCAACCTCAGGAGTCTCAATGAACCCCTCCCTCGCTATCGTCCCTCCTCCCCTCCCTGGAGAGCCCTGGGCCGTCCAGGCAGCTTCTGCTCGACCCCTTGTGACGATGTGCGACAGCGCCCCGGCCGGCATCACGGCTATGTCACACCCGGATCCGAGGTGGGGGGCATGAGCGCCGCCATGAACCCGCCCGGGGGCTGCCACCCCTATAAGCGAGAGGTCCTGGAGAGTTTCTCCGCCGGGCGGCGATACACCGCTCTCACCGTGTCGGCGAGCGGAGGCACGTCATGACGCAGCCGACGGTGCCCGCGCAGAGCTCCCGCCCCCCGTCCGACGCCGCCAGGACCGCAGTTGCGCCGCCGACACCCGCGGAGATCAAGTACACCGGTCAGTACTCGGTCAACCCCATGGACGGGGTCTCGTTCCGGGCCCTGTGCGCCCGTATCCCGTCGGTGATGAAACGGATCGCGGGCATGTCATGGGCGGTCGACCGGACGGCGGTCGTCCTGCTGGTGGCATGCCAGGTGACGGTCGGCCTGGCCGCGGCCGGACAGCTGACCGCCACGTCGGACGTCATGCGCTCGCTCCTCGGCGACGGAACGGTGCAGGAGCGGCTGCACCAGGCGCTGCCGGCGCTGATCTTCGTTGCGGTGATGGCCGCCCTGTCCCGCACCGCGAGTGCGGTCTCGGCCTACGGTGACCGGCGCATCACCCCGAAGCTGACCACCGAGGCCGACACGACACTGGTCTCCTCGGTGTGCCGGGTGGAGGCCGCCGCCTACAGCGAGGACGGATTCCACGACCGGCAGGAAGCCGCCGAGATGGGCGTGATCCGCACCCATGTGATGGTCGCCGACGCCCAGCAGCTGATGTCCTCGCTGATCCAGCTGGTCACGGCGTGCTCGGTCCTGGCCGTGCTGGACTGGCGGCTGCTGCCGTTCCTGCTGATGGCCGTCCTCCCGGCCGGCGTCGGCTCGGTGCTCACCGCGCGCGTGGACTACGAGATCCACTACGCGAACATCGCCAATCGCAACGCCCGGGGGATGATGCGCTGGTGGGCGACGAGCCCGAAATACGGGGACGAGGTCCGCGCCAACTCGATGTCCGGCTACCTGCTGTACTGGTACCGGACCTTGTCGCTGCAGGCGGACGAGCGCTCGCTGGCCGCGGCTCCCCGGATCCTGCGGATCAACCTCGCTTCAGCCGCGTGCGGCGGGCTGTTCCTGGTGGCCACCTGGGTGGCGCTGTACTGGCTGGCGGCCACCGGCCAGATCGCGGTGGCGATCGCCGCGACGGCGGTCTTCGCCGTGCGGACCACTCTGGGCGCGCTGACCCAGCTGGTCCGCAGCGCCGCCGCGGTCTTCCACACCAGCCTCTACCTCGGCGACATGACCACTTTCCTCGACGAGGCCCAGGAAAAGGCCCCTCACCGCGGGGAGTTGACGGTGCGGGCGCCCATCGACGAGGTCTGTGTGCGGGGGGCGGTGTACCGCTACCCGGGCAAGGACAAGCCGGCCCTCGATGGGGTGTCGCTGACGCTCAAGCGCGGGCAGATCCTGGCGCTGGTCGGGGTCAACGGTTCCGGCAAGACCACCCTGACTCGCCTGCTCGCCGGGATTCTCCTGGCCGACGAGGGCACGGTGACCTGGAACGGGACCGACCTCGCCGAGGTGGATCCGGACACCGTGTGGGCGCTGACCGGTCTGGTCCCGCAGGTCTTCGCGCAGTGGCCGCTCAGGCTGCGGGAGAACGTCAATCTCGGCCAGCCCCGCCCCGGGGGAGATGTGCCGGTGTGGGAGGCGATCGACGCCGTCGGACTGCGTGAGGCGGTCGAGGACCTGCCCGACCAGCTCGACACCCTGCTGGCGCGGGAGATCTTCAGCGGGGTGGAGCTGTCCGGCGGACAGTGGCAGCGGGTGGCGTGCGCCCGGGGTCTGCACCGGCTTCCGGAGCTGCTGATCATGGACGAGCCGACCTCTCAGGTCGACCCGGAAGGCGAACACCGGGCATTCGAGACGCTGAAAGCCATGGCGGCGGACCGCATCACGATCGTGGTGACGCACCGACTGGAGAACACGAAGATCGCTGACGAGATCGTGGTGATGGAGGAAGGCCGGGTCACCGAGCACGGCACCTACGAGGACCTCGCCTGCGGCGGCGGAACCTTCGCGCGGCTGCTGGCCCTGTCACAAGACCGCTGACCGACCGGGTGCCGCCTCGTCAAGGGCCGGGGCGGCACCCGCCTTCGTACCGATCTCGGATTCCCCCTTCCCTTAAGGACTCTGATAGTGACCAGACGACGCGAGCATGACGCCCGGCAGCCGCAGGGCCTTCGGTTGGTCGACGCCGGCCGGGAGGACGGCGCGATGAAGCCCGAGGAGATCAACACCGAGGCGTGGACCGCCTACGGCCACCACCACCTCCGGCGAGGCACCCCCCTGCCAGAAGTCGAACGGATCGACTGGGGCCCCGGCGCCACCGGTCCGGGGGATGCGATCCTCGGCGACCTTGACGGCCGACGGGTGCTGGACCTGGGCTGCGGGCTCACCCGGCACGCCGCCCACCTCGCCCGCGACCATGGCGCGCTCGTAGACGCCGTGGACTCCTCACCGACGCAGATCGAACGCGCCCGCACCCGCTACGACCAGCTGCCCGGTCTGAACGTGGTACTCGCGGACGCCGTCGAGCACCTGCGCGCCGCCGCCCCGTACGACGTGATCTACTCCGTCCACTCCGTCCCCTACATCGACCCGCACCGGCTGCTGCCCGCCCTGAGCGCCGCGCTCAAACCCGGCGGCCGGCTGTGCTTCACCGTCCTGCACACCAACTCCCATGGCGAGGGACCCTCCACCGCGCTCGTCCCGCGGCCGGAGACCCTGCGGCTGGCCGACGGCCCGGAACTGACCGTCCAGATGTGGGTCCTCACAACCGAGTTGTGGGAGGACCTACTGGTCCAATACGGGCTCCGAGTGGAGAGCATCACCGTCCTCGACGCCCCGGAAGAGGGCAACCACGCCTCCTACCGGCTCTTCCAGGTCCGTCGCCCCGTACGCGTCACGTCCCGCCCGCGCACCACCCGACCGCCTGTAGCGCACGCGGCACTCGGCGTCGGCATCATCCTGTCCGGGCCGGACGGCGTACTACTGGGCCGGCACCGCCGGCGCACGATTGAGCTGCCGGGCGGCACCGTTGAGCCCGGCGAATCACTGCGGGAGACCGTCGTGCGCGAACTCGCCGAGGAGACCGGCCTCACAGGCCGCCCGGAGGACGTACGACTGCTCGGCACGCTCGTCGACCACGTCGGCGACGTCGTCCGCATCACCGTGGCCGCCATCCTCACCGCTTGGCAGGGAACCCCCGCCGACCAGAAGGACGAGAGCGTGAGCGACTGGCGCTGGTGGCCCCTGGACGCACTGCCCTCCGGCCTGTTCGAGTGCAGCGCTCAAGTCCTGACCGCCTGGCGGCCCGACCTGAACATCGACCACCCGCCAGCACACTTCACCCCCTTCGCCGATACGGCGGAAACCGTCGCGGAATGACGTGGCAGACAGCCGCCCACGTCGCCGTCCGGCCCGCAACCCGCACCAGCGACGGACTTCGCCAAGACCACCCCACTGGACAAACACCACACCCGGCTCATCCCCACCCGGAACCAGCAAACGCCCTTCCCCACCCCCGCGACTGACTTTCGCCACCGTCCGGCACTTCCCTGCGCCGCCGCCCGGTCGACCGCCAAGTCCAGCATGCCTCTGATGAATCGGAGCCCGAATGACCTCTCCACCGTCCAGCGACCCCGCGCCACACGGCACCGCGATGTCGCCCGCCGCGTACGGGGCCTCCCTGGCCCGCCCTGTGGACCGGTGTGTCCGTACTCATCACCGACACGGTCGGCCGCATCCTGCTCCAGCGCGTCACCCACCGCACCATGCGGCTCCTGCCCGGTGGCGGCGTGGATACCGAGGCGATCGACTTCGTCGACCCTGACGAACCGTCGGACCTACCGTGCGGCGCCCGGTAGATGTAGGGCGGCCAGGACCCAGGCGAGGGCGGGTAGCTGAACGCCACCCCACAGCGAACAAGATCGCCTGGGCCGGATCGGTGATGCCCGAGCGGAGGGTGGCGAGGGGTTTGCGGGCGGCCTGGCGGCGGCTGGCCGGTGTCACGGAAGCGGCGCCCGGCCGTCAGCCTTGTGCTGCGGGAGCAGGTCGTGCGGTCGGGGCCATGGATCCCCACAGATCGCACCCGTCTCACCCCTCGAAGAAAAATCCCGGATCGCGTAAGAAGCAGTCCCTGCCGTCCCTATAAGGGGTGAAGGCCACTCACGCATCCGCCTACCATCCGCTGAGGTACCACCGAGATGACGTTCTTGTCCGAGTACGTGACCGACGCGGTCAATCTGATCCCCGTCGCGTACAACCTCTGGAACCTCCCCGGCGTCGCGCGGCTTCGGACGCGTCTGCGTCGCCAGCCTCCACCCCCGGAACCATCCGAGTCGGCTCCCTCGGTCTTGTCGACACCCCCGGTCGCGGGAGTGGCGGCCGAACTGCTTCGGACTCTGCCGCCGGGGGCTATCGCACAATACGAGGGGCCGGACGGCAGCAAGGTGACGGTCTGGTGGATAGCGGCTCCGCCCGCTGAAGGCAGCGGGACGGAGGGGTACGCCCTGTGGTGAGCGAAGCCGCGCACGGGGTCCAGGAGGCGGCCCCCGGGAGCACGGCGACCGCGATCGCGCAAGCCCTCGGATTCCTGGACCCCCGCGATGGGCGCGCCCGGTACGAGGCGTGCAAACAGAAGGTCGCCGAGTCACTCAAAGCGCTCCCTTTCCACATCAGCGAAGACGAGCGCAATGAGATCGCTGGTGCTGCCATTTCCGAGGCCCTGCGCAGCGGCCTAGTCGACCCCTCACGGCAGCCTTCTGCATATTTCAAAAAGACAGCCAGACGGCTGGCCGTTGAACACCAGAAGAAGAAATCCAAAGAAATTCTCGTTGGAGACTATCCCGAAGCATGTCACTCCGTGCCGACTCCCGAGAGCGAGCGGGAAGATGGTTCCGGCCGGTTCCAGGAGGACTCGGACCTTTGGGACCTCCTGGATGAGGCCATCGACCGCCTCTCCAGACAGCGGGAGCGCGAGGTGCTGCGTCGACAGAGCATCGGACAGGACGACGCCACGATTGCAGCGGAGACCGGCAGAACGACGAACGCGGTTCAACAGGGCCGCACGCACGGGGTTGACTCCGTACAGGACCGACTGAAGCAGTACATCCGGCCCAGGCACCTGAAGCCTCGGCGGACCTTGGGTGGTGAGCAGTGACGGACAACGCAATGCAGGGTTGGAGGATAGACGGGCAGGAAGGGGCGAACGGTGTGAACGAGTCTGGAGGGTACGACGGGCTGCTCGCGCTGCTGGCGGGGCCAGCCGATTTCTGGGACCGACCCACGGGCGATTGGCCAGCGCGAAACAGTGGTGCCGAGGACATCCAGCATGACGTGAGAGAGGCACGGCAGGATGCCAACGCCGCCTATCTGCTGGGTACCAACGCGCTGCGCCGCAATGAACTCGACAGTGCCGAGGCTTGGTTCGCGGTTGCCTGCGATCAGCAGCACCCCGGCGCTGCATTCCGGGCCGCACTGACCCGCCTGCTGTCCACGCTTCGTCCCAAGATCGTCCTCAGAGGTCTGGGTGGGAGCGGCAAGAGCCGTGCGGGTGCTGCCCGGATGCCTGCTCAGATGGAGAGCGACGAAACCCGTACGGTCCTTCGTCCCGCGGGGAGCGGAAAGGGCCGTGTGATCGTTCTTCTGACCGCAGCAGCCAAGTGGGGGCATGGCGATGCCCAGCGCCTGATCAGCCGTCTGCGTAGTGGTCCTGGAGAGCATGCCGCCGGCTTCCCACAGCCGACAGGAGAACTGGCCACTGTCGTTGACGACAATGACCTCGTTGGCTTGGTACTGATGGCGGACACCGTGCCGTGGGAGCCGCAGGATACCGAGTTCTACCCCACCATGCAGGTGTTGCTGGAGCAGTGCTTTGCTCCTCGCCCCCCTGCGCCGCCTGCTCTGCTGGAACAGCCAGTTGGGGCCGAGCACCAGACACTCACTGTCCGCAGGCTGCTCGATACTGACGACGGTCAAGAAGCTTACGGTTCTGGGGAGTTGTTTGCTGAGCGTTGGCCTTCTCGCTGGCGTTCGCTGACTAGTGATGGCCTAGGCGATATCAGCCTTCGCGGGCGGCCGGGTTCGCACACGAGGCGGTGGGCCTCGGGCCTGCCTGACGACGATGAGGCGCAGCTGTTCCTGTTCCCCATCGTGCTCTGGCCCCGCTCGTGCTGTGAAGCGAGCACGCCATGGGGTCGCCCTGTGAGCCAGCGGCGTTGCTCACACTGCTCCAACGAGCCGCCCTTCACCGCCGCTCTGATCGAGGCACTTGGGACAGACCAGCAGTCGTCATCGACCTCACTTCCGCGTCTCTTTGAGACCGTGCGACAAACTTTCAGGACACAAGAGCCCGCTCAACTCCCTGCGGGAGTCGGGCATGGTTCTTACATGGCACGTCTTTTGGACGATCTGCCCTGCCTCCCCACAGAGACACGCATGGCAGTGTGTTCGCAGCATTCGGTTTCAAGTCCCGGGAATATCCCAGGCTTCACACACCGCACCTTCCAGGAATACCTGCACAGCAGCATGGAATCCCTGCCCTGCACGGAAGACGGAGGCTTTGTTGCTCGACGCGCTCGGGGGCATAAACTGCATGAGAGGGCGCGGGAGCACCCGGCGGCGGACAGGGCACTCATCCTGGCCACGGCAATGTGTGACGGCGTCGACATCAGGCACGCGGAGCAACTCGCCAACTCTATGCTCGTGAGCATCGAGGGGTTGGCCACAGGATTCGATCTTCCTCGCCCCAGCCATCTTCACGTGGTCTGCGATAAGACTCAGCGGCTCTACTTCTTCGCCGACCCGCACGGCGGTTCAGGTGAGTCGGAAGAGCCACGGCTCGCCGTTCCCACGGCCGTCGCCATCCCACCAGGCGACTCCGAAGAGGCAACTCAGCCCAGAGCCACGACGCCCTCGCCTTCTTCGGACCGATCCGATCTGGGGGAACTGAACCGTGCAGATCCACTGCAGGTGTACGCCTTGGACGCCTAAGAAACCGGCTTGTCGGCGGGTCAACTGCACCTTGACCGCGTCCGGGAGATTCACCTCGACCGCACTGGACAAAGAAAGGGAAAGGGTTCATGAAAGCGTTCACGCCGGCCTTCAGAGGTCAGGAATGGGAATCCGGAGCAGGAGCTTTCCATCTATACGTCCGGCCGGAGGGAGCTGATACAGCATTCCACGACCTCGTCGCGGCCTGCCGCGAGGCCCTGGGCGGCTATCCCGTCTGGTGCGTGCCCGACGATCTCGTACACATCACTGTTGAGATGGACGCCTCCGCCCCCAGCAGCGACATCAGCGCCGCCGAGCGTACGCGCCTGATCACCGCTCTCAAGGATGCGCTGAAACATATCGAGCCGTTCACCGTTCTGTGCGGCAGCCCACTGGCCAACCGTGCCGGAGTCGTCCTCGACACCCACCCCGACCAGAGCCTCGTGGCCCTGCGCAACCTGGCGCGTCGTGCGCTGTGGGAGGCGCGCGCGACCTCAGCAATCGCCCATGAGGGTGCTCGCGCGCATGCTTCTGTGGGCTACGCCTACGGCAGTGCCGACTCCGACCCGCTCCAGAGCACACTGCGCCGGATCAGCCCCAGTCACGCCCTGCTGACCGTGTCGCGCCTGCACCTGCTCGACGTGCGCTGGACCGCACACCCACGAGCGGACGGAGGCGTCCGGTGGGAGATGGACTGGGACCCCGTCGCCGTCCTGCCGCTGGGCGCCTCCTGACCGGCGCCGCAGACACCACCTCCGTAGACCATGACATGACCTCTGGAGACCGCAGCGAAGTCGACGATGGGGCTAGAGTTTCGAAGGTGACGTGTTGTCTGAGGTGAGGGGGGCTCGTGGCTGAGCTTGTCCGGAAGCAGCATGTGGATGCCTATGTGGGGTTTCACGCCTTCGGGCTGCAGGAAAGCGATGACGCCGACCTGCCCGTCCCGTTCCCGGACGACTTCGACTTCGATGCTTTTCTCAGTACTCATCCCGGGCGGCTGGACATCACCAGTGGCGGTCACACTCACACCGCCGCTGTCGCGGTCGAAGTGTGGGACGGACCTCCGGCAGCGCCGGATCCGGCCGGCTGGGACGAGCAGGCCGAAGCCGACTTCGCCTCCACCAGTGGTGAGGTGGCCGTGTGGTCCATGCACACCGGCCGGTCTGATGCCCTGATCACGCTGGCTGATGTCGGCGGATCGTGGCGGGTGCGTGTCAGCTGTGCGGGCCGCGCCGCCGCTGCGGCTCTGTCGGAGGGCGAGGGCACCGGACATGGTGTCGAGCGCTACCTCGTGCAGTTCTGGCCGGCCCGATCGTGAACAGACGGCGACAGCGGGCCCCTGTCAGTGGTCCGCTGCCGCCGCATTCTGAACTGGATCAGCTGACGATCTTCACGATGAAGCCGTCGAGATCGTCCTTGCCGTCGAGGCCGTCGAGGATGCGGTTCTTGGCGTAGAAGCTCTTCAGAATGAGCCCGCCTGCCCGGTTGTCGTCCTTCGCGATCGGCTTCGCGGAGAAGTTGAACTTCTTCGCTTCCTCGTCGTAGTAGTTCTCCGCGGCACCCTCATAGGTGCTCGCGAAGGGGTACTCGTCGCACTCCTTCGTCCCGCCGGCGGTGTAGTTGGCTCCCCAGTAGCGCTTGCACTGCTTGACCGCTTCTCCGCGGTTCTTGTCGTTGCGAGCCTCGCTCACCGTCCGGTGCAACGGATCCTTGGCCGTCTGACCGGGCACCTTCTTCGCCGACATGTACGGCTTGGTGTCCTGCGGGACCAGGAACGCCTGCCTGATGTGCTGGGCCTCGGCGCGCTCGTCGGCTCCCGCCTTGGCGCTCAGGGTGAGCGTCGGCACGTAGCTGAAGGTGGCCGCGCCCTTCTTGTCCGGCTTGCCGCCGCCGGTGGAGTTGGCCAGGTACGGCGCAGTCTCCCAGCGCGGTGCGAGCATGAACAGCTTGCCGCCCCGGCTCCCGCTCAGCGTCCACCCCGCGGGCGGGGTGTAGCTGATGGCCGGCTCGTACACCGCGAAGAGCAGGTCCGTCTTGCCCTTCAGGCCCGTTCCCTTCTGGCCCTGCCCCGGCTTGGCGTTCACCGTCTCGCTGAACGTGCGCAGCGCTTTGAGCTGGGTGAACGTCTGTGTGCCCGGCTTGTTGCCGCCCCGGGTGTAGCGTGCTCCGGCCGGCCAGCTCTTTGGGATGTTGCCCTTCGTCGTGATCGGCATCGCGGCCGCGCCGGTCGTGCCGGTCGTGACGAAGTCGGTGAAGTAGTACTGGAAGTTGATCGTGCGGCTGTTCTTGGCGATCGTGCCGACCACCCGGACGTTGAACATGCTCTCGCCGACCGGCTGGTTGTTGCGCACCCAGGTCTGCAGGAACGACGCCCCGTTGCACACCGCGAACCGGGACTTCACATAGAACGCCTTGCTGCTGCCCAGTCCCTTCTTGCACTCCTCGAACGTCATCGTCCGCGCAGGTTCCGGGGCAGTGGTCGCCATCGGTCCCACCGACGGCCCCTCCAGCGTCTGCTCCACAGGCTCCGGGGCTCCGGATGCCCTGCGGGACAGCGGCGCGTACGAGGCCGCCGGCCCCACCGTCTCCGCTGCCAGACCCACCCCAGGCTCAAACTGACCTGCCAGCTGCCGCAGCCGCTCCATTCCCCGCCCGCTCTGCAGGTCCTGGAGCGACGGCTTCGCGGCTCCGACCGGGAGCACGTACGACTCCACCCGCAGATCATCCGAACCGTTGTCCGCCGCCTGCGCGGTGGTCAGACAGCTGCCGAGCACCGTCATCGCGACGGCGCCCGTACACAGCAGTTCTCGCATTCTCATCTTCTATCCCCGTGTTCGACGCATGGTCAGAACCGGCGCGGACACCTCCAGCTGGCGTGTCCACGCCGAACTGACGCGATCAAAACACGAGGCACTGACATCGAGCCTCCCAATAACGACCCTGGGCGCGCCCGGATCCCCAGACCGTACGCCCTCGCTGGGGCGGTGGCCCCTAGGCCGTGTATCGGAAGTGAATCCGCTCATGAGTCCGTGCGAGTACTCCGCAGGTGCGCCGGCACGGCCCACCACTGTTCCGGGCGGTCCACGACCGGGGCGTCGGGGCCGCTCTCGCCGTACCGGGCGAGGCGCAGAAGGTAGGCCGCGATGCCTGCCGCGCCCTGCATCCACGTCGTCTGGGGCGGCAGCAGCGGCGGGTCCTCGCGGTGTTCCAGAAAGCGCCAACGGGCGCCCGCATCATCCCTGATGACTCGGTCGACCAGCGCATCGCCCATCCGGTGCGCGGCCCGCAGCAGGGTCTGCCTGCGCTCCGGCGCCCGGCAGTCCTGGGCAGCGTCCAGCAGGACGTCTCCGACGCCTGCCGTTCCGCAGCAGCGGCCGTCGTTGTCCCAGAAGCCGGGACGGAGACGTTGCGGCAGGCCCGAGGTGAGGATCGAGGTCATACAGCGGTGCCGCAGTTCGTCGACGTCATGGCCCGCCACCTCGGCGACCCCTGCGTGCGCCAGTGCGGTGAACAGGTGCGAGGTACCCGCCGGGCCGTGGCACCACGTGTACGTCACCGGTTCCACCTCCCGTTTCGACGGCGGGATCGTGTGCGGGACGATGAAACCGGCGTCCTCCAAGGACCCCACCGAGAGGACGTGCCGGGCGCCTTCCACCGCGGCCTCGATGAAGTCCTGACGGTCCAGGGCGGTGCCCGCGACCGCCAGTGCGGCCGCGATGCCGGCGGTTCCGTGCGAGTAGTTCGGTGCCCTCGACGGCCTCCCCGGCGTCATGCCCCAGTCGAGGCCCGCATCCGTACGGTCCGCCGCCCGCAGCAGTGCCTCGCCTCCCGTCGTCGCGATCGCCTGTGCGAACTCACTCTTCGCCCAGACCGCCGTCATCACGACGCCCGCGGTCCCCATGATGACGTCGGTGAGAGGCGCGTTCGAGCCCGGTTCGAAATCGAGGGTGGTCTCCCATCCGTCGCCGGTCGCCAGGGCGGCCAGCCGCCGCAGTGCCACCGCTTCCTCGCCCGGGGCGAGCAGTCTGAGCGCCGTCGCGTCGCCTGCGAGGCCGTCGTACAGCGAGGGTTCCGTTCGCTGCCCGGCCTGTGCCGACAGCCTGGTCACGATGCCGGTCGCCAGTGCCGCTTCTCGTGCGCTCAGCTCCCGGTACTGCGCGATCTCGGCCAGCACCGGGGCCAAGCCGGCGATCCCCGCGTACAGCGAATCGCGGTCCTGTGGCGGCGACACGGTTTCCGGACCGCCCTCCACCACCGCCTGCACGAGCCATGGGCCCTCGGCCTCGCGCACGTGGTCCAGCACCCACGACCAGGCGGCCTCGCCCACGTCCCGATATACGTCGCTCCTCATCCGGTCACGCTACAACCCCCCGGATGAGCAGCCCGTTCGGCGGGGTGTCGCCGGTCTGTCGGTTCCGGCGGTCCTGGGTACCGGCTTCCGCGGCCGCCTTCAGGTCACGCAGCCCTGCTTCGAGGCCATCGTGCGACGGTGCCGATCACAGCCACTGGTTGATAGCAGCGATCAGGACGGTCGCCTCGTAGCGGACCGCCAACTTGTCGTAGCGCGTGGCGACGGCGCGGTGCCGCTTGAGGCGGTTGATCCCGCACTCGACCGCGTGGCGCTTGCGGTAGTCGGCCGGGTCGAAACGTGGTGGTCGGCCGCCGCGGGAGCCGAGCTTCTGGCGATTGCGTGCCTGGTCGGCCTTGTCGGGGATGGTGCAGCGGATTCCGCGGCGCCGCAGGTAAGCGCGGTTGTTGCGGGAGGCGTACGCCTTGTCGGCGCGGACCCGACGGGGACGGACACGTGGCCGGCCCGGCCCTATGCGGGGCACGCGGGCTTTCTCCAGTACGGGTTCGAACTGCGGCGAGTCCCCGCGTTGCCCGGCCGTGATCACGATCGACATGGGCTTTTGGCCCTGTTCGACGGCGAGGTGCAGCTTGGTGGTGAACCCGCCGCGTGAGCGTCCCAGTCCGTGGTCTCCGGGCTCGGTGAAGACACCGCCCGGCGGTTCCTTCTGCAGGCCACTCTGCCTTCGGGCTCCGGCCGCGTGCTGGTGGGTGCGACAGACCGTGGAGTCGACACTCAGGTCCCACGTGATCGCACCCTGCGCGTCGGCCAGGGACTGGAGCCGGGTAAGGATCTGCTGCCAGGTTCCGTTCCGCTGCCACCTGCGGAAAAGGTCGTAGACCCGGCCCCACGGTCCGTACTTGACGGGGACGTCCCGCCACGGAACCCCGGTCCGAACTCGGAAGCGTATGCCGTCGATCAACTGCCGCCGGGACCAGACGGGCGGCCGCCCCGCCCTCGTACCCTTCGGTAGCAACGGCTCCAACACCGCCCACTGCTCGTCCGTGAGATCACCCCGACCCATGAACTGTGATCATTCACAGCCCAAGATCCACTTTCGATACACGCCCTAGCGCCTCCGGCCGGCGAGCGGATCCAGACCCACGAGACGCACCAGCAGTTCGTGCAGATGACGACCGGGCACCGGCTGCCCCTGGACGAGGCCCGGTGATCGTGCCGTTCCTGGCATGCTCAGTGACAAGCTTCGCGTTCATGATCTACACCATGGCCGCCTTCGCGGTCACCGCGTTCGTGCTCCTCGTCGTGCCGTAGATTCTGCAGCCGCGCGTCCCTGGGGACGACAACGACTTCACTGCCGCTGAACAGTCGCCAGTCGAGAGGTACCCCGGCAGCTTTCCGCGCCCGCTGGTACGTCAGGGCCCAGCCCATGTCCCGCTCGGGCTTGCCGTCCGGTCCGACCCGAGTACGCCACCATAGCCAGCCGATCCAAGACTGCCGCTCCTTCAGCAGAGGCGCCGCGAAGGCATAGGCAACGGTCGTCATCTGCGCCAGTGCGCCGGCGAGCTGCTGCACGTCGCCCAGCGACACCAGGTCCTGCCGAATGGAAACTTGGGCTGCACGTGCAGCTCCGCGGACGACCGCCGCGATGAACAGGGCAGCGATGACCCCGAGCAGAGCCCAGACCGCGATCACCGGGAAGCCCCTAGAGTGGCGCGGCTCGCTTCGATCGTGTCCGTCAGCGTGGTGCGGAGCTGTAGCTCCGGGCGGGCAAGGGCGAGCTGCATCACCACATTCGCGCCGCGTACGTAGCCGGGATCGGTTCCGACGCGCAGTGCCTGGCGCGGCTGCAGCCCAGGCGCCGCCGAAACCACGTCAGGTACAAGGGCGTTGATGACGACGGTCACGGTGCTCGGGCCCGGCCGCACCGGGCCCATCGTGGCGGTTGCGGGCGCCGCGTGCTGCGCCGTCTTTCTGGCGGCCCACACCGTGTGATCCGCCTCCTCCTCGCCGAGCTGGTAGTGGACGCCCTGCACGGTCCCGACCTGTCGGCCGTGCTCGGTCGGCAGACCGTGGTGGGCCTGGGTGAAGGCCACGTACTCCGGACCGTCGGGCACCGCGACGAAGGGCAGGCGCGGGCCGTCCGCTCCTGTGCGTTTCCGGGAGAAAAAGCTCTCCACGTCCCACCCCTCCGCGTGTATGACTGCCTGACGGCGCGCTACCCGGCTCGTGCCGCTGGCTTCACCCCGATGCCCTGGCCGAAGTGACTGGTCGCACGTCCAGGCTGGCCGGCAGACTGGCCAATCCCGAGGCACGAGTGCCGAATCAGCCGGGTCTGACGAAACGAAGGCCCGGGTGAGATCAACTCTGGTGAAATGGAACTGTTTTATCCTGACACGGCCGCTCGGGCGAGCGTGCGGCACAGCGAATGGGGTGCGGTTTCAGGTGGTACGAAACGGAGTCACCAGGGAGCAGGACCTGTCCGGTGCAGGTCGGGTCGCTCTTGAGGTCCCTGGAGAGATCCTCGTAGAGGACCAGGATCCGGCCGTGCTCAAAACCTTCACGGCCACCCTCGCCTGTCCCGAGTGTCTGGCGACCACCGGGCTGACACTGGCCGCACGGGATCAGCTCGCCTACCTCGTGTGCCCCAACGGGCGCGCCTTCGGTGCTGCGCAGATCGACGCGGGCCTCGTGCGCAAGCTCTTCGTGATGCACCACAGCCCGAACGGCCCCCTGGATCTCGATCCCCTGCGCGTGGGGCAGTTGGGCCCGATCACCCCGCTTTCGCTGGACGAGGACCGCAGTATCGTCGAGCACTCCGCCAATACTGGCGACGAGGCCGGGGAACAGGTCGCCTGGTCGATCGGGCACACGATGAGCTCGCTGGCGCCGTTCGACATGGCGATGGCCTGGTCCCGCAATCTGTTGGTGCGGGCGCTGATGCATGAAGGCTTGCTCTTCGACGCCGTGTTCAGCCCACGTAACGAGTCCGCCCTCGACGCCCACATGATCAGCGTGGCATTGGGACTGGCTCTGCATGAGGCCGCCTGGCGCAGCCGAGTCCACCCGATCGAGAACGTGCCCCTGCCGGACGTCCTGGACCTGCTCGGGCGGGGCGAGAACCCGTCCCAGAGCGTCAACGAGCGGGAACTGTTGCGATCCCTTCGTCCCGCCGGAGCCAAGATCCGGGGCGGGCGGCTGCGACTGACCGATGTCTCACGGCTGGAGAACTGCACAGCCGAGGAGTGGGACCGCTGGTGCACCGGCGCCCTCCACGTCGCCTCCTTCCACATCCGACGTCAGCACACATGGCTCTCGTACGACACCTACCAGACCCGTAGGGCTCTGTTCCGCCTGGTCGATCTCGGTTATGACCACCAGGACTCCGAACGCATCGATCCGGCGTGGTACGCGGGGGAGGAATCAAACTACAACCCCTGAGCCGTACGAAGCAGCGTCGCGAGCCGCTCCGCTACATCGAGCAGAACGCGGTCTGCGTACGGCCAGCTGATGACCTGGACGCCGATGGGCAGTCCCTGGGCGGTCGTGGTCACTGGTACGACAAGACTGGGCAGGCCGATGTGGCTGGTGAGGTTGGCCCAGCCGGTCTGGTCGAAGAAGTTCCGCTCCTGGCCGTCGACTGTGAGGGCGCGACTGCCTGCCGGGATGGCGGCGGTCGGTGCGGCTGGTGTGACGAGGATGTCGTGTTCCGTGAAGAACCGCTGCCAATCGGATCGGAGCCGGGCACGTTCTTCGTTCGCGCGCAGCCAGGAGCGGTGGGTCTGGGTCCGGTGGCGGAGGAAGGTCGCGCGGGGGCTGGAGTCGTCGTCGTGCACTCGTCGCGCGGCAGTGAGTTCAGCGTCAGCGGCTTGGTCGCTGGCGGTGGCCGTGGCGGTGGCGTGCAGGAGCTGTTCGAACAGTTGGGTGGAGTCGGCGAAGCGAACAGGTCCGGGGGTGTGGCGGACCTGGGCTCCGGTTGCGGTCAGTGCTTCCTCAAGGGTGTTGAGGGCCTGGGCGGTTTCCTGGTCGACGGGGCAGTTCAGGTCCTCGGCCCAGATCGCAACGCGCAGCTTTTCCACACTCGGGCCGGCCGTCGGGAGATCCATGCGCCACGGCGTGCTCTCGGCTGGTGCCGGGGTGGTCAGCGCGCTGAGCAGCAGGTCGAGGTCTCGGGGGTGGCGGGCCAGAGGGCCCGGGGTAATCATGTCACTGCTGGTGAGCCATCCCGGTGGCCGTGGGATGTGTCCTCGGGCGGGAATGAGGCCCTGGGTGGGGCGCAGGGCGTACACGCCGCAGTAGTGGGCGGGCAGGCGGAGAGATCCGGCGAGGTCGCTGCCGAGTTCGAGGGGGGTCAGCCCGGCGGCGACGGCTACTGCGGACCCGCCGGAGGAACCGCCCGGGGTGCGGGTGCGGTCGTGGGGGTTGCGGGTGGCGCCGAAGAGGGTGTTGTCGGTGTGGAGGTCCTGGCAGTAGGCGGGAACGTTGGTCTTTCCCATGATCACGGCGCCGGCGTGGCGGAGCCGTGCGACGGCGTCGGCGTCTCGCTCGGGGATGTGGTCGCGGAGGTCTGCGGCTCCGCAGGTGGTGCGCAGGCCGGCGGTTTCGAAGGAGTCCTTGACCGTGAGTGGCAGTCCGTCGAGCACGCCGACGGACTCGCCGCGGGCCCGGCGTGCGTCGGAGGCGTCGGCGGCCCGCTGGGCGGCTTCGATGTCGAGGGTGACGACCGCGTTGAGGGTGCTGGCCTGGATTCGTTCAAGGTGGAGATCTAGCAGGGTCCGGCTGGAGACGGCGCCCTGTCGTAGCGCGTCGAGCTGGGCGTGGGCCGGGAGATCAGGGTAGTCGGTGCTCATGTGCTGACGGCCTCGGAGACTGCTCGGTGGTCGTGCCGGGCGAAGTGGCGGGCGACGGCGCTCAGGACGGTGAGGTCCTCGATGGGGTGGGAGGAGTTCATGTTCTGGTCGGCGAAGTCGGTCAGCCGGGCCGGTTGCGTGCCGTGGGTGTGCGCGGTGAGAGCGGCGCGGATCTGGTCGGCGGTTATCGCCGCGTGGAGTTCGTCTCCCGTGAGGCCGGCAGCCCGGTGCCGCTGTTCGCTGGCCTTGCGTACGTCGTGGTCGAGGTAGGGGCGGACGGCTGTCTGTCCGTCCCGGATCTCCACGACGCGGCGGTAGACCTTGAAGGAGATCCCCTGTGCGGGCGGGCGGTTGCCTGGAGTGCTGCTGTTGGGTGTGAGGACGATTTCAGGTACGGCCCGGTGGAAGGCCAGCCACAGCGGGTGCAGCTGGCGGTGGGCCCGTCGCAGGCCGATCCCGTAGGCGGTGCGCCGTACTTGGGCCGCGAGGGTGGGGACGAGCCAGCCGACGAGGGTGAGGATCGTGCCGGTGTCACCGCAGATCCAGGCGAAGTCCTCCCAGTCGGCCAGGGACGTTCCCAGGGCTGCGGCGATCACGTTCCCGATGCGGACAGCGCTGTAGCCGAGGGTGACCGCGGCCCCGATGGAGACGATGCGCAGACCGACACGGACGGCGGAGCGGGGGCTGCGGCCGGCCAGGCGCCAGCACGCCACGGTCAGGTAGAGCTCGGCGAAGGTGTAGGCGCTGATGTAGAGGGTCAGGTAGGTCGCGTAGATGTTGTCGTGCGCGTAGTAGAGGGTGAAGTCCGTCGGTCTCTGGACGGCGGGCGTCAGCAGGAAGAAGAGCACGAACAGCCCGCCGATAACGGTAAGGCCGGAGCCGAGCCAGTACCGGGACATGCGCCGTGCCCGGTCGGCGGGTGATCCCCAGTGGCTCAGGACGACCTGCTGGCAGGCCAGCAGTGCTACCACGCAGCTCTGGGCCAGGGGCACGGCGAGGTTCCGGGTGCCGAGGGTGTCGTCGATGGCGCGCCACATGGAGCTGATCGAGAAGAGGAAGCTGAGCGCCGAGAGCAGGTAGACGGCAGTCAGCGCTGCCCATGCGGTGTCCCTGCGCCGGGCGGGAAGGTCTCTGAGCAGGAAGGCGAGGCCGACCAGTGCCACGGTCAGGCTGATCGGGTGCAGGAGGTCCTTCACCGGTCGTCCCCTCTGCGGCTGAGGAGGGTGTGCGCAATCCGTTCCTGTATGTCGTCGCCCGTGGGGGACGTGGTGCGCAGCCGGTGTTCGATGATGCGGCCGGAGAGGTAGGAGGCGAGGAGTTCGGCGTCGTGTTCCTCGGTCTCCTCGTAGCTGCTGCGCCCGAGCATCATCTCGACCATGTCCGGGTCGAGCAGCGGCGCGATGTCCTGCGGCTGCGCCTCGGGCGCCGGGCCGCGTTCGTAGTGGCCGAGAAACAGGTGGGCCAGCTCGTGCCCGATGACGTGGTCCTGGTGGGCGCGGCTGATCTGCGGGTCGAAGAAGATGTGGAAGGCGGTCCGGGTCACGTACGTGACACCGCAGCGCCGTCCCGGATCAGTGGTCGCGGCCTCGATGTGCACCGTGCGTCCTGTCCGGCGGGTCACTTCGTGCCGGAGGTCGCGGACGCTGGCGACCTGAGGGAGTTTCAATTCCGCCAAGAGACTGGGCTGTTGGCGAGCAGACGACCACATATTTCTCTCTGTTTCTCGTTCTTCTGAGTCTTTTTGACGGGATGTCACTCTGGCTCTGGGGGGAGCCCTTCGAGTTGCCTCACCCTGTCAACTTCCTTGAGCACCTGGGCAAATCCGTGTTCAGACAGGCCGATCATCCGGTAGAAGACATTCTCGATACCGGCCTGCTTCGACTTGACCGCAGCAAACTGCCGGACCGCCTCGGTCGCGACGTCGTCGTCGTCAAAGAAGACATGCGGGAACCCGAACGCCCTGGCCAGCCACGCCTTGCTCTCCGCGGACGGATTGAGGCGCTTCCCGGTGCGCAGCAGCGAGATATAGGAGTCGGAGAGCGAGCCCCCGAAACCGGCGATCCGCGCGGCCACCTCCTTGTTGCTGTAGACCCCTCGCCGAGGCGGATGGACGTGCTCGAACAGCCAGTTCAGCCGTTCACGGAACACGGCCCCTTCATCTGCAGACGTTCGCCCCGTCAAGTCACCCATGATCAACTTCCCCTATATCCGACCCTTGCGACACCACCACCGTACGCCATCGCTGACTGGTGTTGACTGGCGCTCCCCGGATGTGAAAAGTTCTCCATCGCCAGCACCCTTCTGCCAAAACGGAAGCTCGTTCCCATGAGAAACGCATTTCCATGCGCAATCAGTTCAATAGAGTGACGGGAGACACAGCCGCGGCAGGCTTCACCCTCTCTTCACACACGCATCACGTCGCATGCGAAACCTCTGATAAAGCTCAATTTCGAGCCGCTCCAGGAATAGCGTTAGGGCGCTAAATCGGGGCCTAATTCGCGTCCGATCGGCTCACGGAGAACGCGGAGAATCGCACCGTTCGCAATGCCACTTCCGTGATCCCGTCCGGACGCGGACGCATCGTTTCGCCAAACCTTCCGGGCGACCGCGGCAACGGCCGTCCGGAGGTTTCGGCGGCTACGGCCGCGCCGGGTGATGGTCACGAGATTCCACCACCCCGTCACGCTCTGCAACTACTACAGAGTTTGAGAACCAACTCTGGATCTTGACGCAGGGTCGTGCGTATGTTCGTCGTCCCCGGGCAGCCCGCCCGCAACGACGGACACGAGGAGCACGCAGGGACCGGACGGAACGGTCCCGCAAGACAGCGGCGGCGTCCGTGAGCGGTAACTCACGGACGCCGGACGCTAAGCGGCATTCCCGCCCCGGCAAGGGCGGCGACTGCCCACCATCACCACGCTGAGTCCTTCCAAGGGGCGCTTCAGCGTGGCAACACTGCAAAAGGAGTGTCGCATGCCTCCTGCCCTGCGCAAAAGGCCCTTCCGCCCGGCCTGCGCGGCAGCCACCTCCACCTCGGCGCCTCAGCGCCCCGAGCCGGAGCACACCATCACAGCCCCGGCGGACCGCCGGTCCCGCCCGCTCACCAGGAGCGGCCGATGAGCAGCGAAGCCCGCGAGTGGGTGTGGGAGCACAGCTCCAGCAAGGGGGCCGCGCGTCTGGTCCTGCTGTCGATCGCCGACCGGGTGGCCGACGAGCAGTGCGTCTCCTGGGCCTCGCTCTCCAGCCTGGCCAAGCGCACGCGCGCTTCCGTCTCCACGGTCCGCGAAGCCGTCGAGCGCCTGGTCCTCGCCGGTGAGCTGGAGCAGCTCGACGACCTCGTAGGCCCCCAGCGCAGCACGGTCTACCGCATGCCTCTCGCCGCCGAAGCGATCGCGCAGGCCCTTCGTGATCATCAGGAAGAGGGCGATGCGACGGTGTCACAGGGGCCCGCCGCGCCGGCGGAGCTCCGGCTCTCGGCTCTGCGGCGGTGCGGGATCCGCCTGCGGGAGGTGCCGGAATCCCCCGCGAGGGCCCGGAAACCGGCAGTACCGGAAACCGGCAGGTCCCGGCGGAAACCGGCACCCCGACGTACCGGAAACCGGCATGGGGGTGTACCGGCCACCGGCACACAGAACCGTAGTGAACCTGATTTGAACCGGAGGTACAGCAGTAGTGGTGCCGCCGTCCTCTCGGCTGCCGAGTGGCAGACCGACCCCGCAACCCACGCCTGGGCTCGCCGGGAAGGGCACCTCGACCGTCTCGGCGAGCAGGGTCTGCAGGCGGCCGACGCGAAGTGGCGTGCCCACCGGGCCGACTTCAAGCCGAGGACGGCGGATGCCTGGGCTGCCGACTGGCGCTCCTGGATCGCCCGGGAGCACGCCCCCCACCGCCCGAACCCCCACGCCGCACCCGGTAAGCACCCCGGCACGCCGGGCGGTATGACGCGGGCCGAGGCCCACACCGCCGCTCTCCTCGCCGCCCTCGACGAGCCGACCGGAACGGAGGGCTGACCATGGACCGCCGCGAGACCGCCGCCCTGCTGGCCTACATCGGCCGACTCGACCCCCGCACCATCCGCACCGACCAGGGCGAGGCCCGCGACCAGCTCGCCCAGTGGCACGAACTGCTCGGCGACGTGCCGATGGCCACCCCGCACGGCTGGGACGCCCGCGTCGCCGCCCACCGGCACATCCGCATCTCGCCGTACCAGATCCTGCCCGCGGACATCGCCCGCCCCTGGGAGAGCTACCGGCGCGACCGCCTGGCCCGCCACTCCGACCCGACACCGTCGGCCGATCCGGACGACCAGGCCGCCTGGACCGCCGAACTGGCCGGCACCCGCCGCGCCGTCGCCGCCGGCACCGCACAGCCCGCACAGGCCCGGGCGATCACCAGCGTGCGCGACGGGATCGACCCAAGGCTGGAGGCACGACTGCGGGAAGTCGGCTCCTGCATACCGCCCGCCGCCCGCGACGCACTCGCGCCCTACCGGCCCGCCCGCGCAGCCCGCGAAGCAGCCGTCGCCCTGGGGCAGCCCGACGCCCTGAGCGTCGGATGCGAGTGGTGCAAGGCCCAGCCCGGTGAGCCGTGTCGCCGCCGACGGATCGGCCCCGACGACGGAGTGCTCGCAACCGCTCCACGCGCCATCCCGCACCCTGGCCGCCTCGATCGCGCCGCCGCCCAGCAGACCGAGCAGGCCCAGCAGCCCGCCATGGCCTGACCGGCGCATCCGGCGGGCGCACCCCTCCCAATGCACCGCGCCCCTCACCCTCATCGTCCCGCCCCGGCCCCGGCGCCCGCCCACGCGCCGCAGTCGGCGCCCGACGCAGCGCCGCCAAGTCCCGCCCCCGCCGGCGATACGGCAGCACATCGGAGAACCCCTTGCGCCACATCACCACCCACGAAACGCCGGCCACTGGCCTGCGCGGCATCGCCGACACCCACTGGCACATCCACGGCGCGTGCCACGGCATGGACGTGGAGGACGCCGACGCGGTGTTCTTCCCCGGTCCGCGGGACCACGAGGACATCGCGGAGGCGAAAGAGCTGTGCGACTGGTGCCCGGTGCGCTGCGAGTGCCTGAACTTCGCCCTGGAGAACGTCCTCAAGGAGGGCATCTGGGGCGGCCTCACCGAAGCCGAGCGGCGCCCCTGGCACGACGGACTGCACAAACGCCTCGACTACCGGCGCGTGACGGCCTTCTTCCAGGGACGCGACGTGCACCTGACCGAGGCCGAGCGGAAGGTCGTCATCGACCACGCCTACGTACGCGGCTGGCGGCCCGACCGGCTCGCCACAGCCCTGCAGATCAGCCACAACCACGCCCGTGACCTGCTCCGCCAGGCCGCCAACAAGGTCTTCGACCGCGACCGCACCTACGGCGTCCCGCGCCCCAAGAAGAAGCGGAAGAAGAACACCCCGGCCACAGGCAGCCCCGCGCCCGCCGCCCCCGGCACACAGCCGTCGGCAGCCCGCCCGGCAACACCGGCACCGGTGCCTGCCCCTCTCGGAAAGGCCGCATGACCCACCCCGTCCTGGCCCTCGGCTCCGCTCCGGACCTCCCTCTCCTCCTCGCCGCCGGAGTGCCGACCACCCTGCTGCTGGTGCTGATCGTCTGGACGATCCGGCGCCGGAAGCCGCTCCCGCAGAAACGTCTCGGCAGTCCGGCGGTCAGGGTTGCCGCCCTCGCCGCGCTCGGCTGCACCGCCTACAGCGCCGACACCAGCTGGCGATTCGCCGCCGACTACCTCGACATGGCGGGCACGGCCGAGCGCGCCGCCATGTTCGCCGCCGCCGAACTGGCGCTCTTCGCGACCGCGCTGATGGCCCGCCAGAACCTGGCCACCCAGGGCGCTCCCGGCCTGCCGGGCACGCTGGTTTGGGTCATCACCGGGGTGCAGGTGATCCCCGCCTACGCCGAGAGCGGCCCGATCGGCGGCACGGTCAGGGCCTTCGTCGGACCGGTCATGGCGGCGATGCTGTGGCACCTCGCGATGGGCATCGAACTACGCCTGCGCACCCCGGACGCCGCCTCCCACGGACTGATCGCCGTCCTGGGCCGGGAAGCACGCGAGCGGCTCCTGTCCCGCCTCGGCATCGCCACGCGCGACCGCGACGCCGCTCAGATCACCCGGGACCGCGCCACCACCCGTGCAGTCGCCCTCGCCGCCCGCCTCGCGGAGCGCACACCCGAACAGCAGCGGAACCGGCTTGGCCGACGCCTCACGCGGCGCCTGTCGAAGGCCGTCGCCACGGCGTCGGTCGGCACCGACCCCCTCCAGCGCGCGCGACTGCTCGACCAGCTCGCCGCCCGCCGACATGCACTCGGCCTCGCCACGGTCCCCCTGCCCTCACCGTGGTCCCCGCTGCCGGGCACCACAACACCAGCCACGGTCCCCGCTCCATCGGTCGCGAAGGCGCCGGTCCCCGAAGACGGTCCCTACAGTCCCGACGAGCTGAACGGGGACCGGGGACCGACGGCTCCGAGGGGACCGGTCCCCGGGAATGCGGTCGCCAAGGCACTGGTCAGCGCGGGGACCGAAGGCGAGAACTCGGGGACCGGAGTGGGGACCGAGGCCCCACAACCAGCTGCGGTCCCGGGGACCGGTCCCGCCGATCCGAACGCTACGGAAAGGGACACCCGAGAGGTGGGGACCGAGCAACTGGCACGCGAAGTGCCTGCTCAGGGCCCTGAGTCGCATCGGGGACCAAACGCCGCCGAGTCGGGGACCGACACCACCGGGGACCGGGGACCGAACGACACCGACACGGGGACCGACACCACCGGGGACCGGGGACCGAACGACACCGACACGGGGACCGACACCACCGGGGACCGGGGACCGAACGACACCGACACGGGGACCGACACCACCGGGGACTGGGGACCGAACGACACCGACACGGGGACCGACACCACCGGGGACCGGGGACACACGGTCCCCCTCCGGCGAACAGTGCCCAGGAAGTCCAGGGCCAAGAACAAGGGGAAGCGCGGCCGGTCCCACACCCAGCAGACACGGCGCCAGGCACGCGAGCCGGAGCAGTCGGTGGACCAGCTCGTCCAGCAGGTCCGCCCCCACGTCCCCGCCCTGCTCGCCCGGGACGGCAACGCGTCCGTCACCCGGGTCCAGCTGAGGGAGATCCTCCGCCGCGAGGGCCTAACAGGCGGCCGGAACGACCGGCTCAGCCTCGTCCTGCAGGAACTGCGGCACGACGACACCACGAAGACAAGGAGCACCACCCGATGAAGACCTGCCGCCAGTTCGACACCGTCCGCGCGGAGTACGAGCGGGAGATCGGCTTCATGCTCGCCCACTCCCAGCGGCACTCGGGCAGGCCAGCGTCGAAGTCCAGCGCCAAGCAGGCTGTCGCGACGAAGCAGCGGATGGCCCGTGCGCTCACCAGCCACGTCGGGCGCTGCCCCGAGTGCGGCTGACCCGGCAAAACCCCAGCTCAACCCTCAATCCACGTAGGGTGGCCCGGCTCCGTGCCGGGCCACCGCCCTCGTTCAAGGAGGTACGCCATGACTCCGCGTTCCCCTCGCTCATCCGCGCCCACCGCCGCCGAGGCCGGCGCCTGGGCGGACGTCCTGGTCCGCCGGCGGCTCCTGCACGCCGCCGTCCGTACGCCGAACGGCCAATGGCTCGTCCAGGACCACCCCGACGGAGCCGTGCGCGTCCTGCCCGGACCGGCCGACATCCTCGCACTCGCCGCCACCATCCAGCACCAGACCCGCATCACGAGGCCCGAATCCCGATGACGCACCCCGCCCGGAACCGCAACACCTCACAACCCGCTCCCGACTCCAACTCAGTCTCGCGGCCAGCAAGTTGGGGCGGAAGCGTAGCTTCCGCCAACCCCGCCCCCGAGGGGGACGGGGAGAACCTGCACCAGGGGGCGCAGGTCCTGGAGGCTTCGACCGGGGGCGGATCGAAGCCAGGTGAGGAGGAGAAGCCGAGCGAGCCGCGCGTACGCCGACAGCGCGCTCCTCGTGCCCGTCAGCGTCCGCGTCAGCCACGCGCCTCGAAGCGCCTGCACCAGCCCAACACCCGTTTCAACGACGAAGAGTTCGCCCTGATCAAGTCCGCCGCCGCCCGATGCAATCTGTCCGTCGCCGGGTTCCTCGCCCGCGCCGCGCTCGCCGCCGCACGCGACCTCGACCGCACCAGCGCCGAGATCGCCGACGAACGCGAAGTGATCACAGCCCTGTTCGACAGCCGGCGTCGGCTCGGCTGGGCCGGCAGCAACCTCAACCAGGCCGTCAAAGCACTCAACTCCGGTGCAGACGCCCCCCAGCTCGAAGCCGCCGTCGCCGCCGTACGGCGGGCAGCCGACACCGCGCACGAAGCCGCCACACGCCTGATCGAACGCCACGGCTCATGATCCCCAGCGTCAACAACGCCGGATCACGGACCTTCGGCCTCCTCAAGTACCTCTACGACACGGGCAAGTACGAGGACCACACCGACCCCCACCTCGTGGCCTCCTTCGACGGCATGGCCCCCGACCCCGGCCGCGACCCCAACGCCACCCTCGAAGACCTGCAGCAGCTCCTGGACCAGCCCGTGATGGCCCTGCCTAAGCATGCCCGCCCGGCCAAGCACGTCTGGCACACCTCCGTGCGCGCGACGGCGGACGACCGGATCCTGTCCGACGAGGAATGGGGTGAGATCGCCCGGCGGATCGTGGCCGCCACCGGCATCGACCCCGGCGGCGGGCAGCCCGGCTGCCGCTGGGCCGCCGTACGGCACGCCGACGACCACATCCACATCGTCGCCACCCTGGTGTGCGAGGACGGCAGCCGCCCCGACGACTACCGCTCCGGCAAACGCGCCCAGGCCGAGTGCCGACTCATCGAGAAGGAACTCGGCCTCCACCAGGTCACGCCCGGCGACGGCACCGCCGCCCCCCGGCCCACCAGCGCCGAACGCCACAAGGCCCACCGCCAGGGCCGCGAACGCACCGCCCGCGAGGAACTGCGCGAGACGGTACGACGGGCGGTGGCCGGCGCGAGCAGCGAGGAGGAGTTCTTCGACCGGCTTGCTGCCGCCGGCCTCCTGATCCGTCAGCGCGCCGCGCCCTCCGGCGACATCCTCGGATACAAGGTCGCCCTGCCCGACGACCTCAACAAGGACGGCGAGCCGGTGTTCTACCCCGGCGCACGCCTCGCCCCGGACCTGTCGCTGCCCCGTATCCGGGAACGCTGGTCCGTCGGCACTCATGCCTCGGACACTGCGCTCGGTGAGGCGGTGTCGGGCGGGCCGGCCGCTGCGCGCCGGCGTACGGCGTCGGCAGCGTGGCAGGCGGTGCTGGTCATCGAGCACGGCGACGACGCGGTCGCCGCCGCGTACATCGCGGCGACCGGGGAAATCCTGGACGCCCTGGCGAAGACGTCCGCCGCCCACACCCGCCGCGAACTACGCGAAGCGGCCTGGGCGTTCGAGCGGGCTTCCCGCTCCCACATCCGCGCCGTACGCGGACACGACCGGGCACTGCGGCAGGCCGCACACGACCTCGTCCACAGCGGCCCTGCCCTCGGCCGCGGCGAGGACGGCGCCACCACCGCGATGGCCATCGACATGCTGTTCTTCCTCATCACCGCCGCCGCACACTGGCACGCGAAGAAGGGCCACGCCCAGCAGGCCGAAGCCGCCCGCCGGGCCGCCGGGCGTCTGCGGACCGCCTACGAGACCGCCGCGGCACAACCCCTGGGCGCCCTCTACCAGCGCGGTCGATCCCTCAGCCGCTCCCTGCGGCAGCGGCAGACTGCCGTACTGCGCGAGGCGCTGCCGGATCTGGCGCAGCGGATCCTTGCCGAACCCGGCTGGTACGCCCTGGCCGCCACACTCACCGACGCCGAGCGCGCCGGCCACGACCCGGCCGCCCTTCTCACCGAAGCAGTCGGACAACGGGAGTTGGACAGTGCGGCGTCGGTCAGTGACGTGCTCGTGTGGCGACTGCGCCGCGCCGCCGGCCTCCCCGCGGACACCACCACGACGGTGCCCGACGACCACGGGACCGGCCGGGACACGGGACCAGCACAGGCACGGAGCGGATCTCACAACCGCAGGCAAGGACTACAGACTTTGTGAATGGACGCTGGTCAGGAAGCTGCGGCACGATCATCATGTGTGCAGGACGAGACGAGGAGGACCTGGGTTGTTCCACCGGATAGGGCGCCGCCGCGCGGAGGCGGAGATGGCCGAGATACAGCGCCGGCACGCGGAATTCGAGGCGCGCATCATCGCGAACCAGGGGTGGCCACACCCTGCGGCCACCGTCCCGGAACCGCCTGCTGAGCCGGCGGCGGTCGTGGACGACTTCCTGCCGCCGGAGCTGCGGGTGCCCAGCCACGACCAGGTCGCGGGCCAGGTGATGCCCTGGCCCTGGCCGATCGTCCTCGACGACGAGGTCGTCGCCTGTACCGAGTGCGCCGCCTACCGGGACTGGCTCATCATCTCCACCCGCGGCGAGATCTGGCTGCGCTGCCGGGCCGGCCACCAACAGCACGAAACGCGCCTCGACACCGCCTGGTACAACCGGCACTCCGGCCCCTCGGACGCGACGCACGCCTCGTTCCAGGACTGTCTGCGCCACCTCGGCCACTGACCCCCAACTCCTACGACCCCACCGGGCCTGCGGGCCCGTACTGCCCAGCCTGCCGTCCAGTACAAGGGGTCCGTCCGTGCGCGTCCGCGTCACCACCACCGTCCTCGGCCTCACCGCCGTCACCCTCCTCGTCCTGCCCGCCTGTTCCACCACCTCCAGCCAGCCCACGCCCACCGCCCCGTCCCCCTCTCGCTCCGGCACCCCGGTGAACGGCGAGCGGGAGACATCGCCGCTGTCGTCAGCCGCCCTGGACAAGCTCCTGCTCGACGCGGGCGACCTCGGCAGCGGTTACGTCCGCACGCCCGAGCGTCCCGCCGAGCACGACGACGTCACCGTCATCGGCTGCCCCACCCTGAGCAAGCTGGGCGGCGACGCGGCGACGCGGCGACCGGCGGCACACTCGCCTTCCCGCACAAGGCGACGGCGGACTTCACCTACGGCGCCGACTCCTTGGAGATCTCCGAGGAGCTGTACAGCGACAGCGCGAACAAACTGTCCGACGGCGTCGCCCGGATCTTCGACGCGATGACCGGCTGCCCGGCCTATCAGGTCGTCTCGGGCGGCACCCCCATCGACGTGGCCTCACAGAAGCTGCCCGCTCCCCGCGACCGCGGTGATGAGCAGTGGAGCCAGCTCCTGACATTCTCCACGGGAGGGCGGAGCACCGTGGTCAAGCAGACCGCAGTACGCGACGGTCATCTGCTGCTGATCGTGTCGGGCTCCCCGGCTCTCGTCGACCGCCACCTCGACAAGGCCCTCGCCAAGGCCACAGCGACGAGCTGACCTGCCCGCACGACGTGCTGCTGCCTCCGGCCCGCGTGGGTCGGAGGCAGCAGAGCGTTACCGGCCGGCTCGTTGAGCGGCGCGGGCGGCCTGGCCGGGCTGTACGTAGAGCACGTCCGGGTTGTGGCTGTGCGGTCCGTGGCCGCTGGAGGCGTTGACGAGGAGGTACGCGCCTGGGGGAACGTGCCAGTTCCAGAACCAGGCGTCCTGTTGCCGACCGGTGTCACACCAGGTCACGACCGCCTTCGAACCACGACGTCCGCGCTGGCAGACCCGCGTTCCTCATCAAAGCCGTAGGCGGTACAGCGCCAGAGCCCTGCGTCCCGTTTCCGGGAGGCAGGGCTCTGGTGTGGCGAAGGCGCTCGGTCAGGTTCCGATGCGCCGGGCAAGGAACAGCGTGCTCAGGGGCGGCAGAGGCCGGTGTGACTGGCGGGCTGCGGGCAGCCGTCAAGACACTGGTGTCCGTCCCGGGCCTGCTGGGTGCCGAGCGCCTCATGGCAGTCGACGCACAGCGCGGGGGGGGTGCTGACCCACTCGGCGGCGCGGGCGAGGAAGGCGATACCACCGCAGCGATGGCAGGCGTCGGTGTCCAGCGGCGGATGAACGGTGCTGTCGAGCTGAACGATACGAGTCTCCGCGTGAGCCGTGACTTCCTGCTCAAACAGGCTGTAGCCCTCATCGGGGCGACTGTCACGGGCCGGCCCGTAGTAGAGCTGGACGGCCTTGCGGGTGTCGCCAGGCGGCTGGTCAGGGACGTCGTTCTGATGGGCGACGTTACTCCACGACAGCCCAACGTACTCGGCAAGATCGGCGAGCGCGGAATCCTCCGTGGAGTGGAGCGTCACCACGTCGTCTTGCCGACCCCAACGGCGCAGCACCCAGACCGTCGCCGCAACTCCCACCAGGGCCGCCTTGGGGCTGGGAAGCGGCTCATGGGCAGGTACGGCCTTGTGTGCACGACTGAGCGTGTCCTGCTGTTCGGCAATCACGTGCAGTCCTCCTTTGTTCTCTGAAATTGCACCTTGTAGTGCGAATAGGCGCAGGGGGTGCGATGCCCCATCAGGTCAGGGGTGTGCTCGCGCCCCTCGTCCGCCGAACCGGCTTCGGCAATCCAGTGCGTGCCGCCGTCGCGGTCGTGCCGCACGACCGGGCCGCCAGCCTCTATTCGGGCCATCGCGGTGGCAGGGCCGGAAACGGCGCGGGTGCCGTTGCCGTCGAGGATGCGCGCCAAGGGAACTGAGCAGGGTCGTACCGCTCAGCCGGCCGGTGCGCGGAGCAGCCGATCCCGGGTGCTCTCGGGCAGCACGCGGCGCAGGACCGGGGCTGTGGAACTGAGGGAGCCGGCGAACGCGGCGACGAGGTCGTGCGGCACGCTTCCGCTGAACGACGCTGCCCACAGGCACGGAGCACCGAGTGTCAGCTCTGCCCACGCCTGCCATCCGGCCGGGCCCGCCTGATCCCCTCCGGTATCCAGGGTGCGCGGGTCGGCGTCCTGGATGAGGGCCGGTACCTCGCCGAGGGCGAGGTGCGAGGTGAACGTCGGGTCCATCGCGGCGGTGCCGGGCTGATCGATGTCGCGGAGCCAGCCGTTGGCGGTGACGGCATCGAGGACGAGTTCGGGTGGGGCGAACTGCGCGGCGGGCTGCTCGCGGGCGTCGAGGGCGAAGAGAAAGTCGACGATGGCCTCGCCAGGGACGTCGGGGGTGAAGTAGGCGGACCACTGCGCGAGCGGCGTGGTCGCCTCCTCGCGGGCGCACACCTGCCAGGCGATCGGCAGGTCACCCAGTTGGAACGGCTCGTCCGGCAGCACCCATTGGGCCCACCGCAGGGTGTCGGGGCTGATGTGCAGGACGGTGCTGCGTAGGACCTGCCGGTCCTCCGGCGCCTCGTCCGGCTCCTGTCGTCCGCGGATGATCACCAGGCTCGTCCAGTTCAGGCCGGCGAGTGCGTCGGCGACGGTGTCGTAGAGACGTCCGCCGTCACCGGCCAGATGCCGGGGACCGACCCAGTACGCGGGCAAAGCCTGGTTCGGGGTGGACGGGTCGAACGGGTCGTGGGGGTTCAGGGGCGCCTCCGGGTCTGGGTGCGGATCTACTGGCCGCGGGCGGTGCGGCGGGGGCGGCGCGGGGGCGCCTGGACGGGCGCCTGCCAGGTCAGGGCGACGGCTACCTCGGGAGGCAGATGCCCGAGCTGGCTGTCCGCGTCCCGTCCCTCGGCCAGGTAGACGACGGGCCGTCCCGTCTCGTCGCGGGATTCGACGACCTGCGCCGGGCGGTGGGCCATGGGGAAGAACGGGTTCATCGCCAGCCGCAGGGGCGCGGTCCGGTCACACGCCGACAGGAGGTCGATGGCGTCACCGACGGTCATCTCCGAGGGTTCCACGGGAAGGTCTCCTTGGGTTCGGAAAGCAGAGGTACGGGACGGCAGGGATCGCATCGTCCAAGGTGCGGAAGTAAGGAGCGGCGTCGTGTGGAACCTCCTGAGTCCTCCTTGGATCCGATGCCCGGCAGAGGCCGGGGTCTCCAGCACGTGTAGCTCGACGACTCCAGAAGCCATCGGTCTAGGTCTTGGTTCGAATGAGACGGCCAGCGGCGCGAGCGACTCAGCAGCTCACCGGAGCCACGGACCAGTCACCTATCTGACCTGGGTATTTGCGGGGAAGGTCGTCTACGTTGACATGGCTCTACGCGCGTTGGCCAGTCCTTCTCGACTCTTTCCTGTCTGCCCCCGGCGAACGGTGTCCCAGGGCGGCGGTTGTAGGTTCTCAAAAACTGCGCCACATTCTCAGAGCTGACTGCATATCAGGGCCATATATGGCGTTGTGCTGAGACCTCCAGCTCGCCGTACTCACTCATTCGGGTGATAGGGGCAGGTTCTGCCCGCCCTCCTCACGGAGGGTGGGCATCGTGGGCGTACGGGGCCTCACCCAGTTGGGGATACGCCATGGAAAGTCCCACCGCAGTAGTCAGTGCTCGCTCGCGAGACGGCAAGTGTGTCGACGATCTGTCGTGGATGACAGTGCCTATCGACCTGCTGGGATCGGCGACCCCGTGGCGCACATTCCGTTGGTATCGCGGGCAGAAGCACTACTCCGGGGCCTACTGGTCGGCGACGATGCGTGACCACGTGATCTATGAGTCGCGGCTGGAGTTGGCGAGGCTTCTCTTTGCTGACTTCGATCCGTCCGTACACCGCATCGTGGCTCAGCCGTTCTTGATGAAGACCGTGGCGGCGGACAAGGTCCGCAAGCACATCCCGGACTATCTGCTGATCACCAGCCAGGGACCTATCGTGGTTGACGTCAAGCCACGTCAACGGCTGCGTCGGCCCGAGGTGGCATCCACCTTCGACTGGACCCGGCGGGCGGTGGAGTCCCGTGGCTGGCGGTACGAGGTCTGGAGTGAGCCGCCGGACGCGGAACTGGAGAACATCCGCTTTCTGGCCGGCTACCGGCGGGACTGGTTATTCTCACCCGAGATCCTGGATGCGCTACGCCGAGCCGACCTTGACGGCGTCCTGCTGGATGAGGCAGTCCGGTGCCTGCCTGGTTGGCCCGAACTCCACGTCCGTGCCGCGGTCTATCACTTGCTTTGGGCGCACGATCTCCGCACGGATCTCGACCAACCGCTCAGCCCTGCAAATGTGTTGAGGCAGCCAGCGTGAGCGGGGCCGGGGCCCGGGTGGGGGTCGGAACGCGTTTTCGCTACGACGGGGAGACCGTCGAGATGGTGGAGATGGCTGCGACCACGGCAGGTAATGAGGTGGTTCTCAGGGACAGTCGGGGCCGACTTCTGCGTCTGTCGTTGAAAGAACTGCTGTTTTCCGATCGGGCGGCCGTGATTCCCGACCAGCCCGGCCCAGAGGCTGACGATGTTGAGGAGATCGCCTCGGTGGTGCTGGACCAACTGCAGGAAGGTGAACGGCTCCAGGTCCTCGAACGGGCCGCACATGTCCGTGAACTGTTGACAGGTTTCCGTTCTGGAAGTCCTGAGTGGGCCCACGACGGGGAACCGCGTCGCGACTATCCGCCCGGCGGGCCGGTGGAGCCCAAGTACGCCGCTAAGGCGATGGAACTGGGGGTTCATGTCCGCACCGTCAAGCAGTGGGTTGCGGACTTCCGGCGGCACGGAGAGGCCGGCCTG
The DNA here is from genome assembly GCF_020010925.1 of Streptomyces griseiscabiei. Lineage (NCBI taxonomy): Bacteria > Bacillati > Actinomycetota > Actinomycetes > Kitasatosporales > Streptomycetaceae > Streptomyces > Streptomyces griseiscabiei. Next base: position 1,260,485 of record NZ_JAGJBZ010000002.1, on the reverse strand, counting down.
GTTGCGAAGAGGAAGCAGTCTGGCGGGGCGGCGGCTGGAGCTGATGAGCGGTGGGTGGAGACGGCTTTGGAGGTGATGGTCGAGCACACCGGAGAGTCGAAGCCTTCGCGCAAGATAGTGATCGAACGCACCCGAGCACGCGTTATCGCCCGTTATGGCCCTGATGCGGTTCATCTGCCGAGCCAGGCGACGGCTTACCGGATTCTGGCGGAGCTGGAGCGTCGCCACCCGTTGTTCCGGCTGAGTACGAAACGGAACCGGGATATCGCCGAGAGGCCGGAGGGACCCTACGGGAAGCTGCAGCCGACGAGGCCGGGTGAGTACCTGCTGATGGACACCACGCGGTTGGATGTATTCGCGTTCGATCCGCTGACGCTGAGGTGGGTGCAGGCCGAGCTAACGGTCGCGATGGACTGGTACACCCGCTGCATCACCGGGATCAGGGTGACGCCGGTGTCCACGAAGGCGGTGGACGTGAGCGCGGTGCTCTATCAGTGCTTCCGCCCGCGGCCGGCAGGGCGGGACTGGCCGCGGCACGCGGTCTGGCCCGAGCACGGCATTCCAAGGACGGTCCTGGTCGACGTCGAGGGGGCCACCGGGCCCGGGCTGGCCTCGCCGCCGCTGGTGCCTGAGACGCTGGTGGTCGACCACGGCAAGGTCTACGTTTCGGAGCATCTGACCAGCGTCTGCCGCCGGATGGGGATATCTATCCAGCCCGGGCGTTTGCGGACGGGCCGCGACAAGGGACCGGTGGAGCGCTACTTCCGAACCCTGCGTGAGGGGCTGCTGGAGGCGCTGCCCGCCTACAAGGGCCCCGACATCCACTCCCGCGGAGAGAACCCGGAAGGAGACGCGTTCTTTTTCCTCGACGAACTGGAGTCGATCGTCCGGGAGTGGACAGCGACGGTCTACCACTGTCGGCCGCACACCAGCCTGGTCGACCCGGGCCTGCCAGGTCTGCGGATGTCCCCAGCGCAGATGTTCGAGCACGGCATGGCCCGGGCCGGCTACATCGAGACCCCACGGGACCCCGATCTCGCGTTTGAGTTCCTGCCCACGAAGTGGCGCACGATCCAGCACTACGGAGTCGAGATCGGTCGCCGACGCTATCGCGGACCCGGTCTGCCGGATCCCGGGATCCGCAGCCCTTATGACGGGCCGGGCAAGAACGGCTGGCCGTTCCAGGTCGATCCGGACGACATCACCCGGATCTACTTCCGCGATCCCGCCACCCGCACGTGGCACACGCTGACCTGGGAGCACGCACCGGCGGCGCGCATGCCGCTGAGTGAGGACGCCTTGCTCTTCGCCCGGAAGCTGGCCGCTGCGAAGTACCGCTACCCCGATGACCGGCTCGCCGTCGCGGACCTCCTGGAACGCTGGAACCTCGGACTGGGCACGACGCTGGCCGAACGGCGTATGGCCCTGCGCCTGTCCCGTGAACAAGCCGCTATCGACCTGCCCGACACCGGCGAATCGGAGGCAGCCTCGCTACCGTCCGTACGCCGGGCCCTGGGCCACGAGCCGAGACCGGCAGCGTCTGAGAGGCTCGCGCCGGCCGCGGAGATGGGCGATGACGACGAGACCGACGTGGACGACTTCTACGCCGACGCGCTGGAGGACGTGTGAACGCTCCCTCGAAACAGGTGAGTACGGCGGTTCTGACGCTGTCGCGGAAGGAGGATTTCCAGGCGTTCTGCGACGCACCGGGCCGCTCCCAGCCCCCGGTACTGAGCCGGGATGAGCTGAGGATCCTGGATGCGGCCGAGCGGGATGCCTACAACCGTGCCCGGCGGCAGTGGCATGCCAACCTGGGCCCGATCCGTACTCCTCAGCTGGCCGCGCTGCACGAGGACCTGTGGGACATCGTGGACAGCAATCTGCAGGACGGGGACAGGGCCAAGGGGGCCGTGGCCGTTGATGCTTTTCCGGGGCTGGGCAAGACCACCGCCGTTCTCGCCTTCGCCCGGGAGTTCCACCGCCGGGAGATCGCCGAGCACGGGACGTTCACCGCGCAGGGGCACGAGCGGTGGCCGGTGTGCCGGGTGGGACTCACCGGCAACACCGGCATGAAGGACCTCAACCGGGCCATGCTCGAATTCTTCGGTCACCCCGGACGCCAGACCTCCACCGCCGCCCAGCTCGGTCTCCAGGCCCTGGACTGCGTATTGTCCTGCGACGTCCGCCTGCTTGTACTGGACGACCTGCACTTCCTCAAATGGCGCAAGACCAGCGGCATCGAGGTCAGCAACCATCTCAAATGGATCGCCAACGAGTTCCCCGTCACCCTCCTCAAGGTCGGAGTAGGGCTCGCGGACAAAGGCTTGTTCAGCGAGGGCGAGGCGGTCGGCGAGACCGCGCTGGCCCAGACCGGCCGACGTACCACCCGCCTGGACATGCCGCCCTTCACCATCGACACTGACCAGGGCCGCCATCACTGGCGACAGCTGCTGCTGGCCCTGGAACAGCGCATCGTTCTGACCGACAAGTATCCCGGCATGCTCGCCGATGACCTGTCGGACTACCTCTTCGCCCGTAGCACCGGGCACATCGGCTCGCTGATGACGTTGATCAACCGAGGCTGTCAGCGGGCCCAGCGCACTGGCACCGAACGCCTCACCCGGGACCTGCTCGACGGGGTCAAGAATGACGAGGCCGCCGAACACGCCCGCCGGGAGTTGGAATCCGCGTTTCGCGCGGGCAAGGCCACCAGCCGTCCCCGCAGGGCGCGGACCACTCGTAGGTGAGTGCCATGCGGCGAACCTTGCCGATCCGGTGCGCCCCGTATCCCGGGGAGGCCCTGGACTCCTGGCTGGAGTTCATCGCCGCCCGCCTGAACTGCCCATTCACAGACGTGCTCAACGCGCTCGGCCTGCCCAACCGTGACCCGGCCATGGCGGCACTGGTGCTGCCGCGCTGGGCCATCCTGACCACCCGCGACGAGCTGTCCTCCATCACCGAGGTCACCGGGGTGGGCGAAGACGTACTCGCCGGGATGACCCTGCAGCCCTTCGACGGGCATGCGGTGGTGATCCTGCCCGAACAACGACGGGTGCGCCCACAGGTGCTGTGGGGCAAGGCAGGGTCCCGATTCTGCCCCGCCTGCCTGACGGACAGCGGCGGACGCTGGCAGATCACCTGGCGATTGGGCTGGTCCTTCGCCTGCACCCGGCATCAAGTGCTGCTGGCCGACCGCTGCCCGGCCTGCCAGCGCATCCCCCGCCTCCGCGCGCATCCTCGCACCCAAACCCCCCGTCCCGGATGGTGCTCAAGCCCCGCCCCCGACGGCGGGCCGCGACCGCCGCGCTGCCACCACCCCCTGACCGACACCCCGGTCACCGCGATCGCTCCCGACGGGCCCGTGGCACAGACCCAACGCCTCATCGACACCCTCCTCCAAGCCCCAGGCCGCACGGTGCACTGGCCGCTGTACGGGCCGGCCGGCGTGTCCTTGGCGATGGTGCTGCGCGACGTGAAGGCTCTGGCGACGCTGGTCCTCCACCACGCGACACCCGAGGACCTGCGCCTTGTGGCCCCGTCCGATGTCCTGGACCGCCTGGAGCGCTACCGCGCCCAACCCCTGTCCGAGAGTGCCCAGCACCCGCCGGACGCCCGGGGTGTCAATCCGCCCAGTAGCGTGACCCCCGGCGACGCCGCTGCCGCGGCCGTGGCGGCCACGACAGCGATCCGCGTCCTGCGCGCCGAGAGCATCCGCGCCGCAGGCGGGGCCGTGCGGTGGCTGACCGACCGCGTGACCGCCGATGGCCGCCGGCTCTACCCGGCCAGCCTCGTCGCCCGCAGCAGCATGGTCTCCCCAGTACTCGAAGCGGCCCTGCGCTGCAGCCGGGAGACAACGCTCATCCCTGTGGCCCGGCTGCGCCACCGCACCACGCTCAGCTCGACACAGTCGCCGACCGCGCGCAGTTCCAGGGCGGACATGCTGCCGACGGCTCTGTGGCCGGCGTGGGCCCTGCGTCTGTCGCCCCGGCACGCCGATGGCCGTCCCGCAGCCCAACGCACGGACGAACTCCTCACCGTCGCCTGCCTGCTGGCGGGCAACACCACCTCGATCCAAGACGCGACCCGCCTGACCGGCACTACCTTCAGCAGGCACACCGTGTCGGCGTTCCTCGCCGAACTCACCCGCCGCCGCGACTGCGCCGGCGTCCTGCACGCACTGATCCTGCTGGCCGAGCACCTCGATACGCACGGCTCCCCCATCGACTATGCCCGCCGCCGTGCCCTGTTCACCGCCTGCCCCCGTCTCATCGACCCGGAGACGTGGCTGGATCTGCAGAAGCAACTGCGCGCGGCCCCGAGCCTCGACACTAGGCACGCCCAGCGCTGGATCTTCCACACCCTGACCGGGTCACCCCCGCGCCTCGCGCACCCGGACATCGCGCCCGCCACCCGCTCACAACGCGCGCAGTACGAGCGCTTTCGCTGGCGGATCCTGCCCGCCGAGCACGAACTGCTCCATCACACCGCACGCACCCTGCTGGACGAGCACGGCATCGACGAACCCGTCCAGTGGACACCACCATCACCCGCCCGCGCGCTCCGTCATCTTGCACTCCCCGGACCTGAGCCGGACGGCATCACCCCCGCGCAGCTTCACCAGGCCATGCCCGGCGGCGGCTTCTCCATCGCCCAGCTCGCGCACACCCTGCAAACGACCCCCGCCCACGTCATCTATCTGCTGTCCCAGCACCCCGTCGACTGGAGCGGGCCGCGCTTCCGGCGTACCCAGCACACCGCCACCCGCGTACCGCAATGGCGCACCTGGTACGAACAAGGCAATGTCTCCCTGCAAGACATCGCCGACCGCGAAGGAACCAGCCTGGCCGCCGTCCGCCTCGCCCTCATCAAGAACGGCGTCGCCATGCGCTTCTCACGGACCCAGGCAACGCAACTGTGAGCCTCTGCCACCGATCGCGCCCGTCCGGGACTTTCCGCCGTACCGGGGACAGCGGCATTTCCTGGGGCCTGGATGTCTTCGCAAAGAGACACACTTCTACACCGAGTGAAACTTCAATTTACGTATGGGCATGTCGAGTTGTACGCAGAGGACGCACCGGGAAGGCTGGCGTGTCACGCGACACGTCAGAGGGGGAGTCCGTGACTGCGGCATGGGAGAGCGACGTCCTTGAGCCGTCGCATGTGCGTATCCGGTCGAGCGCCGGTGAAGTGGTTGGCGCGGGATTTCTCATAGCCCCCGATGTGGTGTGCACCTGCGCCCATGTCGTCGTTCGCGCGCTCGGGGGACCGAACGACGCAGACCGAACCGGCAAGCCGGTGAACCTCGATTTCCCGCTGGTGGATGGCCGCCCCCGGGTGCGGGCGATCGTGGAGTCCTGGCAACGCGGCGGGGCGGATGTCGCGGTGCTGCGGCTCGACGCCCCTGTTGAGGGCGCGCGGCCAGCGCCGCTCGTCGACGGGACCGGCGTATGGGGGCACACGTTCAGGGCGTTCGGCTACCCGGAGCACGTCGACCACGGCGTATGGGCCTGGGGCACGCTGCGTGCCAGGCAGGGCTCGGGCCTGTTGCAGATGGAGGCACACCAGCCGGGGCCGCGCATCCTGGAAGGGTTCAGCGGAGGGCCGGTCTGGGACGACGCTCAGGGCGGCGTCGTCGGGATGACGGTCACCGCTCACAAGGGTGCGAGCACCGCGTACCTGTTGCCGTCGGCCGCGCTGGTCGACGAAGGGATCCTGAAGCCGCGCTGCCCGTTCAAGGGGCTCTCAGCGTTCACGGAGGACGACGCGGGGTTCTTCCACGGGCGGGACAGCGAGATCGACCGTCTGTATACGGCCGTTGGCAGGCGGCCGGTGACGCTGGTGGCGGGGCCCTCGGGGTGCGGGAAGTCGTCCCTCGTGCGGGCCGGGGTACTGCCCCGGCTGCGGGCTGAGGGTATGAGTGTGACCGAGCTGAGACCGGTGCCCGGTATTCCCGCCTCTGACCTGCTCGCAGGGTCTCTCATCGGGATCCTGGAGCCGGACCTCGACGAGTCCGACAGGTCCGACAAGGTCGACAAGTGGGCGGAGCGTCTCAAGACCCGCAACGGCTATCCCGTCACCTTGCGCAGTCGGGTCCTCGCCCGCGCCGACGGCGCCGGACACGTCCTCTTCGTCGATCAGCTGGAGGAGTACGCGGGCGCCGAACCGGACGAGGCACGTGTGCTGTTCGGGCTGCTCGCCACCTTGGCGGGCAAGGATGGTGAGGCTGTGCTGCGGGTCGTCGCCACCACCCGGCCCGACTCCCTAGACGTCCTGGTGACACCCGGTACGTCCGACCTGGTCAGCGACGCCGTGCAGTTCCTCGCGCCTCTGGCCGCCGATGAGCTGGCGCGGGCGGTGACCGCGCCGGTCGATGCCGTGCCGGGGTTGTGGTTCGAACAGGGTTTGCCGGAGCGGATCGTGGCGGACGCGGGCAATGAACCCGGGCGGATGCCGCTGGTCCAGTTCGCCCTGACGGAGCTGTGGAAGCGGCGTGCCTCCTCGATGCTCACCCATGCCGCCTACGACCAGCTGGGAGGCGTCGCGGGTGCTCTCGTCAAATACGCGGAAGAGACCATTTCAGGATTGACGCGAGCTCAACAGTCCTCTGCTGAACGGCTGTTCGTGCAACTGGCCCGACCCGGTGACGGCGACGTCTTCTCCCGCAGGCCCACGCCCGCCGACGATCTAGCCGACGAACTCTGTGACCTGGCACAGGAGCTGGCTCCGAGCAAACTCGTCGTTCTCTCCCGAGCCACTGGCCGTGCGGGGGACGTGGAGATCATCGACCTGGCGCACGAGGCTCTGATCCAGCTGTGGCCACGCCTGCGGCAATGGCTCGTCGGCTCCCGGGACTTCCGCGTATGGCAGGAACAGCTCAGGGCCGACCTGAACCGCTGGCAGACACACCACGAGCCCGCCCGCCTGTTGAACGGAACCGACCTCGCCGAAGCCGAGCGCAGGCTGGCCGATCACCCCCAGGACATCTCCCCCGACGAGCGCGGCTACATACAGCTCAGCCGTCGCCACTCGCGGCGCGGCACCCGCCTCAAGCAGGGCGCCGTCGGTGCACTGTCCGTTCTCACGGTGCTCGCCGTAGTGCTGGCGCTCTCGACGTGGCAGAGCCTCAAGCGCACCGAACAACAACTCCGTACCCAGGCCGCCGGCCTGCTGGCCCAGGCTGCTGAAGGTCGGCCGCACAGCGACCCCGCCACCGCGCTGCAGCTCGCCCTGGCTGCGTGGAATGCGAAACCGACCGCCGAGACCCGGCAGACTCTGCTGCACCAGTACGCGCGAGGGCAGTACGTGGTGGGCAGCTATCCGTCGGTGTGGCGTGGGCGGGTACTTGGCATGGACGCCACGCCGGACGGGCGCGTACTCGTCGTGCGGTCGACGCGCGGTGGCGGCGGCCAGGCAACGATCAGCGTGGTGACGGGGGCTCTACAAGGCAAGCCCAGGGCCAAGGAGTTGAGCGGCTTTCCGGAGGAGACAGAGGTGACCGCCCTGAGCCCCGACGGCCGCTTCTTCGCAGCGGCCGCAGCAGGCGGCGCGGTGCGACTGTGGCAGCTGAGCGGCTCAAAGCAGCCCATCCTTTTGGATCTCGGTGATCACGATGTCCCCGAAAAGCTGAGGTTCACCCTGGACTTCAGCAGCGACGGGAAGCGGCTGCTGCTGACGATGACCGACAACACCTTTGAGTGCGCCGAAGACATACAGCAGTGCGTCCCCGCATTTGCCGAGGCGTGGCAGACATCCTCGGGCTCCCGCATCCGCGTAGCGGACAAGCTCCTCCCTGTGAGAGGGCTGAAGGAAGCCGCGTTCACCTCCAGAGGTGACACCATCGTGACGACCAGCTACATCAACGCCGACCTGCAAAAGCGCATCGAGATCAGGGACCTCACCACCGGCCGACTGTGGTACACCTCCACGACCCGCGATAAGAACGCCGCGGAGCTGCGGGCCGGAGGCGAGATCCTCATGACAACCACAACCATCACTGGCGAGGGGGACACCAGGTACAGCCAAACACTTGGCCGCATCCCAGGCCGGAAGACCGACCTGCGCCCCACCGACGGCGTGTTTGAACTGGACGCCAGCCTGGGCTACGGCATCGACAATGCGCCATACCCACTCGGCCCGGGGGTAGGGGACGGGGGCTACGCCGAGCCGATCCTGACCGACCTACGCAACGGGCACTCCTACCGCACCCGCATCCCGACCGCCGGCAACACTCCCGCCGAGTACACGGGTATGGCGGCGGTGCCGCGCGCGGGCGGCGGGCTCACCCTGCTCGTGCCCATCGGCACGACACTGATGGCGGTGCGGACCGAAGCGACAGGCAACGAAGTTTTCCAGCAACGTGACACCGCGAGAGAACTCTACGCATCGTCGCCCGATGGACGCTTCGTGGCCCACACCACCGCACAGCGCCTTGAGGTCATGGACGCCTCCCGCACCCGCCTCCAGTCCGTGAAGCTTCCAGCCTCCGGCCACAACATCGACTGGATTGGATCTTGGACCGCCGACTCGCAGCGGATCGTGGTGTGGAGCACGACCCGCGGCCTCTACCGGTCGTACTCCGTGAAAGACCTGAGCGACAGCGTGCCACTCAAGGACGTCGTCCCGGACATGAAAGAATTGGACGGCATGGCCGCGTTGGGGGGCAGCGAGATGGCTCTATTGACCAGCAACGGTATGCTCGCCCGCTTCGATGCGGTCGACGCGGCCTTGCTCTCCCAGCCGTTCCTGGTCCACCCCGTGTCCAGCGACAACTTCGACGGCAGCAAGGCGGCCTCGCACGGTCAGCTCGTGGCCCGCCCAGGGCACCCCGGACAAGTAGCCGCGATCACCAGGGTAGGATCCGTCCGCGGTGAGATTCTGTTGTGGGATGTCCGTAGCCCCCGCCGGATCACCACGTTTTCCGGGCCGGGGATTGAGGGGGGCGACCTCCAGGCGGTCGCTGAATCCCTCACATTCAACTCGGACGGCACGTACCTCGCCGTGCAGAACGTCGACGGGCTGGTACGCGTGTGGGATGTCGACCGCGGAAAACCGCTGACCCGCAGCGCGCCACGCTCGTCTTCCGACATCCAGGTCGGGTTCGGACCCGGCAACAGCGTCGTCACGTACCTCTACGACAAGAAGCAGATCCAGATCTACGACCTGATGGGCGACGGTGCCTCCACCACCATGCAGGTGGACGACGCATGGACAGTGGCCTTCATGGACGGGCCTCGCCTGGCCATCGACACCCCCGGGCTGCGACAGACCCTCGACCTGCGCGCAGAAGCCCAGTTCCGCATCCTGTGCGCCGCCGCAGGACGCGCCTACACCAAGGCCGAACGCAAACTCCTGCCGCAGGGAACCCCGTCGGAACCGCCCTGCGCCTGAACAAGCCCGCACGCGTCGTGGGCCGCACAGGAGCGAACCCCGACTGCCACGATCTTGTAACCGAGTAGCGTACGGCCCAACCTCTGCACGCTCGTTCTGCACAATCATGCCCATGACCGGTGCACAGGAATTCCCGCTCGACGACGGCACGACCGTCCGGTTCTTGGTCTCAGGAGCAGGAGAAGGCCACCTTGGCCAGGAGGAGGACTTCCCGGATGGCCTCGGCCCGCCTATCCCTGTGGCCCGACGCGGAGAGGCAGTTGCTGCCATCGCCACCGACGTGCTGCGTACCACACTCAAGCCGCTCGGCTCCCTGGTCCAAGAGGTGCACGACGCAGTGAACGCCGGGCCCACACCACCCACCGAGGTCGCCGTGACCTTCGGCGTGCAGCTCGGGCAGGATCTGAAACTGGGAATCGTGAACGGCAGTGGGCAGGCGCATCTTACGGTCACCGCCACCTGGAAACCCGGGGCGTGACGGTCCGCTGGGCTCGTCCCCGGGGGGCGCATGCTGCGCCCCTCGGCACACTGCACCGTTCCTGGCCAACCCGGTAGTGGGCAACGAGGCGAACTCAAAAGACGAGATCGTAAGACAGAGTGCCGTGGCCCCCGAATGAGACAGTCAGGAGAAACGCAGGTCGCCCCATCGGAACAGGACATTCCGAATGAGAACCTACAGCTGTTGTAGGGGCTCAGCCTCCGTGCCATTTTTCTCCGCCGCGATCTCACGCGGATGCCATGTCGCAGGTCAGCGGCTCGCACCGGATAGGAGAGCTGAGGAAATGACACAGAAGCTGAGACAACCGACGGGTGACATGGCGTGAGACGCCTGCGGAACGCCCAGGTCAGAGACACGACGCTATGACACGAGCCGCGAGATCCTACAACAGCGTGTGGGATCTCAAGTTCGGCTGCACAATCTCACCACCCGCTTCATATCGGCTGCACTCTCCTGTCGGCGACGGCTGAAAAGTGGCTCTGGATCACTTTCGGTGCTCGGGCCACGGAGGGTTACCGAACCCGCGATCATGAACGGCCGTGGTTGATGTCCTCCTCCAGGACCTGTGGTTCCACCAGGTCGAAGGTGTCGTGATCGAAAACGTCGTGCCTGACGGCGATTTGGTGGCAGTGCGGGCCCGGGCTGCTGCCGAGCGGGCCGTGTGTCCGGCGTGCGGGACACGTTCGTCCCGGGTGCACAGCCGATACGTACGTCGGCTCGCCGACAGCGCGGTCGGCGGGCGCCGGGTGCTGATCGAGTTACAGGTGCGGCGTTTCCGCTGTGGTCAACGTTCCTGCAGACAGGCGACGTTTGCCGAGCAGGTCGACGGACTGACGGTTCGCCACGGCAGACGCAGCACCGGCCTGCAGAGGGTGCTGGAGCGCGTGGCGGTAATGCTGGCCGGCCGCCCCGGCGCCCGCTTGTCTCAGGCTCTGGCGGCTGGGGTGAGCAGGTCGACGCTGCTGCGGTTGATCCGCCGCCTGCCGGAGCCCCAGACCTCGACACCGCGGGTGCTCGGGGTGGACGACTTCGCGCTCCGCAAGGGCCACAACTACGGCACGATCCTGATCGACATCGAAACCCACCAGCCCATCGACCTGCTGCCGGACCGGACGACGTCGACAGTCGCCCGGTGGCTCGCCGAGCATCCCGGCGTCGAGGTGATCTGCAGAGACCGCTCCACGGCCTATGCCGAGGCCGGACGGCTCGGCGCCCCGAACGCCATCCACGTCGCGGACCGATGGCACATCTGGTCGAACCTGGCCGAGGCCGTCGAGAAGACGGTCGTCCAGCACCGAGCTCTGCTGCGGGAACCGCACGCCCCCTCCACTACCAGGGTCGCCGCGGACATGGAGAACACGAACCTCGAACCGTCCCCTCCCACCGGGCCGCGGACAACCGGCCGGCTCTCCGACCGCGTCCGTGAACAGCACACGGCGGTCCACGCTCTCCTCGACCAAGGCGTCGGACTGCGCGCGATCGCCCGCCAGCTCGGGCTGGCCCGCAACACGGTCCGCCGCTTCGCAGGCGCCGCGGACCCGGACGAGCTCCTGGTCGGCCGGTGGACCGGCCGCACCAGCATCCTCGACCCCTACAAGCCCCACCTGCACCGGCGGTGGGACGAGGGCTGCACCGTCGCCCGCCGCCTGTTCGAGGAAGTCCGCGAGCGCGGCTACACCGGCGGCGAGAGCGTCGTGAAGAAGTACGTGGCCAAGCTCCGCGAGAACTTCCCGCACAACCCGCCCCGCAAAGCACCGTCCACCCGGGACGTGACCAGCTGGCTCACCCGCCACCCCGACCGCCTCACCGACGACCAGGCCCAGCAGCTCAAAACGATCCTGACCCGCTGCCCCGCGCTCGACCGAACCTCCCACCACGTCCGCGCATTCGCCGAGTTGATGAACGACCGCCAAGGCAAACACCTCGACCGGTGGATCGCCGGCGTCCAGGCCGATGACCTGCCGGCCCTGCACACCTTCGTCACCGGCCTCGGCCAGGACCTCGACGCCGTCGTCGCCGGCCTCAGCCTCCGCTACAGCTCCGGCGCCGTCGAAGGTCACAACAACAAGATCAAGATGCTGAAGCGGCAGATGTTCGGCCGAGCCAACTTCGACCTACTCCGCAAACGCGTCCTCCTCGCCGCGCGAGGCCGTTCATGATCGCGGGTTCGGTAACCCTCCGTGGCCCGAGCACCGAAAGTGATCCAGAGCCACATTTCAAGCGTCGCCGACACTCTCCGTGCTTCTCGACGTCGCCCACCGCGCACGGCACATCGAATTCGCCGGTGAGCCCCGCCGCAGCACCTCCCACCTTGTCTGGGGTTACGCCTCCCTGCCCTTCTCACTCTCGGCGCGCGCGGATCACGGGTGAGCTAATCTGCGCGCATGCGCGGACAGTTCACCGGCTGGCCGGAGCAGGCCATGGACGTGTTATGGCAGCTCCAGGGCGAACCGACCCACGCGACCCGCGAGCGCTACCGCGCGGACCGCGAACGCATGGTCCGGCAGCCGATGATCACCCTGCTCAACGAGGTCGCGGACACCGACCCCCGGTACGAGGACTTCTCCGTCTGGCACTACCGCACCGACTCCTGGTGGTGGCAGCACCAGGGCGCGGTGATCCGGCTCGGCCGCAAGATCGAGATCGGTCTCCGGTTCTCCCTGGACGGCCTGCGGATCCAAGGCGCCTGGTGGTACCCCGACCCCGGCCAGGTGGACATGTTCCGCAAAGCAGTGGCCTCCGAGAGGAGCGGCCGCGAACTGTCCGCCATCGTCGAGGACGTGCGGAAGAAGGGCTACGACATCTCCGGGGACGTGATGAAACGCCCCCCGCGCGGCTATCCGACGGACCACTCCCGTGCGAACCTGCTGCGCCACCGTTCACTGATCGCCGCCCGTCCACTCGGCTGCGAGGAGTGGCTGCACACCCCCGAGGCGGTCGACCGGGTCCTCTCGGCCGCCGCCGACCTAGACGCCCTGCTGATGTGGCTGGTCCGCCACGTGAAGCGCGCCGCCTGACATCACGAGGGCGCCACGCGGCATGGGAGGAACCACACCCGTGCGGCCGGCCCCCGCAATCTGACGGTGATGCGCACTTTCAGCGCCGACCGGTCGTCCATCGCCCGAGAACCGTCCGGCATCTCGGCCAGGGGGACGGCACCGTCGAAGACGGGCCCCGGACAACGCATCCGGCGGGAGTTTGGGAATGCGGGCGCGGACCGGGGCGATGCCCCCGCGTAACGTGATGTTGCGGTCGAACATCCGGCGGCAGAACGACCTCCGCATTCCCGCCGTACGGCACCCCCACACAGCCGACCGCACAGCCGTCCCGGGTGATAGCGGGCCGTGAGACACCGCAGGTCAGCGATCTGCCCGTCCGGAGCGGCCTCAGCAAATGTGGGCGGGGATGCGCCGCGAGCCGAGACAACCGCAGATGAAGCAGCGTGAGACACCGCGAGAAGTCGCAGATCACAGCCTCGGCGTATGCAGCGAAGCGCGAGACCTACACAACTGTGGGATCTGCGACACCCTCTCTGTCGCCCACGTGTTGGTGCTCGAAGCAAGGGCCGACACACGCTCGAACCTCTGGTGGAGCCTCCAACAGCCTTGCTAGGAGCTCTTCGACGAGATAGGCCATCCGCACCTGCTCCGGAAAGTTACGCGGTGATGGTGTCCAAGAGCTCCAGCGGAACGGGCGCACGTGTGCTCACGGCGTCAATCAGCTCGGTGCCGAACGGGCCCGGGAGGGGTCTTCCGAAGCATTCGTACGCCAAGTCCAGCAGCACCTGGTGGCTGACAGGCGGGTTGGGGATCGCTGCTCCCCGGGCACGCGCAGTGGTTCCGTCGAGCGGGGCCCGCCGGTGGACATCTCTTTCATGTAGGCGGACCCACCGGTCGGCGCGCTCGATGGCGCTGGACATGAGGGCCCGGCCGTCTTCCTGGTCGGGCTCGGACTCAGGGAGGTAAGCGGCCTCTTCCTTGCGGGCGCATTCCAGGAAGTGTCCGGCCCCGGCCGGATCGGACCAATGGGTTCCCCGGCGGAACGAAATGGCGGCCAGGCCCTGGATGAAGGCCCACTGGAAGGAGAGCATGGAGAGCGTCCTCATGGCCTCGTCCATGTCCCTGTCCGACGCGTTCTCGGCGATATGGATCAGGGCCTGCTCGCGTGCGACCGGATCCGAGATTCTGCCCAGCCAGGACATGGCCAGCTTGGTGTCCCCGATACAGATCATCAGCTTGGCCCACGCCTGGTCGGCCTCCTTCCCGGGCGGACGACGCCGGACCGCTGCCATCTCGCGGTTCATGTCGAACCTCGGCAACTCGGAGACCTTGCGCGCGAACCACTGGATGTGGCCGAACCGTTCCGTCGCTGCGGCCACCAGGCTCGACACCCGTCGCGGCGCCAAAGTGTTCCAGCACAGGGATACCTCGCGGAGCGCGGCCATGAAGGCTGCCGGATCGGATTCCAGCTCCCACATCCGTGACTCGGCGGCCTCCACCAGCTCCAGGGCGAGCCCGGGACTCACCCGGGTCGCCAGATAGGCCGCTTGGGCGAGAGTGAAGATTTCCGTCGAGGTCCTGACCCGCGCCAGGAGCCCGGCCACGAGTGGGCCCTCGATCGGGTGGCCGCCGAGCGCCTGGGCCACGGGGAGGATCCCGCCGGGCAGGTTCCGGATCCGCGACAGCACCGCCGACACCTCCCGCGCTGAATCCGGGCGCCGTGCCGGGTCCTTCTGCAGCAGCGCGGCTACGAGCCTGTCCAGTTCGAAGGGGGTATCGGCGCGCCGGCTCCGTAGTGGAGGTGCCGTGACCTCCAAGTGCTGCCGCATCAGGAAGTGCGGGTGACCGCTGAAGGGCGGGGACCCGGTGAGCAGCGTGTAGAGCACGCACCCGAAGGCGTACAGATCGCAGCGGGCATCGACCTGGGCGCCGCTCCACTGTTCGGGAGCCATGTATGCCGGGGTACCGAAAGCCTGTCCTGTCACCGTTAGGCCGGTGGTCGAGTCGGCGGTTCGGGCGATGCCGAAGTCGCAGATCCTCACGCGTCCGTCGGCCTCGCGGAAGAGGTTCTCGGGCTTGAGGTCCCGGTGCACGACGCCTTCCTCGTGCGCGGCAGCGAGTATTTCGGAAATCTCCAAGGCCAAGTGCACGGCCTCGTGCAGAGGCAGGCCCCCGGGCGTCCGGTCGAGCAGCGAACTCAGGTCCGAGCCCTCTAGGAGTTCCATGACGATGAACGGCTGCCCCGCGTCCTGACCCGCGTCGTACACGGGGACGACTCCCGGGTGCCGTATCCGCGCACCGATCCGGGCCTCGCGGCGGAACCGGGCCACAGCCTCCTCGTCCCCCACCTCGGCCAGCAACAGCTTCACGGCCACGAACGCACGCGATTCCAGGTCGTGGGCCTTCCACACCTCCCCCATGCCTCCGCGGCCGATCTGTTCCACCAGGGCATATCTCCCCGCCACCTGCTCGCCTGCCCGCACAGCACCCCCCAAGTCCCGGCCCACCCGTCCGGAAGCGTACCCATGACCGCCCGCCCACGGCTCCCAGAAGGCGCACCGGACGCCCGGCATAGTTCCCGCGTCAGAACCGACCTAGGAAATGGCCACGCTCCTGAGACAGAAGCATGGCCACCGGTGTGAGACAGAGCCGAGATCGGCAGGTCACAGCATTGGTGCATGCCGAGCGCAATGAGATCCCACAGCGGTGTAGGTTCCCAGAACCCGTGGCCACTTCACACGAACCGTGGCCACTCGGTGGCCAGCAATGAGAGTCCGCAGGTCAGCGCCGTGCCCTCTGTGGCAAAGGCCGAGGATTTGGACACAGCTGTGAGATTGAGCGGCTGGCCACGGCGTGAGACACCGCGAGAAGCCGCTGGTCACAGCCTCGCCGTAGGACACGAGCGACGAGAACCTACAGGCGGGGAATACCGGCTTGCGTCAAGCCGCGTTGAAGCCCGATGCTGCTGCGTTCGCCACATTCGCGTCAGAAGGGCCGACCCATGGCGATGACCGGCAGCCAGATCCTCGCAGAACTCCAGGCCGTGGACCGCCGCGTGCTGCACTTCACGCCTTTCGGCCTGGGCGGAGCCATGCGCCCCGAAGACGCAGCCGAACACCAACAGCGACTGATCTCCAATCTGGTGCTGGCCGATGACGTGGCGGAGGCAACCCTGCAGAAGTTCCAGCAACTGCGCACCTGTTACAGCCAGGGCCTGTTGTGCTACGAACTTTTCACGCTGGTCGCGGACGTCGCCAAGCTGACCCTCGAACAGGCGCTACGGGATCGGTTTGTCGCCCACCACGGTGGCACGATCACTGTTCGGGGCCGCTCGCAGATAGAGCAGGAGATCACCTGCACCACCTACCCGGACTTCTTCGAGCAGTACAGGAAGGCCGACGGATCCAAGATCCGTATGGGCAGTTCGCGCGCCTGGACCGGGTTCAACGGAATGCTCGACGGCCTGCTGCTGTGGGCACGACGCGAGGGCCTGTTGCGCGGCCAGCGCAACCGTGGCATCGAGCGGGCCCAGAAGGCACTGCGGAACCTGACGGCCCACGGCACATTCCATCTCCTCAGCCCCGTCGACGCCTACCGAGACCTGTCCGACCTCGCGGAGATCATCAACCATCTGTGGGGGCACTCCACCCCGGGAGGCCGCCTCTACCCGGCGCCGATCACCCGCGACGTAGTCGCCATCAGCTGGAACAGCACCACCGTGCACGCCGCGCACGCCGCGTACCTCGTCCACCAACAGCCGGAAGAGGATGACGACTTCACCTATGTGCTGGCACGAGCGGTCTTCTGGCCCGGCGAGCGTGAGGATCCCCACCTGATGGAGTACGACGCCCGCAACGCCACCACCCGCTACCCCGCGCAGTACCTGTGGGGTCCCGGCAGCCGCGCGGAGGCGATCGCCTGGTTCGAGAGGGATGGGCCCGAGCCGGACTGCTGCGACACGCTCGACCAGATCTTCGTGATCCGTGTCCACGGCGGCCGGATCCACCTGCCGATGTACCCAGGCGTTGGCGCAGCGCTCCACACACCGGAGCAACAGGGGGCCTGGTACGCGATCCGCGCCGACGGGCCCCACGAGGTACTCGCCCACGTGCGCGCCCTGTCTTCCGCGGCAAACAGACACTCCCAGTCCAAGGAGTGCGGGCAGTGTTCTGTGGAAACCATCGCCCGTGGAGACCTCGCCACCGTCCTCCGAGCCGCGCAGACCGCCGGCGCCGACATCACCCCTGTGGCGGTGCCAGACGTTCGTACCCCCTTCGCTGACATCATGGCCCCCAGGTCGGTGGCCGCATCAACATGACGACCACTCCGGGCATCCGCCGTGGACGTCCTCGCCCGGACATCGCCCCTTCACCGTTCCGCATCCGTTGAACGGACCCTGACAGGGGTTATCCACAGGCTGATGCACGGGTGTGGACTACGCCGTACGGTGCTGCGAAACGATCACAAGTACGGGGGTGCACGATGAGGTGCGGGGTAGTGGTGGAGGAACTGGCGTCCGACGTGATGGGAGAACTGTCCGCGGACGCACGGCGCGAGGTCCTGGAACTCGTCGAGCTTGTGCGCCTGGCACCGGCCGCGTGGCCGGACGTACGGGATCCCGGCAGTGTCGAGGAGATCCGGGAAGCGTTCTCGGCACGCTGCTGGATCCAGTACATGCCGCACGACGGGGCCATCGAGGTACGCGAGATCGGTTGGGCCGGATAGGGCAACACGAAGGGCCCGCGAGTCGGTACGACTCGCGGGCTCTGGCATCAGGTTGATGCGGTTGTGTCAGTCTTCACCGGCCGGTGTGTTCTCGTCGCCGCGGTGAAAGCGGACGGCCACGCACACTCCGATACCGCTCGCGACAAGGATTCCTGCGCCGCCGACGAGCCGCAGGCTGGCATCGGCACCGGTGTCGGTGAGGAACCCGGCCGGGGTCTTCGAGGCGGTCGCGCCAGGGCTCCTGCTGAAGGGTGCGGTACGTCAGGGGCTGCGGTGTGGGCGCTCTTCAGCGGGCGCGGGCACCGCTGCGGGAGGTAGTCGTAGCGGGGGCCGTGTGCCTGGTTCGGCCGGCGGCTCGGCTCGGTGTGTTCGCGGTCCAGGCGCCGGGGAACCAGATGGCGGTGTACTGCTCGATGGCGTCGCGCAACCCGGTGGTGACGGCTCCGTCCCACGGGGGCCGCCCGGGGCGGCGGTACGTGTCGAAGGTGCCGTACCGCTTGGTGTTGGGGCGCGTGCTGGCCGCTTCGTCGCGGCGGTGGAAAGTGCCGTGCTCCACGAACGAGTGCGACCGCGTCGATCTCGCCCCGGTCCGGGTGGAGGACCGCCAAGCGCAGGCCGCCGTAGGTGTCCGCGTGGATGGTGGCATTGAAGTCGATCCGCAGCCGCAGGGGCGTACCCGGGATCGGGGTGGCGTAGTACGTGTCGCCCACGACGGCATGGACGCGAAACGGGAGGCACAACTCAGCGAAGAACTCGCGGGCTTGGAGAGACAAAGAAGAGGTCTCCAGTAGAGGGGTCGGCCCGGGTCTATCGGCACGGACCGGGCAGGGCCGCCGGGCGGGGCGTCGTGCTCCAGCGCGGGACGCTGGCTGCGGGGAGCACGGCTGGGCGATGAGCGGCAGGGCGCGTGCTCAGGAACCGGTGAGGGCGGGGAGCAACTGTTCGGCCAGGTCGGTGGGCTGGCCGGTGTAGTGGAGCGTGCGCAGGCCCAGGTCGGCGGCGGCCTGGCAGTTGTCGTCGCGGTCGTCGACGAACAGCACGCGTTCGGGGTTGGTGACGCCGGTGGCGGCCAGGGCGTGTTCGTACGCGGCCGGATGCGGCTTGCACAGGCCCAGGCGGGCCGAGTAGAGGGCGTCGTCCATCAGCTCGCGCCGCCAGTCGGTAACGTCCAGGACGTTGCTGAGGTGGGCGGGCGCGTTGGAGAGCAGCACCATCGGCAGCCCGGCGGCGCGGGCGCGGTACAGGGTGTCAAGGACGTGTGGGTCGGTGCGGGTCCACATGGCGGTGTCGGCGTCGCGCAGGGTGCGCAGCCAGCGTGGGCCGGGGTGGTGTCCGAGCACGGTGGCCCAGTAGGCGAGGTCGCTCAGTTCGCCCGCGTCGTAGCGGTCACGGGCGTGCCAGAAGACTGTCTGGAAGGAGGGGAGGTGTCCGTCGGGCCATTCGGCGAGGTCGGCGAGGCGGGTCCACATGGCCGTACTGGGCTGGAGGCCGATGACGCCGTTGTAGTCGAGGATCACGGCGTCCACGCCGGTCGGGGAGGTGGATGTGTGGGTCACGGGGTGGGTTTCTCCAGGGCTTTGGGGGCGAGGGCGGCGACGGTTGCGGCGAGGAGGGCGGGCAGCAGCAGTGCCGTGGACAAGGTGGTGAGGGTGGCGAGGGCGCCGATGAGGGCGGGTCCGGCGAGCAGGCCGAGGTAGCCGGTGACGGAGACCGTGGCCACGGCCCGAGGGCCACCGACGCCTGCGGCCGTGATCAGGCAGGGCACGGTGATGGACAGGCCGAGCCCGAACAGGGCCCAGCCGGTCAGGGCCGCCGGCGTGCTGGTGGTGACGACGCCGGCGGTGAGTCCGGCTGCGGCGAGGATCCCGCCGGCCCGTACAACCGCGGGGGTGCCGAAAGCTGCGGTGAGCCGGTCGCCGGTGAGCCGTCCGAGCGCCATCGCCGCGCTGTAGAGCGCGAACGCCGTTGCGCTGACGGCCGTCGATGCATCCAGGCTGTGCAGGTGGACGGCGGCCCAGTCGGCTGCCGCTCCCTCTCCCAGCAGGCACGAGGCCGCCAGGGCGCCCAGCAGCCACAGTCGTGTGGAGGAAAGTGCCGGCCGCGTCCGGCTCGGTGGAAGGCCCGCCGATTCGGGCGGTTCATCGGAGCCGTCCAGGGATCGGGTCGCGGTGGCGGCTGCGAGCGTGGCGCAGGTGAGGGCGAGGCCGGTGGCGAGGAAGAGGGTGCTGTGCGTGGTGTGGGCGGTGGCGGCGGCCAGTGCGGCTCCCGCGAGCGCGCCGATGGAGTAGGCGGCGTGGAGGGAGGACATGATGGGTCTGCCGGCGGCGTTCTGGCAGCGCACTGCGGCGGAGTTGACGGCCACGTCCAGGACACCGTGCGCGATACCGAACGCGAGGGCGGCGGTGAGCAGCATCGGCAGTGTGTCGCCTTGGCCCAGGAGGGCGAGGCATCCGGCGAGGCTGGTGGCGCCCGAGGTGAGCAGTGCTGGAAGGCGCTCCGGCCGGGCGAGTCGGCCCGCGGCCTGGAGTCCGGCGACCATGCCGAGCGCGGCGGCCAGCAGCACCAAGGCGAGGCGGGCGGTGCTCAGGTGGGCGGCCTGCTGAACGGCCGGCATCCGGGCGCCGAAGATGGCCATCACCACGCCGAGACCGAAGAAGTAGCCGGTCAGCAGGACGCGGCTGCGGCGGATAGTCACGGGTGCCGTCTTCATCCGAGCAGATCCGTCCCCGTGTCCCGGCCCACCTGATGGGGTACCACGTCGAAGGTCCGGCCGGCGGCGGACAGTGCCGACTGGCCGGTGGGGTCGGGCACGACCACGCGGTCCCGGATGAACGGCACTTCCCACGAGGGCTCATCACCGGTGATCAAGACGACGTCACGGGCGGCGGCCATGGACTCAAGGCCATAGCGGCGATATGCCTCGGCTCCCATGCCGGCCACGGTGAGAACGACAGGGCGGTCGGACAAAACAGGGCTCCTCAAATGATCTGGCGGAGGTCCGGGGTATGCGGGCCGGTGGTCACGTACTGCGCCGACGGCGAACCTCGATGACGCTGGCCCACTGCGGGTGCGCGTCGAGCAGCCGTCTGGCGTAGAGGGCGGTGTAGTTGTTGTTGAGGCCCTTGACGCCGTGCGGGTGGCGCCAGCGCAGGGCCTCGAACAGGGCCTTCATGCCGACCCGTGTCGCACCGGTCGCAAGGCGCTGGACAACGAGCTGTTCCAGGGCCCGGTACACCCAGGGGTGGCCGGCGTCGAAGGCATGGAACTGCTGGGTGATCGTGGGCCGCGCATCGTGGTGCGGGAGGTCACGGCAGGGCAGTGCGGGCTGCGTGAGGGTGGGCATGAGCGTGAAGGGTCCTCTCGTACCGGGGTGGGTCAGGCCGGTGAGGTGGGTGGCGGGGGCAGGGTGCGCAGGCGGGCGAAGGCGACCGCGAAGCCGAGGGCCTGGGCGGCGGCGGCGATGGTGAGGGCGTGCCCGAGCTGGGCGGGCGGGACGGCGGCGACGAGCAGGCCGGCGGCGGGGAAGGGCAGCAGGAGCAGCAGGATCGTCACGGCGAGGGTGCTGGCGAACGCCTCGGGTGGGATCAGGCGGGAGCGCAGGGTGCGCAGGACGACCGTGAGGCTCCCCTCGCCGGCCATCACGACGGCGATCAGCAGCAGGTAGCCGCGGTAGGTGTCGGCGTGGGCGACGGCGAACGTCGCTGCGGCTGCGAGGGTTGCGGCGACGGCGCCGACCGGCCACAGCCCCCATCGGTCGATGGCGCGGCGGGATGCGGTGATGGCGAGCAGGGAGGCGACGGCTGCGGCGGACCAGATGAGTCCGGCATCCGCGCTGGAGTGGTCCAGCTCGGTGACGATGACGACCGGGACGGCCGCGTGCAGGAGCGCGATCGCGGTGTTGGAGACGACCAGTGCGCCCACCAGCCAGGCAAGGTGCGGCAGCGAACCCAGTGTCGCCCAGCCCGCCCGCAGCCCCCGCATGGCAGCCACGCCGACCGGCGCCATGCCCGTGCGGGGGCCGAGAGCGGCGGCGAGGAGCGACAGGCCCGCGAGGGCACCGAGCATGGCGGCCGGTCCGCCGTGCTCCAGCAGCAGCCCGGAGACCGCCGGTCCGGCCAGGGTGGCGGTCTGGTCGATCCCGATCAGCACGGACTGCACCCGGTGCGCCCCGTCCCCGGCCATCCGGCTCGCCTCGGCTCCGGCGGTTTCCGCCGCGACGAAACTGAACTCGGTGAGGACCCCGCTCGTAGCGGCGAGCAGCATCACCGTGACCGTCGCCGCCGTCGTTCCAGCGTCCAGGGCAGTGAGGACGACGACGGCGGCGAGCACGGCCAGGGCCCGCGCGAGGCAGGCGGCACGGAAGATGAGTGCCGTGCCGTAGCGGTCGACGAGCGTGCCGGCCACGGTGAACGCCCCGATGCGCGGGAGCCACTCCAGCGCGAAGGCCAGTCCGGTCAGGGCCGCCGAGCCGGTGATGGCCAGGACGAGCAGGGGGATGCCGTAGGTGGTCATCGCGAACGCGGCGGCATCCGCCCCTCGGGGCAGATAGATCCGGCGTCTGAGACCGGCCGCCGAAAGGGCCACGGCGTCCGGCGTCACGCGGCCATGCCGGGATCGCCGCAGACCTGCCGGGGCCGGTGCGTGCGGATCCACTCGGCGAGCAGCCGCTGGACACGGCCGAACTCGGCATCAGCCTCGCCCTCGGTGGGGCGAGGGTCCGCGGATGTCTCCGCCAGCACGGCGAGGGTATGGCGGATCCGCTCGGCGAAGTCACAGAGCGGTGCCGGGTGGTTGTGGCGCCGGGCCCAGCGGGCGGTGGCGTCGTAGAGGTCGGCGAGGTCCCTTCCGGCGGGGGTGAGCCCGAGTCCGGCAGGCGAGCGGTCCAGGAGCCCCAGCCGGTCCGCATGCCCGATCGCCTCCCGGATCTGGGCCCGGGTGAGATCGGCGAGCGTGCACGCCAGCGTGCGGGGCGGGATGGCCCCGTGGTCGTCGATCTCGCTCACCAGGCGAATCAGCCCGGCCGAGGACAGCTCCATGCTCGCGGCCTGCACCTGCCGGAGAGAAAGTACGGGCATCATCGGCGGACTCCAGAGGCCGCCGGCAGAGCCGGTGTCGGACGAGCGGGCGTGGAGTGGGAGAACAGGTCGCCCGACTGCCAGGTGGGGCGGCGCTCGGAGGGTGCCGGACGGGCGGAGCGGGCCGCAGGACGGCTCTGGTGGCTGATCCACCTCCCCGCAGGGGTCGTGGCGCTGGGTTCCGGTCGGCCCCACAGCGGGTGCCGCGCCGCTTTGTCCACGGGTCGTCCAGCTGCCCACATCGACAGCGCGCCGAAGACATGACCGAGTCCGTCGCCGCCCGGCGAGAGACGGTAGGGCCGGCCCTTGCCCGCGGTCACCACCAGGCCGTCGTCGATGAGCTGGCGCAGCGGCGGGTAGATGCTGGTCCAGTAGCCGTCGGGGATGACGATGCTGGCCAGGGCCCGGGCGCTGGCTTCCTGGCGTGCCTTGAGCACCCACAGGATCGCGGGGGCCTGTCGGCGGGTGAGGAGGGTGAGGCTGTCCTCGATCTGCTCGATCGCGGACAGCGGCTGCTCCGGCTTCTCCAGGTGCTCCTCGGCCCAGGCGGCGATTGCCGCCAACACCGGCAGGAGTTGACGGCCCCGCTGGGCGAGATGGTAGGTGACGTGGTGGGCGGAGTGCTCGGTGCGCTCGATGAGGCCGGCGTCGCACAGCGAGCGGATCTTGGGGTGCAGTTGGCCGCTGTGGAGAAACGGCAGATTGGCCGCGATCTGCGTGTAGCGCTGCGGAGGCTCGTTCAGGGCCAGCAGGATCCGCACGTTCCAGCGCGGGGTGATCATGTGGAGGGTTTCGGTGACCCGGGCGACGTCGGCGTCGACGGCGGGTGGCAGACCGGTGGTGGCCAAAGGGGGGAACTCCTGGATGAGAAAGGGCTGGGACCCGATCGGTCAGCGGCTCGGGACAGTGCTCACCGTCGGCACAGGCGCAGCGGGAACAGCGCAAGGCGTCGAAGCGGTGGGCGGTGCCGGCGCGTTGGTGCGGCCGAGGCTCTGCAGGACCGCTTGGGTGGTGACGGCCTGGGTGTCGCGGACGGCGACGGCTTCGGAGAGGCGGCGGGCGCAGTCGACGATGTGGACCACCTCGAAGGCGCTGATCTGCCGTTCGGGATGGACCAATTGCCCAAGGCGCTCGCGGTGGACAGTGATGGTCTGCTCGGCAAGGGCGAGCGCGTGGTGAGCGGCCAGGAGGGCGGCGAGCATGCCGGGGGGCTGGTCCTGGGCGTGGGCGTCAAGGTCGGTCAGCGACGCGCCGTACAACTCCTCGATGCGGGAGCCGATCTGGGCGGACGTGGGGTGGGGCAATCGGCGGGGTCTTTCACGGTCAGCTCCCCCGGGCTGTCCCGGCACGCTGAGGTGCCGGGACGGCGGTGGCGGGAGGCAGGGTGGTGGTGATCGTCTGCTGGTTTGTGGTGACCGGGCGGCTCCGCCGGCCGGGCGGCGGCATGGTGCGCAGGAGGTCGTCGAGGGCGGTGCGATAGCCGTCGCGGGCGCTGAGCGCCGCCTCCAGCCACTGCGCGTCCATCCGCAACTGGTCTGCGGACAGATCGTCCATGTCGCGCTTCGGCGCCATCGCCTCGTGCACGCGCGTGCAGATCCGGGCGACCTGTTCCTCGGCCAGGGCCAGGAACGAGCGCATCTCCAGCGCCCGGGTCAGGGCGGCGGAGGCGTCCGGGCCGACGGCCATCCGGTACAGCTCAGCGACCGGGACGCCGAATACTTCCCCGAGCCGGCCGTCGTGACTGCAGGGCTTGTCGCTCACGCTCACCGCAAGACTCCTCGGCCAGTGGCGGGCGCCGCCGCAGGCCGGGAGGCCGGCGCGCTGGTGGGCACAGCCGGGCCGGGACGGGACCCACGACTGAGGCGGGCCAGTCGTTCGGCGGCAAGGCCCGTCTTGCCCGGAGCGTCGGGGTCGAGGAGCCAGCGCACGACCAGGGCACGCCCGTCCCGCGCGGTCACAGCCGTATTGACGCGGTGTGCAACGTCCAGTGTCGGGCCGTCGACCTCACGGGGCTGTGTCTGGAGCACGGCGAGGAGGTCGTCCTCGGCGCGGTCGAGCGCCGCCTGGGACTCGGTGAGGAGCGCGTGCCACTTGACGATGTCGGTGGCTGCGGGGTTCGCGTCCGGCGCCGCGGCAACGGCCGCGGTCAGTTCGCTCATACTCATCTCGAAGCGTCGCTCGATCTGCTCGGTGAGCACGCCCACGACATCCTCGGCGTCATCGGATATGCCGTCGGACAAAGGGAATTCTCCTGTTCTGAAAGGTCGATGCGGGTAGGTGAGGGGCGGCCGTAACCGGGACTTCAGCCGCGGCCGGATCCCTGTGTTCCGGGCAGGGTGTTTGCATTGAGGTGGCGGCTGCGGGGACCGCGCTCACGGGCGTTGCGGACAGGACCGGCAGTGCGAGTGCGCGGCGGATACGGCAACTCGGGTGGAGCGCATGGGGAAGAACCCTCCGCAAAGGCATGGGGATTGCATGGATTGGCGCTGCGGGGTTGTCCCCGGCGGCTGTTTAAGGGTCCGGAGAATCGCCGGTTTGGCTAACCGGCGATCGTCGGTTATGTTTCGCCGCTCTCGTCGCCCGTGGCGCTCAGCGCGAGCGGCCGGGCGGACGTGAGGCAGGGGGATGTGCTGCACCGGCCGGACGGACGGCCGCGGTTGCCGGGCGGACCGATGGGAGAGGGCCTGCCTCGCCGGTGAGCCGGTCGTTGCACCACTGCAGTGCCTCATCCACCGTGGTGAAGCCGCCCTCGCGCAGGGTGTGGGTCCAGGCTTCGGTGTCGACCTCCTCCACCAGGACGCGGAACGGGGAGGGGGCTCGCTCGTCCGGGGCTCGTAGGGCCACGACGGTGACCATGTCGTCCGGGTTGTCGCTCGTATACGAGTAGCCCATGGCGTAGCGGTCGCCGTCGCCAGCGAGGCGCCGCTCCAGCGCGCGCGTGGCCTCGTCCGCCGGCGGCGGGCCTAGCGTGGGGCTGAGGCCAACAGCGTCGGGCGGGCAGCCGCGGTGGATGAGCCAGGACTGTGCCATCGCGGGCAGCGGCAGGCGGGCGTGGTCGAAGGTGAACGTCCGCTTCTCACGGTCTCGTTGCAGATGGACGGCGAGCACCTGCGCCATGCCGGGGTGGCCCCAGGTGGCGGTACGGTCGAACAGGACGTAGTAACTGTGCCCGCCACTGTGGTGTTCGGCGAGGGGGACGAGCATGTCCTCGTTGACGGCGACCTTGCGGTAGAAGTCGCGGTACATCTCCTCGTCGGCGGCGAAGTCGTCCAGGGCGAAGTCGACGTGAGGGATGGGCTTGCGGGGCGGCGCCGGTTCGGTGGGAGACAACAAGGGCCTTTCGGTGGGGTTCAGCGTCGCTGCGCCGGGGTGGAGGGCGGTGTGCCGGGCTGCTGCGGGACCTTCGGCGCCGGGGCGGTGGGGGTCCGGCGGGCGGCGAGGAGCGCGGCGCGTCCGGCATCGGTGAGCGCGACCGGCTGGCCGGCGTGCACGGGGTGGGTGGTGTCCCGGACGGCCAGCCCGGCGTCCTCCAGCCGCTGGAGTTTTGCGTGAGGGATGCGGGTGCCGGAGGCAGCGGTGATGGACAGCCGGCCGGTCAGCAGGTGTTCGTGGAGCTTGGCTCCGCCGGCGATGGCGAGCAGTACGGCATGGTCGTCCGTCGAGAGCGGCTTCGCGCCGGATGTCAAGGCCGCTGCGGCGGCCTCGACGGGTTCCAGGGCGGCGAGCACGTGCCGGGCAGCGACGTCCCGTACGGCGGTGGCTTCCTCCAACTGGTCCACGGTGCGGTCGATGCGCGTGAACAGGGCGTCGTCGACGTCGAACTCGCCGCTGGACAGGCGGTTGAGGAGACGGAGGTGGAAGGTGACGCCGGTCTGGGCCTGGGCCAGCTCCCGGTGCCGGTCGACGAGGTGGGCGTGCGGCTCGTCGAGGATGCCCCGGTCGCGGTAGGTCCACAGGGTGTCGATGTCGTGGCCGGTGACGGCTTCGAGGCGGTGGTCGAGCGGGGAGACCGCACGCCGGGCCGGTGTCGGCGTGGGTTCAGGCATGGGCGGGTGCTCCTGGTGTCATCGAGTGTGGCGCGGCGAGGAAGCCTGGGCGGGGCGTGGCAGACCCGGCAGTGTGGTGGGCGGCGGTCCCGGCTTCGGCGCGGGCCCGCGGGCGGTGAGCTGTGGGGGGCGGGAGCGGGCAGCGTGGGTGCGGGCGCTCAGGGGCCGACGGGTCATGCCCAGTCGCTGGCCGACGGTGTCGTAGACGTCGTTGCCCGCCCGTGGCCGTACGGCCACGACATGGATGTCGTGGTGGTGCGCGGACGTCGGCGGAGCGGGGCGCACGGTGTAGACGACCCGCCATTCCTTGCGGGAGTCCACGAGCAGCTTGCGGTGACCCTCCAGGTCACCGGTCAGTTTGATGCCGAACCGCTCGGCGTTCACCACCTCCTGGAGATACGACAGGGTCAGGTCGCGGATGTCGCCGGGGGCCTGGAGAAGGTCGGTCAGGGCCCGGGGATCGAAGCTGAGGCCGAACGCCGGCTGCCCCGGGCTCATGACGTCGGCTCGTCCGGCTCACCGGAGCCCGGCGTCACCGCCCCGGCCGTGCCCGTCTCCTTCGTGCGGGCCGAGGGCGGCGGTCCGGGCAGGATCCGGTGTGCGGGCCGTTCCGGTGAGGTCATGCACGCCGACAGCGGACCGTCGGGCGCCCGGACCGCCGTGATGGCGTGGGTGAGGAAGTCCCGGTGCCACACGAGCAATCCGCTCAGGCCGGCCTCGGGGTCCTTGTGCTGCTGGTAGGCGAGCCAGAGCGCGTGGAGCCAGGCCACGACGGCGTCGTGCTCCTGCCACTGCGGGCACCAGGGCGCCGCCGTGGTGACCTCGGCCCCGTACACCGGCATCAGGAAGTCGTCGACCCAGTCGCTCAGGGCGTCCAGTTCGTCCTCGTACTCCTCCCCCTCCAGCTCCAGAATCGGGCGCGGCTCGGGCGGAACGGAAAGTGCGGGTCCGCCGAGCCCCGGCATACCGAACGCGGCGAACGGTGACGGGCGTGGAGCCGGCCCGGTGGCGAGATGGTCGAGCTGCTGGGCCTGCTCGGCGGACTGCTCCATCAGCTTCCGGACTCGTGCCTCGATTCCTTCGAGGTGAGTATCCGGAATCCTGATCGGCTCCAACTCCCCATCATCGTGGGGTTCTACGGATTCGGGCATGGAAAAGACGGGCCTCCTCGAAGCCGGGGAAAAACTGAAGTGCTCAGCAAAACGGCATTGACTCAGGCGGTCAGGACGACGTCGTCCTGGGTGAGGGTCTGTCGGACGGTCTCCGCGAGCCGCTCATTCGCGACGGAGGCGTAGTGCTTGGTCTTCTCCACTCCGATGAAGTCGCGGCCTTCCAGCAGCGCGGCGACACCGGTGGAGCCGGACCCGGCGCAGAAGTCGAGGACGGTACCGCCGGGAGGGGAGATCTTGACCAGCTCGCGCATCACCTCGACGGGCTTTTGCGTGATGTGCTGACGCTTGGCGCCCGAGGGCTGCGAAGCGCTGTAGAGGCCCGGCAGGTAGACGGCGTTGCGGGAGGCGTCCAAGGGCCCGTTGGACGCCCAGACGATGAACTCGCAGTTCTGCGTGAACCGGCCCTTCTGGGGCCTGGCCTGCGGCTTGTGCCAGGCCAGCACCCCTCGCCACAGCCAGCCGGCCGCCTGGATCGCGTCGGTGGTGACGGGAAGCTGGCGCCAGTCGGTGAACAGCAGAGCCGTCCCGCCCGTCGTCGTCAGCCGCTGGGCCTCGGTCATGATCTGGGTGAGCCAGAAGCCGTAGGAGCGCTGGTCCATGTTCTCGCCGGTGAAATCGGCCAGGCCGTGATCGGCGTCGGCGGAGGTGTACTTCTGCTTCGCGCTGCGGGAGGTGCGCTCCTTCGCGGTCCGCCCCCCGGAGTTGTACGGCGGGTCGGTGATGACCGAGTCGACGCAGTCGTCCGGGAGGCCGGCGAGAACGCTGAGCGCGTCGCCTTGATGCAGGGAAAAAGACAAAGAGGTACCCCGATTCGGGTGGGAGAGTGCGGGAGAACCCCCATCGCACAGCAGACACCCCGCGGACAGGAATTGGGCGTGCAGAAGCCCAAGGCCGCAGACCGGGGAAGAGCAAAGGGGGAGTCCGAAAACCGTAGACGGATAACGCCGGTCAGCCAAAAAAGCGGTCTGCCATGTGCCGGAATCCGATACCTCACACCAGTTTTTTGGTCGACCGGCGATCCGGTCCTACAGTTTTTCAACCGCCCGGCGCACACCGCCGCTGGCACATTTCCCTCTCCCCCGTCTCACGGAGGTTCCACTGCCCCGGCACACCTGACTCGCAGCTCCGGCCCGCTCGGCGAGCGGCAACTCGCCTGCGCCGGACCGCTCTCATCGCCCACCACCGGCCGCCGCGTTCCCTTCCACCACGCCTCCCCGCGCCGCGCGGCACTCCGGACACCGCTTCCCGAAGGACACGTCCTTGACGCCTCGTCACCCACCCCTGCCCGAAAGCCCCGGCACCCGAGAGGGTCGCACCGGTTGAAGGCCCTCGCCGCCGGCATCGGCGTCGTCGTCCTGTGCCCGTTCCTCCTCGGCGGCGCCGCGATGCTGATGGCCTCCTCCAGCGAAGCCTCCCAGGGCGCAAGTTCCGCCCTCCAGTGCCTGTCCAGCCCCGATACGGACAAGGTCAGCGAGCAGGTGACCGAGATCCTCGACGGTTCCTCCGGCAAGGACGTCCACATCGAGGGCCTCGCCCTGCCCGAGATCCAGATCCCCCACGCGGCGACCATCGTCGCCACCGGCATCAGCCTCGACGTGCCCAAGAAGGGCCAGATCATCGCGCTCGCGACGGCGATGCAGGAGTCCAGGCTGCGCAACCTCTCCTCTGGGGACCTCGACTCGCTCGGTCTGTTCCAGCAGCGCCCCTCGCAGGGCTGGGGCACACCTGAGCAGATCCGCGACCCCGTCTACGCGAGCGAACGCTTCTACAAGGCGCTCCTTGAGGTGAGCGGCTGGCAGCAGATGACGCTCACGCAGGCGGCCCAGGCCGTGCAGATGTCCAGGTATCCGGACGCGTACGCGCCGTGGGAACCGCTCGCGACCGCGCTGCAGAAGGCCATCGCCGGAACCTTCCCCTCCGCCGACAAGGACGACACCGAGGCCACGCCTTCAGCGCCCCAATGCACGACGGACGATGGTTCGTCCTTCGGACGGATCCCCGAAGGCGCCGTCCCGAAAGGCTACGAGATCCCCGCAGGGACCGACCCTCGTGCCCGGAAGGCGATCGTCTGGGCGATGCAGCAGCTCGGCACGCTGTATCAGTGGGGCGGCTCCTGCACCAACCCTCGCGGCGCGGACCCCATGGGCCGCTGCGACTGCTCCAGCCTGATGCAGCAGGCATACGCGCACGCCGGTGTCACCCTCACCCGCACGACCTACACCCAGGTCAATGAGGGCAAGGCCGTCTCTGCCAAGGCCCTGAAGCCCGGCGACCTGATCTTCAGCCGCGGCAGCGCTGCCCGTCCCGAGCACGTGGGCATGTACCTCGGCGAGGGCCTCGTGATCGAGGCCCCGCGCACGTCCAAGCCCGTCCGGATCACCGCGATCAAGGACTGGGCCGTCCTGGCGGCGCGCCGCGTCATCTGACGCCGGCCCCTCCCGCGCCTCGCCCTCACCTCTTTCTCGTTCTTCCCCTCTGCCCAGGCCCTCTTGGGGCCTGGGCATGCAAGGAGTCTCACCATCCCCATGACTTTCCTCGCCGACCACGTCATCCAGCTCGCCTACGACCCGGGCATCTCTCCCAAGGGGGGCGGGCTGCCGGGCCTGTCCGTGCTGAAGAACGTGGTCAACAGCATCAACCTGTTCGGCATCGTGGCCGTGGTCGGCGCACTCGCCGTCTCCCTCGGCGTCTGGGCATGGGGCCACCACAGCGGTGGCCACCAGGCCGAGGCGAACGGGAAGAAGGGCGCGGTGGTCGCGGCCGGTGCCGCGCTCGGCCTCGGTGCCGCCAACGGCATCGTCGCGTTCTTCTCCGCTCTCGGCTCCCAGGTCCGCTGATGCGCAAACCGCCCTTCGCCCTGTCGCGTTACGGCGCCGGCTGGTCGGCGAACCGTCGCATCACTCTGATCGCCCTCGCACTGACCTGCCTGCTCGCCGTCGCCGCAGCGACCGCCTACCTCACCGGCCGCGGCGAACCGCACGCCTCCTCCACCAGCGGCCCTGCTCCCTCGTCGCCCGCTCCGGCTTCCTCGGGCAACACCGGGCGACCGGCCACTGGGAACGGGTCGGTACCGCAGCCCCCGCGAGTCTCCGATCCGCTCGTGTTCGCCAGGGCTGCCGCCGGGATGCTCTGGTCCTACGACACCCGCTCCACCAGCCACGCCCAGCAACTCGTCGGCATGCAGGCGTGGATGACGAAGGAGGGCGAGTACAGCGACTGGGCCTCGGTCTCCGCGCAGATGCCCACCCCGGCGCTGTGGGCACGGATGGCCGATCAGCAGCAGAACGCCGCCGCCATCGTCGCCGAGGGCCATTACCCGAGTGCGTTCAAGCAGGCTTTTGCCGATGATCCTTCGGCGATCACCGAGGCGTACATCTACGCCGTGACCGTCACCGGCAAGCAGACGATTCGCTGGGCGAAGGGCGGCCAGGGCGCGGAGGACCGCTCTCTCACCCTCGCCGTGCAGTGCCGGCCCTCGTCCGACTGCTCGCTCGTCGCCATCGCCCCGAACGTCGCCCCCTGACCGAAAGGAGAGTCCCGCATGGGGTTTTGTGATCTCCCTCTCGCAAGTACGGTCTGCATGGTCGGGGAAGCCGTGGATTTCGCCTCCGACCCCGGCAAGGCGATCGGCGACTGGATGGCCAAGAGCGCCGGCGAACTCGCCGCCACCTCGGCCGACCTCGCCGCCACGGCAGTCGACTCCACCACCCGCGTCGACCTCAACGCCGCCTGGTTCCGCGACAACTACGAGACGATCCTGCCCATCGGCCTGGTCGTCCTGGTGGCCACGTTCTGCGCCCAGCTCGTCCGCGCCGCGATCCGCCGCGACGGCCAGGCCCTCACCCAGGCGTTCACCGGCACCGCATCAGGTGTGATCTTCGCGTTCGCCGCCATCGCCCTGACCACCGTCGCCATCGAAGTGGTCGACGCTCTGTCCGCCGGACTGTTCAGGGCCGCGAACCTGGACATCGCCTCCGCCGTCCGCCGCATCATCAAGGTCGCCGCGCTCCCCGGACTGTCGGCGATGGGCTGGCTCGTCGCCGTCTTCGCCTCCCTTGGAGCAGCCCTCGGAGCTGTCCTGTACTGGGGCGTGATGATGGTCCGCAAGGTCGGCATCCTCGTCATGGTCACCCTCGCCGTGTTCGCCGGGGCCGGCGGAGGCTGGGAAGTCGCCCGCCGCTGGCGCAGGGGCTGGATCGAGGCCACCGCCACCCTCGTCGTCTCCAAGCTGTTGATGACGATCATCTTCGTGCTCGGCATCGCCGCGATGGGCAAGACCGAATCGAAGGACGGTCTGGCCGCGCTCGCCGACGTCCTCGCCGGCATCGTCATCATGATCCTCGTCCTGCTCTGCCCGTACGCGACCTTCAAGTTCGTCCACTGGGCAGCCGAAGGATCCGACGGAGAGTCCCTTCACCGTGCCGGCGGCGCCGGTGCCCAGCTGGCCAAGCAGCACGTCGAACGAGCCGCAAAGAAGGCAGCCGCGATGGCCGCCACCGCCGCGACCGGCGGCGCCGCAGCAGGCGCCGGTGCGGCCCCTCAAGGCCCGGACGCCATCGCGGACGGCGGCTTCCCCGGCGACATCGCTTCCGGCCCGAGCGACGCTGACACAGGCCAGGAGGGTTCTCCGAGCAACGGGACCGGTGCCCCGCCTGGCGGCGACTTCAAGTCTGATCTGGAGAAGGCCGTGCAGCCCCCGCCGACCAGCGTCACCGACGACACCAGCTCCCAGGTCGGCGGCAGCCCGGCAGCAGGCGGCTCCACAGCCGGTCCGGCCGACACATGGCGGTCCGCGCCACCGACCACGACCCCGCCGCCGCAAGGCACCCCGCCGTCCTCCAGTTCGCAGACCACCGGGACCAGTAACGCGGCATCCTCACCGCCGTCCCCGACCGGCCCGTGACCATCCGCCCGAACCCCTCGGGGGCGGGAGGCGCCGATCGCCTCCCGCCCCCGGGGACCCACCCGCGCCCCTCAGGACCAGCCCCCTTTGTCTGATCTCTCCGTCGCGCCGGTCACGGTGAAGTTCCCCCACCGGTCCCGCCGCGGCATCCTCCTCGGCCTCACCCTGCCCCAACTCGTCCTGGTCAGCTGTACTTTGGCGCTGCTGCTGATCACCGTGGTGTCGACCGGACTCCTCGGCGCCCTCGCACTGGCCCCCGCGTGGGCTGCGGTCGTCGCGCTGGTGGCCGTGCGCCGCCACGGCCGGCCGCTGATCGACTGGGCGCCAATCGTCCTGCGCTACACACTGCGCCGCCGCACCGGCCAGACGCTGTGGCTCGCCCGGCCCGTCTCCCGCCCCCGCCAGGACGGCACCCTGCACCTGCCCGGCACCGCCGCCTCACTACGCGTGGTCACCCCCGGCGACTCCGCCAACGGCGCCGCCGCCGTCCACGACCCGCACCGCCAGACCCTGACGGCCGTCGCCCGCGTCTCCTCCCGCGCCTTCGCCCTGCTCGACGCCGCCACCCAGAACCACAACGTCACCGGCTGGGGCCGAGCCCTCGCGGGCATCGCCCGGACCGGGCACGTCGCCACCGTGCAGGTCCTGGAACGCACCGTCCCCGACTCCGGCGACACCCTCACCCGCCACTGGACCCGCCAAGGACACCCACACACCCCCGTCGCGGGCCAGGTGTACTCCGAACTGGTCGCATCCGCAGGCCCGGCCGCCGCCCCGCACGAGGCATATCTGGCGATCTCCCTGGACCTCAAGGCCGCCAAGCGCCTCATCAGCCAGGCCGGCGGGGGCCTTCCCGGAGCGTTCACGGTCATGGAGCAGACCACCTCAGCCATCGCTCAGGCCGCCCGCAGCGCCGGACTGACGGTCACCGGCTGGCTGACCGCGCGGGAGATCGCCGCCGTCATCCGCACCGCCTACGACCCCAAGGCCCTGGCCGGCCTGCAGCAATGGTCCACCTCCGGACGCGCCGAGGCCGACCCGGCAGCGGCCGGGCCCGTCGTCCAGGTCGAGGAGTACGACCGCCTCGCCACCGACACCGCCCGGCACGCCACCTACTGGATCGAGAACTGGCCCCGCACCGAAACCCACGCCGGGTTCCTGCACCAGCTGATGTTCACCGCCGGCGTCCGGCGCACCCTCTCCCTCATCTACGCGCCCCAGCAGCTGGAGTCCGCACTGCGCGATGTCCAGCGCAAGAAGGCCGCGATCATCGCCGACGCCAACGAACGCGCCCGCCGCGGGCAGGTCGATTCCGAAGCCGACTCCGTCGAGTACGCCGACGTCAAACAGCGTGAGCGACAGCTGATCGCCGGCCACGCCGACGTGGCCCTGACCGGTCTGCTCACCGTCTCCGCCGAGACCGACGCTCTCCTGGACGCGGCCTGCGCGCAGATCGAGACTGCCGCCGTCACCGCCCAAGTCGACCTGCGCCGCCTGAACTTTCAACAACCGGACGCCTTCACCCTCGGCGCACTGCCCCTGGCCCGCACCGCACTGTGACCACCCGTCCGGCCTGGTACCGCCCGACCGCATCTGATCGACACAGTCCTGCCATCAGGCAGGAAGGACCTTCTCTTTGACCTCTTCTTCCCCCGCCAGCGAGGCGCACCCCTACCTTCGCGCCGCGTCCGCCGGGCTGCGCCACCACCATCGCGCACCGGCCCGAACCGGCCCCGCTCCTGCGGCAGATCGCGTCCATCTCGATCTGATCCACGCCCACCTCGCCGCGCTGCTTCAGCTGCTCAACCAGCTCGCCGAGACAACCCGCCCGCCCCATCCGGCAGCGGGACGGCACCTCGCCACCGCCCACCTGCGGCTGTGGCAGGCCACCGCCGCCACCCACGACGCCTTCCACCTCCTGCCACCCGCACACGAGGAGATCCCAGAAGCAGGGTGCCGGCCCGAACGGCTGCCGGAGGGACCGCCCGTACTGACCATCTGCCAGCGCCACCTCTCCTGCGGACACACCATCCGCCGCACCACCACCCCCACCGACCTCCACACACCGCCGCACGGCCACACCACCACCTGCAGCCAGTAACCCCACCTCGCCGAAAGGGCCCTGCATGCGCACCGTGAAGCGCTCCACCACCACCGCGGCCATAGCCGCCGCGCTCGTCGCCTCCGCCGCCCTCGCGACCGCCAACCCGGCCGCCGCCGCCGACTACCGGTGCACCACCAGCACCAAGTCGATCGACGATCCCGCCTACTCGGGCCCGTGGGCCGACAACTGGGACGTCACCGTCCGCCTGTGCGCCAAGCGCTCCGGCTCCACCGTCTCCACGTACGCCAAGCTCAGCTGGGACGGTCCGGCTTACACCTACGCCGACGACAGCACCATCCTCGACGGCGCCTACTTCAACCTGCAGGTCAAGAAGTCGCAGGCGGGCACCGACCCGGTGAAG
Organism: Streptomyces griseiscabiei; assembly: GCF_020010925.1. Lineage (NCBI taxonomy): Bacteria > Bacillati > Actinomycetota > Actinomycetes > Kitasatosporales > Streptomycetaceae > Streptomyces > Streptomyces griseiscabiei. Next base: position 1,225,214 of record NZ_JAGJBZ010000002.1, on the reverse strand, counting down.
AAGTCGAAGAAGTACTACGGCATCGAGTCGCGGCTGGAGAGCAGCGGCTCCGACGCCAACTACAACAACAGCTACACCACTCCCGTCCTCAGCTACACGATCGGCTCCAGCCGTGCACTGGCCGACGGTGAACTGCGCCTGGACTGGAACAACGACGGGCGCGGGTACTGGAAGCACCTGTTCAGCGCCTCACCGACCGTGTGATCCACAACCCTCCGCGCCGTGATCACCGCCGTCTGAAAGCCGTCCTGCCATGACCCACCGGCCCGTACGAGGCCCCCGACGCGCCAGCGCCAGCCCGCTGTTCACCCCGCACGGCACCGACCGCGCCAGCCGCAAGGCCGCCCGCCGGCAAGCCGCCGAAGCCGTCGCCAAGGCCCGCGCCGCATCCACCGCCCCGGCCGGGACCACCGGAGGCGGGCAGGACATGCCGCCCCCCGTCCATCCGCCCGGCGGACGCCCCGGCCCCGCCTCGGCACGGGGAAACAGGCTCAAGCTGCCTGCCCACCGTATGACCACGGCCACCGCCTCCGGCGCGTATCCCTTCCTCGCCGAGGGCGGACTCGGCGCCGAGGGCATCTACATCGGCCGCGACGTCCACGCCGAGGCATCCTTCGTCTTCGACCCCTTCGCCCTGTACGGCAAGGTCGAGGGGTTCACCAACCCGAACCTGCTGCTCGCCGGAGTGATCGGACAGGGCAAGAGCGCCCTCGCCAAGTCCTTCGCGCTGCGCTCGGTGGCCTTCGGCTACCGCGTATACGTCCCATGCGACCCCAAGGGCGAGTGGACACCGGTGGCCGAAGCCCTCGGCGGCCGGTCCGTCGCACTCGGCCCCGGTCTGCCCGGACGGCTCAACCCCCTGGACGCGGCCCCGCGCCCGGAGAGTGTGGCGGAGGCCGACTGGGCCGGCGAGATCCGCAAACGGCGCCTGCTCCTGCTCGGCTCCCTGGCCCGGACGGTTCTGGGACGGGACCTGATGCCGATGGAGCACACCGCCCTGGACATCGCCCTCGACACCGTCGTCACCCACGCCGCCGCCACCGGGCGCACCCCGGTCCTCGGGGACGTCGCCGCCACCCTCAACAACCCCGTCGTACTCGACGAAGCCGCCCGGATGATGGCGGGCCAACTCGGCGACGCCGCCCGCGACCTGGCCCACGCCATGCGCCGCCTCGTCCGCGGTGACCTGGCCGGCATGTTCGACGCCCCGTCCACCGTCGCCTTCGACCCCAGCAGCCCGATGCTCACCATCGACCTGTCCAGGCTCGGCGGCTCCGGCGACGACACCGCCCTCGTCCTCGCCATGACCTGCGCCTCCGCCTGGATGGAATCCGCCCTCACCGACCCCGACGGCGGCCGACGGTGGATCGTCTACGACGAAGCCTGGCGCCTCATGCGCCACCCCGGACTCCTCCAGCGCATGCAGTCCCAGTGGAAACTCAGCCGCGGACTCGGCATCGCCAACCTCATGGTCATCCACCGCCTGTCCGACCTGCTCACTGCCGGCGACGCCGGATCACAAGGCCGCGCCCTCGCCGAGGGCCTCCTCGCCGACTGCTCCACCCGCATCATCTACCGGCAGGAGACCGACCAGCTCCACGCCGCCGCATCCCTGTTGGGCCTGACCTCGGTCGAGAGCCAGGCCATCGCCCACCTCAACCGCGGACGAGGGCTCTGGCGCGTCGCCGGACGATCTTTCATCGTCCAACATCAACTCCACCCCCGCGAGCTGGCGCTGTTCGACACCGACGCCCGCATGCACTGAATCCCGCATAAATAAGCATAAATTGAAGCCACGGAGACATCATCGAATCACACCCGACCGCCTCGCTCATCCCGCTGCTCGATGAGGACGATCTGGCTGCCCTCGCCCACGACATCCAGGAGAACGGGCTCCTGCAGCCCATCGTCCTCGACCGCCAAGGACGCGTCCTCGACGGACGCGGCCGGCTCACCGCGTGCGAACGCGCCGGCATGGAACCGGTCTTCGTCACCTTCGAGGGCGACACCCCCGACGTCTACGTCCTGTCGGTCAATCTCCGGCGCCGCAGCCTGACCAAGGGGCAGTCCGCGATGATCACGGTCAAGGCCCGTTCCGTTTCGGAAAATGGCGGCCGTTCCGGCTCGGAACAGACAGCGCGTTCCGTTGCGGAACAGCTCGGCGTCGCCCTGGCCGTGATGGGGCGCGCGAGCACCGTTCTGCAGCACGCGCCCGACCTCGTGGACCCAGTGATCAGCGGCGCCATGGGCTTGGACGAGGCGTACGCCGTCGCCCGGGAGAACAAGGCCAAGGCCAACTCCGCGGAGGTCCAGCTCGCCCGGCTGCGGGAGGAGGACCCCGAGCTGGCCGACCGGGTCGTCGAGGGCGCCCTGACCCTGACCGGCGCGTGGGCGGAGCGCACCGAGCGCGTGGAGGAGGACAAGCGGCAGCGGCGGGTGGCCACCCGGCTGCTGGACGAGGTGGTGCCGCCCCTCGCCCAGGCCCGCGGCACCCGTACGTTCGGCCGCTACGACCCCGAGTACGCCAGCGGAACCCCCATCACCCGCGAGATCATCGCGCACGCCATGACCGCGCTGGCCGAGATGGACCAGGTCTGGCAGGAGCGTGACCTGCCGTGACCTCCCCCGCCGAGATCCGTCTGCAGCACCTCGTCGAGCAGAGCGCCGTCGCGCTCACCGACGCCACCGGCCGCTTCCACAGACGCCGCCTCACCGATACGGTGCGCGAGCAACTCGTGCGCGAGGACCTCGACCCCCGTATCAGGGCCGCCGCGCTGGACCGACTCGCCCACAGCCTGGTCACCGGCTTCGGCGAACAGCGCAACCCCCGCCGCAGACGGACCGGGCGCCTCTTCCACCCCCAGGACGTCATCAAGCTGGGCAACGGCATCTGGGTCTGGATGGACCGCGCCACCGACTCCGACGTCCTGGAATGGCGCCGGCTCTCCCGAAAGAACCGGGCCCGCGTCGACCTGGCGGACAACGAGATCCAGGACTACACCGACGACGTCCTCGACGCCTTCCGGACCCACACCGACCTCGTCCACCTCGGAGACCTCGAACGCACTGTCTTCGGCTGGAGCGAAGGCCACACCGACCAGGGCGAGTTGTTCGGACCATGACTTCCATGATCTGCGGGACTGGGCATCCCGCCCAGCCGACAGTGAGCTCACGACCCCGTCGGCAAGATGTCCGTGAGCTGCCGTCTCCGCTCCTCATCCCTCCGACGGCTTCGGGGCTGGCCCGATGACGGCCCGCCTCACCGTTCGCCTGGTGCCCTGTGCTGTACCTCGGCACACCGTCGGGGCCTGAGATACGGGCGGCGATGAGCGCCGGACGGATCGGCTGCATGACCACCCCGGCCCAAGGCGCCCGGATCCCCGACGGCGCCCTGTACGCCTGTGACAACTCCAAGTTCGGCAGCGACGGCAAGGGCCGCTACTGGCCCGGCGCGAAGGCATGGTTCGACTGGCTGAGCCGGACCGTCCACCGGTACGGGCCCGACCGCTGTCTGTGGGCGCTCGCCCCGGACCAGCCGTTCGACGCGGCGGGCACCCTCACGGAGTCGCTGCCGTGGCTGGCTCGCATCCGCGCCCTCGACGTCCCCGCCGCCTACGCGGCGCAGGACGGGTGCGAGGAGCCCGGGCTGCTGCCGTGGGACGCCTTCGACGTCCTGTTCCTCGCCGGATCGACGGAATGGAAGCTCGGCGCGGTCGCGGAGCGGCTGGCCCGTGAGGCGAAGGCGCGCGGCAAGGCCGTGCACATGGGACGCGTCAACTCCCGCACCCGTCTGGGGATCGCCGAGTGGTTCGGCTGCGACAGCGCCGACGGAACGTATCTGGCGTACGGGCCCGACAAGAACCTGCCCCGGCTCCTGCGGTGGATCGACGAACTCGACAGCCGCCCCTCCCTCGTCGGCACCCTCACCGCCACACCCCTGCCGCCCCCACCACCCGCCACGACACCGAGAAGGCGCCGATGACCCAGCCCCGCACTCCCACCGACCCGACCAGCCACTACGTCTATGGCCGCATCGTCCTGGACCTGACCGACCGGCTCAACGCCACCGAGTCGTTCGAGACAGCCGCCCAGTATGTCGATCACATTCTGGAACCGACCGACGGTCTCCTGGAACGCCTCGCCGAGTTCTTCGAGGCAGCAGCCGAGAAGGCCAAGGAGTCCGAGGCCGACGACGGCTTCGACCTGCACGACGATCTCCAGGAGGCCGCCGCCACGGTGCGCGCCCTCGGCGAGGACCTGCATCTCACGGTCGACCGTCTCAAGGCCCTCGCACCGCCGCAGCCCCACACCCGACGGCACTCCACGGCCGAGGCCGGCAGGCGCTCGCCCGGGCTCCCGGCCCCGGCAGCCCCGAACAGCGGACCCTCCACCGGCCGCACCCACTGACTACCCCGCCAGGACACCATGCCCCAGCACACCGGCCTGCCCGGCTTCGCCACCGCTCTCGCCCGCCGTCTGCCCGGCGGCACCTGGCGCAGCCAGGAGCAGACGTTCGCCACCTTCGAGGACCAGTGGCCCGCCGCTGGTCTGCTGTGGGACGCCGGGCCCGCCCGCTCCGCGCTGTTGGACCACCCTCTCGGGCACAGCGCCGTGCTCCACGGACCCGGCGGTACGCAGCTCTCCGTCACCGTACGGCCGAGCCGTCCGCGCCGGTTCCTGGTGGCGGCGCTGAAGCCCGAGGGCGTTCAGCAACACAACTTGAGCGTGGTGGACGAACCGATGGGCATCAGCGTCCCCAACGATCCGGTCCGTGCCGCCTACGCCGTCTCGCGCCGACTGCTGCCCCGCTATCTGTGGGCTCTGGAGGCCGTACGCCGCGATGCCCGTGCCCGGCCCGAGCCGCCTCACCGTCCGCCGGCTCCGGCAGTCACCCGGTCCCTCACCCTCATCTGGTATCCCGACGGCGTGGTCGGAGCACCGTACGGTTCGGTGCCCGCCGACGCCCACATGGTGTTGTACGGCTGCCGCTTCACCTATGACCTGGACCAGTGCGCGTTCGTGCTGACCGCCGCCTCCGACGCCGAGCGTGCCCTGCTTCTCCAGAGCGTCATCCGCCTGCTGACTGCCCAGGGCATCGGCGTCGACTTCCGCCACGCCACCCCGGACATCCCCGCCCCGCCATCCCGCCCGCACCCGACCGGGCCCGGCCTACCGCTGCGGCCCGCGCAACCGCCGCCCACCGTAAGGCGATAGCCCCTCCACCCCTGCACTCGGGAGTTCCCGCTGTCCGAGTCCGATCTTGACCAGCGCCTGCTGCTGCACTTCGTGGCCGACCGGCTCGACACCGTCGCCGATCACCTGCCGCTCCCCGACCGGATCGGCCCGGATCCGGCAGTGAGCGAGATCCTCGACGACGAGATCCGCCACCTCGCCCACCTGCTCGGCTACCTCGCCGGGGAGCATGCCGTCCGCCACCGGGCCGCCGTCCGCTACCCGAGCCGGGTCACCACCGCCGGCCGCGGCACCGCTCTGGCGCTCGCCTCAGCCGCCGCACCCACCGGTGCCGCGCTCGCCGCCCTCGGCGCCGCCGTCCACCACCTCGGCCACCTCGCCGACCTCACCCACCAGCCGAGAGGTCCCGCCCGCGACCGGGCGACCATCGCCGTGCAGCAGGCGCTCGCGGAGCGCATGGGCGAAGTCCGTATGCATCTGGCCCGCGCCGCGAAGGAACTGCGGGCCACCGCCGACACCCGCACGACCCCGCACACGTTCCCGGTCCGCACACCCCCCGCCGCCACAGCTTCCACATCCCGTACCCGCTAGCCGCTCACACCCCGGAGCCTTCCCCATCCCCCTCGACGTCTCCGGCCGTTGCCCGAGGAACCGCCGTTGCACATAACCGAGTTCGCCCACGCGCTCGCCGACCGGCTGCCCGGCTGGCAGCCCTCCCCCACGCGGGTGCTCACCGCCGACGATCCGGCCAGCAACCGGATCTGGGACAGCGGCCCCCTGCCCTACGCCGCGTTCTTCACCGACGACGTCCACCGTCATCACCGCCACCCAGACCCGCACGGCGTGGCGAGTATGCAAGCAGCCGAGGTGATCTGATGCCCTCATCCGTCACACCGAGGACGCTCGACCGTCTGGCGCGGCGCCTGGACGGGCTCGCCGACCGGGTTCCGTCCACGCCCGAGGCCGTCGATCCGGTCGCGCTCGCCGACGACATCAGCGTGCTGGCCCACCACCTGCAGCGCACCGTCGAACGCGCCCAGGCCCGGTTCACCGCACCCGAGACGGTCCACCCGTCCGAGCGCGCCACCCTGGTCCAGCTCGCCACGGCCACCGCCGGCATCGCGCACGCCCTGCACACCCTCACCGAAGCCCTGGCCTACGCCACGACCGGCTTCCAGCGCGAAGGGACAGGGAAACCCATCCCCTCCCACCTGCGCAGCGACCCCCAGATACTGCGGACCCTGGCGGCCGAGCACTGTGTCACCGCCCGCTTCCGCCTCCGTGACACCGCCACAGCCCTGCGCGAGGCATCCGCACCGTCCCGGCCGTCCGCACCACAAGCATCCAGGCCGCCGACCCAGCCGGCCACCACCCCGCAGTCCCGGCAGCCCGCCCGCCGCTGAGCCTGTCGAGCCACCCTCACCCACGCGCCCTGCCTGCTCCACCAGTGCCGTGCCACGCTCGCGGACGGTTCTACCGACGCCGCGATCGTGGCGCGGCTGAGTGAGGCGCTGGCCCCCAGCCATGCGGCATTCGACACCTGGCGCCGCAGCAACCTCCCTGTCTCCGTCCAGCCCGCCGCCCGCGTGCAGCCGCCGAAGGAGGTACGCGTCCGGCTCGGGCTGGAGGCGGTGCCGGCCATCGAAACGTGGCTCACCGAGCGCGATTCCTTCGTACGCATCGCCCGCGCGGCTGAACCCGCCGGCCCCACCCGGGCACTGCCCGGCACCACCCTTGCCTCGGCGCCCCCGCCGTGCGACGCCCACCCGAGCCTCCGGCTCCACGCCGGTGACCCGTAGATGAGGATCCGTCTCTGTTCCACCACTTCCGCTTCCGTACCGACCCCGAGCACGGCTACATCGCCACCGCCGGCCCGACCTTCACCCCGCATCTGGCCGAATGGTTTCTGACCCGCGAGCAGTTCGAGCCCGTCCCCTTCTCCCCGGGGCTGTACCGGCTTACCGACCCCGACCGCGACGGAGTGCGCCGCACCCGCCAGGCCGTCCGCGACCTGCGCACCCTCGGCTACGCCGTACAGGCCGACAGCGCACTCGGCCCCGGCCCCGCACCGGCTCCCGCACCGCCGTCGGCCGGTAACGACCGGGCCGAGCGGCGCTCGCGCATCGCACGGGCCGCAGCACGGCTTCCCTCGCGCATCACCGCCCTGGCCCGAGGTACTTCCGCGCCTCCTGCGTTCACCGTCACCACGTCGCTCCCCCGCCAGGGACGGGGCCGATGAACACCGCCGCGCCGATCCGTATCCTGCGCGGTCCGGGTGGTGAGGTCGAAGTCGAAGGCGCCTACGACGAGTTCGCCGCGCGGCTCCTGGCCCGGGCCGGGTTCATGACCTTCTCCGCCCTTCGGGGGCAGTGGGTCCGGCTGCCCTTCGACCTCGGGCGCGACTGGGAGAACCGTCACGCGTCCTGGGCCGCCGAGATGCTGAGTGCAGCCCGCTACCCCGTCCACCTCGACCCCGACCTCCAGATCCCGTCCCCGGGCCGGCCCACACCCTCGCCTCCGGTCGCCCGGCCGGCGCCGGACGCGCCGACAGGACACCGGACACGCCGCTGACCATGACCGCCAAGGAGCAGCCGATCCCCCGCACACCCCCTTCCACCCTGCGTGAACTCGCGGCGACCGCACACGAGTTCCGGCTGCGCATGAAGCGCATCGGCCGTGAGAGCGAGACCGCGCTCGACGTCACCCGCGACCGCCACGGGCGCACCGTCCGCCACGCCACCGCAGCCACCGCCCTCGCCCACCGCGACCAGGCAGCCCTCCAGGCGTACGCCACGTACCTGTTCCCGTATGCCGACGATCTGCTCGCCGCAGCCCGCCGGGTCCTCGATGCGCTGCCGCCCGCCCGGCACACCACCGCCTGGCAGGCCCAGCTCGACCATCTCGCCGCCTCCCACACCGAGATCGCGAAGATCCTCAGCCAGCCCGCCGAGCCCGGCTCCCCCGCCGAACGCGCCCAGCAGCAGGCGGCATGGCCGCACCTCGGCTTCTGGGCGGACCACAGCTACCTCGCCACCGAGATCACCGACCCCGACAAACACCGTGAGATCCCGCTGACCGACGAGGAACAGCGGCGGTGGACCGACATGGCCCACGCGGCGCAGCGGCGGGGTGAGCTGGAGTTGCTCGAGTCGTGGTACGCGGCCGACGGCCGGTCCATCACCCTCGCCCACCTGGCCGAGGGCGACTCCTCGGTCGTGGTCGCTGCGTCCGGCGATCCTCACGCGCCGGGATGGCAGGTGATCGGCCACTACGCCGACGAAGGCGTCGCCCACCGTGCCCTGCCGTCTCCGGTCCCGCCGGGCGTACTGCGCCCGGACGTCTCCCCGCTCGACCGCCCGGAGCCCGCACCCGAGGTATCCGTGCAGGAACTGATCTGCGACGTCTCCGAAGCGCGAGCGGCGGGTGAGGTCGCCGAGGCCCTGCTCACCGCCACCCAGCACGGCTATCAGGCGGGCCCGCTGGTCCGTCTCCAGGAACTCCTGGCAACGGCAGGGCAGTTCGCGAATGCCCTGGACACCGTCGGCGGTCGGCAGGTCGCCGCTCAGCTCGCCGCTCTGGGCCGGCACCTCGACTTCCTCACCCAGGAAGTGCGCGAGACGGCCGAGGACCTCGGCGCGAGCGTCTCGGTCCTGCCGCCCCACCGCACCCCCACCCTGCGGATCCGCCCGCGCCCGGCCCCAGGCACAACCCCTCCCGCACCTCCCGCCCGCGGCCCAGCACCCGCGCGGCACCGCTAGAGCCGCCTCTTCGGCTACCCCTCCATCCCTCGTTCGTGGTCCAGCCACGCACCGTTGATGTGCTGGAAGCTCCGGGCTCGGCCCGCCTCGCCTTCGCCCAACACCGCCGCTTTCCCGCCACCACCGATAGGAGATCCGCATTGCCCGAAGCACCAGCAGAGCCGTTCATACCGATCCGGCACGCCATCACCGGCGAGATCACCACCACCGGCTACAACTTGGCAGCCCGGCGGATCCTGCTCCAGGCCGGCTTCGAAGAGACGCCCGGCTGCGCCTGCCGAGCGACGGAACCCGGTACGGAGCGGACGCACGGGCCTGCTCGGCAGCCAGCGAGCTGCTCGTCGCCCGCCGCCTCGTGCCCCTGGGCCGAGCCCTCGGCCGGCCGATGAGCGCCGACGGTACGCCCCGGCCGGTCCGTTCGCCGATGTCGGCACAGTCCGTGACCCGCTCCCAGCGCCGCCGGCCTCTCCAGCGCATCGCCAACCCCGCCCGCACCCGTACCTGTTGAAGGATCCTCGTTTTGACCACTCCCGGAACGCCTGCCAGTCCAGCGCGTACCAAGGGCGGCGAACTACGGGCCAAGGTGGCCCGACTGCTGGCCGACCGGCCGGCGGACACGCTCACCATCGGGGACATGGCCAGGCAGCTGGGCCACTCCCACGGCGCCGTCCGCAACGCCGCCCTCACCCTGGTGCGACGCGGCGAGGCCGACCAAGGCGGAAGGGGGCAACCGGAGTTCCGCGCGAACGCGAAGACCGCCGCAGCCGCGCAGACCGCTGTGATCAGCCCACCGGGCACTCACGCTCCCCGCGCCCAGGCGGCCACGGCCCGCACGACCATTCCCGCAGCAGCCACGCCCAGGCGGACCGGCCCGATCCGCCGCGCGGGGGGCCAGGTCTACCACCCCCGGGAGCTGGCCGATCTGCCCGACGTCGAGGCGTTGAATCGGCTGCGCGACGCCGACGTGCCGGTGCTGCTCTACGGCCCTCCGGGCACCGGTAAAACGTCGTTGGTGGAGGCGGCGTTCGAGGACCTGCTCACCGTCGCCGGTGACGGCGACACCACGGTCGGGGACCTGATCGGCGAGTACACGCAGGCCGACGGCGGAGGTTACGTCTTCCAGTACGGTCCGCTGGTCACCGCGATGACCGAGGGCCGCGCCCTGCTGATCGACGATGCCACCTTGATCTCACCGAAGGTCCTGGCGGCGCTGTATCCCGCGATGGACGGGCGCAGGCAGATCCAGGTCAAGGCCCACAAGGGCGAGACCATCAAGGCCGAGCCGGGCTTCTACGTGGTCGCGGGCCACAATCCCGGCGTCCACGGCGCGGTGTTGACGGAAGCGCTGTCGTCCCGGTTCAGCGTGCAGATCCAGATCGGCACGGACTATGACCTCGCCAACGCGCTGAGGATCGATGCCCGGGTCGTCCGGGTCGCCCGACACCTCGCCCACCAGGTCGAACTCGGCGAGCTGGGCTGGGCCCCCCAACTGCGGGAACTGCTCAGCTACCAGAAGACCGAGGCCGTCCTCGGCACCAAAGCCGCGCTCGCGAACCTCGTCGGCATCGCCCCTGAGGAGGATCGCGACGCCGTCGCCGCCGCCATCATCAAGACTGTCGGCGTCAAGAAGATCGCTCCCCTCACCCTCGGCAAACAGCTCCCCGCCTCAGCCGGCCGGCAGCCACCGGGCAGCACCGTCGCCGCACACCGGGGCCGCTCGCGATGAGCGCCCACCACCACGTCCAGTCCCCCACCACCACGCCGGACGACGACGCCGACCTCGCGCGATGGGACGACGACGGCGCCCCGCCCGCGCTCCCCCGTTCCTCCCCCAACGCTTGGGTGCGCGTGGGAGCCGAACTCGGCGACCGGCTCGTCGCCCTCTCCGGCCGCCAGGACCTCCTCGTCACCTGCCGCCCCGGCACGCGCAGCGGTGCACCGGCCGCCTATTTCCCCACTCTGGGTGAGGTCGAGTTCGACGCCGCCCTGTTCGCCCCGCTTCAGCCCCACGAGATCCATCCGCGGATCGTGGGCGACGAGGAGCGGTATCCCGCCGCCTGGGGCGTGTTCGTCCACGAGGCCGCGCACGCGGCCCACTCCGTCTGGACGGCGCCTGCCGGAGCGGACCCCCGGGTCGTCGAGGCCGCGCTCCTGCTGGAGGAGAGCCGTGTCGAAGGCGCACACTTGAACCGGCGGCCCACGGACCGCATGTACCTGCGCACCAGTGCCCGAACCCTGGTCATGCCCGACATCGCTCACCCCACCCTTAAAGGCATCGAGCACGCCGCCGCCGTGGCGGCCCTGGTCCTCGGCCGCCGTGACGTCGGCATCCTGGACGCCGGCGAGAGCCGGGCCGTCGCCGATCTGTGCAAAAAGGTGCTGGGCGCCGACCTGCTGGCCACACTCACCCGCATCTGGACCGCAGCCCACCAGTGTGCCGACCACGACGCCACGACCATGCTCGCGCACGCCCAAGAATGGTGCGACGCTCTGGACACCGCAGCCCCCGCCCTGCCCTTGCCGCAGAACCTCACCGATCTGCTGTCCGGCGCCGTGGGGGCCGTCATGGACAGCGCGGCAGCCACCGACGCCGCCGACCTCGCGGCACAGGCCGCAGCGGCCAACGCCATCGCCACCCGATCAAGGGCACAGGCCAACGACCGTGCCCAGCAGGCCAGTCGGCGACGCCAGGCCGCCGCCACCGCGAGTTCCGTCTTCAACTCCGGCAGCGCCACCGTCACCCCCGACGGCACACCGGCGCCCTACAGCAACCCGGTCACCGGCACCCGCAGGCCCACCGCCGCCGAGCAGAGTGCCGCCGCGCGCCTGAGCCGCGCTCTGCGTGCCGCCGCCTACCGCGAGCGGACCGAGGAGCGGACCACCAGCCCCACCCCGCCCGGCCACCTCAACATGCGCGCGGCCCTCGCCCGCGACGCTCAGCGCGCGGCCGGTTCGGTGCCCACCGCGGAACCGTTCACCCGCACCCGCCGCCGGAACTCCCCCACCCCACCGCTGCGTGTGGGTATCGCCGTCGACGTCTCCGGCTCCATGCGTGCCGCCTGCGCGCCCGTCGCGTCCGCTGCCTGGATCGTGGCACGCGCAGCAGCCCTGACCGACCCCGACTCCCGCACCGCCACCATCGCCTACGACACGCATCTGACCGCACTGACCCGACCCACCCACCGGGCACCGGAGCGCGTGACCACGTTCGGCGCCAACGGGCGCAGTCACAACCTCGCCAACGCCCTGGACGCGCTCGACCACGGCCTCGAACTCAGCCGCCCCGGCACCGGCCGCCTTCTCGTGATCGTCACCGACGCCGTCTACACCCCCGACGAAACCGCGCAAGCCGTCACCCGCGTCAAGCAGCTCACGACCGTCGGCTGCGCCGTACTCCAGCTCACCCTCACCGCGAAGTCCCGCCACTTGCCGGGGACCACCTTGCTGCACCTTCCCCAGCCCTCCAGCGCTCCCGCCGCCATCGCCACGGCGGCCACAGACGCCATCCGCAGGACACGCTGAGACGACACAGAAGACAGAAAGCAGGAACAACCACGTGGCAATCCGTAAGACCTGGACCATCGTCCACCGCTGTGGGCACGAACGTGAACATGATCTGTCCGACCGTCCCGCCGACCGGCGTGCCTCCTTCGCCCGCTGGCTGCAGGAACGTGACTGCACCGACTGCTGGAAGGCGGCACGCGACACCGACACCGAATCCAAGGAGGAATGGCTGGCGACCAAGCGCGCCGCCGAACAGGAAGCAGCCCTCGCCTGGGCCACCCAGTTCGACATGCCTCAGTTGGAAGGCCCCGAGAGGGCCCTGGACTGGGGCGAGCGCTCGCGTCATCAGCTGATGACGGCCGCACACACCGCACTGGTCGTGGAAGGGAGTTGGGACGAGGCGGACTGGGCGGAGCTGGAGGAGAAAGCCCGTGCCGTCACCCGCGCCGGTTGGTGGATCGACCAGAGGGACGCCGACGGCACCGATCTGCCCGAACTCCTCGACGCCGCAACCGACGGCGACCGCGGTACCGAAAACCCGTACCGGTAGAGCAGCCTGCGGCCGGTCTGCAGCGTCCGCTGCAGCCGTCTCCCACCGACGGCGGGCGCACGGGCTTCACCGAAGCCGACTCCGCCCGCCGGGGACACACGTCGGCAACACCGCGCATCGCGGTCTGCTCGGCCGGGTCCGCACTCAGAGCCCAGCCGAGCCTGACGGCCACGTGCTCGGCCAGGTAGCGGCACTTCGGGGAAAGGTTGCCGGTTGGACCGCTGACTGACCGCTATCAAACGGGGAGAGGCCCCGTTCAGGGCCACCGACCGGTTCGAGGGCGCCGACTGCGCGCCTGCGAACCGTGGCTTCAGCGGGCGTGGGTGACGGTGATCAGGGGGTCGTCGCAGCCGCCGGCGATCCGGGTGATCGCCGCGTGCTCGGCCGGGTCGGCGGTGAGGCCCCAGCGCGTCTTCACCGTGACCCAGTCGGCGATGTAGCGGCAGGTCGCGGATGCCGCGGGCGGCATCCACTCGCCGGGGTCGCGATCGGCCTTGGACTGGTTGACGCTGTCCCGTACCGCGAGGAGGCTGCGTTCGTCGTCGAGGTCGTTGGCGTAGTCACGGCGTTCGGTCGCACTCCAGGCTGCGGCCCCGGAGTCCCATGCCTCGCCCAGCGGGACCATGTGGTCGATGTCGACCTGCTCCTTGTCGGTCTGGGTGGTCTCGTCGTACCAGGACCACCACTGGCCGGTGCCTGCGGTGATGCTGCAGCGGCCGGTCACCTCCGGCGCCACGATCGCCTCGTGCAAAAGGACTTCATTTCGGGTGTGGCATCCGTCGCGGTCGGCGTCGATCCAGTGCCGGAACTGCTCGCGCGAGTAGCCGTCGCGGGGGCCCTCGCCGTGGACGGGGAGAGCGGTGATGAGGTCGGACAGAGAGGCGGTGACGGTCTCGCCCGGCGCCGCCACGGCGGGGGAGGCGGGTGCGGCCAGGGCCAGGGCTGACACGGTCAGAATGCCGGCCAGCGCGATGCGCAAAGTCTTCATGTTGCTGGGATATCGGCCGCCGTCAGCCGGGCACGGTGACACGCCCGGTGCTCGGCCCGGTTCACCCTGCCGTGGGGCGTGCACCCGCCGGGCACGCAACGCTCCCTCGCGCCCCCGGGCGGTGTGACGGCGAAGCCCACCGAGCACAAGCCCCCAGCTGCATGAAACGCGGTGAGCCGACTATGCCGGAGCTTCGCCTCGGCACAGCAGGAGACGCTTGAGGGCAGGCGTTCTTTTCGCGGGCTTCGAAGCTGTCCGTGACGCCAAGGAAGCCTCTGACCTGCTCGAACTCCTCGACGCAACTACCGGGGCGGAGTGCGGTACACGGAGCCGGCTGCGCTGGTGGCGAGGGAACATAGCCGGGAAGCGCCGGTTAGCCAAACCGGCGTTCCTACGGACCATTGTTCCTCCCACCCCGCCACCCATCGCGTGGAAGGAACCCATGTCCCAGCCCCCACCCACCTCTGCCTTTGCGCCCACGCCCGACCCGCTCACGCCCGCCCGGGACATCACCCACCAGCACTTCCAGACCGGTGACACCGTCATCGTCGTGAAGGGGGTCGCTGGTGGAGAACTGTGGGGAGACGCGATGCGCGTCGTAGCCCCGTCCTGGCACACCCCGACCGACGAGGACGGCTGGCGGCTGTACGACGCGACCGGCGGAGCCCAGTCCTACATCACCGCCCACCCCCGCTACCTCGTGCACCTCTCTCGCCGCTGCCCGGACTGCCTGATCCACCTGCGGGCCATGGAGGACACCCTCCGTACGCGGTTCGCCGGCCGCGAGGAGCTGATCGACTGCGGCTGGTACACCACCACCGCCCTGGGCCAGCTCGTCCACATCGCCGACATCCGAAACGGCCGGTGACACCCCGCCCTCACGAGCGGCCCCGCAGTCCAGGGCACTCGCAGGGCCGCTGGTCTCGACGAACGAGGGCCTCACGGAGAACACGGTCGTCACCCACAGGCCCGGACACCCCGGATGTCCGTCCGCTGGGCCGAGCGCCTCAAAGACCCTTGCTTTGAGGATCCGTTCACCGCCGGGTGCGGACGACGACCGGCGCACCGGCCGTATCGCCGCCGCACCGCCCGCCGCCCCAGACACCACCGGCCGATCACCCTAGGAGAGACGTCTCTTTGCCCCGTACCGACCGTTTCCTGGACGTCCGCCGCGACCCTCACTCCGGTGAACTCCTCGCTCGTGGCGGGGACGTTGAGGCGCACAGCGTCCTGCAGCGCGCGGGTTTCATCGCCGTCGTCCGTCTCCACGAGACCTACCACCGCGCCCCGGTCGGCCTCACCCAGGACGACGAGAGGCGTCTCGGCACCGACGCGGTCGCCCGTCTGCGGGCCGCCGGGTATCACGTCGACTGCGACACGGCTTTCGACACCGACGCCCGCCCGGCCAGCCATCCGCCGCTCGCCTCACCGGTCGCCCACCTCGCCGAGCGCATCCGCGCGGCCGTCACCTCGGACGAGGCTGCCGACGCCCTGACCGAGCTGACCGCCGCCCATGACGGTTTCCTCGCCGCGCTGGAGGAAGTCCTCACCGCCACCGCCGACTTCCACGACGGACTCGGCGCACCGGCCGACCCGTACACCGCCCGGCGGCTGCGCCACCTCGCCGACGCGTACCTGAGCGTCATCCGCACCGGCCTCGTGCACACCCGCAACGAGCTGGCCGACCGGCACGCCCAACACCCCGCTCGCCGCACCTGCACCGGTGAGGTGCCCGCCGCCGAGCGCGAGCGCTCCGCCGTGTGCGCCTGCCCTCCCCCGCCGCGCACCCTCCCGGCCCCACCGCCCCCGGCGGCTGCCGGACCGCGCCGCTGATTCCCACTTCCCCAAGGACACCATGCACGATCACGACATCTCCGAGCGCCTCGCCTCGTACGCCGACGTCCTCGCCGGTGAACTCCCCGGCGCCTGGACCACTTTGCGCCTGCCGCCGGATGCCAAGGACGATCTCGCCGAACTCGCCGACCGGATCTGGGACCTGGACCTGGTCGCCGCCCGTCTTGCCGAGCACCCGCTGCAGCAGGCCATCGTTCTGAACCGCCCGGACGGCGCCCAGCTCGTCCTGCTGGACCGGCCGGGCGCCCGCGAGGGCTTCCTCATCGCCGCCGTCGCTCCCCGAGCCCTGCCCGGCGAGGCGTACCGCTCGGTCCCCGAGCCGAACGGCATCGCCCTGGCCGACGATCCGTTCCTGAGCGCCGAGCAGATAGCCGGTGACCTGCTCGCCCGCTACAACCGGGCGCTCGCCCAGGTCCGCCACCATGCCCTGGGTGGCGGCCGGTCCTCCCAGCCGGACCGGCTGGTCCTGACCTGGCAGCCGGACGGCAGCATCGCCACCGCCCCCGTCGACGACCGTGCCGATGCGGTCCTCCTCGCCCACGGCTTCGTCCAGGACCCGCACAGCGGCATCTATCGCCTCCACGGTGACGACACCCAGGCCCAGGCACTCGCCCTGCGCGAGATCGGCCCGCAGCTGGACACGCTCGGCATTGGCACCGCCCTCCAGCACCCCGTCGGCCGGACATCGCCCACCGCCGCCCCCGCCGCGACGCCGCCGGTCACAGCCGGTACCCGTACGCCGGCTGGCCGGACGCGATGACGGTGAAGGACCCGTCTTCTTGGTGCTGGAGTACGTCACCGTCACCAAGGACCCTCGCGCGGCTGAGGAAGTGCACCGAGTCCATGAGCCAGGCCAGCGACGTCATCCTCCACGCCCGCAATCACGCCGCCCGCACCCCGCTTCCGACGGGCGCCACCGCTCCGCCGAGCAGTGTCCAGACCCCGGCATCCCGCAGCCGCTGACCTCGGACATGCACACCCTCACCGAGCGCCCCTTCACCTGCACAGCGCCCCTCGACATCCCGGAGAGACACACATCCTGATGACTGCCCTACGCCGCCTCGCCACCGTCGCCCTGTCGGTCACCCTCCTCGGCGGCACGGCCGCCGCGCTGGCGCCGACCGCATCAGCCGCCACGCCCTCCTGCACCTACAACGTCGCCGACCACAACGCCGTCGTCGACGGCAACGGGATCAACTACCGCACCGGCCCGAGCACGGCGTACGCGAGCAAGGGCCTGCTGTACGACGGCGATGACCTCCGGGTCTACTGCGGCAACGGCTCCTGGTATCACACGAAGCTCACCAGCCGGTCCAAGAGCGGCCTGAAGGCCGGCACTTACGGCTGGATCCGCAAGGACATGCTGCTCCAACTCGCGGGCTAGAGCCCGTCCGGAGGACCGTGCGCGCAACGGTGCGGAGCGGGGCCTTCCGTTCGCTTCCCGGAGTCGAGCCCCCGGGTTCACCGCGCTGCGCGCCGTCACCATCCCCGGCATCTGCCGGCACCCTCGAACTCCATCAGCGAACCGGAGCACCCGTAGTACCGCACACGCCCCCGCCGATGTCCCGCCACCTCACCCCCTGCCTCGCCACAGCCCTGTTCCGCCGCTATCTACGCTCCTGTATCCCCACCAGCCCCCACCGGATCGTCCCGCCGCCCGGTGAACACCCCGAGGCCGGTCTCGACACGGCACGACGGTTCGGCCACCGCCACCACCACTGATCCTCAACCCCGCCCCGGAGGACCATGCCCCACCCCGCCCCGAACCCGGCCCCGGACCGGCTGGCCGACGAGATCGCCCGCCGCCTCAGCGAACTCGCCGACCGCCTCTCGATGTTGCCGTCCCGTGAGGCCACGCAGATCATCGCCCGCGTCCTGGACCCCGAGGACGGAGTCCTCGGCCGCTTCACCCACCTCGTGATCACCGGCAGCTACTTCGCCAAGACCCAGGCCGAAGAGGGCTCCCTGCCCGCAGAGGTGTGGCTCGCTCTCGGCCGGGCCGCCAACGAACTCCATGACATCGGCCTGGACCTCGACGAGCACACCGACACCCTCCAGCGCCTCCACACCCGGCCCGCCTCCCCGCTCGTCGTACGGCGCCACCGGTGAAGCGACAGAAGGCGCAAGGGTGGGGGCCCGGCGAGGAGGCCGAGCAGCACTACCTCGTCCAGCCCCGCGCCCTGGCGGGCGGCGGCGACCTGCGGCACGTCTCGGAGTTCCTGCGGGCGAGCGGCTGGCAGGACAGATCCCGGCGCAACGGACCGCTCGTCCTCGACAGCCCCGACCGCACGATCCGCATCGGCTACAACCCCCATGTCCTGCCCGGCGGTTGGACGATCCACAGCAAGGCCACCGCGCACCAGGAGGCGTGGACGGTGTCGCTGGGCCGGCAGACCCCGGTGGAGATCGTCGCCGGACTCACCGACGCCCTCACCCGCCCCCGCGCCGCGCACGCCCCCGACGTCTGGGCCCCGCTGCGGGAGCAGCGCTGGAAGCCCAGCCGCCGCGACGGATACTTCGGTGCCACGAGCCCCGACGGGGCGGCGTGGATGCAGTTCCGTCACGACCCGGACGGTCAGGCCCTGTGGTGGTCCGGGGCCCGGGACGAGCAGGGTAACGGCTGGAACGCGACGTTCACCGCGACCACGCCCATGCACCTGGTCCAAGCCTTCTCCGACGCCCTCGCCAGTCCCGAGCCCGTCATGCGGCCCCGCGGGCGCGTCCCGTTCAGCGCGCGGATCCGCACCACTTCCGTCTCCGTCCTCCCCTCCCAGCTCGGCGCCTGGCAGCAGGCGCGCGTCCACGCCGCCCGCGCCGCCACCTGGGCTCGCGGAGCCCAGGCGTCCGGCCGCCCCCGCACCACTGCCCGCCCCTACACCAACCCCGGTGCACGCGCCCGCCGTTGACCCGCCCCTTCACGCCTCTCCAAGGAGCCTTGTGCCCGCCCCGACCATGGACGACCTCCGCACCGCCACCGAGACCTTGTCCCGGCTCACTGAGTACCTGCGCGACGCCCCCGACCCGAGCGTGGCGCTCGCCCTGGTCGAACCGCTGCTGGACGAGTACACGGGCATCCCCGTCCAGTTCGGCGACACCCTGCGCGCCCTGGCCCGCGCAGTCCAGGAGCACCCGGACACTCCCCGCACCGCCGGTCTGCGCCGCCTGGTCGACGAGTTGCGCACCGCCGCGTGGGAACAGTCCGACCAGCACACCCTCCACTACACCCTCGACGACCTGCGCACCCTCCTCAAGAACACCTCCCCGGCCATACCGGAGGGCAGCCGATGCCGGTGAGCGAGCGGCAACTCGCCCAGTTCGCCGACAAGCACGCCTGGCAGATCCCCTTCGACACCAGCCCCCGCCACCTCGCCGGCCCCGGCGACGCCCGGCACATCACCCACGGCCTGGCCGCCGCCGGATGGAGTACGGTCTCCGACCCGTTGAGCGCCGAGATCGTCCTGCGCAGCCCCGATCTCCATCACAGCCTCCAGTTCGATCCGCAGCCCGCCACCTCCGCGTGGTGGCGGCTGCGGGCCGAACCCACCGGCAGCGAGCCGGGCTGGTACGCAGAGTTCGGTGAACTCGTACCCGCCGAGGTCCTGGCCGGCTTCACCGACGCCCTCATCGCCCCGCCCCCGCCTCGCCAAACGGACCCGTGGCAGCCGGTGACGGCGGCGGGCTGGCACCGCGACTCCGACGACACGGCACACTCACCGGACGCCATGTGCCACATCGAACGGCGCCCGCTGAGCGAATTCCACGAGCGGCCGTCCTGGCACGTCGAGACCCGCGAGCCCGGCCACGGACGCTACCCCGGCCCGCGTATCTGGCACGCCTTCCTCGACGAGCGCGTCCCCGCCCGCCTAGCCGCATCGTTCCTCACCGTACTGACCGACAACAGCCCGCTCCAGCGCGGGATGTTCGACCGCACCGCCCACCACAGCGCCGTCAAGGAACCGAGCCGACGGAGCCCCGAGCAGGTGGTCGACGCGCACACCGCGCGTATCGCCTCGCTGCGCGCGCGGGCCCGCTCCGCCCGCCGGCAGCAGACGAACCCCGCACCGGCCCCGGCCACGGCCCACACCCGCGCCTCCCCGCCGGCCGCCCGCCGCTGAACCGACAGGACTCCCCTGATTCCCTCCGATCACCGCGCACACCGCCGCCTCCTGCGTCACCTCGACCGCTACGTGAGCGACAGCAAGAAGATCCTCGACGCCTGGGACGCCTACACCGACGAACACACCGACCTCGACGGATGGCCCCACGACGACCACGCCTACGGCCTGCGCGCCAGCCGTCGCGACGCCGACACCGCCGAGGCGTTCGAGCCGCTCCGCCACGGCGCCCGTCACCTGCTGGCCACCGCGGAGACCCAACTGGGCCGCCTGCCCGCAGGCGCCGTGCAGAGCCGCTGGGTCTACCAGCTGGGTGTCCTGCACGCCGGCCTCGACCGACTCGAAGAACTCCACCAGCAGTGGCGGGAAACCCGGGACGCCCTCCCCGCCACGGCCACGCCCGGCACCCCGGTCTTCGACGACGCCCTCGCCGCGTACCACGCCGAATCGTGGAGCTACCTCGACGACTGGGCCTCCCACGGCCACACACTCCGCGAGATCAACACCGCCGCCCGCAAAGCCCCTTCGCCCCTGGCGCCCGCGCCGGTCCAGGCCACGACTTCTGCCGCCGACCGGCGGGCCCCGGCCCGGAAGTGACCCTGCGCTCACCTTCAGCAGAACACGCCGGACGCGCCCGCCGCCCGCACTGCGGCTCCGTTCCGCCATCCCGTCGTGCGGGGGTGAACCCGCCCCGCCCAACCCCGTTTCACAGGAGCACATGTCCCACACCGCCGTCCCCTACGTCCTGGCGGCTCCCGGCTATCTCGTGGGAGGCGGGGCCTGGGAGCAGCTGACCGAGTGGCTGCGGCACGGCCATGGCTGGCGAGATGTGTCCAGGATCGACCAGCACACCGTCCTGCACAGTCCCGACGGTCGATCGGCTGTCGCCCTCGACCGCCGGTATGCCTGGACCTGGAGCCTGTGCACCGCCTCCGTCAACGGCCGGGGCGGCGGCGCGGCGGTGCTCGGAGGGCACCTGCCGGTCGAGTACGTCACCACCGTCGTCGAGGCCATGCTGGAGCCGGTCTCCGTGCCCGACAGCGATGTTCTCGGCCCGTTGCGGGAGACGGGATGGACCGTTGCGGAGGCTGATGGTCTCAGCGTCGTGTCTCCGGACGGTCTGGTCCACGTCAGCGACGATCCCACGGCCAAACCCGGCTTCGTGCGGTGGCGTGCCGACTGCACGGTCGACGGGTTCGAGTGGTGGACAGCCGCGTTCAGCGCCGACACTCCGCCCGACGTCGTCGCCGCCTTCACCCGCAGCCTCGCCTCCGACGCCCCGCTGCCCCGGATGGCCATCGGCACCCCGCTGTACAAATGCGCGCCCTATACGCGCACCAGCCCGACCTCCTACGACTTCGACGCCGAGCAGACGCTCCTCGACACACGCATCGCCGAGGCCCGCGCCCGCCGCCTCGCCGACGGATCGCCCGCCGCACAACCGCCGTCCACCACGCGGCTGCCTCTCCGTCGCACCCGCTGACCAGCCCCCTCGCGTCCGGTCCCCTCCTGCATCGGGAGATGTCCGCATCTGTCCTACCGCGCCGCACTCCGCAGCCGCCATACCGCATGCGCTGCCCAGCCCTTCCTTGACCTGGAAATCCTGCCCTTGCCGAACTCTTCGACCAGCCCGCACAGCAGCGACGGCTATGACCTCGCCTTCAAGGCCCTCCTCGGCGTACTCGCCGTCGTCGTCCCCCTGTCCAACCTCGCCTGGCTGACCGGCAACCTCACCAGCCGGATCACCGACTCCGGGCCCTGGGCCCCCTATCAGCCGATCGACGCACTGCTGCGCCCCGAACAGCTCTGGCCGTCCGTCGGGGAAACACCCCTGCTCATAGGGGCCCGCATCCTCCCCGTCACCGTGCTGGTCGCCCTCGCCGTGACCATCACGGTCGTCTGGTCGCGGCACAACCACGGTGGCGGCCGGAAGAAGAAGGTCACCGGCATGGCCAAGGCCCGGGACATCGAACCGCTGATGGCCAAGGCGATCACCGCCAAAGCCCGCTCCCTGCGCCCGAGCCTGAAGAACGCCAAGCACATCGACGCCTCCGACACCGGCATCCTGCTGGGCAATCTGCAGGGCACCCGGCACGAGGTACGCATGGGCTACGAGGACGTAGCCGTCGCCATCATGGCGCCCCGCTCGGGCAAGACCACCTCGCTGGCCATCCCTTCAATCCTCAACGCCCCCGGCCCGGTCCTCCTGACCAGTAACAAGGCCGCCGGCGACGCCTTCACCGCCACCGTCGACGCCCGCGCCGGCGTCGGGCGGGTGTGGTCGATGGACCCGCAGCAGATCGCGCACGTCGAACGGACGATGTGGTGGAACCCGCTCGCGGACGCGAAAACCCTCGACGGCGCCGGGCGGCTGGCCGGGCACTTCCTGGCCGCGTCGGTGGACGCCTCCCAGCAGGGGGACTTCTGGTCCAAGGCCGGGTCCAACATCCTCTCCCAGCTGTTCCTCGCCGCCGCCCTGGACGACCGGCCCATCACCGACGTCATGCAGTGGCTGGCGTTCCCCGCCGACCGCACCCCGCTCGACATCCTCCGCGACCACGGCTTCAGCGCGGTCGCATCCCAGCTCAAGGGCACCGTCGAAGGCCCACCCGAAACCCGGGACGGCATCTACGAAACCGCCCGCCAGTACGCCGCCGCGCTCCTGAACAGCGAGATCGCCGCCTGGGTCACCCCCCAGCCGGGCGTGCGGGAGTTCGTCCCGTCCGAGTTCGTCGTCGGCACCGACACCCTGTACCTGCTGTCGAAGGACGGCGGCGGCGGCGCCAGTGCGCTGATCGCGGCGTGCGCGGACTCGGTGATGCGGGCCGCGACCGCCCAGGCCGAGCGTGCCGGCGGACGCCTGGACCCGCCCATGCTCGCGATCCTCGACGAGGCCGCCAACGTCTGCAAGATCTCCGATCTCCCCGACCTGTACTCCCACTTGGGCTCGCGCGGAATCATCCCGATCACGATCCTGCAGTCCTACCGGCAGGGGCAGAAGGTGTGGGGAGACGCGGGCATGGACGCCATGTGGTCCGCGAGCACGGTCAAGGTCATCGGCTCCGGCATCGACGACCCCGACTTCGCCGACAAACTCTCCCGCCTCATCGGCGACCACGACGTGGAGACCACCTCCACCTCCGTCTCCGAGTCGGGCAAGTCGACATCGGTATCGATGCGGCAGGAGCGGATCCTGCCCGCCGACGCGATCCGCGCCCTGCCCAAGGGCACCGCCCTCGTCTTCGCCACCGGCCTGCGCGCCGCCATGCTCGACCTTCGCCCCTGGTACACGGAACCCGGCGCGCAGGAACTGTCCGCGGCATCCTCCCGCGCCTCGCAAGCGATCACCGCCCGCGCCGTCGCGAAGCACACGCCACCGCAGTCCGACTTCGAGACGGCCGCGTGAGCGACACCCCGCTGCACCTGGTACCGGTCCGCTCCCTCCAGGCGAAGGAGTTCGTACGGACCTGGCACCGCCACCACCCGCCGCCCGCAGGGCAGATCTTCGCGGTCGACGCCGCCGAGACAGGCATCCGCGCGCGGTCGCGATCGTCGCCAAGCACTCACCCCAGCCAGACACCTACGGCACCGCCGGACAACGCCCGCCCCCAGCCCCTCGCAACACGCTCGTTCGTCCCCTTCACCGTCCCGGAGCTCTCCATGCAGATCACTGACCTGGCGACGGCGCCCTCGAAGGCCGCCTCCACACCGCCCGCGATACCAGGAGCTTGCCGGTGACGCCTTTCACGGCGCAGGACCGGGTCCTGGTCTCCCCGCGCTATCTGGCGGGTGCGGGCGACCGGCTCACCGATGCGGTGGGCCCGCTGATCCACCTGTTCGGCTGGCCTTACGAGCACGAGCGCGCGAGCGGACGCATCCGCCTCGACAGCCCCGACGGCAGCACGTTCGTGAGCTTCGACCCCCGAGAGCCCCACGGTCACTGGTGGACCGTCGCGCACCACGAGCCGTTCTGGGAGGCCCGGTTCACCCGGCAGACCCCGATCGAGGCCATCGCCGCCGTCGCCCAGACCCTGCCCCAGCTGCTCGGCGACGACCGCCACATCGACCGGATCCCGCTCACCGCCACTCCCCTGGCGCAGATCGCCGACCTGAACCACTGGACTCGCGAGGGTGACACCTTCGCCTCGCCGGACGGCTACTGCCATCTGAAGCACATCGTGGGGGAGGAGACCCCGTGGCGATTCCGGCACCACGTGCACGGGGGCTTCGACACTCACTGGTATGCCGCCTTCACGCAAGACACCCCCGAGCGGCTCGTCGCTCAGTTCTTCACCCACCTCGCCACGCCCACGCCGGTCGAGCGCGTCTTCGGTGACGTTCCCCACCTCGTGCAGAGCCTGGACGAGGCGCTCATCACCCCGGTCCGGGCAGCCGCCGTGAATCCACACCTGCACCACGCCGCCGCCCAGCTCGGCCATGCCTTCCGCCGCCGCTGACCCCGCCACCGAACAGGGCCCTCCACCCGCGATGACCAACCCGACCGCGCCGGCCGAACACCTTCTGCTGCCGGCCGCCGACTTCACCCGGCACAACGACGCCCTGGCCGGGATACACCTGGGCACCTCCGGCCCCGCCACCGCCCTCACCCACCACACCGACCTCACCCAGCATCTGGCCGAGTCGGCGCTGTACATCGTGAACGTCCTCAACGCCCGGCCGATGTACCGCAGCCGCGTGATCCGCCCGTGTACGCGCGGGTGCAGCAACTCGCCCAGCTGGCCACCGACGCCGCCGGCTACCTCCGGATCGCCGTGGACATCATCGACGACACCCGCGCCGGAGTCCCCCGCCAGGGCGACAGCCCGTCCCTGGCGGAAGCCGGCAACCGCGTGCCCCTCGCACAGAACCTGACCGCCCTCGGCGCCCCTGATGCCCTGACGACCGCCGAACTGTACGTCGATCCCGCCACCTCGCCGCCACCTTCGGCCGACCACGCCTCCCGGCACCCACCACCCCGCGCCCGGCCGCGACCGCAGCACGCGCAGCAACCCGCTGAACCCCAACTCCCCCGCACCGACCACCCGGAACTCCATGGCCGTCACCGACCACCACGACATCTTCATCGGCTCGACCGACGACGGCTGGACCTTCCTTGTCGTCAACCGGCCGATCCGCAACGCCGCCCGCATCCTGACCGGTGCAGGGTTCACCACGCGGACACTTGAGGGCCGCACCCTCTACCTCCTGCCGCCCGAGACCGCCGAGGACGCACACGAACGCGCAGGCATCGCCGCCTACGGACTCATGGCCCACACCATGGACCTCGTCGACCTCGCCTGGACCACCCGCCACGCCAGCGCCGACGGTGCCCCGTACGAGGCGGTGGTTCGGTTCCACGACGGGACGGTCACCGCCACCGCCCGCACGGACCGCGCGAGCGAGGTCCTCGCCCAGAACGGCTTCGCCCCCGCAGAGGCATCACGCGAGTACACGCTGCCCGCCGGACTGAGCGAACACGACGCTGTGAACGCGCTCGTCCGTGCCGAGACCCACCTCCACTCTTGCGGCATCCCCGTGCGCGTCGGCCTCGGTATCCCAACCGTGCAGGACATCCCGCCCCCGTCCTCGCGCCCCGCGGCCACGCCAACACCGCTCCCACCGGACCAGACCCGCCACCGCCGCCGCCACCGCTGACCGGCCCCCTTCTTTCTCCTCTTCTTCTCCCGGAGCACCATGGATCGGATCGACCTGTCCGCCGAGACCGGCCACCTCACGCGGCTCGCAGCCGATGCTGACCTTCTTCACACCGAGGTCCAGAGCCTCGATGTGATGCCGGGAAGCGACGCTCTGCACCGGCTCGCCCCCAGGATCCGCCAGATCCACCAGCTGGTCGCCCAGACCCTGGCACGGCTGACCGTCCTCGACAGCAGCCACTACCGCACCCTCTCCGGCAGCCGCCCCACCCTCAACGCGCTGGCCGCCGCAGCAGCCCACGCCTCCCGCTCCGCCAGCACCCTCGCCGACGTGGCATACGGCAACTCCTCCGACACCATCACCATCCCCCACCGCCCCGCAGCGGACGAGACCGCTGCCCGCGAGACACACCATCAGACAGCCAGCACCGGCCTGGCCGAGTATCTGGACGATGCGGCCGGGGCACTCGACCTGTGCCCCACATCCTTGTCCCGGGCACTCACCGGCATCACGGCAGACCTGACGAGTCATCCGGAACTGGCCGCCCCCGTACGGAAGATCACCGATTTCCAGTACGCCACGCTCCGTGCGCTGTCGGAGCAGGGCGGCACCCTCTACGTGACCGGCCGACGCGACACCCTCCAGGCGATCCTGAACACCAGCGGTGCCCGGATCAACATCGCCACGTTCCGGGCGCTGCAGTGGCGTGGCCTCGTCCGCGTAGTGGAGCACCCCACCGCCGCCACCCGACACCAGGGCCGACGCATCGCCGTCACCCCCAATGGGCGGCGTGCTCTGGCCCACCACACACCCGCCCGCACCGCGACACCATCCACGCCCTGCCCACCGAAGCTCACAGCAGCATCACGGGCAGTCAGGGGTGCTCGCTGACCGGCTTCGCCCCTCAGCCGGGTGGGCGGCACACGCCCGGCCTCGTACCTTCTCCCGGGAGTCCCTCCGTGCTCAATCCGACTTCCTCCACGGAGGTGTTGTCGGTCCCCGCCGCCGACGGCACCCCGTTGGCCGTCTACCGCGACACCCCGGCCCGCCCACGGTCCGACGGAGCGGTGATCGTGCTGGTGCACGGCGCGTCGGTCACCGCGGACCTGTGGCGCCTGCACACCCGGCACCTGACCGGCCTGGGCCACGCCGTGCTGCGCCACGACCAGCGCGCACACGGCCACACCCCGCGCGGCCGAGCCCCGCTGACCGTCGCCCAGCTCGCCGACGACCTCCACCACGTCCTCGACGCGCTCGCCCCCACCGGACCGCTGGTGCTCGCCGGCCACTCCCTGGGCGCCCTCGTCCTGCAGGAACTCGCCGCTCTGCACCCCTCGCTCCTGCCCCGGATCCGGGGCATGGTGCTGCTGTCGGCCACCGCCCACGGCACCAGCGTCCTGACCGGCCGGAGCCCGCGCGCCCTCCTGCTCGCCGCCGGACGCAGCCTCACCGCCCTGACCTGCACCCACGCACCCCAGACCGTGGACCGCGTACGGCGCCGACTACCGGACACCCACCGCCACACCCTCACCCCACACGCCGGCACCGGGCCGCACGACGGTCCGCCGCCGTGCCGCGACGGCGTACGCCACACCCCCACCGCCGATCTCGCCGCGCTCTGGCAGTCGCTGCGCCGCTACCGGGCCCGCCACCTTTCCGTACTGGAGCGGCTCGGTGGGCAGTTGCTGCTGATGGCCGGTGCGGACGACCGGCACATCCCCGCCGCACACACCGCACACCTGGCCAGCCATCTGACCGTCGCCCGCCTGGAGATCCTGCCCAGCACCACCCACCGCCTGCCCGTCCGCCACCACGCACTCATCAGCGCCCGCATCGCACGCCTCGCCGCTGGGCCGCCCTCCGACTCCCACCGCCCGAAGGACCTGCCATCCCTCCTCCCGAGAAGCCCGCACCAGGGCGTACCCACCAGCCCGAGAGCCGGCGCACCGACCGCTACGACTGGGAACTGGCCCGCGGGCTGATCACCGCGTTCGGACAGTCGAAGACGCTCCGCGCGTGGGCGGCCGACGAACGCTGTGCCGTCAACCACGAAGCCCTCCGTACCCGACTGGCGCTGAGGTGGGACCCCGAAGCAGCCCTCACCACACCCCGCCACGACAGACCGGACATGACCTTCACCCACGCAGGGCGGACGCTCTCACTGCGCGGCTGGGCCGACCAGAGCGGCATCGCTTACCACACGCTCTACGGCCGGATCAAAAGGTCGGGCATGACGTTCGGCGAAGCACTGAGCAAGGGCGGCGACGGACCCCATTTCACCCTGCACGTCACCGCGTTCGGCGAGACGAAGCCCCTCAGCCACTGGGCGGTCGATGCCCGTGCCGCCTGCGCGTACGCCACACTCCGCCGCCGCCTGCTCCAGGGCTGGGACCCCGAACAGGCCATCACCCAGGAACCGCACGAGCGCTCCACCCTGGGCACGGGCCTCCCGCACCGCGCCTTCGGGCTGAGCATGGGACTCGAAGACTGGGCACGCCACACCCAGATCCCCGCCGGCGACCTGCGCCACCGCATCCACCAGCACCAACTGCCACTCGAAGCCGTACTGACCAGCCTGGGATGGACCCCCCACCCCGAGGAGCACCCCGAGCCCGACCTGCTGCGCATCACCACCGCACAACTGCAGCCCGGCGACCACATCCTCGGCGTCGAACCCCACGGCACCAGCGGGCAGTTCCTCACCATCCGCCGCAGCCACACCAGTCCCGCACCGCCGGATCCCGCCCCGGGCCGTACGCCTCCTTCCCCCACAGGTTCCGTGCACACGATGCCGGCACCCCCACAGCCCAGCACGCCCCGTGCACCTTCCGCGCGGCGCTGACGCCCGCCGGGCCACTGACCGGCACGGCTCCCTGCCCAGCTGCTGCCGGCACCCGGCCCTCCAGCTCCCACCCGCCGGCAGCGCCTTGGCGTCGCAACGGCACACATCGCCCCGCGATCCAGGAGGAGTCCTCGCTCTCCTGGTACCGAACGCGGCCTCGCTGTGTCCCCGGGAAATCCGCTGCCACCGCACTCCCTTCCTTCCCTGAACTGGAATTCATTCTTGCCCGAACCTGCCCTCCGTATCATTTCTCTTGGCGCCGGTGTGCAGTCCAGCGCTATGCTCGCCCTGTCAGCCCAAGGCATTCTCCCGAAGGTCGACTACGCGATCTTCGCCGACACAGGATGGGAACCCAGGGCCGTCTATTCCCACCTGGACCGCCTGGAACGCGAGATAGCCGAACCGGCTGGCATACCCGTTCTGCGTGTCTCCTCGGGAAACATCCGAGAAGACGCCCTGAACCCGGACCACCGCTTCGCTTCCATGCCACTGCATGTCCTCAACCAGGACGGCAGACCAGGTATGACCAGGCGCCAGTGCACCGGGGAATACAAGATAAAACCAATTAAGAAGAAGGTCCGGGAACTCCTCGGCCACCCCTACCCGCAGCGCATCCCCAAGAGTACATTCGTCGAGCAGTGGGTGGGAATCTCCACGGACGAGTTCCACCGGGCCAAGGACGCCGACGTCCAGTACATGCGCAACCGGCACCCGCTCATCGAACTCGGCTGGACCCGCACGGAATGCCTCCACTACCTCGAATCCATCGGCCTGGATAACACGCCGAAATCGAGTTGCCTGGGATGCCCATTTCACGGAAATGCGCAGTGGCGGAATATCCGTGACAACTCTCCCGGGGAATGGGCGGACGTGGTCGCGTTCGACGCGGCGATCCGTCAGGGCAACGCCCGCGCGAACGCCTCCGGCAACCCGCTGCTCGGCGAGGCGTTCCTCCACCGCTCCCGCGTCCCGCTCAGCCGGGCCCCCATCGACCATGTCACCGCCGCCGAACGGGCGGCGATGCAGCCCGAACTCCCCGGCACCGCAGCGGAACTTGAGGTGCTGGAGCAGGGAGTCGTCGACGGCTGTTCACCGTGGGCGTGCCGGGGTGAAGTCGAGGCAGTGCAGGACGACTTCGGGCTGGCCACTTGAGGGGGATCATCCTCGATCTGTTCGCCGGGCCCGGCGGTTGGAGCCACGCTCTCACCGTTCTCGGCGCCCGCGATGTGGGCCTGGAGTGGGACGAGTGGGCATGCAGGACCCGGTCTGCGGCTGGGCAGTTGACGATCCGGACGGATGTCGCCGCCTATCCGGCGTGGATCTTCTCCGGCCGTGTCCTGGGGCTGATCGCCTCTCCTCCGTGCCAGGCATGGAGCATGGCCGGCAAGCGCCTGGGGCTGGTCGACCAGCCGCTGGTCCACCAGGCCGTCGCCGACCTCGCCGCCGGACGCGACACCCGCGAGCAGCTCCTCGGCGCGTGCGCGGACGAGCGCTCCCTCCTGGCCGCCGAGCCCATGCGCTACCTCCATGCCCTCAACCTGGCCGGGGAGCCGGAGTGGGTGGTCATGGAGGAGGTCCCCGACGTGCTGCCGCTGTGGCGGCAGTACGCGGCCGTCCTGCGCGGCTGGGGGTTCTCGGTGTGGACCGGGATCCTCAATGCCGCCGACTACGGCGTCCCCCAGACCAGGCGGCGGGCGATCCTGATCGCCTCCCGGACCCGCACCGCCCAACCCCCGGCGCCCACCCACGCCCCGGTCGCCGAACCGGAGTCGCTGTTCGGGCCGGGCCGCGCCCGCTGGGTGTCCATGGCCCAGGCCCTCGGCTGGGGCGCCACCGACCGCCCCGTCCCCACCGTATGCGCCGGCGGCGGACCCGGAGGCGGCCCCGAACCCTTCCCTTCCGGCTCCCGCAAGACCCTGGTCAACGCCCGCGACCGCGGCACCTGGACACCCCGCCCCGACACGGACGCCCCGACGACCCACCGGGCAGGAACCGGCCGGCCCGCCCCGCACGGAGTCCACGGCAACCAGCCGGCCGACACACCCGTCCCCGCCCTCACGGTCGAAGCACACCGCTGGGCCTGGTCCCTGCGCAACAACAACCAGGCCAACGCCACCGTCAGACCGATCGAGGAACCGGCCGGGACGCTTTTCTTCGGACGTCGCGCCAACGAATGCGCCTGGATCGCTGAACGGGTCGGCACTCCGCGGGTGGATGCAACGGGGGTGGCGGCACCCGTGTCCCCGGCGCCGATCCGGATCACCGCCCGGGAAGCGGGCGTGCTGCAGACCTTCCCCGCCGACTACCCCTGGGCCGGCAACAAGGGACAGCAGTTCTCCCAGATAGGCAACGCCGTCCCCCCGCGGCTCGCCGCCCACCTCCTCGCCGACCACCTGCGCGTGCCCCTCGACCCCGACGACTTCACCCTGGCCGCCTGATGCCCCCCACCCCCGACAATGCGGTGGACGACCTCGACGATCTGCCCGACACGTATCCGCCGCAGCCCGTGTACTACGCCGAGCAGGCCCTCCTCGGCGCTCTCCTCCTCCAACCCCACCGCCTCCACGAGGTCGACGGGATCACATCCGACTCGTTCTCCAACTACGCGCACGGCGCCCTGTTCGACGCAATCCGCGTCCTGCCCGCCCCCGACCCGAACCAGCACACGCAGGACACCAGCTGGCTCAACGCGGTCCTCAACGCCGCCCGCGAGCACGCCCGCGCACTGACCGCCTCCTACCTGCACACCCTCGTGCAGGTCTGCCCCCGGCCCCGTCACGCGCCGGCCTATGCCCGGCTGGTCGAGGCCGAACACGCCCGCCGCCGAATACGGAAAGCCGCCGAACGCCTCGTCCACACCGTCCACGGCATCTCCCTCCCCGATCCCGTGCAGCCGGTGCTCGCCGAGGCCGACGCGCTCGCCGCGGTCGTGGACGACATCGCCGGCCGGTTCCCGCCCCGCGCGGGCGTGCTGCCCCGCACCACGCCACCGCCGCCTCCCGCCGCGCACGACCCGGCGGAGGCCGTCGAGGAGGAACAAGTCCTGCTCGCCACCGCGACGGCCTATCCCGGCGAGATCGGCGCCGTACGGTGGCTGCTCCCCGGCGACCTCACCCTTCCGTTGCACGCCGGCCTGTGGCAGTGCCTGACCGCCCTGGCCCACCGACGCGAGCCCGTCGACCCCGTCACCGTCCTGTGGGAGGCCCAGCAGCGCGGCCTGCTGGACGACGGTCGTGAGGCGGGCGAGGTCCTGCGCATGCTGGCCGAACCGGCCGGTTCCATCGAGCGCTGGGGCGAACGGGCCCTGCGCCGCTCCCTCCTGGCCACCGCCGAGCACACCGGCCGGCGCATCGAGGCGTACACAGGCGACCCGGCGAACACCCCGTTCCAGCTCGTCGTCGGCGCCCGACGCGCCCTCGCCGACATCGCCGCCGTCCGCACCCGCTGGCAGCACGCCACCTCACCCACCCCGCCCCAACGGCGGCGTCCGGCCGTCACCACCCGCGCCGGCCCACCGACCACCACGGCCGCGCACCCCGCCCGCTCCACACGAGCAACCCGATAGCCCCCGCACACACGCCGGTGGCCGGGCCGAAGGGTCCGGCCACCGGCAGAACAGACGAGACCCCACCGTGACTCCCGCCATCGACGCCCACGTCCGCCTCGACACCCACCCCACCCACCCCAGCGCCGTGCAGGCCGTCCTGAACGGCACACAGGCCCACATCGCCCTCACCGCTCTGGAGGCCGCCGACTGGCACGTCGCCGCCACCAACGTGCTGGTCCTGGCCCGCATCGATCACGAAGAACCCCACTGGGCAGGCGACGCGGCCAAACACCTGAGGGCCGAAGGCATCACCGTCGAGATCACCGCGCGGCTCCAGGAAGCCATCGACGAGGAATGGACCTGGCCGAACTACCCGATGTCCTGGTGCACTCGCAGCGAGATCCGCGAGGTGTCCCAGCAGGCGCAGAAGATCCACGACGACATCCGCCACGGCCATCTCCTCATCCACGCCCACGCCCACGACGGCCACACCACCGTCGCGGTCGGCACTTACCTCCACCAGGGCGGCACGTCCGTGTACCTCCACGGCGAGGACCACCTGCGCCAGGTCGCGGACACCTTCGACTCACCCGCCCAGGCGCTGGCAGCCTTCGAAAAGGTCCACGCAGCCTCGATGCGCCCCGGCCCGGCACCCCTGACGGATACCGAACGCGCCGCCATCGCAGCGCGCTCCGTCTTCGACGTCACCACCGCCAAGCCCGAACCATCCCGCACAGCGCGGGAGACCGTCCCCGCCTACCTGGCCGATACCGGCGACCACGACGCACTCCTCGACACCTTCCTCGACACGCACAGCACGTTCCAGAAGTGGCGGACCTGGTCGGACGAGACGACCCACGCCATCCACGAGTCACAGACCTTGCGCATCGAGCGAGTCCACGAAACCCACCCCCGTGACACCGCCTGGACCGTCGCCGTCTACGAGACCCCCGTCTCCGACCGCATGTGGCACCTCACCGCGACCGGCACCACCCCCGCCCCCGTGCTGCAGGATCTGCTCATCCACCTCGCCGACGGGAGTGGCTGGGACACGGTCATCGGCACCCCGGTGGACGAGTGGACGGTCACGGCAGCCACCCAGCCGCTCTCCGACGCCGGATGGAAGCACACCGTCAGTGGCCGATGGATCCGCTGGACGTCCCCCGACGCAGACGCGGGCGTCCAGTTCGACGCCTTCGCCGCGCAGCAGCCCAACAGCACCCTCGCCACCTGGACCATCTGGGCCGGCCCCAGCATCGACCACCCCACCTGGACCATCACCGCCTCCCCCTCCACCCCCAGCGCAATGCTGGCCGGCCTCGCCGAGACCCTCGCCCACGCAACCGGCACACGACACACCCACCCCGCACGCCCCGCGCACGCCTCCCCGACCCCACAGGTCGCACCCCCTCCTCCCGCACGAGGCACGCGACGAACCCGCGCCTGAGCCGCCCCAGCGGTCCGCCGACTGGGACCCGCCGAATCAGCCTCGGAACGCGGCCTATGCGACTCCCAGCGGGCGCGCGGACGCCCGCCTCAGCCCTTACGTGGGGGCCGCGGGCGAAGGTGATCCGCAGCGCTGACGGCGGGGCTGTCCGGGGTAATGTCGGGCCGCTCAGGTGACGATGCACCCGCCTGCGGCCACACCTGGCCCATGGACCCGCTTCCCGCCCTCGCACCCATGCTCGCCTCCGCCGGGAGTCTGCCGCTGCCCGGCGGCGACGAACGGTGGGCGGTGGAGACCAAGCAGGACGGCCAGCGCGCCCTGGCCTTCCTGCCCGGCGACGGCACGGTCTCGATCCGCTCCCGGGGCGGACACGCGGTCACCGCCGCCTACCCCGAGCTGCACGGCCTGCCCGCCGCGCTCGGCGGCCGGTCGGCGGTGCTGGACGGGGAGATCATCGCCACGGACACGGACGGCCGCCCCGACTTCGAACTCCTCCAGTCCCGCATGGGCCTGGCGCACAGCCCCGACCGCGCCGCCCGCCTGGCACTGCGGGTACCCGTGCTCCTGGTGGTGTTCGACGTGCTCTACCTCGACGGTCGGGATCTCACCAGCCTGCCCTGGACCGAACGCCGCCAGACCCTGACCGGCCTCGGCCTGCACGGTCCGGCCTGGTCGGTGCCCGCGGCTGTCGTCGACCACGCCGCAAGCGCACTTCGGGCGACCCGGGAAGCCGGGCTGGAGGGCGTGATCGCGAAACGGCTCACCTCGCCCTACCGGCCGGGCGTACGTTCCAGCGACTGGCTCAAGATCAAAAATGTACAGACCGCCGATGCCGTCATCGGCGGCTGGGTGCCCGGCACCGGCCGACTGGCCGGACTGCCCGGCGCCGTCCTCCTCGGCGAACTCCGCGACGGCCCGCTGCGCTACATCGGATCGGTCGGCACCGGCTGGAGCGACGACGAACGCCGCCGACTCGCCGACCTGCTCGCGGTGGCCGCCTGGACCACCTGCCCCTTCGCCCCCGCCCCCAAAGTGCTTGGAGCCCGCTGGGTCCTGCCCCGCCTCGTCGCCGAGATCACCTACACCACCCGCACCCGAGCCGGATACCTGCGCCACCCCTCCTGGCACCGGCTCCGCCCCGACCTCGCCCCCGACGACCCGTCTGACGCCAGCCACTCGTAGAAGCGTGTCCGGGAGGAGGAGCCCGGTAGGTGCGCATGTTGAGGTGCCGCGTATTCCTTATGACGGGCGATAGGGGCGTCACCGTGTGTGGTCGCCAGGGGCACTTCGGTTCCAGATGCCGCCCCGCAGTCGCGGACGATCGCGAGGACGCAGAGGCCAGCAACCCAATCCCAGCAAACGTCACCCCGCAGATGGGGACACAATGGCCCCAGCCCGACTAACCACAAGGAGAGCCGATATGACCGTGACACAGGCCGATATCGACACCCTCACCGCCTCCCACCCGCAGCTGAGCGGGAACGGCTACGGCCCCAGCGCCTTCGCCCCGACGCCTGTCACGCTCGACGAGGTTCAGGCCGCCCACGCCTGGATCGCTGAGCAGCCATGGCT
Source organism: Streptomyces griseiscabiei (assembly GCF_020010925.1). Taxonomy (NCBI): domain Bacteria; kingdom Bacillati; phylum Actinomycetota; class Actinomycetes; order Kitasatosporales; family Streptomycetaceae; genus Streptomyces; species Streptomyces griseiscabiei. The sequence goes on along the minus strand of NZ_JAGJBZ010000002.1, from coordinate 1,190,189 downwards.
CAATGCGCCAGGGGAGATCTCCTCGTACACCCACAAGCATGCAATGGAGACCACGACCGGCACTTACGTCTCGAACGGGGCGTTCATCGCGGCGGCGCTCCTGCATGCCCCGGCCGGCCTGAAGGTCAAGCTGGACGACCTGAACCCGGCGATCGGGATCAAGAGGCAGGGGTAACCCGGCGGCGCCGTCAGTCGCGTCACCGCCCTCACTGGCAAGGTCACCCCGTGACGGGGTTCCTGGCATATCTGGGTCATGCCCCCGCAAGCGGGCATGTTGAGGTGGTGCGGATTCCTGATGGCAGGCGATGGTGGCGCTCCCAGAACGCCACGGCCAAGAAGGCGACGCAGGCCAAGAGGACCGCGGCAAGGGCGGCCACCCGGAAGCCGAGGCGGAGTGCCTGAAGTGCCGACGCTCTGGGACGTGCCGGGGGCTACGGGCGGGTGTTGACGTAGCGCACGGCCGCGCCCCATGTGTCCTGCACAGGGGAGAGGCACCACTGACACAAGGGCGCCCCGCCAGCGCCGTACTTGTGCGTCTTGCGTTGGCAGCCGGAGCACAGACCGACCCGGTCGCCGGGGCAGACCAGCGCGGACGGGTCGGGTTCGGTGATCGGAGACACGGTGATGGTGGTCATCGGCGGTGTCCTGTTCCGGGTGATGGGCGCGCTCGGCCCGCGAGGCAGCATACGGCTCGCGAAGGTGCGTCTCCCTCTCTGGGACTTACTCCAGGATGCCGAGGTGCTGGTCGGGCCGGCAGTGTGTGCAGGCGCGCAGGCCCGATGCGAGGAGTCGTCGCGCTTCGTCGCGGCCGACGGGGCGGCGTCGCTTTCCGGCGGCGTAGCAGCCGCCGACGTGCAGCTCGACGGCCGGGCGGCCGACCCCGATGCCCAGCTCGACGAGCCAGTCCGGCTCCGCCGGCTTTCTCTGCCTGCCGCGTGCGACCTCGGCTTCCCGCTCTTCCAGAGCGGCGATCTTGGTTTCGATGCGCGATACCCACATCAGATGCCAGACCCTCAGCGTATGCAGCCGGGCCAGGTCGGGAGGCAGGTCATCGAGCACGGTCGGTCCTAGGTTCCTCGTCGCAGGGCTTGAACCCTCACACTTCGAATTCTAGTTCGATATCATGGATGAGGAGGAGGTGGGTCTCGTGACCGCGGGTGAAAGGGTGCGTGAAGTGTCGACGGTGATGCATGTGCGCTGCCCGGACAGGGTGCGGGAAGACGTCTACCGGCAGGTTCTGGAGCAGCTGGCCGAGCTGTCCCCGATCGTCCAGGCGCTCCCTCCGTCGGCCGCTCTCGTGGAGCTGAAGGGGGCCTTGCGCTACCACGGCGTTCACTCCCGACGTCTGGGGGAGGTCCTGCGGGTCCGTACGATCTCCCGGCTCGGTGTCGACGTCCGCGTGGGCATCGGCCCGAGTGTCAGCATCGCGGCCACCGCGTCCGCGCAGGTCCCGGCCCCCGGCGGCGTCCTTGTTGTCGAGCCCGCGGAGGTCGCCGGCTGGCTGGGGCCGCTGCCGGTCGAGACCCTCCACGGGATCGGCCCCCGGCAGGCGGAGGTACTGCGCGCGTACGGCATCGACCGCGTGGGCCTGCTGGCCGCGGTGCCGACCGCCACCGTCCAGCGACTCCTGGGCGGTCGCGCCGGGCGGCTCGCCGCCGACCGGGCCCGCGGCATCGACCCCCGCCCCGTCACCCCGCGCTCCCTGCCAGCCTCCGCCGCGGTCCGCTGCGCCTTCCCCCGGCACACACTGGACGGAGCCGAAGTCCGCGCCGCCCTGCTCGGCCTGGTGGTCCAGCTCGGGCAGCTCCTGCGCCACCGCGACCAGGCCGCCCGCGCCCTGCATCTGACGCTCCGGTTCGCCGGCGGCGGCACGTGGGAGACCACCCGCCGACTCCCGGAGCCCTCCGGGCACGACGAGGACCTCAGAACCCTCGCCTACCGGATGATGGACGCCGCGGGTCTCCAGCGCGGGCGCCTGACCGGCCTCACCCTCACCGGCCAGGACCTGGCCGACGCCGGGCAGGTCACGCTGCAGATCAGCCTCGACCGGGAACGCGAGGCCCGCCTGACCGCCGAGGCCGTCAGCGACCGCATCCGCGCCAAGTTCGGCGCCGACGCCATCGGCCCGGCCGCCACCCGCCTGCGCCCCGCCTCCTGAACCGGCCCCCGACTCGCCGGGAGGCGAGGGACATGCCGCTCCACCCGCCCGGACTCCTGCCGTACGAGCTGCTGCCGCACTGGCCCTACGCCCGCGCCGTAGACCAGGCCCTCACCGAGCGCGGCATCCCGCCGGGGGCCGTCCGTGTCGAGCGCACGGGCCGCGAACACGGCGAGACGATGTACCTCGTCCTCGGCTGGGACATCAGCCGTACCGTGCGCCCCGCAGGCATCCGCCTCACCTGGAAGGAGGACTCCGGCTGGGCCTATGCCTTCCTCGGACCATGCCAGCGGATCCTCCCCGCGGCCCCATCACCCCGCTCCGCCGCATCTACGCGCTGCCTGACGCGGTCGCCGAAGCGGCTGACACCCTTGTACGCACCCGCCATCTGCCCTCGGGCGAGTACGACACGGAGTGGGAACACGCGGTAGACGTACGGGCGGCGATCGCCGCGTTCCGGCCCTAGCCAAGGCCGACAGGGCCGGAAGATCACTTACGGTTCGCTGCCGGCCAGTCCGAGCTCTGCCATGGGCCGGGTGGTGGTGACGACGTGGACGCGGCTGCCGCGAGCGTAGTCGGCGAGCGCCAGGGAGAGCTTCAGCTCGGTGGCGTAACTTCGCGCGGCTGCGGCCAGCTACGTCGAGCAGGCCCTCCTCGATCCGCACCGTCTCGCCGACGTGACCGGCATCGCTGACCACCCTGACAGTCCATGGCCTCGCCTCTGCGGTGCCCGAACCCATCGGCACAAAGCTGGTATTGCGTTTCGTTGTTGGGGAACTCCGACGCCCAACTGGCCTGTGGAGCTACGCCGTTCCAACCGCTCCTCCGGCATCCTCACTCTCGTCGAGCTCGTCGTTCTCGATCTCCACATCCTCGACCTTGACCACCGGATCACCACTAGCCTCAGACAACTCCAGGCCGAGCCAGCCTTTGAGTCGCGTGTAGGCCAGACGCAGGAGGACGTCAGCACGCTGATCCATGAACGTCGGATCCCACTTGTCCTCACGCTGCCCCAGTGCCCGCAGGTGCGGGAGGTAGCGCGACATGGCCGCTAGATCTTCAGTCGCCTGCGCGAAATTCAAGCCAGAACTGTCGAGGATCGACTTCCCGTCGTCGGCCGTCGGGGCACCGAGTGCCGCATACAAGACCTTCTTCTCGTTCCAAGGCCGCGAGCTGAGGGACGCGTTGGCAGCGCCTGGCGCCAGGACCAGATTGCCCAGCTTGTGGACGGTCTCCTTCTCGCTGTAGAACTCCTCATCCCACCCACTCGTGGCCTGCTGTGGTGCGATGTGTTCGATCGTGAAGTGCGGCTCGTCCGCCCAACCGTCTGCGGTGAAGCAGGAGGCGACCCCCGCCTTGCCTTGGATAATCAGTCCCGGATTCTCCAGATCTTCAGTTGTGTCGTGATATGCAGCCAGAAGCAGGAAACGCGTCAGGGGGCGGCTAATTTTGTAGAGCGGCAGCGCGGAAGCAGATGCCAGGAACGACGCCAAGTTTTGGACACCGCCGAGCTTAGGGTGCAACAAACGCTCCGCGAGTTCCTTCTTCAACGCCTCAGCGTCGACGATCGGATCGGGCTTCGTAGCATCGGGCTCTGCCCACTGCCGGGCTAGGGGTCCAATGCCCGTGAGTGAGTCCCCGGCCATGACCGCCCGGTACTGGCTGTCGATGTTGCCCGTGCCGCGGCGGGTTGCTCGCCAGAAGACCGTGAAGGCAGTGATTGCCTTGATCGCCTTCTCGAACTCGGCGATGCGCTCGGTCCTCGCTTCCCCTTCGTCCGCGTGGACAGCTTCAGAGTAGAAGCGCACGAGCGGCGCGATGGCAATGGTGTGATTGAGTGAATTGAGGAAGGCCAGACACAATTTCACAGTGTCCGTCATGGCAGTGGCTTCTAGCCCAGCTAGCGTGCGAGGAGCGTTGGCCGCGGGCCCCCAGGCATTCCCGACAAAGGCCGCCGTGTCGCTTAGATGGCGCAAGTACGCGCTTCGATCATCGGCCGAGTCCTTGTGGCGCTCAAAGGTATCGCGCATGTAGACCCGCTGATCCGGGAGGCGCTTGGAGAGCTTCTCCCCAGTCTCTGTCAACGCGAAAGTGACCAGCAGGTCTCGAGTTGCGTTCTGAAGCTTGTCTCCGACGTCGAAACGGTCCAGGTATCCCTGAACCGCCTTCATGTACGCGTGCGCGTCCGAGTCCTGGTAGTCCTGAATCTTCTCTGCCATCACCACCCGAGGGAGGAAGGTCTCGAAGGCGGTCAAAGGCTCGCCCGTGGTATTCAACGACTCGAAGATCGTGAAGGCGTAGTCCTCGTCCTTGCCTTGCACGACCGTCAGAGCGATGCGGTTCAAGCCATAGGCAGCAAACATGACGAGTCGCATCAGCTCAGCCTCGGGCTCGTCTTCCAACTCCCCCAGCCAAGCGCAGAGCTCGGGGTCGAGTTCGTGGTTGAAGAGCGCACGCTGGAACTCGATGTTGGTGGCAAGGGTGGCTAGCGGCGGCAGATCCTCCAGCTCCTCGATGGACTTTCGCTGCGACAGCTTGGTCAACCCCGTACGGATCTCGTTGAACCTCTTGATGAGGTCGCCTTCTCCTTCACCCGCGTTCTGTCGCGCCGTCGGCCTGAAGTCCGTCGGCTTAGACTCTGCCGGCTCACTATCGACTAGCAAAGAGTACGTGTAAATAAGGTTGGCGATCGGCGACTCATACTGCTTGAGCTTCTCGTCCCTGGCCCACTGATCCACGAAGGCTCGAATGAGGCGCGGGTAGATCGGCGTACTTCCGAAGTTCTTTCGCTCATAGAACGCCGCCGCAAGCATCTGCAGGATGTCACTCGTTTCCGAGTAGAGGTGAGTCCGAGCACTGTCGGCCGGATCCGGCGTCTTGCCCTTGAAGACCTTCCATGCCCGCTGACGAATGAGGTTGTGCAGGCCGACCAGCAGGATAAGAAGGCTCGACAAACGCTGCTGACCATCGATCACAGTAAGGACCTTGGACGGGACCTCGGACTTGACGATTGGCTTCACCGTGACGTGGTTGACGTCATGGATGGTGATGACGGTCCCCAAGAAGGTGAAACTGTCCGGCGCCTTGCCTAGATTCTTGAGACCATGCAGCGTGTCGTCGAGCAATTTCTCGACCTTGTCTTTGCCCCAGCCGTACGGACGCTGATAAGGCGGCAGGTAGAGGCCCAGACCATTGTCAGACAGCAACTCGCGGACACTCTTACTCTGCGCCTCGAATATTTCCTTGGCCTGCGTAGGCATGCGTAGTCCCTTTTTCGTCCAGCAGGTTCGGTCAGATCAGATGCGGAATCACCTTGGACGGGACCTGCGACCTGCATTTCGGCTCAACGGTAATGTAGTTGATGTCGCAAAGCATGATTACAGCACCGAGGAAACAGATCGAGTAATCAAACTCGGCAAGCCGTTCAAGGCCGTGCGCGACACCGCCGAGAAGCCACCTGATCTCGGGCAACTTTCAGGTGTACGCGCACTATCACGGAGGAATATAGAGCCCCTGACTGGGCTCACTGAGGAACTGAAAAACTCACACGGTTCCGCGTCAAAAATCTCGCGAGTTTCCATTCCCCGATTTCCCTCCGTTGCCGATCCGCGCCCGTGGGTGAGTCGTCCCTCATGGTGGCATATGAGTGGTCGTCAGAGGTAGCAGGAGCGGGCACGCGCCCATCATGCCCCACATGTGACGTTGCGTCACTCCATCACGGGGAATCTCGACTTGTCGTGGGCGGGTGCGCGGCGTTCCATCACGAGGCCGGGGACAGAGGATGCGCTAGGTCACAACCTCAAGCGGGACAAACTTGATTAGAAGTCGGGAATGCAACAGCGGCCCCAGCTCGAGATGCTGGGGCCGCTGTGTGTGGTGCGCGTCAGAGGTGGCAGACGGAGCAGCCGGCCTCGTCGTCGTCTGAGTCGAGCGCGTCAGAAAGGACCTCGAGCAAGGGGCGGTTGGGCTTGATGCGCTTGGCCGCTCGCTCAAGAGCCGCCTCGTGCTTGGCCTCGATCTCGTCCTTGCGCTCTATCAGCTCCGGCAACGACTCGCCCTGAGACCACGTGTAGTTGCGGCCCTTCATGGCGGTGTGCCGGAAGCGGACCTTGTCCTCGTACTCCACGGCCTTGTCGTACAGGTCGGGGTGGCGCTCCTTGAGGCCGACCCACTCGTGCTTGCGCTGGAAGAAGCAGAAGTAGCAGCCGGAGCGTGTGCGCCACTCGTAGTAGCCGGGCAGACCGATGCCTGCCTCGTCGAGGATGCGCATGACACCTTCCTTGTCGATGCCTTCCTCGCGGAACGGGAAGACGGCATCGATGTTCGGCTTGGTGCTGACGTAGCCGATTCGGTTCTCGTCGGCCCGGATGGCGACGTAGGAGATGACCTTGTCGTCGCCGACCCAGTCTTCCAGCGGCTTGATCTTGAGGTTCTTGGTGCACCAGCGCATCTGAGGGCTGGGCAGGGTGCCCTGGTAGACCTCCATCCAGTGGTCGAAGTCACGGTCGGCGTTCAGCCGCACGATGGACTTGCCGAGGGCGGCCTCAAGCCGGTTCAAGTACTCGTAGGTTTCGGGCAGTTCGGCGCCCGTGTCGCAGAAGAAGTACTCCATCTCGGGGACCCGGTTGCGCATGTAGACGGCGAGCGCTGAGGAGTCTTTGCCGCCGGAGATACCGAGAACGTGCCGGACCTTCTGGGTGTCGGCTTCGTCGGTCATCCCTGTGCCTTCCTTTCACTCGCCGCTGTCGCGGCATCGGTTACGCGCTGAGCGAGGGCCGCAAGCAGGATCCGCGCTCCGTCCGGTCCGAGAGCCTTTTCGGCCTGCTTCAGGACGTCGACAGCGAGGCTGTTGGCCTCGGTGCGGGCCTGTTCCGGTACGTAGATCAGGGTGCGCTGCTCCACACCGGCGCTGTCCGTCAAGGTCAACAACTGCGCGTCGAGTTTCTCTTCCCGGCCCCCGGCCTCGTTTCCGGCGTGGTGCAGGTGCCCGACTCGGTCGAGGGCCGCAGCCATCGACCGGGCCTTCTGCGGGAATACCTTGGCTTCGTGGTCGTCCCAGTCGCCGAGGGCTGAGTTGGTCAGGCGTACGACGATGGGCTCAAGCCAGTCCTCGTCCTCAAGGCTGTCGCTGAGGACGAAGTCCACGAAGCCCCGCAGTTCCGGGGTGAGCACCGCGCCGGCGAAGCCTCGCAGACGGGCAGCGAGTTGTGCGCGCAGCTGCGGCAGTTCGGCCGGCAGACGGAATTCCTGTGCGAGGACGTGCACGACCTCGGTGCGCAACTGGCCGTCGATGGCGACGAGTTCGTCGGCTGCTGCGGTGAGGCGCTCGACGTAGGTGTTCGCCGCTTCCGCGTTGACGCGGGCGCGGGCGGGGATCTCGGGCAGGCCGAGGGCCTTCGGCAGCGCGTGGAAGATCAGGTCGTCGGGGTCCGATGCCCGGATGATCGTCGTGCGCACGGTGCTCGCGTCCGCGGAGATGTTCCTGGTGGCGCGGGCGTATTTATGCAGGTCGGCCACGCGTGTGATGAGGGCGCTGGCCACGGCGAGGAGGTCGGGGTTGCGCAGGGCCTTGGACCGCGGCGCCTCCACGCCGAGCGAGACCATCAGTTTCTTGATGACGTTGCCGCGCTGGCCGTCTCCGGCTGGCGTGTACTTCACCTCGAAACGCGCGGGGCCCTTGACGAGGCGCTCGACCGCGTCGATCGTCAGGCGGGGGAGGTAAGTGCCTTCCTCGAACAGGGCGATGTCGTGGCGGCGGATGACCAAGGCCGGGAGCAGGAAGACTGGGACCACGCCAGCCTTGAGCCCGTACGGCGGGCTCATCAGGATACGGACAACGTCTTCCATGCTGACCCGGTCGGTGGCGCCGGTCAGGACCTCGTTGAGAGCGTTCCAGGCGGGCTGGGCGTGCTCGTGGCCCTCGCCGGGCGGGGAGAAGCCGTACGGGAGCAGGCTTTCTTGCTGGCTCTCGGCCTGGGCCACGCCGTTCTGACGGTGCAGGCCGAGGTAGGCCAGGACACCGCTGTAGATGGCCCGTTCGGCTCTGTACCCGATCAGGCCGAGGTTCTCCTCACCCGAGGCGGCAAGCATGGCCGTCAGCAGGATGCCGCGGGCCTGGGCGGCCTGGCTGGTCAGGACGTGGCGGCCGAGCATCTCGTTGCGGATGTGCGGGGTGTTGGGGTACACCGATTCGCAGGCGAGGCTGACCAGGCCGCTCAGGCTGCGGGCGGTGAGGGCGGAGGCTGCGGGTTCTTCGCCGGGGGCGATCCCGTTGTGCCACAGGCTCCAGGAGGCATCGGAGGACGGCGGGTAGAAGGCGTCCTGCAGGCGTTCCAGCAGCTCGGCCTCTGCCTGCACGAACCGCTCCATGACTTCGCGGCGGGCGACGTGGTCGATGTCCTGCTGGTCGCTGAGTTCCTTCAGGGCGACGAGGTAGGTAGCCCTGGTCAGCACCATGTCCGGGTCGGGAGTGGTGCCAACGAGTACCGGCAGGGGAGAGTGGACGTCGGGCCGGTCGGTTTCGGTGCCGAGGTGGAAGACGACCAGGCCGTCGGCGGGCTCCCTCAGTTCGTCCGGGGCGGTGACGGTCTCGGTCTCGGGACCGCTGACCGCGGTGTAGAACACGCGCATCATGCCGGTGACCTGACTGTGCCGGCTGGCCACGAATGCTTGCGGGACGAGGCTGCCGAGCCGGTCGATGACCGCCGCGTCGTTCAGGTGGCTGATGATGTCCTTGAGCCGTCCGTCGATGTCGACGTCGGTGCCCTGCCAGACCCGGTATTCTCCGCTGAACTCGCGATACACGACGAAGCCTCGCCGGACGAGGTCGGCGAGCCGCTCCTTAAGCGCGGTGAAGACGCCGGCGTCGGCGACGGCGGTGGGGTCGTGAAGCGCGAAGTGGATCATCGGCGCGGTGGCACTGAGGGCCCCGTCGGAGTCGATCAGATTGAGGACACCGATGGCCTTCAGTACGTCCTGGTCGGCTTCCGGGAGTCCGTTGGCGTCCCGGATACGCGAGTCGACCTCGATCCACCGGCTCGCGTTGGCGGAGGCGAGCAGAGTGGTGCGCCCGGAGTTGAGGAAGTAGTCCCACAGCTGCGGCAGCCGCACCGTGCTGGCGTGCTCGGCCTTGTGGCTGCTGTGCAGGGACAGCGAGTGACGGACGGTGTCGGGCTCTCCACTGTTGAGGAAGCCAGACAGGCTGCGGTCGTGCTGGCCGATCTGAGCGGCGAGAATCGGCGCGGCGAGGGCCGTGATCGGGTGCAGCGGGTAGAGGTCCGCGAAGTGGTCGGGGCCGAGTTCGGCCAGGACGCCGAGACCGTGCCGCGTCCAGATGTCCGCGGACGTCTCGGCGTGTGCGGTGATCAGGGCCTGTCCCGCGGTGGTGACGGCCGAGCGGTCGAGGCGGCGGCGCAGCAGGTGCAGGGAGTCGCCGTGGTGGGGGACGAAGGTGATGTCTTCGAAGCGCCCTTGGATCTTGGCCCACTCGCGGGTCTTGAGTTCGCTGGACCGTGAGGCGTAGTCCATGAACGACAGGTGCTGCAGGGTCATCAGGTAGACGGGCAGTCCGCTGGGGCCGGCCGCCTTCTCGGCAAGTTCCTGCAGCAGGAACAGGTCGTGCTGGGCGTCGGCGAACTCGTTGTGGCCGGCGAGGTGTTCCAGCGTCTTGCCGAATTCGTCGATCACGAGGAGCAGAGGCTGACCGCCTGCGGTCAGTGCCGTGACGGCGCCGAGAATCTCCTTGGCCCCGGCGCGCTCCGGATCGGCGCACGCCTCCAGAGCGGAGGCGATGGCCTTCGGGACGCGCTTGCCCCAGCGGCGTGCCGCCGCGGTGTGCAGGGCTCGGGAGAGCGTGGCGACGACGGATTCCCGGCGCGCGGTGGCCACGCCGCCAAGGAATCCCTCGGAGGCGATGGCGTCGCGTGCTGCGGCAAGGCGGTGAGCGAGGGCGGGACTGGCCTCTCCGAGGATCCGCTCGGCCTCGCTGCGCCGCTCGGTGTCCCGTCCCAGCAGAGCGTCGATGATGTTGGACAGGGTGGATTTGCCGGAGCCATAGGGGCCGGTGAACGACCAGGCCCGGGTGCGGCGTTGGTCGGCCAGCGCGCTCGCGATGCGTTCCAGGACGTCGACGGCCCGGGCGCCGACGTAGGGGTCGTGCAGGGCGTCCTCGACGTCGCGCTCAAGGTTGGTGGAGCGCATCTGGGAGCCGACGAGTTCGATGCCGGCCGGGAACTGCGGGGCGGCGCTCGACGTGCTGCTCGGGGTCCGCGTGGGGGTTGCGGTAGTCACGCGGCGTTCTCCTCGTCAAAGAGCGTCTCGGTGGAATCGGAAGTGTCCGCGGCCTTCGTGGTGAGTTCCTTCTGCTCGGCCTTGGCGAGATTGGGGAACGTGGCGGCCCACTCGTCGCGGGTGGGGAAGCCGGGGCGGCGGGTGACGAAGTCGTACTGCTCGTCGAGGACTTCCCAGGCCAGTTCGAAGGGGTCGGCCGTGAAGGCGAGGCTGCGCTGTCCCACGGCCTCGGTCAGGTCGAGCTTCGGGTGATCGGCAGCGATCTTCTGCAGCGCACTGACGATCTCGTTCTCCCGGACGCGGAAGGCGCGCCCCGGGGAACCCGGCTCGTTGGCGAGACGGGCCACGGAGATCGAGTTGGCCTGGCGGGAGAACTTGGCGGCGTAGTCGAGGCAGGCGTAGGCCAGGACCCGGGCGGGCAGGGAGGTCCGGTGCCCGCTGGTGAACTGCCACTCGGGCTTGCCGCGCGTCCCGACAAAGGTGAGCAGGTCAAGATCGCGGAAGGGGCAGGCGAGCAAGTCCTCGTAGCTGCCCGGCGAACCGGCCTTCTCCGGGGAGCTGCGCGCGTACATCTTGGTGAGGCAGTCGACGTCACGGACGATCGACGCTTCTTCCGGGCTCCGGTTGTAGGAGAAGTTCACGTGCCGGGTGACCACCTGCGTCATCTCCGCAGTCGTGAAGCGGGAGAACGGAGCCAGATGGAAGGCCGTGTACCAGGCCGGCGCGTGGCTCTTGGCCCCGGGACGGGAAGAGACCAGCCACCAGTGCAGCAGCCACAGGCTGCCGTTCTCCTCCAGATACGGGTCCGCACCGTCCTCGTCGAGAAGCCAGCGGGCCTCCCAGGTGGGATAGGAGAACTTGGCCTGCGTGCGCTGCGCGGGCGAGTGCTCGCGGGTCAGCTTGAACGCACGCGACCAGTAGCGCATCGCGTTGACCATGTTCTTGCCCACGCCGAACAACACCGGCGCATCGTCCGCGAGGAACGCACCCTGATCACGTTTGACCTGCGTGTACGCCTTGTGCAGCCAGCCGAAGCGGGGCGCGAACGTCTCGTGTCGCGCGAAGGCAAAATGGGCGGCTTCCCCAAGCCGGCTGTCTGACATTCGGGACCTTTCTGTGTCCAATGCGATTGCTCTCACGAGGTGGTGAACGGGATAACGGTCAGCGAGGACCATCGGCTGCGGCCAGCGCGGCACGAACCTGCGTCACGGCGCGATTGACGGCGTGGGCGGCGTGCTCGATCTCGGCATTCGTGGTGGCGTAGCCCAGCGAGAAGCGGATCGTGCTGTCGGCGTCCGCCCGGGACAGCCCCATCGCCAGGAGCACATGGCTCGGCGTGGGAGCACCGGACGCGCACGCGCTGCCCTCCGAGGCAGCGACGTCGGGCATAGCCGCCAGGACCGCGTCCGCAAGCACACCAGGGAAGGTGATGCTCGTCACGCCCGGCAGGCGTTGATCGCGCCGGCCATTGATACGGCAGTCGGGCAGGGCCGCGGTCACGAGGTTTTCAAGGCGGTCACGCAGGCCCGCAATCCGCTCGGCCTCCTCGCCGAGATTGCGGCGCGCGGCGTCGGCCGCCGCCCCCATGCCGATGATCCCCGCCACGTTCAGCGTGCCCGCGCGCCAGCCCCGCTCCTGCCCGCCACCCACAAGAAGCGGCCGGTGCGGGAGCCGAGATCCACGCCGCACATACAGGGCGCCGACTCCCTGCGGCCCGCCGAACTTGTGGGCCGACAACGACAGGAGATCGACGTCGAGTTCAGCAACGTCCACGGGGAGGCGGCCGATGATCTGCGTGGCGTCCGTGTGGACGAGAGCGCCGGCCTCCCGGGCCGCCTTGGCCGCGAAGCGGAGATCGGTGAGAACCCCGGTCTCATTGTTCGCCACCATCAGGGAGACCACACCCCCACGGCGTGATGCAAAGACCTGATCCAGCGCGCCGAGATCCACCAGGCCGCCGCTGCCGACCGGCAGCAGCACAAGATCCCCGGGGCTCTCGACGGTGACCGCGCGGGCCGTCTCCAGGACAGCCGGATGCTCAACAGGACTGGTAACCAAGGGATTTCCGGCGGCGAACGCGGCACGGAGGGCCAGATTGTTCGCCTCGGTCGCCCCTGATGTGAAGATGATCTCGCCGGGCGAGCAGCCAATGAGATCGGCTAGCTGCCGACGGGCACCGTCGACCCGGTGGGCCGCCTCCCGCCCCGGTTGGTGCAGGCTCGACGCGTTGCCAACCGACTGCATGGCCTCAAGGACGGCCGCAAGAGCCTCAGGCCGGATCGGGGCAGTGGCATTGTAGTCAAGATAGGCCATATCCGACCCATTTGACCCGTTCATCATCTGCCACCCCGCCTCGCTCGTGTCGCACACCAATGTACTGCTGGTGGAAACCTTCTCTCGCATCCGGGGTTCCACCAGGAGCACTAGGTGATCCTAGCCGCGAGCCGTGATCCGCTCTTTGAATCACTCGAACGCGTGGTGTCGCAAGCCGTTTACCGAACGAATGTTCTATGCCGTTCCCTCTGCACGCTACCCGCACGCCGCAGGATCCGCTTCGTGGCCGGGAAGATGGGCAGCTCTGTGGCCAAATGCCGTCCCTGGCTGGGCTTTTCGCCTGATGGTGCTCCTGTTGTCAGTGGTCCCGATTAGGGTGGTCCGCACGCTGCAACGGCGCAGTTTCTGCACGTTGGGGCGCTGCTTGGGGTGCGTCGAGCTGGAGAGGAACTTCACGATGATGGTCGGTCCTGTGCGAGCGGCTTACGGCTCGCCGTCAGTCGCATCGGTCAGGTGAGGCTGTGACGACGTGGTCACCGGGAATGCCCTTCGAGGCACTCCTGGCAAACGCCCCCATGGACTACATCCGCCGGCACCTAGGCAAGGAGCTGTGCGGCCTCCTCGACCTCCTTGAAGGGGGCACGGCCGGTGACGAGCGGTTGCGAGCCGTTGCCGCGATCGCGATCGACGCCGAGCTCCTGGTGGCCGATGAGGACGAGCGTGCCGCGCTGATCGGTCTCGTTCCCGCACCCAAGCAGGGGGAGCTGGCTCAGCGGCTCGGGTCGCTGGGCGACGGGCAACCGCTGGAGTACCTGCGCTCGTTGAAGTGGACCCCCGACGAGCGCAGAGTGCTTCTGGAGTTCTTCGGTTTCACGGTCGAGCGGGCACAGCCTCAACTCCCCTCCTTCAAGCGGGAAACGACTCCCGAATACGCCCTGTTCCCCCATCAGCTCCGCGCGGCACGCCGGACCAAGGAGCTGTTGTACGACGGCCCCCGCCGGGCCGTGCTCCATCTGCCGACGGGCGTGGGCAAGACGCGCACCGGTATGAGCATGATCTGTGACCATCTCCGCCAGCACGGACCCGCCCTGGTGGTGTGGCTGGCTCACGGGCAGGAACTGCTGGAGCAGGCCGCGACCGAGTTCGAGCGCGCCTGGAGCAAGGTCGGCGACCGCCCCCTGCCGGTCCTCCGCGTGTGGGGCAGCGCTTCCCCGGACCTCGCGGACGTGAACGACGGACTGGTCGTCCTCGGGCTGGAGAAGGCCGTCTCCATCGGGAAATCGAACCCGCAGTTCCTGCGCACGCTGGCCGCCCGCAGCACTCTGACCGTGTTCGACGAGGCACATCAGATCATCGCCCCCACGTTTCAGGGCGTAGTGGATGACCTGACGGTACGTCATGACTCCAGCCTGCTGGGCCTCACCGCGACCCCGGGCCGCACGTGGGCGGACATCGCCAAGGACGAAGAACTCGCCGACTTCTTCTCCCGCCAGAAGGTCATGCTGGAGATCGAGGGCTACACGAACCCCGTGACAGCCCTCATCGACCAGGGCTACCTGGCCAAACCGATCATGCGCACGGTTGCCGCAGAAGCCGGCATGCATCTGTCGGCCCGGGATCAGCAGAGTCTGGCGCGAGCGTTCGAGATCCCGGACAACATCATCGCCGAGCTCGCGAAGGACGAGCAGTGGAACCTCAAGGTTGTCCAGACGATCATGGAGCTGCTTGAGAAGCAGCACCGCCGCATCCTGGTGTTCGCGGCATCGGTCCAACACTGCCGACTCATCGCGTCCGTGCTGTCCGCGGCCGGACTCGACGCGGTGTTCGTGACCGGTGAGTCGTCTCCGCGGCACCGAAGCGACGCCATCCGCCGTTTCAAGAGCGCGGCACGACGGCCCATGATCCTGTGCAACTTCGGAGTCCTGACAACGGGCTTCGACGCACCCGCAGCCAGCGCCGCCGTCATCGCCAGGCCGACCAAGTCCCTGGTGCTGTACAGCCAGATGGTCGGCAGGGTCATCCGCGGCCCCAAGGCTGGCGGAACCGAAACCTGCGAGATCGTCACCGTCGTCGACCCGGAGCTCCCCGGCTTCGGCGACGTCGCCGAAGCATTCACCAATTGGGAAGACGTATGGGAGACAGCGTGACCGGCGAAGGAAACAACTACCGGATCGTCAGCCCTTCGCTGACTGTCAAGGCCATGCGCGACAGTGGCTACAAGAACACCGCCTACGCGCTCGCCGAGCTGATCGACAACAGCATCGACGCGGAAGCCACGCTGGTGCAGGTCTTCGCCTGCGAGAGCCCCATCGAAGGTGCCACCCAGACCCGTTACCGGGTGGACAAGATTGCCGTCCTCGACGACGGCAAGGGCATGGACAGCGAACTCCTGCGCCGCGCCCTGAAATACGGAGACGGTCTCGGCGACGACCGCAACCGCATCGGCCGCTTCGGGATGGGCTTGCCCAACTCCAGCATGTCCCAGTGCACCAAGGTCGAGGTCTGGTCGTGGAAGAACGGCCCTGCGAACGCGCTGTACACCTACCTTGACCTGGACGAGATCACGAACGGGCAGGATGAGGTTCCCGACCCCGTGCCTCGCCGAGTGCCTGATGATTGGGACGACTTGAGCGAGGTGCCACTAGGTACCAGCGGCACCCTCGTCGTCTGGACGAACCTGGACCGCGTCAAGTGGCACAGTGCCGGGGCCACCTTGCGCAATACCGCCGAGCTGATCGGCCGTGTGTACCGGCACTATCTGCACGACGGCTCCGTGGACATCAAGATGGCGCCTGTTCGCGACGGGAAGGTCATCGAAAAGGTCGCCGAAGGGGACAATGGTGCTTACTACGCCGAGCCCAATGACCCTCTGTACCTCATGACGAAAACGGGAACGCCCGCACCGTTCAACAGCACGCCCATGTTCGAGCCCTTCCACATGGGCAACGAGGCCGAACCGGGGGTCTACCGCTATCCCATCACGGTCGATGGCACGCAACACACCGTGACGGTGCGGGCGTCCATCGCCCGGCCCGAATCCCGCCGTTCCGACGTGTCCGGCCACCCGTGGCCCGGCACGGCCAACCCGAACCGGGCTCCGGGTGACCAGAAGTGGGGGAAGCACGCCCGTCGGAATGTCGGCGTCTCGCTGGTCCGCAAGGGCCGCGAGCTCGACCTCGATACCTCGTGGGCGATCGGTTACGACCCCGTGGAGCGGTGGTGGGGCGTCGAGGTGGACTTCCCGCCCGAGCTCGACGAAGTGTTCGGCGTCACCAACAACAAGCAGACCGCCGTCGTGTTCTCCTCCCTCGCCGACTTCGACTGGTCGGCCGAGCAGGACCCTGACGAGACACCCAAGCAATTCAAGGACCGCCTCCGCGAACTCGGCGACCCCCGGCTGCCGCTGATCGACCTCGCCCAGTACCTCAAGGGCCTCCTGGGCAAAATGCGCAAGAAGCTGAGGCAACAGACACTGGGCGGCCGGAAGGGCAAGAAGCGGTACGACCAGGACGTCACCTCCAAGGCCACCGACGCCGTCAAGCGCCGGCAGGAGGACGGGTACACCGGTACGACCGACCTCCTCGCAGAGGACGCGACGGACGCCGACAAGCGCCAGGAGCAGCTGACCGCGCTGACCGAGCGACACCACGTCGACGAGGACACCGCGCAGACCCTGGTCGACGAGGCCCTGGAGAACGACTGGCGCGTCCGTTGGATCTCCAGCCCCCAGGACTCGTCGGCCTTCTTCAACATCGACCTGCTCGCCGGCATGCTCCAGGTGTCCTTCAACACGGAACACCCCCTGCACAGCAAGCTGATGGCCGTCCTTGAGGACGTGCCCGAAGACGCGAACGAAGCGGAGCTCCGCCAGCGACTCGCCCGCGCGACGGAGACCTTCAAGCTGCTCGTCTTCTCCTGGGCACGGATGGAGGACGAGATCCCCAACAAGAAGGCACGCCGGGTCATCGCGGATGCCCGGAGCGACTGGGGCCGCTACGCCCGTGACTTCATCGAGGACGGGAGCGAAGAGGAGTGACACAGCCGGACCATGTCTGGCAGCAGATCGCTCACCTGATGGAGGAGGCCACCGACGAGGTGGTCATCATCGCCCCCTTCATCAAGAAGGCGATCTTCGAGGCGACCATCGCCGCGGTGCCCTCCTCCGTCCAGAAGATCACGTGCGTCACGCGCTGGACCCCGGCGGAGGTGGCCGCCGGGGTCTCCGACCCGGAGATCATCGAAGCTGTCCAGAGCGACGAACGCATTTCCATTGCCCTGTGCCCGTCCCTCCACGCCAAGCTCTACCGTGCCGACACTCGCTGTCTGGTCGGCTCCGCCAACCTGACCGGCAAAGCCACAGGACGCGTCCCGAACGCCAACGTGGAACTCCTGCTGGAGGTGCCGGTCGACCACCCCGAAGTACAGCGGGTCCTCGGCCAGATCAACGCCCGCTCGACCATAGCCACACCCCACGCCGCAGCCCTCGTACGGCAACAGGCCGAGCTCCTGAGGAGCGAGCGCACCACTCCGCCGTCCGAGGACGAAGCAGCCCCGTACTGGTTCCCGGAGACAAGGAGACCGGAGAACGTCTACGCCCTCTACGGCGGGCGCCAGAGATTCACTTCCCTGGTAGAGGCTGGCATCGTGCGCGACCTGGCCATGCTCGATGTTCCCGCCGGCCTCACTGAAGACGCCTTCAACACTGAGGTCGAAGCCCGCCTGCATACGATCCCGGTACTCGGTCGACTGACCGCAGAACAGCGTCTCAGCAACATCGAGCTCCAGCGTGCCATCGCCGAGCGGACAGGTGAGACAGAGGAGCAGGCGCGCAGAACGACCGAGACGCTCGCGGCCTGGCTCCGGCACTTCGGCCGGTACTACACCGAAGTGGGCTCGTGGGAGCTGCGACCAGGCGTAGAGCACGCCTAAGATCACAGCCACGGCGCGGCCCGCCAGCGCATCGCCGACGAACACGGGCACAGGGTGATGGGGGGAAGGCCGTCTCATGGCAGAGGTACGCGTCCCGTTCCTCCTCGGGCACGCCGAGATTGCCTTCCTCTTCCACGTGGAGCGGCAGACGTCCCAACGGTGGCGGACGGAAGGCACGCTCGACGAGCCCGATCTGATCGCATCGGGCAATCCGTACTGGCTGCTGAGCACGATCTTGCGGCTCGACGGCGAGGGCGACCGAGCAGTCGACCGGGATCGGCTAGCGACGTACAAGGCCGGTGTCCCTCTCGGTTATGACCTTTCGGAAAAGGAGCGACTCCCCGTCGTCGTTGGCATCCAGGAGGCAGCACGCGTTCTCGGGCAGGACGCACAGGCGATCTCACGCTGGCGAAACCGGCAGCGAATCGCCGACGCCGACCTGCTCCTGTCCGGCTCGCCCCTCTGGCTCCTTGAGACGATCCTGGACGACGGGCGACAGCGGCAGCGACCGATCGTCGCTTCCGAAGTCACCGCCCTCCGTGCAGGACAGCGCCCTCCTCAGAAACCTCGTGGCCGACGGCTCAACGCCCCGGTGACGCGCCTGTCTCGACAGCCACCGCCTGCCGCGCAGACCTTCACCAACGCCGACCATGAAGCCGCAGCCGAGTTCCTGGCATCCATCCTGGCCCAGGGATATTCCGTCACCATCACGCCTCAGCCGTAGCCCGCAGCTCTTGAATGCCGCCTACCCCTTACGAGCCCCCGCGTTCGTCGGCAACAGTGAGAGAAACACTTGCCTCCCGTCCACAAGTCACAGTGCTCACACTGAGCCCAGGCCCGGCCCTGGCGACAACAGACGGAACAGCGGAAGGCAACTACCCACCGCCGCCCGTGCGGAGGGGTCATCTCGCTCTCCGCGGGAGTTTGGCACGATCCCATGCCTGCCCCCACATCTCGACCTCACCGTCCAGAACTCCGCATGCTCGGGAGAACGCGATAACGAACCCCCGACTCGGAACATTGGTACGGCTCAAGAACCTGCCGAGCGTTGAACGAGGAATCCGATCACCGTGGCTGCGTGCACGGCTATCCAACTCTCGGTAAGAGGGCGCGCCTTCCCCTCGATACAGGTCAAGCATTGCCTCGTGAAGCTCTGAAAAGTCCCGCACGAAGGATATGTGTACGGTACGGGTTCGACGACGACCATCATTCACCTGAACCCGATCAAGGAAAGCCCGTTTCCACATGTAGTTGGCTGTACGGACATCACCCCCGCACCCCTCGGCAAAGGCAGCCACTACCTCTAGTGTCGGCACGGACTGTCCGGAGGCAGCCCGGGCCAGCGTTGCCGCGCTAAAGAGAGTGCGTTGCGCCAACTGCACGTAGGTGACGCCGGCCTCCCGGCGCGTAGCCCGAAGCCACGACGCCAGGAGTGCCAGGGACTTGTTGGGCGTGTCGATCGGGTTCTCTCGACGCCCCATCGCTAATTGCGGGCGATCCCTGGAATCAACAGTGCGGTACGCCGCATGCGACGCAGGAGACTTGCACCCAAGGAGCACGCCTCCCCCAGTAGAACGAGCACCCCCAACGTGGTCATCCCGGACAGCGAAAGAGTGACCGCCACGACGATGACCACGATGATGAGGGTCACTTCCGGGAACGTTAGTGGGCGAACCTGGGGCTCGGCGCAGTGTGCGCGCTGCGGCTTGCGATTCAAGGGATATCCCTTCTCATTGTCTGCTGCGGACTCCAACTGCACGCGTCTCGGGAGCGGTTGCCGTCGCCACCCGTACGCAGGGGTCGATAGTGACAGGCGCCCAAGCGCGAGGGCCAATCGCTGGCCTCACCCTGCCCGTTTTGTTGCACCGACGTCCCGATCTGGGGACAAAAAACCTGGGGGGCTCCACCGCAGGTCAGCGTGCGTGCGACGGAGCAATCATCTCATTTTTGTCCCATCAACAGTTGACCGCGACTTCAACCACGTCGAACGATGGCGTTATCACTAGGAGTGGCTTATCAAGCGCTCATGGATACCCGGGTTCACTGCGGACTCCACCCACGGATTCGGGATCAACGAGCTGGCCGCGTTGCCGCGAGGGCCGCTCAACTCACGGTGCTGCTCCGGTATTCCGGAGCAGCACCGCAGCCCTAACCCGTTGCCGCACCGAAGGCACCTCCCCCCACCCCGTCGCTTCGGTTGGGGTGGGACCGGAGCGCCATCACGAGAGTCCGGCCACGGCTCGAAGGACCCCGGAGAACCCGATCACCACCGAGCCCCGCCATGCCCACGCGCAGGCCAGTAGCCAGTATTACCGCCCCCACGCGATCAGCTCAGCCCATGCCGCCCGAAGCGAAATTGCCGGGCTTGGGTGCCGTTCATGACACGCGATCACCAATGCCCTCGGATGGACTGTGGCAGCTGTTCGCCAGCAGCTGTGAGAGAAACACTTGCTTCTCAATCAGTCCATCCATACTGTCTCTCATATGTCGATCTTGCAGCAGACCTCCGGAGCCCATCACGCCGATCCCGCCGACTCCATCGCTCGAGCCGCTTCCAGCGAGCCCAACCACACGATGAAGGTCATCTCCTACGGAGGCGGTGTACAGAGCACAGCCCTGCTCGTGCTCGCCGCGCGCGGAGAGATCGACTTCCGCACCTTCCTGTTCGCCAACGTCGGCGACGACAGCGAGCATCCCGCGACCCTCTCGTACGTGCGCGAGATCGCCATCCCGTACGCCGCACGTGCGGGACTGGATGTTCACCAGCTCAAGCGGCGCCGCCGCGACGGGGCCACGGAAACGCTCATGCAGCGGCTGAACCGGCCGGACACCCGGTCGATCCCCATCCCGGTCCGCATGTCGAACGGCGCTCCAGGCCGCCGCAACTGCACCGCTGACTTCAAGATCAAGGTAGTCGGGCGGTGGCTTCGGGAGCATGGCGCCACCGCGGCGGCCCCGGCGGCGGTCGGCATCGGCATATCGCTCGACGAAATCCATCGCGCCAACCGCCGGCGGAGGGAAGCACACGAGGTCATCGAATACCCCCTCCTCGACCTCGGGCTGCGCCGGGACGACTGCGAGCGCCTCATCGCCGAGGCCGACCTGCCCGTACCGCCCAAGAGCTCCTGCTTCTTCTGCCCCTTCCGCACCGTCGGCGCCTGGCGCCACCAGCGTCGCCACGAGCCCGAATTGTTCGCTCAGTCGGTCCGGCTGGAGGAAACGATCAACCGACGGCGGGCCGCACTCGGCCGGGACGACGTCTATCTCACGAGGTACGGGATCCCGCTCACCCAAGCCATCCCCGACGAGAGCCCGGGAGAGGACGAAGCGGATGAGGATGACGGGGCATGCGACTCCGGCTGGTGCATGACCTGATACCTGCCTAGCAGGCCACGACGGGTGGGCCCGACCCCATTGGCGTCGGGCCCACCCGTCGTTTGCCTCAGGGGTGCCGATGTGGCCGCGCAGGAGTCCTGCAGGTGGCAGAATCAGAGCTCGGGCGGCTCGCCGGGCTGGAGATGGAGAACGGCGAGGTACTCGCCGTAGGGCATTTCTTCGTCCACCCAGCGGCTGCCGCCTGAGGCGTCGGGAATCCACATGCCGTCGAGAAGGTACTTGTCGTCGAAGACGGCGACGCGGTCCTCCTTCACCGCCGCGGCCATCAGTAGCTGGATCCCCAGCAGCATTACTGTGCAGGCTTCCTTGACTGCACAGACCTCGGCGTGTCCGGTAGGAAAGACCTTTCCGTCCTCGTCGCTTCCCGGCTCAGGGATGGCGGCACGGCCCCGGACGGCCATCTCGTGCAGGACAATCGCCTGAGCCACTGCTGCCGCCACCGAGGGGCCAGCGCCCGGCACGCCGTCCGAGGCATGCGTGCGCAGATGGTTGGCGACCGCATGCGCGTGCACCGGCCATACTTCGGCGTTGTGTTGCAACTGTTCCTCAGCGGCCTCCACCGCCAGACCCGGCTCCGCGGTGTCCGGGTACAGCAGCCGGACGAATCCTTCGAGGGCCGCGCGCAAGTAGCCGAGACGAACATGGTGCTGCTGCCACTCCTCCATCATCTCCGCCCAGACGTCGTCGAAGTCGAGGCCCGCCGAGCACATGCCGCCGTCGTCGTACGACATGTCGAACGTCACCGTGCGCAGGCCCTGGGCGAGACGCAGCCACTTGTAGGCCACGTCCCAGCCGTTCTGTGCCCCGGGGACTCCGGTGACAGCGGAGGCATGTTCCACCCAGTCGGTGAGTTCACGGACATGGTCCTCGGGCTCGGACAGCGCGAGGTTGGACAGCGTTCGGTATGAGGGCAGGCAGGGGCCCTCCACCCGGGTAGTGGTCACGGGTGAGCGTGACACACGGCACTGACATTCACTCCGGCGCCGAGAGCCGGGGCGAAGCTCAGGTGCCGGTGGTCCGCCGCACGAGCCGGTGGCCTCGCAACTCCCGTTCACAGCGAACGAGTTCGCGTTCCCAGCCCTCTTCCGTGCCGATCAGGTGCGGGCTCTCGTAGAGGCCGGCGCGGACCTCGGCGTCCGTGAGCCTCTGGTACTTGGGTGCCTCGGGATCGTCCTCGGCCAGAAATTCGTGCTTACGGTGCAGCAGCGGGCGGTTGGTGGAGTCCGCGTACGAGATGAAGGAGGACTTGAGCGTCTTCAGGTCGACGGCGTACGAGGCCGCGATGCGCGGGTGCGGGTCCGTGTCGAACTCGGGATAGTCGAGCCAGCTCACGCCGCGCCCCTGGTGGCGGAGCTTGACGACGGACCACTCGCCAGGCCGGCCGGCAGCGATGCTCGCGCACTGCTCGTACAGGCGCAGCACGGCCGGGATCCGGTGGAGCGCGCGGCGGTGAACGTACAGGGCGGTCGCGGTGAACTTGCCGGCGATCGATCCGTTCATGGCCCGGCGGACATAGGTGTCGTCGCGCAGCTTGAACAGCAGCCGATCCGCTCGATGACACGCCTCGGTGTACGACGGGAAGAAGGCACGGATGTCCAGTTGAACCGGCAAGGGCAGACTGCTGACGGGGCCTCGGCCGTGAAACAGCTCCAGCGCGAGGAATTGCAATGTGTCGAGGGCTCCGCGCTCGGCGCTTCGTTCTACCTTCGCGAGGTCAGCTTCCTGTTCGGCAAGGCGCTTGAGTTCAGCGGGGCGCAGGTGGCCAAGGAGGCTGATGATGGGCTGCGGCATTTCCTCCAGCTGAGGCATCCTGCCGCGTTGCTCGAAGTGAGCGACGACTGAGCTGATCGCCGAGGCGGTGTCCTCGGACGCCAGCCACCCTCCGTCAGGAGCGACCTGTCGGGCGAGGTAACTCAGGCGGGCCGCATCGTCCTTGAACGCGTAAACGATGCCGGGCGCCGCCGACACGCAGCGGACGCCGGTGGCCTCCTCAACGTAGTCGCGCAGCTCACCAGCGGCGTAGAGGCGCTGGAAGGTGCGGCGCTGCGTGAGAATGCCGTCGCCGTACTCCGCGCCTTTGATTTGATTGCGCTCCCACCTCAACCGCGCGGACACGACCAGGGCCGATTTAGCGAGGTCCCAGGCTCGTAGGAGCGTCTCGCGTCGTTCGGCGGGATTCTCAATGACGTTCAGGACGTAGGTGAGAAGGACCACCTCGGCCGGCTCACGCGGCCCGTTCGGGAAGTGGACCGGGTCCCACCCGGCGGCATCGAGGCCGAGGTGCTGCAGTGCCCGTACATCTCCGCCACGTCCGCACCCGTAGTCCAGCACTCCCGTGTCGGGTTCCAACTGGAGGTCGCCGACGGCGCGACGAGCTGGCAGCGAGAGGCCGACTCGGCCGATCGCGGTCTGATGCCTTTGGCTGCTCCAAGGCTGCTGCGTCATCGGCGTCCCCTAATTCCACGGACAGGCCAGCATGCGACAGCACCGGAGCCTACGTGACACCCGCTCTTGCGACCCGGCTTACGCGGAGCCGCATGTCCAGACCACCCGTCCCGTGGTGACTGCGACCGGACACTTCCCGGCGGAGAGAAAGACGGCAATCGTCAGTGCCAGCGCTCCGCCCCGACGACAACAGCACACTCATTCGGGATCATGAGCCCGCCACTTCGAGAGGAGTGCTCAGGTAGTCAGGGCTGCGTCGAGATATTCCTGCACCGGCTCGAACAACCCGTACGGCACGTACTGCGGGATCTCGGCATGGGCGACCCAAGCGAGCTCGGCCAACTCCTCGGTGTCGGCTACGTGGGCGGTGCCGCCCATCACCTCGCAGGCCGTGTACGACATCAGCCTGCCCGTGTTCGGATGGACCCGCTCGCCGAGCAGCTTCACGGCGGCCACGTCCAGGCCGGTCTCCTCCTGAGTCTCCCGCACGGCGGCGTCCTCACGCGCCTCTCCGGGCTCGACCTCACCAGCCGGGAACTGCCAGGAGAGCTGCCCCTCGCTGACCCGGCGGCGGACCATGAGCACGCGCCCCTCGTGGACGACGATAGCCGCGGCGATGCCCGGTCGTTCCTCCGCGTTGTGCTGCGTCACGTCTGCTCCTCCAGGACAGCCAGAATGGGTGGGAAGATCGTATCGATGGGGATGAACCGGGGCACCGACTTTCTCGGGACCCACATGACGTCGATGTTCTCGATGGCGTCGTTGTTGGTGGCCTCGCCCGTCAGGTACTCGCAGAGGAAGTACTCGCACAGCACGCCGGTCACGGGGTGAAGCCGATTACCGAGGCGCTGGCGAACCGCGCAGTGGACACCAGTCTCGTCCAAGGTCTCCCGCACGGTGGTGGTCTCCGCCTTGCCTCCCGGCTTGATGACCCCGGCCGGGAACTGCCAGGTGATCCCAGCAACGTCGTCATCCCGCCGACACACAAGCAGGACATCGCTGTCGCGGACCACCACCGCGATGGCCACCCGCAATGCCTGCGCGCCCGGGGGCGTCGAGTCCGCTGGGGCCCGTTCCTTCGCCAGCAGGAGCGCGAAGCGCTGTCGCGCAGCCGCAGAAGCCCGCTCATAGGCCGTGTCGAGAAGCCGCTGCATCTCTCGGCGAGGCACGACAGACGCGTCGGAGTGCCAGGCGGCCACGGTCCTCACGGCGATGCCCAGGTGCGCGGCGAACTGTTCGTTGCCGAGCCGCAGGGCGGACTGCAGCAGGCAGGCGTAGCGGCCGCTCCAGCTCTCGATCACGTCCACAAGACTGCCCCTCGTCGCCGCTCCGGTGCAGAAACCCGCACGCCGAAAATGCACTCCCACTGCACTGGCACTTCATGGTCGTGCGAGAAGGGCCCCGGGAGAATCGGAGTCACCAGGGGCCAAAAACCATTCGCTGAAGGCTCAGTCCCTGGAAGGCACGTGAGAGGCGCGCGAGCACCAGCCGACCACAGGGAGATTCTAGGTGCGTACCCCCATCAGATTGCAGGGGCAGGGAGGTTGGCCGAATCGGACCTCTCGGTCAACCAGGCGTCGACACCATTGCCGGCGTTCACCCGTCCTTGGCATCGCACGCAGGCCCGAACCGCCCTGCCAGCGCCGGTAACCTCAGAAGATGACGGCTGATCGTCCGTCATGTTCGTTTGCTAGCAAGGCGAAAGGGAGTCAATGCCCGAGGTTCAGGCACACACTGTCGAGCGCACGCTCGTCCTGCTCAAGCCCGATGCGCTGGCGCGTGGCCTGGCAGGAAGGATCATCACGCGGTTCGAGGACGCCGCGCTGAAGATCGTCGGCACCAAGATGAAGTGGATGGACGAGGAGTTCACCCGCCGGCACTACTTCGACCTGGAGGAGCGGCTGGGCTCGGAGGTCTACAGCGTCACGTCGACGTTCATGCAGCAGGGCCCGGTCATCGCCCTGGTGCTGGAGGGCTTCGACGCTATCGCCACCGTCCGCAAGATCGTCGGCAGCACCTACCCGAACCAGGCTCCGGCCGGCACGGTGCGGGGCGACTTCTCGCACTACAGCGCCGCGGCCAGCATCGCCTCTGGCAAGGCGGTCGCGAACCTCGTGCACGCTTCCGGCAACGCGGAGGAGGCCAAGCAGGAGGTGGAGCTGTGGTTCGACAAGGGCGAGCTGCAGGACTACAAGACGCTGGCCGAGATCTACACGTACTAGTGGCGGGTCACGGCGTCACTGTGGAGACGCCGTCGCGTTGTTCACCACTGGGGCACGACCGTCTGAACCGAGAGGGCACCATGACCAACCAGACCCGCCTGGCCTCCACCGACGAGCTGGAGTCGATCTTCCAGCGTGATCTGGCGAGCGATCTGTGGGCGGCTACCGAAACCGCGTACGCCCTGGCAGTGCGCCACCGCGACCTGGGCGACTGGCCCGCGTCGCGTGAGTGGGCCGAGCAGTGTCTCCGTCTGCTGGAGGGCTTCCCCAGCGAGACGGAAGAGCAGGTCGCCACCGGCCGCACGTCGGTGGGAGGCGTCCAGCTGCCAACCTACCTGCACTCGGGTGTCGTTCAGGAGCGCTTCGGCTCCCTCGGCTGACACCTACCGATCCACCGGGGTGATGTGGCCGGGACCGTATCGGCCGCATCACCCCGCGTTCGACCACCGACCCCATAGCGATCGCCCGACCGGACAGGCCCCCACACGGCAGGGTCCGGCTGGCTTCGCCATGCCTGAAACGAGGAGGCAGCAGTCCCGTGGCCGTCGAGATCGAGATGCGAGCCCGCTTCACCAAGGAGTTCCACGACCAGCTCGTCGCCCGCCTGAAGGCGGACGGGGAGGACTTGGGCCCCGACGACAAGCACATTTACTTCTACGTGCTCCCCGGCCAGCTCCTGAAGGTCACCGACAACACCGCTGCCGGCACCGCCAAGATCACCCTCAAGGGGAGCAAGATCGGGCAGGGCGCGGCCTTCCCTGAGACCGAGTTCACCATCGCCCCCGCCGACGTTCCCTCCGCAGTGAGGGTGTTCAACGCCCTGGGGTTCGAGACGGCGATGCACGAGGCGTTCAACTTCCGTCACAACTTCCGCTTCGACGGCGTCGAGATCGCCGTCAAGTGGAGTGAGGCGTGGGGCTACCACGCCGAGTTCGAGGTCCTGTTGGAGGACGGCGCCCCGGACGCCTCCCTCGCCGAGGCGGAGGCCAAGATCGCAGACGTCGCCACGGCGCTCGGCGTGACCTTGATGACGGAGCAGGAGCTGGCCGACTTCACCGCGGCCTTCGAGGCCGCCGAGAAGGAGCGCAAGGAGCGCGAGCAGCAGGCCGCGCCGATCCGGTAGTCAACATGACCGCGGAGACCACCAAGGGGGTGGGCACGAATGAGCACGACCCCGTTGCCTGCAAGTCTGATCGACCTGGCCGCCCAAGGGCAGCTCCCGCTCCACCAGCACATGGATCACGCCACCATCGGGTGGATCAGCGACCACAGGCCCGACCTCCCGCCGGCGCCGCAGCTGGCCTTGCGCCCGAAGTCGAAGGAGTTACTTGCGCACGGCGGTCTGCCCACGCGGTGGTGGGCAGACCCTGGCCTGCACACGTCACTCCACGGAGTACGGCACGCCATGAGGACAGCGGCGCTCGCCGCCGTCCTTGCCGAGGCGAACGGTCTTGGGGACGCCGACGCCGCCACGGCGATCCTCGCCGCTGCCGTCCACGACTGCCAGCGGCGCCACGACCAGGACGACCGCGGACATGGCGCCCGCGCGGCCATCTGGCTTGCTGCAAACGCCGACGCTGTCTGGGGCCACTTCGGCCTCACCGCGACACCCCGGCGGATCGTGCAGGCGGCCACCGCCGTCCGCCTGCACGACATCCCGTACGAAGCGTTCACCGGGGACGACAAGGCCGACCACGCCCGGGCCGAACGCATCACCGACGTGGTCAAGGCCGCCGATGCCCTGGACCGCTACCGCCTGCCGAAGCTGAAGTGGTGGCCGGATGCCCGGTACGTCCGCGAGCCCGCCCTCGACCAGCTACGCGGCCTCGCCTTCGACCTGGTCCTCGTCTCCGAGCGGGCTTACCTCGCCGGGGCCAGCGGCGCCGTGGCCGTGCGCTACGCGCTCGCTGAGAAGGGCCTGCTCTGACCATGGACTTCCTCGACGCCTATCACTTATGGGCCGACGCCCACGCCTTCTTCGACTCCAACCTCATCTCCAGTCCCGCCGACCACACCGACCCGCTTGCAACCCGGGCCGCTGGCTGGGACAGACGGCTCGCCGAGGACACTCCGAACGGCCACCTGCTGCGGCAGAACGCCCTCTTTGAGGCCCTGAGCGGCAACGACAAGCTGCACCTGTTGCACGTCACCCACGCCCTGGAGGAGATCAGCCGGCAGGGCGTGCTCTACCCGTCGGGCGGCTGCCTCGTCGGAAGCATCTACTGCGCGCCGCTCACCGCAACCGACCAGGGCTTTCGCATGCATAACCTGGGCGCCTACGTCCTGACAAAGGAAGCGCCGGCCTTCCTGTCCAAGCTCGGCGTCACCGACCGCGTCCCCACCCCGCTGATCTTCGAGGTCGACACCCCGCCGCAGGCGTACCGCGGGCTCGCCGGCGTGGACTACCTGCGGCTGGGCCTCATCCACCTGCAGATCTACAGCCACCTCGAATACCTGCTGAGCAAGAACGAACGGCACCAACTGCGCGAGACCGTAGTCAGCCGGGTCAAGAACTCGGCCGCGTTCCTCGCCACCGCTGCCGCCGTCGCCTACCAGGGCACCAAGGTCGACGCCGATCCGTTTCTCAAGCTGCTCGACGAGACGATCCCCCGACTGCCGATCCTCGGCTACCTGTACTTCGAAGCGGTCGCCGAGTACCTGATGCTCCATTCGACCTCGCACCACACCCAACGCCTGGCTGAGCTCGGCGAGCTGAACAACTGGCTTTACAAGGAGATGCTGTTCGCCTCCTTCCCCACCATGGCCGGCAAGTTCGACCTCGCAAGGTTCCGACCCCGCCCGAAGCAGCTGTCCGCGCTCATCCACCGAGTCGACCCGACCATCGATACCAACCACGCCAGCTCGTACCTGGTCGAACGGATCAGCTACCTGGCCGCAGCCCGCCTCTTCGCGCCCGGCGACGTTCCCGAAGCCTGGCACCACACGCGCTGGGAGTTCGACTCCCTCTCCGCCCAGCTCGGCCCCCTGCTCGGCCACCTGATCCACCGGGAACTGCGCACCTTCGGCCGCTACCCCGACTTCTACTTCTACTTCGACCAGCACAAGGCGCTACAAGCCTGGAACTACTGGAACCACATGGACATCGTCGCCCCGTTCAACGGCACGATGCCCAAGGGCGAGATCGGCATCAACCCGGCCTACCCCAACCTCGACTACCGTGTGTGGCGCGCCGAGCAGGACGATGCCGGCCACCTTCAGCCAGCCGAGGAGCTCGAGTTGACCATCGCCCCGCGGCTGGTGGACATCAAGTACACCCTTATGCGCAACAACCAGTGGACCGCCCCCGCGCCCAGCGTCGGCTGATACGCCGCCGCCATCAACGGCCCAGCCCACACCGAGCAACCTCACCCGCAGGAGATCCGTGATGAGTCCCTCCGGCATGCCCTCCGTCGGCCTTCTCGGCGAGCAGATCAACGCCGTCCTCGCCGACCCCGCCACCACCCACGGCCTCGCGCGCACCCTCCGGGCCGCCGCCAAGGAGATCGAACTCCACCGCTACCACCACGCCAGCCGAAGCGCCTGGCCCAGTGGCCGCATTGACGCCAATCCCGCCAAGGTGCAGATCGGCGGCGGAGCCCACCGCATCGACGGCTACTTCAACATCGATGCCGTCCCGCCGGCCGACCTCCTCTGGGACATCCGCGAAGGCATCCCCCTCCAGGACGACAGCGCCGACGAGATCTTCTCCGAGCACTTCCTGGAGCACATCGACTACCCACGCTCGGCCAAGCACTACGCCCGAGAGGCGTACCGGGTCCTCGTGCCGGGCGGCCGGATCATCACCGGCGTCCCCGACGCCGCCTTCGCTCTGAACCAGTACCCCAGCCCACTGTCCGCCTCGGACGAAATGATCGACCGCTGGTACGCCAAGCGGAACTGCCGCGGGGACATCAACACGCGGCTCGATCTCGTCAACCTCGTATTCCGAGACCAGGACGACAACCCCAAGTACACCCCACACCTGTGGGCCTACGACCACGACAAGCTCGTGCAACTCTTCACCGAGGCCAGCTTCACCACCGTCGAACCCTGGACGTTCGACCCCGCCATGGCCAACCCGAAGCGCCGGTGGGGCAGCGTGTACGTCATCGCGACGAAGTAGCGCCCCCACTCGGCAGTCGGCGAAGACTGGGACACCCCACATTGGCCATCCCAACACACGCCACGAGGCTCCTCCGACGCTGAGCCCTCCGCCGATCTGAGCCGGGAGGGGCACGTTGTATCCGCGCCACCGCCGGACCACCACACGGCGCACAGGCTCACCAGACCTACGAGTGATGCTGGTGTAGCCACGCCACTCAGCGCATCGCGCGGCCATGGAGTCGGCGCGAAACATAGCGCGGGATCGCCGGTTGGCCAAACCGGCGATCCCGCGCATCATTGGTAGTCCACCGCCACACGCCCTGCCCCCACGTCGAAAGGCACCGCCCCACGACCACAGAGCAGCCAGAGGCCGGCAGGCGATCACGCCGCCGCGTAGCTGGCCCGGAACAGATCCTGCGCCCGCTCCACGTCCTTCGGCGTACGCAGCTGCACCTCCAGATCACCCGTACCGTGGTGACCGAGACCGGACACGTCACGGGTGAAGCCTGGAATGAGGTCGACGTTCTTCGGATCAGCCTTCAGGTAGACCAGCAGCTTGCTGCGCTGCGGCGGGCAGAGGCAGGCAAAGTTCCGCAGCCGCTGATAGGCCCGGTACTGCTTGCGCTCGACACGGTTCACACCGTCCCCGAGCCCGAGCAGGACCTCGTCGACCGCGCCCGCCAACTCCACCATCGACTCGCCCTGGAGGTCGGCCGCCGCCCGGGCAACCGCCGGGTGACGCGCCCAGCGGCCCACCTGCATGCCGCCGCTCACAGACGCCACGGTCTCAAGCCCGACCAGGTCGCTGCCGAAGAGGCGGTAGCGGACCAGGTCGATCGACCGCCGGTGTTCACGCACGGCATGCACGTCATAGCGCGTGAAGTCGCCAGCGATACAGACCAGCCGCGGTCCGCTCCACAGGACCTGGGCCGCGGCCGTCACCCCGAGCCGGTCGCGGACCATGTGCTCGAACTCAGCGCGATGATCCATCAGCCACGCCAGGTAGAACAGGCCCTGGTTGATGACGCCGGCGTCGACACCGCGCTTGTACTCAACAATGACCGGCGAACCGTTCTCGTCCAGCCCGAGCGAATCGATCCGACCCCCGTGAACCGGCCCCGTGCCGTACTCGCTCGCCAGGAACCGCACCCCCAGCAGTGTCTCCATGTGCGCTTCGACGAGACCCTGCACATCTGCCTCGACCTCAGCAAGCCGCGGCGTAACCTCGGTCACCCCGCCCTTCGTCATATCCGTGCGGAACAGCTTCAGGCCCGACACCTTCCCCTCCTCGGCTCAGAGATCATCAACGCCGAGGGGTGCGGGATTGTTTCCGCGAGAAGCTACGGAGGCGCGAAGATTGTGCGAGATCGTACGTACAGCCCGGCCGGAGAACGCACGCGTCCCCCGGCCACCGGGAATCTATGATTCCCCCATGTGTCCCCCGGGCCCCGGGGGACAGCGCAAGGAAGCTGCCTTTATACAGGTCAGCCCCCGTAGCTCAGTGGATAGAGCAGGCGCCTTCTAAGCACCTACTCTATTCGGCATGTCGCGTCCACATCAAAACCGTGAGCTTCTTGGTGGTGAATAAGTCTGACGGGATTCCCTGGAAACGCGCCCTGTGACGGGATAACGCAACGGTTCTCTGGACTCCCTTCCCGACCCATTTAGTTCGGGCGATGCAGTCCTGACCTCATTGCCGCGGCAGGTACGACGCCCAGGCCGGACGGTCCCGAGCACTACGGGTAACCAGCGGTGAATCGGCGGGCCCAAGTGACGGACACCTTGAAACCGGCCAGCTCTCAGGACAAATGCTTCGCGCTCTCTCGCCAGGGCGAGGATCATGGCGGAATGGCTGCGTACATGTATGACCGGCTGGTGACGGAGGACGAGTACCGCCAGCGCGTCCGGCGGCACCGTCCCAGCTCGCTCCTGCCTCTGATCGCTGCTGCAGCGGCCCGCTACGGCTCACCGCAGCGGCCGCAGTCGTGGTTGGAAAGCCCCTCTCTGAAGTACACGCCGTGGGCCCTCGCCGATGCAGCCCGCGTCTGCCTGGCCTATGGCACCGAGCACCTGCGCTCCGAAGCCACCGAGCGCGACCTGCTGGCGATCCTGGCGGCGTACTCCAGCCTGAAGGAACCTACCCTGCACGGCGCGGACGAGGACGCAGTCCGCCTACGCGACTTCCTGATGCGCCTGGGCGGCGAGCAGATGGCCTGGCAAGCGCCGGAGTTCGTCAGTCTCGCCCGCACCGCGGCGCTGTACCTGCACACCCCATTCCCCGCTCGTCGACAGCCCGGCTGCCTGGTCCCAGGATGGGACACCGAGGTATTCGGCTGCCCGCTGCCCGACTACGTCGGCACGACACAACTGCTATGGGGAAGCGCACTCTTGAACGCGGGCCGTTTCGATGCCGCCATCTTCGACAGTGCTGACGGGGAGAAGTTCGAACGTGTCGTCAGCCGGGAGACTGTCCTGCGGGTTGTCGAACGGCACTTCGCCACGGACGTGGCCTCCATCAAAGCAACTGAGAAACAGACCATGGAAAACCTGGCGAAGGTGGCCGGCGGCAAGGCGGCCCAGCTACGGCGCTTCACGTACAACCCACTGCTCGGCCGGCCGGCGGTCACGGGCTTCGGTGCCGGCCTGCTGTGCCCCTCCCCGCAGCTGGTCTGGCGTAAAGCAACCCCGCCCGGCATCTACCACACGGGGCTTGAACACTTCGGCAGTGCCTTCCTGGAGGAGACCGGCTACCTCTTCGAGGAGTACGTGGGCCGTCAACTCCGGCTGATACCGGATGCCGACGTCGTCGGAGAGATCACCTACCGGGTCAAGCGCAACGATCGGCACAGTGTCGACTGGTTTGTCATCTTCGACGACCTCGTGCTGCTCGTAGAGGTCAAGTCCATGATGCCGACCGAGAACGCCCGGCTCGGCTTGGAACGCGGAGTGGCCGAACGCGACGGCAAACTGGCCCGCGCCTACCGTCAGGTCAATGCCGCCTCGGCCCTGATCGAACAGCGCCATCCGGCGTTCGCCGGCATCCCGGCCGACCGTCCACGGCAGGCACTGATCGTCACCCTTGAACCGTTCCCCGTCGCCAACGCCAACCTGCCCCACGTCGACCTGCCGACCAGCAACATCCCGACCACAGTCGTCGCAGCCCAGGAAGTCGAACGCCTGGTTACCTTGACCGACACCACGCCCAACTGCCTGCTTCTGGAACGGGCAGCCGACCCTCAACGCTCTACCTGGGCGCTCAACGAATGCCTCACGGGACACAAGGGTGCCCGCAACCCGATCCTCGACCAGGGATGGGCGTCCTACCCCTGGTCAACCGGCCGACTGTCGACCGCGGGTTCGGCGTAGTCCCTGTGCCCGACGCCGTCCGCTCGGCGAGCACGCGTCATCGCCCTGCCCGCCGTTCGGGCCCCTCCGGACTCCATCCCCTCAGATACGGCCTCAGTTCATCCGCTGTCGGGTCACGAGGAATCGGCATCCCCTGAGGCTGGCCCAGAGGATCGATCGCCCGCCCGTAACCACGTGCCCACTCCAGCCAGCGCCGGACGGACTCCAGGGCTTGCTCGTCCGCGCCCCCATCCAGCTCAATGAGACGGTGCTCCAGGGCATCGCAGTACTCACCGATCACGACAGCCTCCCGCCATCGCCCGGCTTCCTCGCGCAGCACCTCGGCGAACTGCTCCCGGACGGCAAGCTCCTTCGCTTCCTCCATGGCCTCCCGCCAGCGCACTGCACGCTCTTCTCTCGCGCGTTCCTCGCTCTCCCTACGCCGAGCGTCCTCCACCGCTCGCGCCTCGATCTCGCCGAGGACCAGCCCCAGAGACTGTTCAAGGGTCCGGCTCTTGCGGTCGCGCCAGCGGCCGGGTCTCCCGGTCAGCCCGTGGGCGACCTCCACGACGAGACGCGAGGACCGTTCCGGATCCGTGGACTCGGGAAACTCCTGCCTGATGGTGACCGGATACGCGAAGCCTTCGACAACGACGTCCATCCCACCCTCGCGCGGTCTGTAGGACGACCCGGCCTTCCGCACCTCGTGCCCGCGCCGCGCCGCCTCGGAGGCCAGCCCCTGGAGCATCAGAAGCGATCTGCGGCGCAGCGCAGGCGGCATCACCAGCCGCCTCACATCATCCTTGAGCGCAGCCACAACCGGATGAAGGGACGCCAGCCGTGTGGGTACCCGAACCGTCGGCGCGTCCGCCTTCGGCCTCTGGCTCCGGGCATTGGGATGCGGGCCCTTCGCGAGGAAGAACTCCAGACCGAGCCGACCGTACGGCACCTTCTCGATGCGCTTCCCCTCCGGCTCCATGCCGTGCCGCTTCGCGTAATTGACGACCCGCCGCCATTCCGCGATCTCCTCATCATCGGCATGGGCGAAGCGGACGTGCCCTTCAGCGAGGAGCCGTTCGACCAACTCACGAGCTTTCGCCTGCCGTGCGCGGGCGACGGGCCGCTCGCCGTACGACGCCGAAGGCTCCACGGGCGCAGACGGTTCACCGCGGTCGGCAGACTCCGCGTCGTCAGGATGGCGGCCATGACGGACGTAGAACCGGCCGGCCTCCGTGATCTCGGCACGAGCAGCGCCGCCGCCCTTGTCCACCGTCAAAAGCCCACGGTCACGCAGGGCATACGCCGAGCGCCAATCGCGCGGCGTCAAGGCTCCGGATTCCTCACCGGTCGCGAGCCGCTCAAGCAGCTCGCGCTGCCGTTCGTTCGGAGCAGGCCGTCGTTCCACAGCCTCCAGCCCACACCACATAGGCACGCCCTGTACAGACCCGAAAGAGCGGCTCGGGTCCTGGCGCGGATTCAGATCGAGACGGGCGCGTGTTCCTCGGCGTAGCGGGCGCCGAAGCCGTCGTGCAGCAGGATCTCGTCGGTCGTGGCGAGGTCGGTCCCGGTCAGAGAGACGTCGACGGCGCCGGCGTTCTCCTCGATGCGCTGGACGCTGCGGGCGCCGAGGCTCGGCACGACGTGCTCACCCCGGGTGGGCAGCCAGGCCAGGGCCAGCTGGGAGACTATGACGCCCTTGGCCGCGGCCAGGTCGCCGAGCCTGCCCTCGGCCTCGACGTTCTTCTCGAAGTTGTCGGGCTGCCAGCGGGGGTCGACGTTGCGCATGTCGGTGTCGTCGTATTTCGTCGGCGGGCTTGGCAGGATGGGAGAACAGCGGGACAGCCCAATCGGCCCTCTCATCTGCATGGTGCCGGACGTCCTCCGGCAAACGCTCTCACGGGAATCGCTGTTTGTCGTCGGGCCGTAGCGCCTTCAGGCCCGCGCGAGCGTCGACCGAGGCCGCACCCGACGGTGCTGACCAGCACCGGGCGACCCCGATCCCCGCAGAGACGGATGCCGCCGCTCGGAAGCGAACGGAGACACGCATATGTCGCCCGGACTCGGCTCCCGCCCGTGCGCCTGCCCCTGGCCCCGCCCGTCGCGGCCGGCTGCCGGCTTGCCCCGGTGTGCTACACAGGGAGTAACCAAAGGGGCATTTTGCAGCAGCTCACGCTCGGAATCATGTCGCAGACCCGCAAGGAAAACGAGCATCGTCTGCCCGTTCACCCCGCCCATTTCGACCGCATCGACGCCGGTCTCCGCAAGCGCATCTACCTCCAGGAAAACTACGGAGAACATTTCGGCGTCCCGGACAGCCGGCTCGCCCCGCTCGTCGCGGGCTTCCGCACACGCGAGGAACTCATCGCCGACTGCGATGTCATCCTGCTGGCCAAACCACTCCACGAAGACCTGGCGGAACTGCGCGAGGGTCAAATCCTGTGGGGCTGGCCGCACTGCGTCCAGGACGAGAGACTCACCCAGACCGCCATCGACCGGCAGCTGACCTTGATCGCCTTCGAAGCAATGAACCACTGGACCCGCAGCGGCGCCTTCAACCTGCACGTCTTCCACAAGAACAACGAGCTGGCCGGCTACTCCTCGGTCCTGCACGCCATGCAGCTGACCGGGGTGACAGGCGACTACGGGCGGCGGCAGCGCGCGGTCGTCATCGGCTTCGGCGCGACCGCCCGCGGCGCGGTGACCGCGCTCAGCGCCCTGGGCGTGCACGACGTCGACGTGCTCACCGCGCGTGGCGTCACCGCCGTCAGCTCCCCCATCCACTCCGCGCGGATCGTCCACTTCGACCACGACAAGGCCGACGACACCCTCGACCCGCGACGCAGTGTCGCCCTCACCGAGGACGGCCCGCTGCCGCTGGCCGAGTTCCTCGCCGGGCACGACATCATCGTCAACTGCGTGCTGCAGGACACCGACGCGCCGCTGATGTTCCTGATAGACGAGGACCTGCCCAAGCTGGCCCCCGGCACCCTGGTCATCGACGTCTCCTGCGACGAGGGCATGGGCTTCGAATGGGCCCGGCCCACCACCTTCACCGACCCGATGTTCACCGTCGGCGACCACGTCAGGTACTACGCGGTGGACCACAGCCCCTCCTACCTGTGGAACTCCGCGACCTGGGAGAACAGCGCGGCCCTCCTGCCCTATCTGGACATCGTGCTCCAGGGCCCCGACGGCTGGGACACCGACGACACGATCCGGCACGCCATCGAGATCCGCCGTGGCGTCGTCCAAAACCCCAAGGTGCTCGCCTTCCAGCACCGCACCGCCAAGTACCCGCACGCCCACGAGGAGATCCTGGCGGAGTCGCGGCCGTAGCGTCGGTGCGTCCGGTGCCCAGCCCTCCTGCGACCGATGTCCCGAGCCGCCGCGCGGCGGCGCCTCGCGGAGCTCTGGGTGATCTTGTCCCGCTCGTCCGACGGAAACCGCGATGCCAGATCAGGGGCTCGGCCTTCGGTGACGCCGCGGGTCTGGTCCGCCGGCCGTGGGGCTCATGTCTGGTCGTTCATCATCGTGCGCTTCCTGCTTCCTGTGCGTCGTGCCGGATTCGCGGAGCGGCATGGCCCCCAGTCGTGCAGGGCGGTCAACCCGTTGCCAACCCGTGTCAACGCGATGCCGCTTGCGAACCGACGCGGTTGTGACACGGGCGGGAGTACGGTGGAGAAGACGAGGACTTCCGTATGCCGGAACTGAGACCGGCCGCCCCGGACCGTCGCCTCGTGTTCGGGTCCACCGGGCCCACCTTCCTTCCGCAGCACGCCACCCGTCCTCCCAGGGCAGCCCGCGAGCCCGGCCGCGCCACCGGCATCCAGGCCGAGGAGCCCCGTATGCCGCTCAGTCCGACCACGTCCACGACGGTCACGCCGTCGGACACCGTCCCGCTGCCCCAGGGCTACGACAGGGACGTCCCCCTTCCCGGCGCTGTGCCTCGTCGCCCTGACCCTGCTCTCGTTCGGCGAGAGCGGGCACAACCACCACCACGCCGACCCCACCAGCGGCGTCGACCGCGGCCGGCTCGACCCGTCGGCCGAGTCCGGTCCGCGTCGCCACCCGCCGCGCCTGACATCAACCATTCACCCATGTACGGCAGTTGGCAGGAGATCTCATGACCACCGCACTACAGCCCCCGCTTCCCTCCCATCCTCTCCTTCGCCTGCGCCTGGCACCGCGCGGCGGCATGCCCCGCCCCATCGATGGAGCGTGGTGGCCTCGTTCGTACGACCTGCTCGCCGAACTCCCCCAGCTGCTCGCCGGGTTGCCGCGCGCGTGGGGCCATATCACCAGCGTCACGGTCAACGGGGCGACCTGGTCCGCGGTGCCCGGCCGGATGCTCGTCTCCAACCAGGTCGTACAGCTGCACCGGACCCTCACGGCGTCTGCCGCGCACACCATCGTCCTTCTCGCACCCGGCCAGGGACGCTGGGACCTGATGGTCGTGCCACCTAATACGACCGAGGAGGCCGCGGAACCGCTCATGGCGGCCGGGGCGGACGGTCAGGCGCGAGAAGAGGTGACGAAACCTCGATGTTGATCTCGTGGGTCCCGGCGGGGGTCAAGCGCGTGCGGCAAGCGGTCCGGTGCGGACTGCGCTGCCCAGCGCGGACAGAGAGGCCGATGCCGTACGGACCAGTTTGTCGCCGGGCGGGTGCGCCAGCCAGATAGCTGGGACAGGTGAAGGGGACGACCACCGCCCTGGGCCGGCGAACTCGGCGGTCACCCTGTGCGCGGACACCCGCGCTTCCCGCCAACGCGAGCCGTCGCGGGATGGTCCTCACGGCCGTTGGGGCGAGCGGGATTCAGCCTCAACGCAACCGGGCCCTGAGGACTGGGGCCGGGGCCGCAATCGGCTCCCCCGCGGAAGGCGGCTCCGGTCCGCCAGGGGACGCCTGCCCCGGACCCCAGGATTCGAACGTCCTCTTGCTGACCCGTCGTGCAGTTTTCCGCAGGCGTGCGTCTCCTCGCCGCCGAGGGCGGCGGGTCTGGGACGCCGAAACCGTGGAACCCTGGCATCGAGTTCGCGGTTCGGAACAGAGCCACGGGCTGGCGTGCTCGTGCGACCGACGATGGTCTCGCGAGAGCGTGCTGCCGGGTGACGCGGCCGTGTCGCTCAGCGGGATGCGCTCGTTGCCGGTCATTACATGGTGCGTGCGTGGGCGGCTCGCGGCAGACCGGGCCGCTATGGCAGGCGGCTGGATTGCCCTGAGACTGTTTGCAGGTGCCGGTTCGCGGAACCCGGACTGTGGGCCTCACGGTTGGCTGAACCGTGAATCGCCTCCTTCAATCGTGGGGCCGGGTGGCACCCGGTCCCACGAGCACGTCACGGACGCGAATCGGATCCATCCGGCACCCACCAGTGTGCGCCGACAATCCCCAGGCGCCTTCGACAGCACGGTCATCCCGGCGCCGGCACCGGACTGACACGACGGCCGCCTCGGCTGACCGGCGTCAAGTCTTCGGCGCCGCCCGGCCGGTACCGGTGTTGATGAGGATCTGTTCGGCTCGCGTGACGTTGTCGGCGCGGACGGCTTCGGCCATCGCGGTGCGTGCCGCCTCGGGCGTCGCGTGCGGCGGGATGACGAGGAGGGAGAAGTAGTCCTGATCACCCCTGGTGATGAGGACGGTGTCGTCGCCGATCGGGAAGGAGTCGATGCGGACGACGCGGTCGTCGACGAGCAGTCGCGTCGGCAGCGCGTCCCAGGCTCCGGCGTCCAGACCGACGCGCGTGAGCGGCCCGAGGTACTCGGTCAGAGCGGAGATCAGGG
Source organism: Streptomyces griseiscabiei (assembly GCF_020010925.1). NCBI lineage: Bacteria > Bacillati > Actinomycetota > Actinomycetes > Kitasatosporales > Streptomycetaceae > Streptomyces > Streptomyces griseiscabiei. The sequence continues at coordinate 1,151,247 of NZ_JAGJBZ010000002.1, read as the reverse complement.
CGGGAAGCTCGGCTGCGATATCACGGGAGCACGGCCACCACGCCCCGTCGAGGACGCCCCGCCGGTCATGCGTGGTCTGTAGCCGTACGACAGCCGTCCCCGGCTTCACCGCCTGATGGACGGCGTCCGGCAGGAGCCTGGTCACACGCGGGGAACCGGAGTCAGACATGACGCCCGCCTGTCTGCGAGAGATACGGAGTGACTTCCTCGCTTCACGGTACTCCGCGGCCCGCAGCAGTCGGAAAGCTCGCTGGTCACACAGGCCGGAGTAGGGTGAAAGATCCAGTCCACGGATCCACGCCCAAGAGGGAACGGTCGTCATGCAGCCCCAGGAAACGCCCCCCGACGGACACGTCGACGTCCGTATCGTCGCCGCCTCCCCCGAGGTCGCCCGCCGGGTCGCGGAGGTTCTCCGTCGCTGCTTCGCCACCACGGAGCAGCGCAGCTATCCAGCGGACACCGAGGGAGGGACCCGCCTCGAGCTCACCGTAGACACCACCAGCGCGGCAGAACCGGCGCGGTCCTGGCTGGAGACCAGCCGCTCCTCTGGCCAGGACGGCCGCCGGACGTGAGGGGATCTCCGGGAGCGGTCCGTTCGGCCTCTTCGGGGAGTAGCGTGAACCCATCGGGAGCAATTCGCGCACCGGCTTCGATACCGGTGCCGTTCCTGGTGAGCAACGGCACCGGACAACTGTTCACGCGCAGGGGTTCGGAGACGGGTTCGCACGATGTCCGCGATCACCGACCATTCCTCCCCGCGCGCGGTGCCCTTCAAGATCCCGACCGCCCGCCTCGCCCTCAAACCCGTGAGCCCCTCCCCGGGGCAGGTCGAGCTGGACGGCGCCTGGTGGCCCCGCTCCCGTGACCTCAGCGACGAACTGCCCGCGCTGGCCGACGTCCTGGACCCGCTGTGGGGGCGGATCACCCGTATCGCCGTCAACCCCCGCTACTGGCCGGTCATCCCGCAACGGATTTTCGTCAACGGCCATGTGGTCAAGGTCGGTTGGTTCACCACGGAGCGGGACCCGCACAAGATCCTGCTGCTGTCCGGAACGTCGGGCCGCTGGGACCTCCTGGTGATACCTCCGGAGGTCAGCGCCCCGTCGGCCGCCCGGCTGATGGCCGCCGCGAGCGCGAGCACCACCCCGCAGTCGACCGCGACCGCTCTCCTGGCGGCGGAACTGGTCGACACCCCCTCCACATCGTCCGACGCCGACACCGGACGGCCCGACCGGCCGGCAGCGGAGATGCGGTCATGTGCGCCGCCGCCCCGGCCGTGACGAGGCGGCCCGGATCGCGTAACCACCGCGTTGCCACGGACCGTCGCCGGACGCGGAAGGCCGCAGGGCGCCGGGCCACGCACCTGCCGAACACACGGCGAAGCACTCCGCCGTTCCGCCTCGCTCGTTCCCCGCGAGGAGCCACCCACCGGACAATAGCGAGGCCGGCCATGATCGTTGCACGGAGCATCAGGAACCAGGCGCAGACGATGAAGGGCAGGATCACGGAAGAGCTCGGCCGGGTCACCCGCAACAGGCGACTGCAACGCCGAGGCAGGAACGACCGCGTCTCCGGAAGCCTGAAACAGGCCGTCGAGAAGACCAAGGACGCCTTCAGGCGGAACGGAAGTGGCCCCCGATGATGTACGACCAGATACGCGCCCGGCAGTCCGCCGGTCAGACTCCGGGCCGGGCCGGGCCGGACGCCGTAGCCCGAGCCCGGAGCCGCTGCTCCCGTCGGACGAACAGGACAAGATCGCCGACCGCCTCCGGCACGCCCTCAACACCTTCGCCGACACCCCGCTCGATGCGCTGGAAGAGGCCGAGAGCGCCTACGACGAAGCCAGCGCACAGCTCGTGAACGCTCCCGCGAAACGACGGCGTCTCCTGCGCTCCGGCTGGCAGGGCCAGAACCCCGACGCACAGTCCGACGAACTTCGGCACGCCCTGAGGCAGTACCGGGAGATCACCCAGAGACTGCTCCACATCTAGGCGGCCACTCCTCCGCGTCGCGGCCGAGCGCGGAGTAGTGTCGACAGTACCGAGGGCATTTCGCACACCGGCTTCCACGCCGGGTCGTTCTCGGCGAACCATGAAACCCGGGCCGCCGCAGCGGCGGCCCGGAGACGGGTCCGCATCATGTCGGCGACCTTGCACCCAACCCTGCCGCACCCCGAGCCCGTCGCAACCCCGGCCACGCGTCTCGCCCTGAAGACGGACGGCGCCTCCCGTGGACTCCTGGACGGTGCCTGGTGGCCCCGCTCCCGGGATCTGCTGAGTGAACTGCCCGCGCTGACCGACGTGTTGGACCCCTTGTGGGGCCGCATCACGCGCATCGCCGTCAACCCGACGTACTGGCCGGTCATCCCGCGCCAGGTTCCCGTGGACGGCCACATCGTCAAGGTCGGCTGGTTCACCCCGGAGATCGACCCGCACAAACTGCTGCTGCTCTCCTACGGCACCGGCCGCTGGGACCTGCTGATCATCCCGCCCGAGACCGGAGCGGAGTCGGCGGCCCGGCTGATGGCTGCCGCGTCCGATTACGACGGCCCGCCCCTGACCGCGAGCGCGCTCATCGCCGCGGACGAGGCCCGGCACGGCGTCGGCGCGACCGACGAGCAACTGGACCCGGACGAGGCATGGGAATACGAGGGCGGCGCCTGGACGGTGTCCGCGGCCGTCCCCCACCAGCCCAGTCGGACCAGTCGGCCCAGTCGCCTGATCGTCGGTATGTGAGGCGGCCGCCATGAACGCCTTCCTGACGGCCGCCGCCTTCATCGTCCTCATCGCAGCGGCGGCATACGTGATCCACCGGCTCAACATCGAGCACGCCGACAGAATCGCCGCGCACCGCTACAGCGCCGCCTTGCCCGGCCGCCGCGGATGCGGCACGCCGCTACCACCGGTGGAACCCGGCCGGTCCCAGTCGCCGACCTCCGGCGAGCATTGGGACCACCGCGACGGGGGCCGTGGCCGCTTCCCGCCCCGCCGCCGACGCAGCCGTACCACTCACCACAGGTGACCAGCCGGTTTCCGTCACCAGGCCATCGAATCTGCGAGTGGCGGCCGGGGCCCATGAACCGAGGCATCATGACTCTTCCGCAGCTGAACATCTACCGGCACGACCGGGGCGCGCGAGCACTGATCACCCTGGCCGGCGAAATCGACCCGGTCACCGCGCCCCAGGTGCGGACCGTCCTGGAGCGGTGCCTGTATGACGGCATCACCACCATCGACGTCGACCTGACCACCGTCGGCCTCTGCGACACCAGCGGCCTGCGCGTCTTCCTCGACGCGTCGCGGCACGCCGCCGAGACCCACACGTCCCTGCGACTGCACTACCCGTCCCCGCAGACCGCACGACTCCTCGCGGACACCGGCTCCGATCGAGCGCTCCTCTGATGAACCAGGCCAGCCAGAACAACGGTGCGGAGATGCCGCTTTGACACGGCGGATAGTCCGGCACCCGGTACCTGCTGTTATCGGTGGTGCGGTGGGGGGCGGAATCGTGGCGATGCCGGGCGCGTGCTCCGGCTCGCCTTGCGGGCATTCTGCGCGGCGGTGGTGGTTCTTCGACATGACGTACTCCTTGGCCGGGCCGGGCCACCGTCCCGACACCGCCTCGTACGACTGCCCTGGACACGACGGAACGCAGAACCGAAATGGGATGGGTTCCGGGCGCGCTGGTCTCCGTCGATGCGGGTCGGGCGGTGCTGCGCTCCAGGCGCGGCACCGAGATGGGGCCTGCGTTTCCGGAGGTCGTGGCCGGGGCCGTGCCGCCGGACGCCACCGTGCTGGACGGAGTTATGTGACCTGCGGGGGTGTCTCAGCCCCAAGGGGTCTCAGGCGGCGCCGCTCCCATAGACGAGACGTGACGGGCGTCGCGGCCACGTGCCGCAGCGGCCGCTCAGAGGTGGCCGTCCAGGAACTTCCGTACCTCGGCGATGGTCATAGGTCCCGTGCCGGACGCCACCGCCTCTCCCTCCTTCAACAGGACGTAGGACGGGGCGCCGGTGATCCCGTATCGCTCGGTTGCGGCCGGACAACGCGTGATGTCGGCGCGGACGGCCGTCAGGCGGCCCGTGTAGTCGTCGGCGATGCCACCCATGACGAGGTCCATCACCCGGCAGGGCTCGATTGCCTTGGGCCATGTCCCGGTGAAGTATGCGAGGACCGGAACTCCGCTCATCCCGAGGATGAAATTGAACTCCGCGTCCTCGCGGGGTCGGTGAACCCGCGTCGCCATGGAAGCTCCTGACCTCGTGTCCGTTATTCCATCCCCATCATCCCTCGCGCGGTGTGCCAGGCCGGCCCGGTCGGTCGTCCGGCTGACCTGTCGGAAGGGAGGCACGGGGCCGTCGAGAACGTCCCCGGCGCGAGCGGCCCGGCCCCCTGGTGACCCGGCCTGGCCGCCCCGCCGGTCACCCAGCGGCAGCCCGCCGCGCGCCCGTGGGCCGGCTCGTGCCAGAACAGCGCCCTCCACGACGACAACCACGCGCACGCCGCCCGCTCCCACACCACCGGCCGCACCCACGACCTGACCTTCCGCGCCGGCACCGCGCTCTTCGGCCACCTCGGCATCGATTGGATCCGCCGGGGATAACCGGAGGCACTCCCAAGTGTGCGTCGCGCAGTGTCGTGAACGGGCGTCGAAGTCGGCGCGACGCCGCGTCGGCAGGGCCATGGGCTGCGAGGTGGTCGTCGGTGCGTTCGCCGTGGGTACGCCGACGGCGTCGAAGTCACGCCGTGGAGAGCGCACGAATTTCGCCATGCCATGAGCAGCCGATCAGGCTCCAACCGAGACCTTGTAAGGCGATCCTTTGGGCCACCAACCACCGGAGCCCTGTGCACGTTTCGACTTCCCTCGTCTCTTGGCCACGCCTTCGCTCGTTGGTCGCTGTGCTGCACTGGGTGCGCCAAGGGTGGCCCAGCGGTGTGTGGGGAACACCAGCCCACCCGCACCCACACGTCCTATATAGAGCCGAAAGAGCGGCGAGGGGCCGTGGGAGTTCCCTGGGACTTTTCTGGGACTTCCGGCTGCATCGACGAGTACGAGTGTGAAACAGTCGAAAGGTCATTCACGCAGGTCAGCGACTCGCGACCGCCCGTCGAGGCAGGTCACGGCCCTGGCTGGTCTCTTCCGGGACATCTGACGAGCGAATGCCGCCGCACCTCGCCTGACCTGCCACTTAGCGGGTCAGGGTGGAGTGCGGCGGCATCTCTGGGGGGAGCCGGTCACCGGCGGGAAGCCGAGGCGCGCAGGCCCGCGTTGAGCAGCATTCTGACGGCGGCGGTCGCCGCGGCGGTGGCCAGGGACCGCCACGACGGCTCTGCGGCGAGGCGGATCAGCCCCGCCGCGAGGAGGAAGTCGGACAGCAGCGCGACCGTGGGCTGGACCCGGCGGAGACGGAGACCGACGCGGACGGCGGAGACCAGTCCGAGCAGGGTCACCAGCGAGGCCGCCTGATGCAGTGCCCCCGTCATGACGGGGGCGCCGGAATCACCGCGGGTCCGTCGCCCGGCATCCGCTCGACCTCCCTGCGCTCGTGCTCGATCTCCTTGCCCAGGAAGTGGTTCAGGACGGTCCGGATGGCGGCGACCGCGGCCAGCTGCCCGATCTCCGTGAACGTCGGCGCGACGGCCGTACGCAGGATGTCCCCGGCCAGCTGGAACTCCAGGCCCAGCGCGAGAAAGCGCCCGAGGGACAGCCGGACGCGGTTGAACTCCCACCGCGGCTCCCACGCCCCCGCCGGGGAAGCCTTGGTACGCCGTCCCCACCGCGCCCCCGCCGTCAGGAGCCGCGCGAACGCCCACAGCGCGCCGACGAGGATGACCAGCGCGCCGGCGAACTCCACCAGACGCACCATCGTGTCGACGGTCTCCTTCAGCAGCGGCTCCGGAAGCAGCTCGCCCGCCATGAGGGCACTCGCGCGGCCCGGCACCTCACCCACCGCACATCACTCCGCCGCCGCCTCGCGCCAGTAGCCGTTCGCGGCGGCGATGGTGGCGAACTCGACCGCCACGACATGTCCGATCGCGATGAGCGAGTCCGGGTTCTCGGCGTACACCGGGCGCAGTCTGCCGCGCACCGCGTCGTCCGGCTGGGTCGCCTTGATCACCAGACGCGCCATCTTCAGAGCCAGCGCACGCCCTTCCTCCGGTGTGGCGGTGATCAGGCTGTTGTCGGGTACGAGTGTCATTCGATCGCTCCGTCACTCGGCCGTGCGCGCGACCGGCGCGACATAGGGGAAGGTGTTGGTCGGGCGGGCGGTGACGCAGTCCTTGGTCAGACCGGCGTCGAAGGGGGTGTTGGTCGCGAGGCTGAACATCACGTCGACCACGCTGTCGGTCAGGGTGCGGCCGTTGCATCCGGCGAAGCCGTACACCGCCGGGCTGCCGACGCGGTAGGGCAGTACGTCGGGGAAGAGGAAGCCGGTCATGACCTCCCCGTAGGCGCGCGCGTCCTCGGCGGTGCGCGCGTCCTCGGCGGCGCCGTGGGCGGCGACCACGTCGGCGATCCGGCCGGCGATCAGGTCGGCGTACAGCTCCCGGTCCTGGTCGGGCCGGGTGGTGTTGTAGCGGTCGCCGAGGTCCGGGTCGTGCTGGCTGAAGAGCGGCTGGAACATCGGGTGGCCGGCGCGCTGGATCTGCCGCCAGCCCCCGGCGTCGGTGGCCAGGATGCTCACCGCCCAGGTGCCCAGGGTGTGCGCGCCGCCCGTCTGCCGGAGCAGTTCCTCGTCGGGGATCTCCAGAACGATGGAGTGCACGGTCTGCCCGGCGAACACGTTGGTGGCCTTGCCGCGGTCCCAGCCGGACAGGTCCACGCGCTCGCCGTGGCCGAACGCCTCGCCGACGGCGACCAGGACGTCGTGGTCGATCCAGAACGGGTCGCCCGCGCGACCGGCCCAGACCCGCTCGCCCCCGCCACCGCCCCCGGCGGCCTCCCTGCCGGTGACGCCGGTGACGCCGGTGACGACCTCGGTGCCGGCCCCGATCCCGGTGGCGTCGTCGGACGACGGGGCGCCGGTCAGCCGGTGCAGCGTCCAGGACTGTTCGCCGTCGGCGCCGGGTTCACCGAACGTGAACCGGTAGGCGAGGTCCTGGCGCGCGTCGCCGTCGGTGTCGATCCGGAACTCGTAGCGGCCCTCGTGGTGGAAGCCGTGCGGGGCGTCGGGGCCAGTGATGGAGTTGTTGACGTTCAGGACGAACACGGTGCCGCGCTCACCGCGGAAGACGTAGAAGTCGGTGATGTCGAGCCGGACGTCCTGACGGGCGGCGGGCGAGTCGAGGTGGTGCGACATGCGGATTCCTTCGGTGGAGGGTCCGGGGTGAGGTGGGGGGGGGAGGTGGCAGGACGGGGGCGCGGTACGGGGTTCAGTGGCCCGGTACGGGGAGGTCGCCCTCGATGTACTGGGCGCGGCCGTCGGCGAACGACCAGTCCTCGGGGCCGTTCTCGAAGTAGCTGATGAACAGGTCCTTGCCGTCCACTCCGGCGGCGGCGAGCCGTTCGGCGAGCTTCCTGTACAGGTGCTGCTTGTCCCCGGTGGAACGGCCGCGCTGGGTGAAGATGTGGACGATGACCGTGCCCGGTGTGCGCTGGAAGCCGAGTCCCGCGTCCAGGGCGACGATCTCGTCGGGGTCGTGCTGGGTGATGATCTGGAACCGGTCGCGCTCGGGGATGTGCAGCACCTCGATGAGGGCCTGCTGCACCGCGTCGGCGACGGCGCGGACGGACTCGGGATCACGGCCGCGGATCATGTCGATGCGTGCCAGGGGCATGGGGGAACTCCTCGGCGGTCTGCTGGTCGGGCACCGGTCTGGCGCCGTGTCACCAGCATCGGCCCGGGGACGGCCCCGGGTCGTGAGCAGTTCTGCTCAACGGGTACCTGTCCGGGGCCCGTGGGTACCTACTTCGCGGCCCACCAGGCGGCGATCCGGGCCCGGGAGGAGAAGCCGAGCTTGGTCAGGATGCGGTTGACGTGGTTGTCGACGGTGCGGGGGGACAGCACCAGCTCGGCGGCGATCCTGCGGTTGGTCATGCCCCGGGCGACCAGCGCGGCGACCTCTTCCTCCCGGGGGGTCAGCCCGCTGGCCCCGGCCTGCGAAACGGCCGGTTCGGTGCCGATGCCGACGCCCGTGCCGGCGCCCGTGACCGTCCCCGTGCCCACCCCCGTACTACCCGGACCCGGACCCGTCCCCGTCCCCGCGCCGAGGGCGTAGGCGATGATCCGGTCGGCGCCGTCGATCGCGGCGCCGGCCGCCAGCGCCTGTTCGCAGCCGGCGGGGCCCAGGGCCTCCTGGACCTGGGCCGTGCACCGGGCGTGGTACTTCTCGTGGTGGGGGCCGCCCGCGGCGACGGTGAGGCCGATGTCCTCGCGCAGGGCCCGTGCCGCGCCCAGCAGCCGGGCGGCCCGCCGGTGGTCACCCGCCGACGCGGTGATCCAGGCCAGCTGCTCGGCCATGTTCGCGACACCGATGTTGTCGCTGAAACCCCGCAGGGTGGCGAGGGCGGACAGGGTCCGCTCCTTGGCCTCGGTCTGCTCCCCCAGCTCCCATGCCCGCCTGCCCAGCACCATCAGCAGATGCGCGCGGGCCCACCGCTCCCCGTGCTCCTCGGTGTCGCCGAGCGCCTGTGCGCAGGTGTCGGCCGCGCGCGGGTCTCCGTCCAGGGTCTGGGCGGCGCCGAGCGCGCACCGCCAGGCGACCACTCCGGAGCGGTCGCCGAGCGCGGTGTGCGCGGCCACGGCCTGCGCGGAGGCCAGGGACAGCGCGGCCTGCCGGTCCTCGTCCGGGGCGGGGTGGGCCGCCTCGTCGGTCGCCGTCGTCGGGTACTCCAGCGCCGCGATCAGATTGCTGTGGTCGGCCCGCAGCCGGGTCAGGACCTCCGCCTGGCGGGGGCCGAACCAGTCCTGGTGGCAGCGCTCGGCCACGGCGAGGTAGTGGTCGCGGTGCCGTCGCCGCATCCGCTGCCTCTCCGTCCCGTCCGCCAGCCGCTCCCAGCCGTACTGGCGGATGGTCTCCAGCAGCCGGTAGCGGGGCCGCTGCTCGGTGCCCGCGTGCTCGACCAGGGACTGGGCGACCAGTCGGTCCAGCACGTCCAGCACCTCCCCCGCCGCGAGACCGGCGCCCGTACGGCCGCCCGCGCCCGCCGCGGACCCTTCGCCGGCACGGCCGCCCGTACCCACCACAGGCCCCTCGCCCGCGCAGACGCCCTCGGCCGCCTCCAGGGTGAAGCTGCCGGCGAAGACCGACAGCCGGCTCCACAGCAGCCGTTCGGCGGGGCCGCACAGCTCCCAGCTCCAGTCGATCGCCGCGCGCAGGGTGCGCTGGTGCGGTCGGGCGGCGCGGCTGCCGGCCGTCAGCAGCGCGAAGCGGTCCGCCAACCGCTCGATGGCCGGCTCCACGGCCAGGGTGCGCAGCCGGGAGGCGGCCAGCTCGATCGCCAGCGGCAATCCGTCCAGGTCCGCGCACAACCGGTGGACCGCCGCCCGGTTCGCCTCCGTCAGCCGGAAACCCGGCCGTACGGCCGCCGCCCGCTGCGCCAGCAGCTCGGCCGCCTCGTCCCGGGGCAGCGGCGCGACGGCGACGACATGCTCCCCCGTCAGCTGCAGCGTCTCCCGGCTCGTGGCCAGGATCCGCACCTCGGCGGCGACCGTCAGCAACTGCTGGGCCAGCTGCGCGCACGCCTCCACCAGGTGCTCGCAGTTGTCCAGGACCATCAGCAGCCGCCGCCCCGACACGCGCGCCGCCAGCAGTTCCAGCACCGGCCGGGTGCCCTGGTCCACCACCCCGAGCGCCACCGCCGCCGCCTCCGCCACCAGCGCGGGATCACGCACCGGGGCCAGGTCCACCAGCCACACCCCGCCCGGGAACGTCCGGGCCGACGCCGTGGCCACCTCCAGCGCCAGCCGCGTCTTGCCCACCCCGCCCGCGCCGGTCAGGGTCACCAGCCGCGCGCTGCCGAGCAGCCGGCGTACCTCGGCCGTCTCCCGCTGCCGCCCCACGAAACTGGTGAAGACGGCGGGCAGGGCACCCGTCTCGCGCATGGCACTGGTCACGTCCGGCCCATCCCGTATTCCTCGCGTTCCTCACGCGACCACCCGGCACCCGAGCAACCGAGCACCCGGCACCCGAGTCCCCGGCACGGCACTCCGCCGGAACACATCGGTCACGGACCAGTCTTGGAGCTACCAGCGGGTACGCCAAAACCCTCGCCCCCTGCCGCCCGCCCTGTCAAACCAGGACACGGGGGACACCGGCCACCGGTGGCCGGTGTCCCCCGGCTCTAGGGAGCCGTTTCCATGGGGTTCAGGGGTCTGGTCGGCCAGTCGAGGAGACGGGCGCCGAGGACCGCGGTCTGGAGGGTGTAGCGGTCGACGGGGTCGCTCGGGTCGGCGCCGGTGAGGGTGTGGACGCGGGCCAGCCGGTAGGTGAGGGCCCGCACGCTGAGGGAGAGCCGCCGGGCGGTCGAGGCGGCCACGCACCCCGTGTCGAAGTACGCGGTGAGGGTGTCCAGCAGGGGCTGGGCTCCGCCGCGCGCCTGCTCCAGCGGGCCGAGCGTGCTGCCCACCAGGTCGACGAGTGCCTGCCGGTCCCGGGCCAGCACGGGGAAGACCAGCAGGTCGGCGGCGCGCAGCAACGGCTCCTCCAGGCCCATCCGCTGGGCCACGTCCAGGGCGTTGAGGGCCTCCTCGTAGCTGTGGCCGATACCGACCGTGCCGGGCCGGGAGCGGCCGATGGCGACCTGGGCGCGGCCGGTGGCGGCGTAGACGCGTTTGGCGAAGTGGGTGAGGACGTCGTCCTGGTCGCCGGGGGCGATGCACACCATCCGGCCGTCCTTGGTGGTGAACAGGATGCGGCGGTTCTCGAAGCGGGCGAACAGGTCGCTCGCCACCTGGCGGGGTACGGGGTCGGTCTCGTCGTACTTCTCCGGTCCCTCGGCCACGGCGACGGCATGCGCGCGGGACAGCCGCAGGCCGAACCGTTCGGAGCGGGCGGAGAGTTGGCCCTGGTCGCCGCGACCGTGCAGGAGGTCGTCGATGAACTCCCGGCGGGCGGCCTCCTCCTTGCGGACGACGAGCCGCTGGGCGCGTTCGTAGCCGTCGGCGAAGGCGTCCACGGCCTGCTCGATGACGGCGAGGACGCTGTCCGGGTCGGCCGCCCTCGGCCAGTTGTCCCGGCCCGCCGCCAGATGCGCCCGCACCAGCGAACGCCAGCCGTGCCCGGCCTCCGCCGCCCGCGCCCCGAGCGCCCGCCGCGACTCGATCTCGTCCCGCGTGAGCCGCCGGCCGGTGGGCGCGGCGTCCGCGAGCATCTGCTCGAAGCCGTCGAGAAACCCGGCCGGGGCGGACGCGGACGGACTCCGGTCGACCTGGACGGCCCCGGGCGGACGCCCCTCAGCCGGTGCGGGCGCGGACAGGCACCGCTCGGCCGGTGGGCCCGCGGCCGGGGTGCGGCCGGCCACATGGCGACCCGACGCATCGCGTACCGACGGATCGCGACCCACCGGAGTGCGACCGTCTGAAGTGCGACCGTCTGAAGTGCGGTCGGCCGGGACACGACCGGCCGAGGAACGGTCGGCCGGGACACGACCGGCCGACGGCCTCGCGGTCGGAGGACGACCGGCCACGACTCCCTGCCCGGTTACCGCGCCTCGACCCGCCGCCGCCCCGCCCTGTCCGCCCACCGCACCCTCGTCGGCCGTCGCACCCTGACGACCGGCCGCCCTCCGTGCCCCCGGACTCCCGGCACCGGTGCCGCGACCGTTCACGGCCCGGCCGCCCCCTCCCCCGTTCCCGGTGTACCTGTTCCCGCCGTTCATCTGCTGAACGTTCGCGTACTGACCGTTCGCTTGCTGACCGTTCATGTCCTCCCCGTTCCGTTCGATCGAGGGCGATCGGTTTCCGGTGGCCGTGGCGCCGCCCCGGACGGGCGGCGCGTCGGGCTCAGGCGTTCGCGTGCACGGCCTCGGTCGAGGGCTCGGGCGAGGACTCGGGTCGCACCGTCGGCTCTTCCCGGGCCTCTTCCCGGGCGCGGGCCGGCGCGCGGCGGGTGAGCCGGTGGGCCAGGGGCTCGGTCCAGCGGGCGGTGAGGGGGCCGAGGACGACCAGGATGAGGACGTAGGCCGTGGCGAGGGGACCGACGCGGGGCTCGACGCCGACCGCGAGGCCGGCGATGACGATGGAGAACTCGCCGCGCGCGACCAGCGTTCCACCCGCGCGCCAGCGGCCCTTGACCGAGATCCCGGCGCGGCGCGCGGCCCAGTAGCCGGTCGCGATCTTCGTCACCGTCGTGACGGCGGCCAGCGCGAGGGCCGGGAGCAGGACGGGCGGGATGTCGGCGGGGTCGGTGTGCAGGCCGAAGAAGACGAAGAAGACGGCGGCGAAGAGGTCCCGCAGCGGGGTCAGGATGCTGCTGGCCCCCTCGGCGACCTCGCCGGAGAGCGCGATGCCGACCAGGAACGCGCCCACGGCGGCCGACACCTGGAGGTGCTGGGCGATCCCGGCGACGACGAGGGTGAGCCCGAGGACGACGAGCAGGAGCATCTCGGCGTTGTCGGAGGAGACGGCGCGGCTGATCAACCGGCCGTGGCGCAGGGCGACATAGAGGACGGTGACCACGGTGCCCAGCGCGATCAGCAGGGTGAGCGCGCCGCCCGCGAGGCTCACCCCGGCGAGCAGGGCGGTGAGGATCGGCAGGTACACCGCCATGGAGAGGTCCTCCAGGACGAGGATGCTCAGCACGACCGGGGTCTCGCGGTTGCCGAGGCGGCGCAGATCGCCGAGCACCTTCGCGATGACGCCGGAGGAGGAGATCCAGGTGACGCCCGCGAGGGCGACGGCGGCGACCGGCCCCCAGCCGAGCAACAGCGCCATCGCGGCGCCGGGGGCGGCGTTGAGGACGAAGTCGACGGCGCCGGAGGGGTATTGGGTCTTGAGGTTGGTGACGAGTTCGGAGGCGCTGTACTCCAGGCCGAGCAGAAGCAGCAGCAGGATGACGCCGATCTCGGCACCGGTGGCGACGAACTCCTCGCTGGCCTGCAGCGGAAGGATGCCGCCGTGGCCGAAGGCGAGTCCGGCGAGCAGATAGAGGGGTATGGGTGAGAAGCCCACCCGTCCGGCGAGGCGGCCCAGCAGACCCAGGGCGAGGATGATCGCCCCGAGTTCGATGAGCATGGCTGTGGTGTTGTGCACGGGCGTCTGTCCTCCGTTGACGAGTGCGGTGACGGCGTCTGTGCCTGGTGCGAGTTCGGATGCGCGGAAGAGCGCGTGGGTCACGTGGATCGCATGGGTCACGTGCGGCTACGGGTACGGGCACACGGGTTCCCACAGGGGTGGCGTTCGCATGCGTGACATGCCGTCGACTGCCCGAGGGGATCGGGCAGTCGGGGAACCGCTGTCGGGGTTCTGGGACGGCGAGGGTGTCAGTGCGCGGGGCGGTCGCCCGGGCCCGCGGCGCGGCCGGTATCAGGAACGGCGTCGCGAGCGGCGTTCACGACGCGCACGCGGAGTACTCGGCCCATGTCACGCCCCCCAACACGCCGTCGGCTGAACCGCCGACCACCACTCGAACGAATGAGCAAATAAGCGCTCACCAGAGCGTTAGCGCTTGGTAAGGGATTCTAGCGCAATACGAAAAGGTAAAATCACACAATAGGTAAAGCGCTACCCATTTCCCTTTACCTCAGGCTCATCCTGTCACTCGCCGATCTCCACCTTGCCGTTGTCACCGGCCCGCGCCTCGCGATCCCCTGCCGCCGAACCACCCCGCGCCTCGCGGCCCCCTGCCGCCGAACCGCCCCGCACGACGCCCTTCAGGAGTTCCGCGAGGTCAACCCCCGTGGTGGAGCCGAGGAGTTCGAGCCCCTGGGCGACGTTGTCGGCGACCGCGCGGGGAATGCGCGCGGCTCCGTCGGTCGAGATCACCGTCATCTTGTCCACCGCGGCCAGCGGTTCGGCCGCCTTGGCGACGACCTGCGGCAGCACCTCGACCAGCATCTGCAGCACCGCCGCCTCGCCGTACCGCCCGAACGCGTCGGCCTTCTGCCGCATCGCCTCGGCCTCGGCCGCCCCCTTCGCACCGATCGCCGCCGCCTCGGCCTCGCCCTCCAGCCGTACCGCCTCCGCGATGGCGGCCCGCCGCGCCCGCTCGGACTCGCCCTGCCGGAGCCCCTCGACGGCCTCCGCCTCGGCCAGCGCCGTACGCCGCTGCTTCTCGCCCTCACCGGTCAGCCGCGCCCGCTCCGCCTCCGCCTGGGCGCCCGCGATCTCGGCCAGCCGCTCGGCCTCGGCCTGCTTGACCCGGGCCACCCGCCGCGCCTCGGCCTCCTGTTCGGCCGCGTACCGCTGGGCGTCGGCGGGCTTGCGGACCTCGGTGTCGAGCTGACGGTCCTTCAACGCCGCCTGCCGCTCGGCGACCTTCTCCTGCTGGGTGAGGATGTCCTGCTGACGCGCGGCCTCCGCGAGCGGCCCGGCCGCGTTCGCCTGCGCGGCGGCGGAGTCCGTCTCGGCCTTGATCTCGGCCTGCTTCAGGTAGAAGGTCCGCTGGGCGACCGCGATCTCCTCCTCCGCCTTCAGCCGGGCCTGCTCGGCGGCACGCCGCGCGACGGCCTCGGCGATGTCGGCCTCCTGCTTGGCGCGCGCGGCCTCCGGACGGCCGAGGTCCTCCAGATAGGAGCCCTCGGTGGTGATGTCCTGGATCTGGAAGGCGTCCAGGACCAGGCCCTGCCCGGACAGGCTGGCCTCCGCCTCCTCGGCGACCTGACCGGCGAACGCGGCCCGGTCCCGGATGACGTCCTCCACCGACATCCGGCCGACGATGGCCCGCAGCGCGCCCGACAGCACCTCCTGTGTGAAGCCGACGATGCCGTCCTGCTGCATCAGGAACCGCTGGGCGGCGGCCCGGATCGAGTCCTCGGTGCCGCCGACCTTGACGATGGCGACACCTTCGAGGTTCGCCTTGATCCCGCGCAGGGTGACCGCGCCGCGCACCGCCACCGGGATATGACGCGACGACAGGTCCAGGGTGAACCGCTGCTGCACGAACGGCACGACGAACACCCCGCCGCCGACCACGACCTTCTGCCCGCTGTTGTCGGTGAACACCCGCCCGGTCTCCGGATCGGTGGCCTGCTTGCCCCGCCGCCCGGTGACGATGAACGCCTCACTGGGACCGGCCACCTTGTAACGGGTGACCACGACGAGAGCCAGCAGCACCAGCAGTACGACGACCCCCAGCACCGCGAGCACGACAGAACTCATGACAAATACCCCCGAATCACACAAGAAAAGAAGAGAGAAGGAAAAGACGAAGAGAAGAAGGGAGGGGAAGGGAGGAGGGCAGGAAGGGCTCAGCCGTCCACGGGGCGTACGACCACCGACGTGGCGGTCGGCGCCGCCTCCACCCACACCTCGGCGCCCCGGGCGACCGGCCCCGCGCTGCGCGCCGCGCACTTCACCGGCTGGCCGGCGCGCCGCAGCAGCACCTCGCCGAACCCGTCGGGCGGAATGGCGGTCACCACACGGCCCGCGGTGCCCACCAGATCCTCACCCCGCGGTGCGACGGCCGTCCGTTCGCGCATCAGGGCCCGCCCGAAGCGGTACGTCACCCAGGCCGCACCGGCTCCGAGGAGCACTCCGCACCCGGTGGCGAGCACCGGACCCGCGTCCAGCACCTCGGTCGCGAGGACTCCGCCGAAGCCGGTCGCCCCCAGGAACCCGGCGACGACCGGCAACGACAGCCACCCTTCCAGGGCCCCGTCCAGAACGCCGTCGAACACACCCTCCAGCGCCCCGTCGAAGACCAGCGACAGGGCGAGCAGCACGACCCCCGTGATGCCGAGTCCGAAGTACCAGGTCATCCGTGCCGTCCCCCTCCCGCCCCGCCGCCGATCCCCGGCTTGAGGGGATCCTCACACGGGTAGGGGGACCGGTTCATTGCCGTGTTCCGGCAACGTTGCCGCGCCTTCCCTTGCTGCTTCCCGGCTCAGGCCGCGGCCCGCCGCACGACCTCCGCCACCTCGTAGCCCGCCTCCTCGATGGCCGTGCGGACGGCCGTGTCGTCGACCGTCTCCCCGCGCACGGTCACCAGGCCGGCCCGTATGTCGACATCGACCTCGGTGACGCCGGGCACCCCGTCGACCTCCGCGGTGACGCTCGCGGCGCAGTGGCCGCAGCTCATCCCGAACACGGTGAAGTACTTCTCGGCCATGGGGTCGCTCCTGTCCTCGGTCGGCCCGGTGACCGCGCCGCGGAGGCGCACGGGCCGCGTGGCACGAGGTACGGCGGACCACCCCACGACGTTCATCCCAGGCCCGTAAGTGACCGGCAGGTAACCGGCCCGATTTCAAGGTCACCCCAGGGAGGGCAAGGTCACAGCCGCGTCCCCTGCTGCTCCTTTGTGTCTCTGGCCTAGCATCCGAGCATGACGGTCCTGCCTGACGACGGGCTTGAGCTGGCCGCCGAGTTCCCTGACGCAACCCACGAGCAGTGGCAGCGCCTTGTTGCGGGCGTGCTGCGCAAGTCGGGCAAGGACGTCGAGGGCGCTCAGGCCGAGGAAGCCCTGTCCACCGCGCTGGAGGACGGGCTGCGCACCCGTCCTCTCTACACCGCGCACGACATCGCGCCCCCGCCGGGTCTCCCCGGCTTCGCGCCCTTCGTCCGAGGAGGCCGGGCCGCGGGCAACACCGTCGGCGGCTGGGACGTACGCCAGCGGCACACGGCGGCGGACCACGACGCGGTGCTCGCGGACCTGGAGAACGGCGTCACCTCCCTGTGGCTGGTGGTCGGCGCGTCCGGTATGCCGGTGTCGTCGCTCGCCCCGGTCCTCGAAGGTGTCTACCTCGACCTCGCCCCGGTCGTCCTGGACGCGGGCGCCGAGTTCGAGCCCGCCGCACGGGAGTTGCTGCGGCTGTACGCCGAACGGGGTGTCACCGGGGAGGCCGCGCGCGGCAACCTGGGCGCCGACCCCCTCGGCCACCAGGCCCGCACCGGACAGGCGTACGACTTCGCCCCGGTCGCCGGCCTGGCGCGGCTGTGCGCGGAGCGGTACCCGGGGCTGCGCGCCCTGACCGTGGACGCCCTGCCGTACCACGAGGCCGGCGGTTCGGCCGCCCAGGAGCTGGGCGCCTCGCTCGCGACCGGTGTCGCGTATCTGCGGGAGCTGACCGCGTCCGGGCTGAGCGCCGAACAGGCCTGTGGGCAGCTGGAGTTCCGGTACGCGGCCACCGCCGACCAGTTCCTGACGATCGCCAAGCTGCGGGCCGCGCGGCGGCTGTGGGCCCGGGTCGCCGAGGTGTGCGGGGCGCCCGCCGCCGGGGCGCAGACGCAGGCCGCGGTGACCTCGCCGGTGATGATGACGCGCCGCGACCCGTGGGTGAACATGCTGCGCACCACCATCGCCACCCTGGCCGCCGGGGCGGGCGGCGCCGACTCGGTCACCGTGCTGCCCTTCGACCACGCGCTGGGGCTGCCGGACGCGTTCGCCCGGCGTATCGCCCGCAACACCTCCACGATCCTCATCGAGGAGTCCCACCTGGCCCGGGTCATCGACCCGGCGGGCGGCTCCTGGTACGTGGAACGGCTGACGGACGAACTCGCCCACGCGGGCTGGGATTTCTTCCGGCGGATCGAGCGACACGGCGGGCTGTCGGCCGCGTTGCGCTCGGGGCGGCTCGGCCAGGACCTCGCCGAGACCTGGGCGGCCCGCGGCGCGAAGCTGGCCAAGCGCCGCGAACCGGTCACCGGCGTCAGCGAGTTCCCGCATCTGGCCGAGAAGCCGGTGCTCCGCGAGCCCGCCCCCGAACCGCTGTCCGGCGGTCTCCCCCGTGTCACCCGCGACGAGGCGTACGAGGCGCTGCGCGCCCGCTCGGACGCCCATCTGGCCGCCACCGGCTCCCGGCCCCGGGTCTTCCTGGCCTCCCTCGGCCCCGCCGCCGCCCACACCGCCCGGACCACCTTCGCCGCCAACCTCTTCCAGGCGGGCGGCATCGAGCCGGTCGCCGAGGGCACCTTCGAGGAGAGCGGCGCCTCGGAGGTCTGTCTGTGCTCCAGCGACGCGCTCTACGAGGAGCGGGCCGCGACCGTGGCCGCCGAGCTGAAAGCCGCCGGGGCCGCGCATGTGTTCCTCGCCGGCCGTCCCGGGCAGTACACCGATGTCGACGCCCATGTCTTCGCGGGCTGCGACGCCGTGGCCGTGCTCTCCGCGACCCTCGACCGCATGGGAGTGTCCTGATGACCGTCCCCTCCATCCCCGACTTCTCCGGGATCGAGCTGGGCTCCCCGGCCCTCGACGGCGGCGCCGACGACTGGCGTGCGGCCGTCAAGAAGGCGTCCGACGGGGATGATCTGCTCTGGGAGACCCCGGAGGGCATCCCGGTCAAGCCGCTGTACACCGGGCAGGACCTGGAGGGCCTGGATTTCCTGGGCACGTACCCGGGCGTGGCCCCGTATCTGCGCGGCCCGTACCCGACGATGTACGTCAACCAGCCCTGGACGATCCGCCAGTACGCGGGCTTCTCCACGGCCGAGGAGTCCAACGCCTTCTACCGCCGCAATCTGGCGGCCGGTCAGAAGGGCCTGTCCGTCGCCTTCGACCTGCCGACCCACCGGGGCTACGACAGCGACCACCCGCGCGTGACCGGTGACGTCGGCATGGCGGGCGTGGCGATCGACTCGATCCTCGACATGCGGCAGCTCTTCGACGGCATCCCCCTCGACAAGATGACCGTGTCCATGACGATGAACGGCGCGGTGCTGCCCGTGCTCGCGCTCTACATCGTGGCGGCCGAGGAGCAGGGGGTGCCGGCGGAGAAGCTGGCGGGGACCATCCAGAACGACATCCTCAAGGAGTTCATGGTCCGCAACACCTACATCTATCCGCCGAAGCCGTCGATGCGGATCATCTCCGACATCTTCGCCTTCACCTCGCAGAAGATGCCCCGCTACAACTCGATCTCCATCTCCGGCTACCACATCCAGGAGGCCGGGGCGACGGCCGACCTGGAGCTGGCGTACACCCTCGCGGACGGTGTCGAGTACATCCGCGCGGGCCGTGAGGCGGGCCTGGACGTGGACGCGTTCGCACCCCGGCTGTCGTTCTTCTGGGCGATCGGCATGAACTTCTTCATGGAGGTCGCCAAGCTGCGCGCGGCCCGTCTGCTGTGGGCCAAGCTGGTGAGGCAGTTCGACCCCAAGAACTCCAAGTCGCTCTCCCTGCGCACCCATTCGCAGACCTCGGGCTGGTCGCTGACCGCGCAGGACGTCTTCAACAACGTCACCCGTACGTGTGTGGAGGCGATGGCGGCCACCCAGGGCCACACCCAGTCGCTGCACACCAACGCCCTCGACGAGGCCCTCGCGCTGCCCACCGACTTCTCGGCGCGCATCGCCCGCAACACCCAGCTCCTCATCCAGCAGGAGTCCGGCACCACCCGGGCCATCGACCCGTGGGGCGGCAGCGCCTACGTCGAGAAGCTGACGTACGACCTCGCCCGCCGCGCCTGGCAGCACATCCAGGAGGTCGAGGCGGCGGGCGGCATGGCCCAGGCCATCGACGCCGGCATCCCCAAGCTGCGCGTGGAGGAGGCCGCCGCCCGTACCCAGGCCCGGATCGACTCCGGACGGCAGCCGGTCATCGGTGTCAACAAGTACCGGGTCGACAGCGACGAGCAGATCGACGTCCTCAAGGTCGACAACTCCTCCGTCCGCGCCCAGCAGATCGAGAAGCTGCGGCGGCTGCGCGCGGAGCGCGACGAGCGGGCCTGCCAGGACTCGCTGGACGCGCTGACCCGCGCGGCCGGCGGCGAGGGCAACCTGCTGGAGCTGGCCGTGAACGCGGCCCGCGCCAAGGCCACCGTCGGCGAGATCTCCGACGCCCTGGAGAAGGTCTACGGCCGGCACGCGAGCCAGATCCGTACGATCTCCGGGGTGTACCGCAACGAAGCAGGCGAGTCCCCGAACGTGGAGCGCACCCGGAGTCTGGTGGACGGCTTCGCCGAGGCCGAGGGCCGCCGCCCGCGCATCCTGGTCGCCAAGATGGGGCAGGACGGCCACGACCGGGGCCAGAAGGTGATCGCGACCGCCTTCGCCGACCTGGGCTTCGACGTGGACGTCGGCCCGCTCTTCCAGACCCCGGCCGAGGTGGCCCGCCAGGCCGTCGAGGCGGATGTGCACATCGTCGGGGTGTCGTCGCTGGCAGCCGGGCATCTCACCCTCGTCCCGGCGCTGAAGGAGCAGCTGGCCGAGGAGGGCCGCGAGGACATCATGATCGTGGTCGGCGGGGTGATCCCGCCGCAGGACGTGCCGACGCTCCTGGAGATGGGCGCGGCGGCCGTCTTCCCGCCGGGCACGGTCATCCCGGACGCGGCGTACGACCTGGTGGAGCGGCTGTCGGACGACCTCGGGCACGCCCGGTGATCGATGTCGACGCCTACGCCAAGGGTGTCCTCGACGGGAAGCGGGCGGTCATCGCCCGCGCCATCACCCTCGTCGAGTCCACCCGGCCCCAGCACCGGGCGCTGGCCCAGGAGTTGCTGACCGCGCTGCTGCCGCACAGCGGACGGGCGCGGCGGATCGGGGTCAGCGGGGTACCGGGGGTCGGCAAGTCGACGTTCATCGACGCGTTCGGCACGATGCTGACCTCGCTCGGGCACCGGGTGGCGGTGCTGGCGGTGGACCCTTCGTCGAGCCGTACGGGCGGTTCGATCCTCGGCGACAAGACCCGTATGGAGCGGCTGGCCGTCGACCCGGCGGCCTTCGTACGGCCCTCGCCCACGGCCGGGACGCTCGGCGGGGTCGCGAAGGCCACCCGGGAGTCGATCGTGGTGATGGAGGCGGCGGGCTACGACGTGGTGCTGGTGGAGACCGTCGGCGTCGGCCAGTCCGAGACGGCCGTCGCGAACATGGTCGACTCCTTCCTGCTCCTCACCCTGGCCCGGACCGGCGACCAGCTCCAGGGCATCAAGAAGGGCGTCCTGGAGCTGGCCGACGTGCTCGCCGTCAACAAGGCGGACGGCCCGCACGAACGCGACGCCCGGACGGCGGCCCGTGAGCTGGCGGGCGCCCTGCGGCTGATGCACGGCAGGGACGCGGCCTGGGCACCGCCGGTGCTGAGCTGCAGCGCCCGCGAGTCGACCGGCCTGGACACGGTCTGGGAGCGGCTGGAGCAGCACCGCGCGCTCCTGGACTCCACCGGCCGGCTCGCCGCGCGGCGGCGGGACCAGCAGATCGACTGGACCTGGTCGATGGTCCGCGACGAACTCCTCGACCGGCTGCGCACCCACCCCGGCGTCCGCTCCCTCGCGCCCGGACTCGAACAACAGGTCAGGGAGGGCGAGCTGACGGCGACGCGGGCCGCGGAACGCATCCTGGAGGCCTTCGGGGAGCAGGCCCCCGGTTCACCCGGCTGAGCGCCCTGAGTGGTGGTGGAGTGCGATCCGGCTGACGGTGGATCACGTCGGAGCCGGGTCACGTCAGCTGACGAAGCACCAGCTGCCCGCGCTGCGGCGGAAGGACCATCAGATGCGTATCGCCCGCATGCTGCTCGTTACCGCGGCGGCCACCGCCGTCCTCGGCGTCACCGCGCCCGGCGCGTTCGCCGACGGTGACGCGTGGGAGCACAAGGACAATGGCTACAGCAAGGAGCACGACAAGGACGGCAGCCACGACGGACCGCGCGGCGGGGTTCACACGGGTGGCGGTGCGCTGACCTCGCTCACCGACGCGCAGGAGTGGGACTCCGAGCGGGGCGCCAAGCCCGACGCCGGGGGCTACGACCAGGCGGAGGAATCCACCAAGGAGTCCAAGGAGTCCAAGGAGTCCTGGAAGGGCGAGAGCGGCAAGGAGTCGTGGAAGGGCGAGAGCGACAAGGGTTCCTGGAAGGACGAGCAGGAGGAAGAGGGCGGCTGGAAGGCCGACCACGACAAGCCGCGCGGCGGGATGCACACCGGGGGCGGCGCCCTCGCCTCGCCGACGGCGACCGCGGGCGGTATGGCCGTCCTCGCGGTGGCCGGCACGGGGATGTACGCCCTGCGCCGCAAGAAGACCGCGGGAAGCGTGGCCTGATCCCGTGCCGAGCGCGATACCTGGCCCGATAGCCACCGGGCCGCCGCACCGTGTGTCGTGCGGCGGCCCGGTGGGGGCTGGTCGCGCAGTGCCTCGCGCCCCTGAGAAGCAGGGGCCGCGCCCGTTCCGCTGCCGTACCTGGTGAGGTGGTTCCGATGGCAGCCCACACTCCTCCTCCCGGCACCGACCCGGTGCCGGCCCGCCCCGGCGCCCGCGTCAATCTGACCGTGCTGTGCGGCGTGGTGCTGATGATCCTGGCGGTGAGTCTGTTCGGCGGCGAGGACTCCTCGTCCGACGCCTCCCGCCCGCCGAACGCCCGGCACGCCCCGCAGGCCGCCCCCGCCTCCTCCCCCGCCGAGGAGACCGCCCCCGCCGAACGGCCGCGGGAGCGACGGCCGCGCGACCCCGGGGCCAGACCGATCCGGCTGCTCATCCCGAAGATCGGTGTGAGCGCCCCCTTCGTCCCCCTCGCCGTCGGCCGCGACGGGCAGCTCGACGCCCCGCCAGCCGACGACACCAACCTCGTCGGCTGGCACGCCGACGGCGCCGCGCCCGGGGAGCGGGGCACCTCGATCATCGCCGGGCACGTCGACACGGCGACCGCGCCGGCCGTCTTCGCGGGGCTGAGCGAACTGGAGGAGGGGGACGTCTTCCGCGTCGCGCGGGCGGACGGCAGCCGGGTGTCCTTCGTGGTCGACGACGTGGAGACGTTCGAGAAGGACGACTTCCCCGACGAGCGGGTGTACGCCGACGCGTCCCGCCCCGAGGTCCGGCTGATCACCTGCGCCGGCGCCTACGACCGCAAGGTCAAGGACTACACGGAGAACCTGGTGGTGTTCGCGCACCGGGTGTGACGGCATGAGGGCGCGCGCGGGCACGCCCTCACCTCCGTCGTGGGATCAGCCGGTGGCCTCCGCCGCCGCCTTGCCCGACTGGCGGCCCGAGAAGAGGCAGCCGCCGAGGAAGGTGCCCTCCAGGGAGCGGTAGCCGTGGACCCCGCCGCCGCCGAAGCCGGCGACCTCTCCGGCCGCGTAGAGACCGGGGACCGGGTTGCCGGAGGCGTTCAGGACACGGCCGGAGAGGTCGGTCTGGAGGCCGCCGAGGGTCTTGCGGGTCAGGATGTTGAGGCGTACGGCGATCAGCGGGTGGGCGCCCGTGTCCATGATCTTGTGGGCGGAGGCCGTGCGGCTGAGCGTGTCGCCCGGGTACTTGAGGGCGTTGCGGATGCCCATGACCTGGACGTCCTTGGTGTACTCGTTGTCGATCTCGCGGTCGCGGGCCTCGATCTGCCGGGTCAGGTCGGCGAGGTCGATCAGGTTCTCCCCCGTCAGCTTGTTCATGCCGCGGACCATCTCGGACAGGGACGAGGCGACGACGAAGTCCACACCGTTCTTCTTGAACTTCTCGATCGGCTCCGGGGTCTGCCAGATGCGCGAGAGGAGCATCCAGATGTTCTTCTCGGTGAGGTCCGGGTTCTGCTCGGAGCCGGAGAGCGCGAACTCCTTGGCGAGGATCTTCTGCGTGGTCACGAACCAGGAGTAGTCGTACCCGGTGTCGGTGATCGTCTTGAGGGTGTGGAGGGTGTCGTAGCCCGGGATGTCGGGGGTGTTGAAGCGCTTGCCGGTGGCGGAGAACCACATGGAGGACGGGCCGGGCAGGATGCGGATGCCGTGGCCGGGCCAGATCGGGTCGTAGTTGCGCAGGCCCTCGGTGTAGTGCCACATCCGGTCGGGGTTGACGATCCGGCCGCCCGCCTTCTCGGTGATGGCGAGCATCCGGCCGTCCACGTGCGCGGGCACACCGGTGATCATCGTCTTGGGCGCGGCGCCCATCCGGGCGGGCCAGTTGGCGCGGACCAGGTCGTGGTTGGCGCCGATGCCGCCGGAGGTGACGACGACGACCGGGGCCTTCAGTTCGAAGGAGCCGACGACCGTGCGGGAGCTGGGCTTGCCGCGCGAGACACTGCTCGGCTCCAGGATCGCGCCCTGGACACCGGTGACGGTGCCGTTGGTGGTCACCAGGCCGTCGACGCGGTGGCGGAACTTGAAGGTGACGTTCCCGGCCGACACGGCCGCCCGTACCTTCTTCTCGAAGGGCTCGACCACGGCCGGGCCGGTGCCCCAGGTGACGTGGAAGCGGGGCACCGAGTTGCCGTGGCCGTCCGCGAGGCCACCGCCGCGCTCGGCCCAGCCGACGATCGGGAACCACTGCATGCCCATCCCGGCGAGCCAGGACCGCTTCTCGCCGGAGGCGAAGTCCACATACGCCTCGGCCCACTTGTAGGCCCAGTGGTCCTGGCCGGACGCGTCGTCGACGCCCCGGTCGAAGCCGGCCGTGCCCAGCCAGTCCTGCCAGGCCAGGGCCTTGTTGTCCTTGATGCCCATCAGGCGCTGTTCGTCGGAGTTGACGAGGAACAGTCCGCCGAAGGACCAGAAGGCCTGGCCGCCGAGGCTCGCCTCCGGTTCCTGGTCGAGCAGCAGCACCTTGCGGCCGGCGGCCGCGAGTTCGGCGGTGGCGACGAGACCGGCGAGGCCGTGGCCGACCACGATCGCGTCCGCGTCGTACGACGTCGCGGCGAAGGCGGTCCCCGCCTGCGCGGCGAGGGCGGCGCCGGCGAGCACGCCACCGGTCGTCGTCAGGACCCGGCGACGGCTGACCCCGTCCGGGGAGGCGGAGTTCTCCATGGAAATGGACACAGGCGTGGACCTTCCGAGGGGAGGGACGGGAAGTACGCGCGGGACGGGGGCTGTTCCTGCGACATCAGCGCTGTTACCGTCGGTAGCCCTCAAGGAAACCAGCTCGACACAGCCGTGGGGTAGTGGCCGGGGATCAACACATCCACCCTTCGTTGTGGCCCGGCGACAGCACCGGGGACGGAACGGAAGGGTGGGCACGGGAGGGGAGAAGCGCCCATGACGGTCGTCCACGAGCGCGAGCCGGTCACCGGCGTCCTGCGGGCCATGGCCGCCGACACGGACGTCTGCGCGGAACTGGTCCGCGCGGCCCGCAGCCGCTCCCCCGAACTGGCCCGGCTCGGCGAGACGGAGACCCTCTCCCATGTCAACGCCCTGATCGGCGCCGCGGAGACCTGGCTCACCACGCTCGGCCGGGTCGAGGACCATGACTTCGCCGCCGCGCTGCTGCTCGGCGCCGACCGCGCGGCCCAGGGCATCCCGATGACCGCCGTGCTGCGCGGGGTGCAGGCCGCCCTCACCCGGGTCGTGGAGATCACCGTGGAGCGCAGCCGCTCGGCCGGGGTGTCCGACGCCGATCTGCTCACCGTCGTCCTGCGGCTGAAGGAGTACGGCGACGCCGTGGAGCGGCATGTCGTGGGCGGCTACCGCGCCGCCGAGTCGGGTACCCCGCGCGGGGCGGGCGAGGCCCGCGCCCGGCTGTTGCGGCGACTGCTGACCGAGGGCGACGACAGCCCCGTACCGTCCCGTGAGGAGCTGGCGCGGGAGGGGCTTCGGGCGCACGGCCGGTACCGCTGTCTCGTGGCGGACCCCGGCGATCCGGCGCACGCCCGCGCGCTCGCCGCCCGGCTCTCCGCACTGCCCGGGGTCTTCGGGGTCGTCGACGGCCGGGCGGTGGGGCTGTGTCCCCGGCTGCCGGGGCACGAGGAGCTGACCGGGTGGGGCGGGGACGGGACGGCGCTCGTCGTCGCGTCCCCGGTCGCCACGCCGGAGCGGCTGCGTCCGCTGTACCGGCTGTGCGTAAGGGGGTTGGAGGTCGGTGGGCGGCGGGGACTGCGCGGGGTGCGTGAACTGACCGATCTGGCCGGGGAGATCGCGATGGCGGACCACTCCGTGCTGGGCGCGGCGCTCAGCGGCCGGTACCTCGGCGGACTCGATCCGGCGGACGGCTTCCACCGTCAACTGGCGCTCACGGCACTGGCGTTCCTAGACAGCGGCCGACGGCTCGACCGGACCGCGACGGCGTTGTTCACCCACCCCAACACCGTCCGCTACCGCCTCGGCCGGCTGCACCACCTCACCGGTACCTCGCTCACCGACGGCTCGCTCGACGGTCCGTCCGGGACGCTGGCGACGCTGCACTGGTGGTGGGCGCTGACGACCTGGCTGGACACGGGCGCAGAGAGCGCTCCCACGCCGTAAAGCGAACAACAGGGGACCGGCTGTCCAAAAACCTTCCCCGAAGTGGCCAAGAACCCTTCAAGGGACAGCCATGTTTGATCAACGCTCGTCCATGATTGGGCAACTTGAACGTTTGAGCGTTTAGCCGGACGTACGTTCCTGCCCGTGAACTCTGACGCGACACCCCCCAGAGGTGACGGCGCCGAGGCGACCGCCGCCGACGCCGACGCCCCGATAGCCCACGCGAAGCCGCGCGGCCGGCGCTCACTCCTGCGCGCCGCGCTGGCCGGTACGGCCGTCATCGGCGGCGGCCTCGCGGTCGGCGCCTTCCCGGCCGACGCCGAGACCGTCTCCCGCTCCACCCGCGCCACCTCCAAGCCCTCCGCCGCCACCCGCACGCGGCCGAGCACGGCGGACGAGGCGCTGAAGGAGCTGTCGAAGGGCAACCGCCGCTGGCGGACCCTTCGCCAGCAGCACCCGAACGAGGGCCCCGCGGCCCGCAAGGCCGCGGCGGCCGGTCAGCAGCCCTTCGCCCTGATCCTCGGCTGCATCGACTCCCGGGTCCCCCCGGAGCTGGTCTTCGACCAGGGCATCGGCGATCTGATGGACGTGCGCAGCGCGGGCGAGGTGCTGGACCAGTCGGTGCTCGGCAGCGTCAAGTACGGCGTCCTCGAACTGGACATCCCGCTGGTCGTGGTGCTCGGTCACCAGTCCTGCGGCGCCGTGAAGGCGGCCGTCGCGGTGGACGAGAGCGGTGAGGAACTGCCCAGCGGCATCCAGTACATCGCCGACGAGATCGCCCCGGCCATCGACCACCGTGTCACCGGTGACGCCCGGGTCGCGGCGACCATCGACGCCAACGTCCGGCTGGTCCGCTCCAAGCTGGCCGCCGACTCCGATCTCGCCGCCAAGCTGAAGGCGGGCGAGGTCTCGATCGTCGGAGCCCGCTACGACCTGACGACGCAGCGTGTGCACCTGCTGAAGTAACACAGGCCCTGGCAAGGGGAAGGCGGCTCCGGTGAACCACCCACCACCGGGGCCGCCTTCGTGTGTGTCATGGCGTGCGCCGGGCTCAGCCCTCGACGAGGGTGATGTCCTGCTGCCGCATCGCGTGGAACCTGGGAAGCGGCAGACCGCTGCCCGACAGCTCCGTGATCGTGGCCTCCACCCGTGCCGTGCCCGGCAGGAAACGGCCCGGCTGCGCCCGGTCGGTGTTGGTCCAGGTGTGCACCGCCCCGTCGCAGACCGCCGTCGAGCCACCGACGCCCTTGCGGACCCGGCTGTCGCCCTGCTGGAGCGAGGACGACACGAAGACGGGGCCGTTGCCGCCGAGGCAGCGATAGGTGCCGGAGAGGGTGAGCCTGCCGTCCGGGGCGACGGTCCCGGTCGGGTCGATGGTCACCGTCTCGGACGGCTCGGTGGCGGCACCGGCGGACGGGACGGCGGCGAGCAGGAACAGCGCGGCGCCGAGGACCGCGCCGGCGGCCCGGGGAACAGGGGTACGGAACATCCGTCGACCTCCTTGAACTGGGGTTCATGAGGTTCCAGGGGTACCGGGCGCGCCTGTCCGTTCAGGTGATCATCACCCCATCGTCGGCGCGTCGGTTCCGCCGTCCTCACTACCGGGTACGACCCGCGCACCGGGGGTTATGTCCGCGTCCTGTCACAGGACGTCCGGGTGCTGTCACGTCTCCGGAAACGGTGTGGCGATGAGTTCCGGGCGCGGGCATCGTCAGTAGTGCGAGGCGGTGACACACCGCCGGATCTCGACAACGACGTGGAGGCGCGCCATGTGTTCACACCAGCCCCTGTGCCCCTCGGCAGACAACTCCGACCGCGGCGCCGCGCATGTCGTCGCCTTCCACCCCGAGCAGGGCTGGAACCTGCTGTGCAACGGGGCGATCGTCTTCGACGACACCGGTGAGATCCTGCCCGACGGCAGCGTCGTCGCGCCGAGCCGTCTCGCCGTCGCCGCCTGACACCCGACGGGCAGGTACGGCTACGGCAGCACCGCGAAGCCGTCCAGCTCCACCAACGCCCGCTCGTCCCACAGCCGTACGACGCCGATCACCGCCATCGCGGGAAAGTCCCGGCCCGCCAACCTCCGCCATGTACGGCCGAGTTCGGGGGCCCGGAGCCGGTAGTCGGCGACATCCGTCGCGTAGACGGTGACCCGGGCGAGGTCGGCCGGTGTGCCGCCGGCGGCCTCCAGCGCGGTCAGCAGATTGCCGAGCGCCCGCTCGAACTGCTCCTCCAGCGTCTCCCCCACGACCTTGCCGTCCGCGTCGAGCGCGGTCTGGCCCGCCAGGAACACGACCCGCGTGCCGGTGGCGACCACCGCGTGCGAGAAGCCGGTGGGCGGTGACAGCCCGGCGGGGTTCACCCGCTCGACGCTCATGACGACCGCCCTTCCCGCGACTGCCGCGACGCGGCCCGCCGGTACAACTCCTTCGCGATGACCGCCCGTTGCACCTCGCTCGCCCCCTCGTAGATACGCGGCGCCCGCACCTCCCGGTAGAGGTGTTCGAGCAGATGGCCGCGGCGCAGCGCCCGCGCCCCGTGCAGTTGCACGGCCGCGTCCACGACGTACTGGGCGGTCTCCGTGGCCAGCAGCTTCGCCATCGCGGCCCGCCGGGGCACGTCCGGATCGCCGGAGTCGTACGCCGCTGCCGCCACGTAGACCATCAGCCGGGCCGCCTCCGTGCGCAGCGCCATCTCGGCGACCTGGTGGGCGACGGTCTGGAGGTCGCTCAACTTGCCGCCGAACGCGTCCCGTTCGGCGGTGTGGGCGAGGGTCGCGTCCAGAGCCGCCTCGGCCATGCCGACCGCGAACGCGCCGACACTCGGGCGGAACAGGTTGAGGGTGGCCATGGCGACACGGAAGCCCCGGTCGGGGGCGCCGAGGACGTCGTCGGCCGTGACGGGGACGGCGTCGAGGCCGAGGGCGCCGATGGGGTGCGGGGAGAGCATGTCGAGCGGGGTGCCGGTGAGACCGGGGCGGTCGGCCGGGACCAGGAAGGCGGTCACCCCGCGCGAGCCGGCGTCGGGGGTGGTGCGGGCGAAGACGGTGTAGAGGTCGGCCTCGGGGGCGTTGGAGATCCAGCACTTCTCGCCGGTCAGCCGCCAGCGGCCGGGGCCGTCGGGCTCGGCGCGCAGGGCGAGGGCCGCCGCGTCGGAGCCGGCGCCCGGCTCGCTGAGCGCGAAGGCCGCGACCGCGTCGCCGTCGCCGACCCGGGGCAGCCAGCGGGCGCGCTGGGCGGGCGTGCCATGGGCATGCACCGGATGGGCGCCGAGGCCCTGGAGGGCCAGTGCCGTCTCGGCCTCCGTGCAGACGTACGCCAGGGACTCGCGCATCAGACACAGGTCGAGCGCGCCCGAGGTGAAGAGCCGGGCGAGGAGCCCCATACGGCCCAGCTCGGCGAGGAGGGGGCGGTTGACCCGGCCGGGCTCGCCCTTGTCGGCGAGGGGGCGCAGCCGTTCGACGGCCTGGGCACGCAGTTCGGCACGCCAGGCGAGTTGCTCCGGTTCGAGTGAGAATGCGGTCATTGCCCGTCCCTTCTCCCCCGGCGACCTGCCGCCACGACAGGCCCCCGGGACCCTCACCGAGGTTATCGCGAACTGTTGACTGCCGTCACCAAGGCGATACGCTCGCTGAGCCGGGCACCCACGGCATGCGAGCCCACCACCACGTGCGCGTCCACCTCGACAGGGACCACAGCAGGGGGCGAACATCATGAACTCCAGGGTCACCGCCCATGTCGACACCTTCGCCCGGGACTGTCTCCCGCCGCCGGAACAGTGGCCCGAGCTGTCGTTCGACCTGCCCGAGCTGCGCTATCCGGACCGGCTCAACGCCGCCGCCGCGCTGCTGGACGGCGGCGCTCCCGGCCGGCCCGTCTTCCGTACGCCCGCCGGGGAGGTCTGGACGTACGGCGAACTGCGCGCCCGGGTCGACCGGGTCGCCCACGCGCTCACCTCCGGCCTCGGGGTGGTCCCCGGCAACCGGGTGCTGCTGCGCGGGCCCACCACCCCCTGGCTGGCCGCGTGCTGGCTGGCGGTGCTGAAGGCGGGGGCGGTCGCGGTGACGGTGCTGGCGCAGCAGCGGCCCCAGGAGCTGGCGACGGTCTGCGAGCTGGCCCGGGTGTCGTACGCGCTGTGCGACGCCCGGCATGTGGACGACCTCGTGAAGGCGGACGTACCGGGGCTGCGGATCGCGACCTTCGGCGGGGACGGGTCCGGCGATCTGGTCGGGCTGCCGTCGGCGGACGGGGCGCGGGGGCCGTACGAGGCGGTGGACACGGCGGGCGACGACGTGGCGCTGATCGCGTTCACGTCCGGGACGACCGGGCGGCCGAAGGGGTGCGTGCACTTCCACCGGGATCTGCTGGCGATCGCGGACACCTTCTCGAAGCATGTGCTGCGGCCCCGCGCCGACGACGTCTTCGCCGGGTCTCCCCCGCTCGGCTTCACCTTCGGTCTCGGCGGTCTCGTCGTCTTCCCGATGCGGGCCGGGGCCAGCGCGCTGCTGCTCGAACAGGCGGGGCCGAAACAGCTGCTGCCCGCGGTCGCCGAACACCGGGTGTCGGTGCTGTTCACCGCGCCGACCGCGTACCGGGCGATGCTGGGCGAGCTGAACGGGTCCGGAGGGGCGGAGGGACACGACGTCTCGTCGCTGCGGCGGTGTGTGTCGGCGGGCGAGAACCTGCCCGAGGCGACCTGGCGGGCCTGGCACGAGCGGACCGGGCTGCGGATCATCAACGGCATCGGCGCGACCGAGCTGCTGCACATCTTCATCTCGGCGGCCGACGACGGCATACGGCCGGGGACGACGGGAGTGCCCGTACCGGGCTGGCGGGCGCGGGTGCAGGACGAGGACGGGCGGCCGGTGCCGGACGGACGGCAGGGGCTGCTCGCGGTGCGCGGTCCGGTGGGCTGCCGCTATCTGGCGGACGCGCGGCAGCGGGAGTACGTCCGCGACGGCTGGAACGTCACCGGGGACACGTATGTCCGCGAGCCGGACGGGTACTTCCGCTTCGTCGCCCGCGCCGACGACATGATCATCTCGGCCGGGTACAACATCGCGGGACCCGAGGTCGAGGAGGCCCTGATGCGCCATCCGGACGTGGTGGAGACGGCGGTGGTGGGACGGCCCGACGAGGCGCGCGGCCAGGTCGTCGTCGCCCATGTGGTGGTCGCGGCGGGCGCGCGCCGGGACAGCGAGGCGCTGCGCGCCTTCCTCAAGGCGGAGCTGGCACCGTACAAGTGCCCGCGCGAGATCGTGTTCCTGGACGCCCTGCCGCGCACGGCCACCGGCAAACTCCAGCGGTTCCGACTGCGCACACCGGGTGACCAGCAGTGATGCCGAAGACCTAAAATGATCAACGTGTCCGAACAGCACGCACCCCGTTCGCTCATCGTCACCTTCTACGGCGCGTACGGACGTTCGGTGCCGGGCCCGGTGCCCGTCTCCGAGCTGATCCGGCTGCTCGCCGCGGTGGGTGTCGACGCGCCCTCCGTCCGCTCCTCCGTGTCCCGGCTGAAACGGCGCGGCCTGCTGCTGCCGGCCCGTACGGCGGCGGGGGCGGCCGGGTACGCGCTGTCGGGCGACGCCCGGCAGCTCCTGGAGGACGGCGACCGGCGGATCTACGCGACGGCGCCCGAGGAGGACGAGGGCTGGGTGCTCGCCGTGTTCTCGGTGCCGGAGTCGGAGCGGCAGAAGCGGCACGTGCTGCGCTCCCGGCTGGCCGGGCTCGGCTTCGGCACGGCCGCCCCGGGCGTGTGGATCGCGCCGGCCCGGCTGTACGAGGAGACCCGGCACACCCTGGTCCGGCTGCGCCTCGACCCGTACGTGGACCTCTTCCGGGGCGAGCACCTGGGGTTCGCCGCGACCGCCGAGGCGGTGGCGCGGTGGTGGGACCTGGCCGGGATCGCCAAGCAGCACGAGGCCTTCCTCGACCGGCACGCGCCCGTGCTGCACGACTGGGAGCGCCGCGAGGACACCCCCTCGGAGGAGGCGTACCGGGACTATCTGCTGGCCCTGGACTCCTGGCGGCACCTGCCGTACGTGGACCCCGGGCTGCCCTCCGCGCTGCTTCCGGCGGACTGGCCGGGGGTGCGGTCCGCCGCGGTGTTCCGGGCGCTGCACGGGCGGCTGCGGGACGCGGGGGCGGGGTTCGCGGGCACCGGATCGTAAAGACCTGTAACAATCTCGTTCACTTAGGGAACCCTCAGGGTTCTCCTTCAATCTTCTCAGAATCCTTACTTACCATCCTGACGCATGAGCCTCATGCGCAACCTGAACCGTGCACTCACCGCCACCACCGGTCTGCACGTACGCAAGGCGCCCACGGCGGCGCCCGCCGCGCCCAGGGCGACGGCGCCGAAGCCGGCCGCGAAGAAGCCCACGGCGGTGTACCGATGTCCGGCTCCCGAGGACCTCGCCACGGACCGGTTGCTCAGGCAGCCGGTCTTCATCATGTCGCCCGTGCGGTCGGGCTCCACCCTGCTGCGGATGCTCATGAACGCGCACTCGCGGCTGCACTCCCCGCACGAACTGCACATACGCAGGCTGGAGGTCGGCTACGGCAGCAAGCTGTCGCAGAAGGCGATGAGCGCCCTCGACCTGGAGCGCGGCGACCTGGAGCATCTGCTGTGGGACCGGGTCATGCACCGCGAACTGGTGAAATCGGGCAAGGACTTCGTCGTCGAGAAGACCCCCAGCAACGCCTTCGTGTACGAGCGCATCCGGGACTGCTGGCCCGACGCCCGCTTCGTCTTCCTGCTGCGCCACCCGGTCTCCATCGCCCAGTCCTGGCACGAGGGCGACCCCGACAAGCGCGACTACGACGAGGCCGCCGCCGACGCGCTGCGCTACATGAAGGCCGTCGAGAAGGCACGTGAGGGGCTCACCGGCGGGCACACCGTGCGCTACGAGGACATCACCGCCGATCCCGAGAAGCAGATGCGGGGCCTGTGCGACTTCCTCGGCATCGACTTCGAACCGGCCATGCTCGACTACGGCCGCAAGGACGACGCCCAGGTCGTGAAGGGCCTCGGCGACTGGCGGGACAAGATCAGGACCGGTCAGGTGCAGGCCGGACGGGCGCTGCCCGCCGAGGACGACATCCCCGATCTCCTGCGGCCGATGTGCGAGGCATGGGGCTACAGCAAGTGAAGCCGCACGCCGAGATGACCGAGGTCTGGCCGCGCGACGGACGCATCAGACTCATCGGACGCATCCACGGGGTCCCGGCGGACGGCACCTGGCAGCTGGTCCTCACCCGCCGCGCGCGGGCCGGCCACACCCTGCGCTACGCCGCCGACGTCAGGGACGACCGCTTCGAGAGCGAACTGCCCGTCGCCGACCTCGCCGCCCCCGGCCACGCGGCCGTCGAGGAGTGGGACATCCACCTCACCGACGGCGAGGTCGAACTGCGCGCCGGGAAGCACCTCGACGACGTACGCGGCAAGAAGAAGATCTTCGTGTATCCGGAGCAGCGCACCGGGGACCTCCGGGTGCGCCCCTACTACACGATCAAGGACAACCTGTCTCTGGAGTGCCGCACGGGAGGCTCCGCATGACCGACCGCCGCCCGCTCCCCCAGCGCCCCCGCATCCGCTATCTGCTGCTCCACGCCTACGGGCGGGGCGGCACCATCCGCACGGTGATGAACCAGGCCAACTCCCTGGTCGCGGCGGGCTGGACCGTGGAGATCGTCAGCGCGCTGCGCCGCCGCGACGACATCCAGTTCCCGCTCGACCCCCGGGTGAGGGTCTCCACGGTCGTGGACATGCGCGAGGGCGCCCACACCCCGCCGTCCGGCCTTCTCGCCCGCTGGCGCGACCGCAGGCGCGGCGAACTGCTGGAGGCGCCCGCCCGGCACATCCCGAAGGGCGAGTTCGGCTACCGCTACTTCAACCGGTACGTCGAGGACCGGCTCATCGCCTATCTGCGGTCGCTGACCGACGGCGTCCTGGTCACCACCCGGCCCGCGCTGAACTTCCTGGCCGCCGAGCACGCCACGGGCGGGGTCGTCCGGATCGCCCAGGAGCACATGAACCTCGGCACCCACAAACGGGACGTGCGGCAGCGCATCCGGGAGACCTACCCGAGCTTCGCCACCGTCGCCGTGCTCACCGAACGGGACCGCGAGGAGTACGCCGAACTCCTGCCCGGGACCGAGGTCGTGCGCATCCCCAACGCCGTGCACTCCCTGGACCAGATCCCCGCCGACCCCCGGTCGAAAATCGCGGTGGCGGCCGGCCGGCTCTTCCCGCAGAAGGGCTTCGACCTGCTGATCCCGGCCTGGGCGAAGCTCGTCGAGACCTACCCCGACTGGCGCCTCAGAATCTACGGCAGCGGCGAGAAGAAGTCGGAACTCCGTCATCTCATCGAAGAACACCATCTCTACAATCACGTCTTCCTCATGGGACACACCGACCGCCTGGACGACGAACTCGCCAAGGCCTCCTTCTACGTGCTCAGTTCACGCTTCGAGGGACTGCCGATGGTGATGATCGAGGCGATGAGCCACGCCCTGCCCGTGGTCAGCTTCGACTGCCCGACCGGCCCCGCCGACGTGCTCACGCACGGCGTGGACGGGCTGCTCGTCGCACCCGAGGACCCCGACGCGCTCGCCGACGCGATGGCCGGGCTGATGGCCGACGAGGTGCTGCGCGCCGACATGGGCGTGGCCGCGGTCCTCACCGCCGCCTCCTACGGTCCGGACTCCGTGCACCACCGCTGGGAGTCCCTCTTCACCTCCCTCCACGAACAACGGCACGGCATCGCCGCCGGCGCCGCGAAAGGAACCCACGCATGACCACCTCGTCCAGGGCTCCCAGGGCCCAGGGAGCCACGGTCTGGCTCACCGGACTGCCGAGCGCGGGCAAGACCACGATCGCCCGCGTCCTCGCCGGCCGGCTGCGCTCCGAGGGGCACCGGGTGGAGGTGCTCGACGGTGACGAGATCCGCCGCTTCCTCTCCGCCGGTCTCGGCTTCTCCCGCGAGGACCGCAACACCAACGTGCAGCGCATCGGGCTGGTCGCCGAGGTCCTCGCCCGCAACGGCGTGCTCTCCCTCGTCCCCGTCATCGCGCCGTACGCCGACAGCCGCGAGGCCGTCCGCAAACGCCACGACGTGAGCGGCACCCCGTACTTCGAGGTGCATGTCGCCACCCCCGTCGAGGTGTGCAGCGAACGCGACGTGAAGGGTCTCTACGCCCGCCAGGCCGCCGGACAGCTCAAGGGCCTGACCGGTGTCGACGACCCGTACGAGCCGCCGGCCGACCCCGCGCTCGTCCTCCCCACGCAGGACCGGACGCCCGACGAGTCGGCCGCTTCCGTGTACGCGCTGCTGGCCGGACGGGGCCTCGTATGACCGCCCCCGTCCTGTCCCATCTGGACGCGCTGGAGTCGGAGGCGGTCCATATCTTCCGTGAGGTGGCGGGTGAGTTCGAGCGGCCGGTGATCCTCTTCTCCGGCGGCAAGGACTCCATCGTCATGCTGCACCTGGCACTGAAGGCGTTCACGCCCGCGCCCGTGCCGTTCTCGCTGCTGCACGTGGACACCGGGCACAACTTCCCCGAGGTGCTGGAGTACCGCGACCGTACGGTGGCCGCGCACGGGCTGCGGCTGCATGTCGCCTCGGTGCAGGACTACATCGACCGGGGGGTGCTGCGGGAGCGGCCGGACGGGACGCGGAATCCGCTGCAGACCGTGCCGTTGACGGAGAGGATCCAGGCGGAGCGGTTCGACGCGGTCTTCGGCGGCGGGCGCCGGGACGAGGAGAAGGCGCGCGCCAAGGAGCGGGTGTTCTCGCTGCGGGACGAGTTCTCGCAGTGGGACCCGCGGCGGCAGCGGCCGGAGTTGTGGAACCTGTACAACGGGCGGCACGCTCCCGGTGAGCATGTGCGTGTCTTCCCGCTCTCCAACTGGACCGAGCTGGACGTCTGGCAGTACATCGCCCGTGAGGGCATCGAGCTGCCGGAGATCTACTTCGCCCATCACCGCGAGGTGTTCATGCGGGGCGGGATGTGGCTGACCGCCGGTGAGTGGGGCGGCCCGAAGGGCGGCGAGACGGTCGAGAAGCGGCAGGTGCGGTACCGGACGGTCGGTGACATGTCCTGCACGGGCGCCGTGGACTCGGACGCGGTGACGCTGGACCAGGTCATCGCCGAGATCGCGGCCTCCCGGCTGACCGAGCGGGGCGCGACGCGCGCGGACGACAAGATGTCCGAGGCCGCGATGGAGGACCGTAAGCGCGAGGGGTATTTCTAGGCATGAGCACGATGACCATCGACACCCTGCGCTTCGCGACCGCCGGTTCGGTCGACGACGGCAAGTCCACCCTCGTCGGGCGGCTGCTGCACGACTCCAAGTCGGTGCTGGCGGACCAGTTGGAGGCCGTGGAGCGGGCCTCGGCGAGCCGTGGCCAGGACACCCCGGACCTCGCCCTGCTCACCGACGGGCTGCGGGCCGAGCGCGAGCAGGGCATCACCATCGACGTGGCCTACCGCTACTTCGCCACCGCCAAGCGCCGGTTCATCCTCGCCGACACCCCCGGCCATGTGCAGTACACCCGCAACATGGTCACCGGCGCCTCCACCGCCGAGCTGGCGATCATCCTGGTCGACGCCCGCAACGGCGTGGTCGAGCAGACGCTGCGGCACGCGGGCGTCGCCGCGCTGCTGCGGGTGCCGCACGTGGTCCTCGCGGTCAACAAGATGGACCTCGTCGGGTACGAGGAGAAGGAGTTCCGGCGGATCGTCGAGGACTTCGGGCGCCACGCGGACGAGCTGGGGCTGCCCGGCTTCACACCGATCCCGGTCTCGGCGCTGGCCGGTGACAACGTCGTCGAGCGGTCCGGGCGGACGGACTGGTACGACGGCCCGGCGCTTCTCGAGTTCCTGGAGACCGTGCCGGTGGGCGTGGCGGCGGCCGACGCGCCGGTCCGCTTCCCGGTGCAGTATGTGATCCGGCACGGTGAAGTCCGGCACTACGCGGGGCAGTTGGTGTCGGGGGCGCTGCGGGTGGGTGACCGGGTGACCGTGCAGCCGTCCGGGGAGACCTCCGAGATCACGGGGATCGACGTCCTGGGCGAGGCGGCGCGGGCCGCGTACGCGCCGCAGTCGATCAGTGTGCGGCTGGCGGACCAGCGGGACATCTCCCGCGGGGACATGATCACGGCGGGCGGACCGGACGCGCCGGACGCGCCGACGCTGACGCGGGACGTCCGGGCGGCGGTCTGCCATCTCGCGGAGCGGCCCCTCCGGGTGGGCGACCGCGTCCTGCTCCGCCACACCACCCGCACCGTGAAGGCGATCGTCAGGGACCTCGGCGCGTCCCCCGAGCTGACCACGAACGACCTGGGCCGGATCGTGCTGCGCACGGCGGAGCCGCTGGCGCTGGACGCCTACGCGGCGGTGCGGCGGACGGGCGCGTTCATCCTGGTCGACCCGGCGGACGGGGCGACGCTGACGGCGGGGATGGCGGAACTGCCGTAGCGGTCACGCCCTCCACCTCCCCGCGACGCCCTCCCCGGACAGGGCGTCGCGGGGAGGGCTCAGCGCTTGAGCGTGAAGGTGAAGTCGCCGGAGACCCGGCCGTTCAGCCGGACCGTCGAGACGAGTCTCCCGTCCGTGATCAGTCGCTCGACGTCGGCCCGTCGCAGTCCGCAGCCTTCGGCGATCAGGCGCACCGGGCGGACCGGGATCCGCGCCGCGAAGCGGACCGAGACGTCGAGCACCTCATGGTCCAGCTGATCCGTTCCGCCGGTGTCCAGACGCCAGGCGCCGCCCCAGTCCAGGGCGACACGGTTGCGCCGCAGCAGGACCGGATGCCGGAGCAGTTCGGCCGCCAGGGAAGGGTCGTTGGCGTGCATGCGGTCCAGCAGTCCGGGCCGTACGGAGCGTACGTTCGCGCGCTCCAGGACCGTGAGTTTCGCCGTCTCCCCGCACCCGGCGCACAGGACGAGGAGCCAGGCGTCGAGGAGTTTGTGGTGGGCGTTGACGCGAAACCTGCCGTCGGCCCGGAAGCGGTCGGACCCGCATGTGTGGCAGCGACGCCGGACGAGCGGCAGGCAGGTGGGCATGACCACCCAGGTGGTGAGCACAGAAGTACACCGGTTTCAGTGAGAAGTCCGCAGCAGGAAGCAGCGCGGCGCACAGGTGCGGCGCGCGACAGATCAGCGCTCGGGGGGTCTCACACGGTGTACAACGGCACGTCCTTGCCCAGACGACTCGGTTCGGCAGCACGGTAGTGGC
The DNA here is from genome assembly GCF_020010925.1 of Streptomyces griseiscabiei. Classification (NCBI taxonomy): domain Bacteria; kingdom Bacillati; phylum Actinomycetota; class Actinomycetes; order Kitasatosporales; family Streptomycetaceae; genus Streptomyces; species Streptomyces griseiscabiei. The sequence goes on along the minus strand of NZ_JAGJBZ010000002.1, from coordinate 1,112,830 downwards.
GCACGGCGGTGCCGCTCCACCGGATTTCGGGCCCGCCGACGGCCCGCCCAGGCCCTAGGACAGGGTCAGCCGTGGCTTGGGGGCGTCCGTGCGGCCTGTGTTGGGGCGGCGGCTGCCGGCGCGGTAGGGGGCGGGCCAGGTCACGCCCGGGCCCTCGTAGGACTGTTCCGCCGCCGCGTGGAGGGTCCAGTGCGGGTCGTACAGGTGGGGGCGGCCGAGGGCGCAGAGGTCCGTACGGCCCGCCAGGATCAGGGAGTTGACGTCGTCCCAGGAGGAGATGGCGCCGACGGCGATCACCGGGACGCCCGCCTCGTGCCGGATCCGGTCCGCGAACGGGGTCTGGTACGAGCGGCCGTACTCGGGGTGCTCGTCGGCGACGACCTGCCCGGTCGAGACGTCGATCGCGTCGGCGCCGTGCGCGGCGAAGGCACGGGCGATCGCCACGGCGTCCTCGGCCGTCGTCCCGCCGGCGGCCCAGTCCGTGGCCGAGACCCGGACGGTCATGGGGCGGTCCTCCGGCCACACCGCCCGTACGGCGTCGAAGACCTCCAGGGGGTAGCGCAGCCGGTGGTCGAGCGGGCCGCCGTAGCGGTCGGTGCGGTGGTTCGTCAGCGGGGAGAGGAAGCCGGAGAGCAAGTAGCCGTGGGCGCAGTGGAGTTCGAGGAGATCGAAGCCGCTGCGGGCGGCGCGCACGGCGGCCGCGGTGAACTGCTCCCGGATGTCGGTGAGTTGAGCACGGGAGAGGGCGCGTGGCGTCTGGCTGCCGGGCTTGTAGGGGATCGGGGAGGCCGCCGCCAGGGGCCAGTTGTCCGCGTCGAGCGGCTCGTCCATGCCCTCCCACATCAGCCTGGTCGAACCCTTGCGGCCGGAGTGGCCCAGCTGGACGCCGATGGCCGTGCCCGGCGCCCGCTCGTGCACGAACGCCACCGTGCGGCGCCATGCCTCGGCCTGCCGGGAGTTCCACAGTCCCGCGCAGCCCGGGGTGATCCGCCCCTCGGGGCTCACGCACACCATCTCCGTCATCACGAGCCCGGCGCCGCCGAGGGCACGGGCGCCGAGGTGGACGAGGTGGAAGTCGCCGGGGACGCCGTCGGTCGCCGAGTACATGTCCATCGGGGAGACGACGACCCGGTTGCGCAGGGTCAGCCCGCGCAGCCGGAACGGGGTGAACATCGGGGGCGTTCCCGGCGGGCAGCCGAACTCGCGCTCCACCGCGTCCGTGAAGTGCGGGTCGCGCATCCGCAGGTTGTCGTGGGTGACGCGGCGGCTGCGGGTGAGCAGGTTGAAGGCGAACTGCCGGGCGGGCTGGTCGAGATGGAGCCCGATGTTCTCGAACCACTCCAGGCTGGCCCGCGCCGCCCGCTGCGTCGAGGCGACCACCGGGCGCCGTTCCGCCTCGTACGCCGTCAACGCCGTCGCCAGGTCGGGCTGTTCCTCCAGGCAGGCGGCGAGCGCCAGGGCGTCCTCGACGGCCAGCTTGGTACCGGAGCCGATGGAGAAGTGCGCGGTGTGCGCGGCGTCGCCGAGCAGCACCAGATTGCCGTGCGACCAGCGCTCGTTGACGACCGTGCGGAAGGTGGTCCAGGTGGAGTTGTTGGAGCGCAGCGGCCTGCCGCCGAGCACGTCCGCGAAGAGCTTCGCGCACCGCTCGACCGACTCCCGCTCGTCCGCGAGGTCCAGCCCGGCGGCCCGCCACACCTCCTCGCGCATCTCCACGATGACGGTGGAGGCGTCCGGCGCATACGGGTAGCCGTGCAGTTGCATCACGCCGTGCTCGGTCTCGGCGATCTCGAAGCGGAACGCCTCGAAGGCGAAGTCGGCGGCGAGCCAGATGTAGCGGCACCGGTGTTCCTCGACCGTCGGCCGGAACGCCTGCGCGTACGCCTCGCGGGTCGCGCTGTGCACCCCGTCGGCCGCGATGACCAGGTCGTACGTCTCGCAGAGCCAGGCGGGGTAGGGGGCCTCGGTGCCGAAGCGGAGTTCCACGCCGAGGGTGCGGCAGCGGTCTTGCAGGATGCGGAGGAGGCGGTGGCGGCCGAGGGCGGCGAAGCCGTGGCCTCCCGAGGTGTGGCGGGTGTTCCGGTGGACGATGGTGATGTCGTCCCAGCGGGTGAAGTGGGGCCGCAGAGCGTCGTAGGCGGTCGGGTCGGCGTGTTCTATGCCGCCGAGGGTCTCGTCGGAGAGGACCACGCCGAAGCCGAAGGTGTGGTCCGGGGGGTTGCGTTCCCAGAGGGTTATCTCGCGGGTGGGGTCGAGGCGTTTGAGGAGGGCCGCGGCGTAGAGGCCGGCGGGGCCGCCGCCGATGATCGCGATACGGGTGGGGTTCGTCGGCGGCTGCGGGTCCGTGGGGGCTGGTCGCGCCCCGCGGCGGAGCCGCATATCGACAACGCCCCGCGCCCCTGACTCCGGTGCTTCTGGGCTCTGCCCGTGAAGTGAGGGCCGCATCAGTGGCCCTGCCACTTCGGGGGGCGTTTTTCGGTGAACGCGGCGTGGAATTCGGCGTAGTCGTCGCCGTTCATCAGCAACGCCTGGGTGGCCGCGTCCAGTTCGACGGCGGCCGACAGCGGCATGTCCAGTTCAGCGGTCAGCAGCGCCTTGGTCTGGGCGTATGCCAGGGCCGGGCCCTCGGCCAGGCGGCGGGCCAGGGCGTGGGCGGCCTCGTCGGCGCCGCCCTCGTCGGTGAGCCGGCTGATGAGGCCGATGCGTTCGGCCTCGGGGGCGCGGACGGGTTCGCCGAGCATGAGGAGGCGGGTGGCGTGGCCGAGGCCGACGACGCGGGGCAGGAGGTAGGCGGCGCCCATGTCGCCGCCGGAGAGGCCGACGCGGGTGAAGAGGAAGGAGAAGCGGGCGGTCGGGTCGGCCACCCGGAAGTCGGCCGCCAGGGCGAGGACCGCGCCGGCGCCCGCGGCCACGCCGTGCACGGCGGCGATCACCGGGAACGGGCATTCGCGTACGGCCCGGACGACCTGGCCGGTCATCCGGTTGAAGTCGAGCAGCTGGGCGGTGTCCATGGCGAGGGTGGCGCCGATGATCTCGTCGACGTCCCCGCCGGAGCAGAAGCCCCGGCCGTCACCGGCCAGCACCAGCGCCCGTACGGACCGTTCCCGGGACAGCTCGGCGAGCAGGTCGCGCAGATCGGCGTAGGAGCCGAAGGTGAGGGCGTTGAGCTTCTCGGGGCGGGCGAGGGTGACGGTGGCGACACCGTCGGTGATCGCGCACCGCAGATGTCGCCAGTCGGGGGTGCGGGCGGCGGAGCCGGTGAAGGGACTCATGACGGGCGGCCTCCTCGGGGCTGCCGCTGCGCTGCGGCTACTTCCCTGCCTCTGCTGGCCTTGCTTCCCTGCCCCTCGAAGTTATCACTGATATCTGACTGTCGTCACGAGTGCGCGATAGGACGGTTCACGGCACCGCACGGACTGTTCGCGGTGAGCAGGCGCCCGTGACTCGGTCACGGACGTTCGACAAGCCGGTAACGACGGGATCGGCCGGGCGCGGCGCGGCGTTGCCCTGGGTAGACCGCCCGCAACGGGGCCGACGGTCCCCCACGGCTCCCGCCGCGCGACTTCGCCGGTCCTCGCCGTACCATTCGTCACGTTGAAAGCAGGACGACCCATGACCTGCTCCATGAACGGATCCGCCGCCTTGCAAGAACCCTCCGCCCCCGCCTCCTGGCGCATCGCGCTGCCGCAGACCGCCGCGGCCGTGCCCGTGGCCCGTGCCCTGGTGCGTACGGCGCTGACCGAGCTGGAGCACGGGGCGGACTGCGACACGGCGGAGCTGCTCACGGCGGAACTGGTCGCGAACGCGATCGAGCACGCGGCCGGTGACGGGCCCATAGAGCTGGTCGTGGAGCTGGTGCCGACCGGCTGCAAGGTGGAGGTCCACGACCCGGACCCGGCGCCGCCGGGCGACCTCACCACCCCGGGTCACATCGACCCCGACCCCTGGCAGGAGCACGGCCGCGGCCTGCTGCTGATCCGGGCCCTCAGCTCCGCCTGCGGGCACCGGCCCACGGACTCCGGCAAGGCGGTGTGGTTCAGGCTGCCGACGGTGCCGCCGCAGCGCCGGCACGCGTAGGCGCGGCGGACGCACCGGGCACGGCAGGCGCGACGGGCACACCGGGCGCATCGGACGCCGCAGGCACCGCCGGAGCCTCTGCCGCAGGCACCTCCGGAGCCTCAGACCCAGGGCTCACGCCAGCGTCGCCACCAGGACCGCCTTGATCGTGTGCAGACGGTTCTCCGACTCGTCGAAGACGACGGAGTGCGCCGACTCGAACACCTCGTCCGTCACCTCCAGCGAGTCCAGCCCGTGCAGCTCATGGATCTCGCGCCCCACCTTCGTGCCGAGGTCGTGGAAGGCCGGCAGGCAGTGCAGGAACTTCACGTCCGGGTTGCCGGTGGCCCGCAGCACGTCCATGGTCACCGCGTACGGGGACAGCGCCCCGATCCGCTCGTCCCAGACCTCCTTGGGCTCCCCCATCGACACCCAGACGTCGGTGGCAACGAAGTCGGCGCCCTCGACGCCGTCGTGGATGTGCTCGGTGAGCGTGATCCGCGCCCCGCTGATCTCCGCGAGCTTGCGCGCGTGGGTCACGATCTCCTCGGCCGGCCAGTAGGCCCGCGGGGCGACGATCCGGACGTCCATGCCGAGCAGGGCCCCGGTGACCAGGTACGAGTTACCCATGTTGAAGCGGGCGTCACCGAGGTACGCGAAGGCCATCGCGCCGAGCGGCTTGTCGCTGTGCTCGGTCATGGTCATCATGTCGGCCAGCATCTGGGTGGGGTGCCAGTCGTCGGTGAGGCCGTTGTAGACCGGCACACCGGCGTACGCGGCCAGCTCCTCGACGTTCGCCTGGCTGTCGCCGCGGTACTCGATCGCGTCGAACATCCGGCCGAGCACCCGTGCGGTGTCCTTCACCGACTCCTTGTGGCCCATCTGCGAGCCGGACGGGTCCAGGTACACCGTCCGGGCGCCCTGGTCGGCCGCGGCGACCTCGAACGCGCAGCGGGTGCGCGTCGAGGTCTTCTCGAAGACGAGCGCGATGTTCCGGCCCCGCAGCCGCTGGGTCTCCGTCCCGGCCTTCTTCGCCGCCTTCAGCTCCACGGCGAGCTCGATCAGCCCGCGGAACTCCTCCGCGGTGAAGTCCAGCTCCTTGAGGAAGTGGCGCCCGGCGAGGGCGTGGGGAACGGTCGCCATGGGGCGCTCCTGGGTCGGCGGGACAGGGACAGCATCGGGAAGGCTGGAAGTCTATACGATGTTCCACATTTCTATACGGTCGCATCGTTCATACGGTCACACCGGCGCTCTCTCCACCGGGCAGCTCATACAGCGCGGACCACCCCTCCCCCGGCCCAGCTCGCTCCCGGGGATCTCGATCACCTCGATGCCCTGTTTGCGCAGATGCGTGTTGGTGGTGGCGTTGCGCTCGTAGGCGACGACGACGCCGGGCTCGACGGCCAGGACGTTGCAGCCGTCGTCCCACTGCTCCCGCTCGGCGGCGTGCACGTCCTGCGTGGCGGTCAGCACCCGGATGGAGTCGAGGCCGAGCGCGGCGGCGATCGCGCGGTACATGTGCTCCGGCGGATGGTCGGTGACCTTGAGCTCCTTCTCGCCGACGCCGGGTTCGATGGTGTACGAGCGGAGCATGCCGAGTCCGGCGTACTGGGTGAAGGTGTCGCCGTTGACCATGGTCATGACGGTGTCGAGGTGCATGAAGGCCCGGCGCTTCGGCATGTCGAGGGCCACGATGGTCTGCGCGGAGCCTGCGGCGAAGAGCTTGTGGGCGAGCATCTCGACGGCCTGGGGCGTGGTGCGCTCGCTCATGCCGATGAGGACGGCGCCGTTGCCGATGACGAGGACGTCGCCGCCCTCGATGGTGGACGGATAGTCGGCCTGCCCCTCCGACCAGACATGGAACGTCTCGGCGCGGAAGAGCGGGTGGTGACGGTAGATCGCCTCGAAGTGGACCGTCTCACGCTGACGGGCGGGCCAGCGCATGGCGTTGATGGAGACCCCGTCGTAGATCCAGGCGGAGGTGTCGCGGGTGAAGAGGTGGTTGGGGAGCGGGTCGAGGAGGAACTCGTCGAGTTCCATGACATGGAAGCGGACGGAGGCCGGCTCCATGTGGGCGGCGAGGAACTCGCGCTTGGTCATGCCGCCGATCAGCGCCTCGACCAGCTCGGCCAGGGGCAGCGATTCGAAGGCGGCCCGGAGGTGGTCCGTGGCGAGCGGGCCGTACTCCTTCTCGTCGAAGACGCGGTCGAGGACGAGCTCCCGGGCCTGGGGGACGCGCATCACGTCGGTGAGGAGGTCGCCGAAGAGGTGGACGGCGACGCCCCTGTCGCGCAGCACATCGGCGAATCCGTCGTGCTCGGCGCGCGCCCGGCGCACCCACAGCACGTCGTCGAAGAGCAGCGCGTCCTTGTTGCTGGGGGTGAGCCTCTTGAGCTCAAGATCGGGCCGGTGCAGGATGACGCGGCGCAGGCGCCCGGCCTCGGAGTCGACATGGAATCCCATGTCCTCATCCTGACCATTCGGGCGCGTGTTCACCCGCCGGTCGACCGAATCGGAACGCTTCGACCCCACCCCGGAAGACCTCATCTCGTCCCCTTGACGATAACGAGTCCGACCTCTTATCGTCTGAGTGACACTAATCGGTGTCGCCCAGACGTGCACGAGGGGGATCATCCATGGCCGACATCACCAGACGGCTCGGCTGGCGGCATCTGCGCGGCGCGCCCACCGCGCACATCCGCCACCACCGTTCCGGGCGGCTCGCGCACGACGGCCCGGGGCTGAGCTTCTGGTACCGGTCGCTGAGCGCCGCCCTCTCCGAAGTCCCGGTGGACGACCGGGAGTTGGCGATGACCTTCCATGCCCGTACGTCCGACTTCCAGGACGTGGCGGTGCAGGCGACGGTGACCTACCGGGTGAGCGACCCGGCGATCGCAGCCGCCCGCCTCGACTTCTCCATCGACCCCGACACAGGGGTCTGGCGCGGCGCTCCCCTGGAGCAGTTGTCGACCCTGCTGACGGAGACGGCCCAGCAGCACGCACTGGACGTCCTGGCCCGTACGACTCTGGCGTCGGCCCTCGTCGACGGGGTCGCGGCGGTCCGGGAGCGGGTGGCGAGCGGCCTGGCGGCCGAGCCCCGGCTGCCGGCCACCGGCATCGAGATCGTGGCCGTCCGCGTGGTGGCGCTGCGACCCGAACCCGAGGTGGAGCGGGCGCTGCGCACACCGGCCCGGGAGCAGATCCAGCAGGAGGCGGACCGGGCGACGTACGAGCGCCGGGCGGTGGCCGTCGAGCGGGAGCGGGCCATCGCGGAGAACGAGCTGGCCAGCCAGATCGAACTCGCCCGGCGCGAGGAGCAGTTGGTCGAGCAGCGGGGTACCAACGCCCGGCGGGAGGCGGAGGAGAGGGCCGCCGCGGACGCGGTGAAGGCGGGCGCGGAGGCGGCCCGGACGGTCCGGCTGACCGAGGCGGAGGCCGAGCGGACCGTCAAGCTCGCGGAGGCCGAGGCGGCACGCGATGTCCGTCTCGCCGGGGCCGCGGCCGAGCGGAAGGTGAGACTCGCCGAGGCCGAGGCGGTGCGGCAGGTGAAGCTGGCCGAGGCCGAGGCGCGGGCCGCGCGGGTGGTGGGCGAGGCACGGGCCGAGGCTCAGGCGGCCTGGCTGCGGGTGCACGCCGAGGTGGACACGGCGACGCTGCACGCGCTGACCGGGACCCGGCTCGCGGAGAACCTGCCGCGGATCGAGAGCGTGACCGTGTCGCCGGACGTGCTGACCGGGCTGCTGGCGAAGCTCGGCGGGGCCGGCGGCGGGGCGGCCACCGGCACCGGGGCGGCGGCGGGCGGGGACGCGACGTGAGCCTCGCGCCCCGGGTGGTGCTGGTCCATCGCACCACTGAGTACGAGGAGTTGGTGGCCCGGCACGGTACGCACGGGCAGGCCGCCTTCTTCCTGCGGTCCCGGCGGCGGGACATCGAGGACGTGGCCGAGCGGCACCGCCGCGAGCGCGGGGCACTGGCCGAGGTCACGTCGTCGGTGCCGCTGACGTGGCGTCAGGCGCGGGTGGAGCGGGCCGACCTGGACCGGTTCCTCTTCGCCCCCGAGGACGTCGTGGTGGTCGTCGGGCAGGACGGGCTGGTGGCCAATGCCGCGAAGTACCTCGCGGGGCAGCCGGTGGTGGGGATCAACCCCGATCCCCGGCGCAATCCGGGGGTGCTGGTGCGCCACCGGCCCGACCAGGCGGGGAAGTTGCTCACCTCCTCGCTGCGACAGGGTTCCGGGGCGGATGAGTTGACCATGGTCGAGGCCGTCGCCGACGACACCCAGCGGCTGGTGGCGCTCAACGAGGTCTACCTCGGCGCGGCGGGGCACCAGACGGCCCGGTACCGCCTGGGGCTCGACGGCGACAGGGGTGCCGTCGAGTCCCAGGCCTCGTCCGGGGTGCTCGTCGGGACCGGGACCGGGGCGAGCGGGTGGATCCGGTCGGTGTGGCAGGAGCGGGCCAGCGAGCTGGTGCTGCCGGGGGCCACGGAGGCGCGGCTGCTGTGGTTCGTACGGGAGGCGTGGCCGTCGCCGGCCACGGGGACGTCGTTGGTGGCGGGGGTGCTCGCGGGGGACGGGGGGTTGTCGCTCACCGTCGAGTCGGATCGGCTCATCGTCTTCGGGGACGGGATGGAGGGGGATGCGCTGGAGCTGACGTGGGGGCAGACGGTGCGGGTGGGGGTGGCGGGGGTTCGGTTGCGGTTGGTGGGGTGAGGGGGTGCCGGGGGTGAGTGGGGGTGCGTTGTCGGGTGCGGGTGCGTGGGGCTTCTCGCGCAGTTCCCCGCGCCCCTAAGAGCCCAGGCCCCTGCGGGCCTGAGAAGCACGGGGCGCAGCCCCTGCTTTTCAGGGGCGCGGGGAACTGCGCGACCAGCCCCCACCGGACCCGCACCCGACGACCCACCCCATGTCACTCCGAAACCGACGCCGCCCCCTTGCGCCGCTTGCGGTGGGTGTACGCCACCACCGCCTCCCACAGATCACGACGGTCCACCTCGGGCCACGGCTGGTCGGTGAAGTGGAGTTCGGCGTAATGCGCGTGCCAGGGCAGGAAGTTGGAGGTCCGGATCTCCCCGCTGGTGCGCCACAGCAGGTCGACGTCCGGCAGCGCGTGGTGGGGCAGGTACGCGGCGAAGAGCTGCTCGGAGACCCGCGCGGGGTCGACCTCACCCGCCACCGCGGCCCGCGCCAACGCCGCGCCCGCCCGGGCGAGCTCCGCACGGCCGCCGTAGTTGACGCAGACATTGAGCGTGAGGCCGGTGCGGTGGCGGGTGGCGTGCTCCTGGGCGCTGAGGACCTCCACCACGTCGTCCGGGAGACCGTCGGGCGAGCCCACCCACCGCAGCCGTACGTCGTGGTCGAGCAGTTCCCCGTCGAGGAGTTCCGCGCGCATGATCGCGAAGAGTTTGGAGACCTCGTCGGGCGACCGCTTCCAGTTCTCGGTGGAGAAGGCGTAGACGGTCAGATGGGCGAGGCCGATCTCCAGGGCGCCCTGGACGACGTCCCGCAGGGCGACCGCGCCGGCGCGATGGCCCTCGTCGCGGGGCAGCCCGAGGCCGGTGGCCCAGCGGCCGTTGCCGTCCATGACGATCGCCACGTGCTGCGGGAGATGGTCCCCGGCTATGGCCGGCGGGCGGGCCCCGTCGCGGTGCGGGCGGGGCGGCAGGGGCGGCTCGGCGATCTTCGGGATGTGCTGCTCGGGGCCGGTGGGCGCGGGAGCGGCCGTACGGTCCGGGGCGGCCGTCCTCGCGGGCGCGCCGGCCGCCGGGCGTTCGGGCGGCAGCGTCAGCCGCCACACCAGGGCGGCCTGGGCGCGGGCCGGACCGAGGATGCGCAGCCGGGTGCGCGCGGGGACCTGGATCTGTCGGTGCAGGACCGCCGGTCCGGCCCGCAGGATCGCGTCCAGCTCCGCGCCGAACAGTTCCACGGTGGCGTCCAGCACGATGGCGGGACCCAGCGGCAGCGAGTGGCGCAGGGCCCGGCGCGAGGCCTCCAGCCAGGAGCGGGCCTCGCCGACGAGGTGGCCGATCAGGTCCCGGACGGCGGGGGTCCGCCGCCGGGCGAGCAGATCGTCCTCGGTGACCTGGAAACGGTCGAGGACCTCGGTGGGGAACCACACATGCCCGCTGTCGAGGTCCTCGGGGAGGTCGCGCAGCATGTCGGTGAGGAACAGGCCCTCGACGAAACGGGTGAAGCCGGGCAGGTCCCGCAGACGTACGGGGACGGGCAGCCCCGAGCGCACCAGCATCCGCATCAGCTGCTCGGGCCAGCTGACGTTCTGGGCGTGCGCCCGCTCTCGCCACTCCTCCCAGGTCGCGACGCCCTTGCGGTCGTCGTCCCGCTGGACGGCGTCCAGCGCGCCCAGCAGATCCCCGAGGTCCAGGCCCCAGTGCCACACGGCGTCGGTGACCGCCAGCCGGATCGGGTCGTCGCTGGTCCCGCTCGCCAGGTCCGCCTCCAGCGCGGCCCGCCACTCCCGCAGCAGCCGGCCCCGCTCCTCGGGGGCCTCCTCGGAGCGGTCCAGCAGATCGTCGGCGTGACCGAAGGCGGCGTACAGCGCCCAGCACACGGGCTGGGCGGCGGGAGGCATGAGCGCCATGAGGGCGTGCTCGGTGGGACGCGTCGTACGGACCAGGCGGCGGCACTCGTCGTACGCGGCGTCGAGTGCCGATCGCTCTCGCCCGGACCGCGAGACGGACCGGGTGACGGACCGCGTGGTGCTGCGACGCATGGGGAACCCCACATACCTTCGAATGGGACCGACAGGACCGACGGGACGGATGGGACCGACCCGGGTGACAGCGATCATCTGCGACCACTGTCCCCGAGCACTGCCGGAACCGCCGGAACCATGGGCACCGTTCGAACGCAGTGCGCGGCCACGCCTGTCCGCGACATTATCAGCCGCATTGTCACGTCACAGGCGCGGGTCCACCGGCTCGCGGCCGGGGGCCCACCGGCTCACAGCCGGGGGTCGACCGGCTCCGACTCCAGGGCCAGCACCCCGAACACCGCCTCGTGCACCCGCCACAGCGGCTCCCCCTCGGCGAGCCGGTCCAGGGCCTCCAGACCGAGGGCGTACTCGCGCAGGGCGAGGGACCGCTTGTGGTTGAGGAACCGGCCGCGCAGCCGGGCGAGGTTCTCCGGCCGCGTGTACTCCGGGCCGTAGATGATCCGCAGGTACTCCCGGCCCCGGCACTTGATGCCCGGCTGGACCATCCGCCCCTTGCCGTCCCGCACCACCGCCCCGACGGGCTTGACGACCATGCCCTCGCCGCCCCGGCCGGTCATCTCCAGCCACCAGTCGGTGCCCGCCCGTACGGACGCCTCGTCGGCGGTGTCGACGAAGAGGCGCCGGGTGGTCTGCAGCAGACCGCTGCCGTCGAACTCGACGAGCCGGTCGATGAGGGCCAGCTGCTCGTCGTGCGGGAGCGCGGCGAGGCTGCGGCCCCGGACGGCGAGGATCTGGAAGGGGGCGAGCCGGACGCCGTCCAGGCCCTGCGTGGGCCAGCAGTAGCGGCGGTACGCCTCGGTGAACGCGGCGGCGTCGGCCGCCCGGTCCCGCTGCTTGCCCAGCAGGTCCCCCACATCGACACCGCGTGCCGCCGCGCCCTCCAGGGCGGCCAGCGCGCCCGGGAACACCGCGCCGGAGGCGGCGCCGACGGCCGCGTACTGGGTGCGCAGCAGCCCGGACGCCTTCAGCGACCAGGGCATCAACTCGGCGTCCAGCAGCACCCAGTCGGTGTCCAGCTCGTCCCAGAGCCCGGCCGCCGTGACGGCTTCCCGGATGCGGCCGAGGACCAGTTCGGTACGGGCCTCGTCGTCGAAGAACGGGCGGCCCGTGCGGGTGTAGAGGGAGCCGGTGGGCCCGTCGACGCCGAAGCGTTCGCGGGCCGCGTCCGCGTCACGGCAGACCAGGGCGACCGCCCGCGAGCCCATGTGCTTCTCCTCGCACACGACCCGCGCGACACCGTCCTCCTTGTACTGCGCGAACGCCTCCGCCGGGTGCTCCAGGTAGCCCTCGACGTGCGAGGTGGCCGTGGGAGCCATGGTCGGCGGCAGGTACGGCAGCAGACGGGGGTCGACCGCGAAACGGCTCATGACCTCCAGGGCCGCCGCCGCGTTCTCCTCGCGGACCGCCACCCGGCCCGCGTGCCGGGTCTCCACGACCCGGCGTCCGTACACGTCCGCCAGATCCAGCGGCCGTCCCTCGTGCCCGCCGGGCGCCTCGGTGGCCAGCGGCCTGGCCGGCTCGTACCAGACCTTCTCGGCCGGTACGTCGACCAGCTCCCGCTCCGGCCAGCGCAGCGCGGTCAGCCTGCCGCCGAACACGGCACCCGTGTCGAGGCAGATGGTGTTGTTCAGCCAGGTGGCGGTGGGCACCGGGGTGTGACCGTAGACGACGGCCGCGCGGCCCCGGTAGTCCTCGGCCCACGGGTAGCGCACGGGCAGCCCGAACTCGTCGGTCTCGCCGGTGGTGTCGCCGTACAGGGCGTGGCTGCGGACCCGGCCGGAGGTACGGCCGTGGTACTTCTCCGGCAGCCCGGCGTGGCAGACGACCAGCCGGCCGCCGTCGAGGACGTAGTGGCTGACGAGCCCGTCGATGAACTCCCGTACCTCCTTCTTGAACTCCTCGCTCTCGCCCTCCATCTGCTCGATGGTCTCGGCGAGTCCGTGCGTGTGCTGGACGTTGCGGCCCTTGAGGTAGCGGCCGTACTTGTTCTCGTGGTTGCCGGGTACGCACAGGGCGTGGCCGGAGCCGACCATGGACATCACGCGCCGCAGCACACCGGGACTGTCCGGGCCGCGGTCGACGAGGTCGCCGACGAAGACGGCCGTACGGCCCTGCGGGTGGACGCCGTCGACGTAGCCCAACGTGCCGAGCAGCGCCTCCAGTTCGCTCGCGCAGCCGTGGATGTCACCCACGATGTCGAACGGGCCGGTGAGGTGGGTGAGGTCGTTGAACCGCTTCTCGGTGACGATGGTGGCGTTCTCGACGTCCTCGACACCCCGCAGGACGTGCACCTTGCGGAAGCCCTCGCGCTCCAGGTGCCGCAGGGAGCGGCGGAGTTCGCGGGTGTGTCGCTGGATGACACGGCGCGGCATGTCGGCGCGGTCGGTGCGGCCCGCGTTGCGTGCGGCGCACACCTCCTCCGGCACGTCGAGCACGATCGCGATCGGCAGCACGTCGTGCTTGCGCGCCAGTTCGATCAACTGCTTGCGGGACTCCTGCTGCACGCTGGTCGCGTCGACGACGGTACGGCGGCCGGCCGCGAGGCGCTTGCCCGCGATGTAGTGGAGCACGTCGAAGGCGTCCTTCGTCGCGCTCTGGTCGTTCTCGTCGTCGGAGACCAGGCCCCGGCAGAAGTCGGAGGAGATGATCTCCGTGGGCTTGAAGTGACGTCGGGCGAACGTCGACTTGCCGGAGCCGGAGGCGCCGACCAGCACGACGAGGGAGAGGTCGGTGACGGGCAGGGTGCGGCCCCTCGGGGTGTGCTCGACGATGCCCTCGGTGGTCTCGTTCGTCTCGCTCATGCTGCCTTCGCCTCCTTCTCGCTGGTCGTGTCGGGGTCGCGGCGGGTGAACACGCCCATCTGGGTGGGCGGTCCCACCTCGGGGTCGTCCGGGCCGACGGGCACGAACTCCACGTCGTAGCCGTGCCGTTCGGCGACCGTGGCCGCCCAGCCGCGGAACTCCTCGCGGGTCCACTCGAAGCGGTGGTCGCTGTGCCGGGCGTGCCCGGCGGGGAGGGTCTCCCAGCGGACGTTGTACTCGACGTTCGGGGTGGTCACGAGCACGGTCCGGGGGCGGGCCGAGCCGAAGACCGCGTACTCCAGGGCGGGCAGCCGGGGCAGGTCGAGGTGCTCGACGACCTCGGAGAGCACGGCGGCGTCGTAGCCCTTGAGCCGCTTGTCGGTGTAGGCGAGGGAGCTCTGGAAGAGCTGGACGCGGGAGGCCTGGCGCTCGCCCATGCGGTCGAGCTTGAGCCGGCGGGAGGCGATGGTGAGCGCGCGCATCGACACGTCCGTGCCGACGATCTCGGTGAACCGGACGTCCCCCAGCAGCGCCTGCACCAACTGGCCCTGCCCGCAGCCGAGATCGAGGACCCGGGACGCCCCGGACTCCTTGAGGGCGGCGATGATCGCGTCCCGGCGCTGGACCGCGAGCGGTACGGCCTTCTCCTTGGCCTTCTCCTCGGCCTTCGTCTCGCCCTCGTGACGGTTCGCGGTCCCGTCCCCGCCGTTCCCGGCTCCCCCGGCCCCCTCGGTCGCTTCAGTCTCTTCGGGCTCTTCGGGCTCTTCGGTGTCCTCGACGGCGTTGTCGATCTCCTCGACCTCGCTGTCGTCGGCCTCGGCCAGACGTACGAGTTCCAGGCGCTCCATGACCTGCCGGGTCAGCGACCAGCGGCGGGAGAGATAGCGGCTGGTGATCAGCTGGTGCTCCGGGTGGGCCGGGAGCCAGCCCTCGCCCGCCCGCAGCAGCTTGTCGACCTCGTCGGACGACACCCAGTAGTGCTTGGCGTCGTCGAGCACCGGCAGCAGGACGTACAGGTGGCGCAGCGCCTCGGCCAGGGTCAGCGACTCCGACTCCAGCACCAGCCGGACATAGCGGGAGGCGCCCCATTCCGGGAACGCGGTGTCCAGCGCCACCGGTTCGGCGGTGACCGTCCAGCCGAGCGGCTCGAAGAGCTTGACGACGAGGTCCGGGCCGCCGCGTGCGGGCAGCGCCGGTATCTCGACGCGCAACGGGCGGACCTTTTCAGGGAGTTCGGGCCGGGCCTTGCAGTGACCGCGCATCGCGCTGGAGAACACGTCGTTCAGCGCGACGGCGAGCAGCGACGAGGCCGCGTACGGGCGGTCGTTGACGTACTGGGCGAGTGCCGCGTCCGGTGCTCCGCCGCGGCCCTTGCCCTTGCCGCGCCGGACCAGCGCCACCGCGTCCACCTCCAGCAGCAGCGCGGCCGTGCACCGCTCGGCGTCCGCCTCGGGGTAGAGGACGTGCGCCCTGCCGTAGGAGGTGGAGAACGCCTGCGCGTTGTCGGGATGCTTGTGCAGCAGCCAGCCGAGATCGGTCGCGGGGCGTTCTTGGGTACCGGTGGTACTGATCGTCAGGAACACGGTGGGTGCCTCGTAGTAAGTGTTTGAGCTGCGGAGATCCCAACGTACAGGGGCAGGGGGCGGGTGCACCCGGGCTTTTCCGCCCCCGCCGCCCCTTCTCCCTCGGGGTTGCGCACCCCGCGCCTTGTGAGGGGCGCGGGGCGCGACCCGGTCTACGACAGCTGCGACTGCACCTGGGCGGAGATCAGTTCCAGGTGGTCCAGATCGTCGAGGTCGAGGATCTGGAGGTAGAGGCGCTGGGAGCCGACGGCCTGGTAGCGGGCGATCTTGTCGACGACCTCGGCGGGGGAACCGGCGAGGCCGTTGGCCTTCAGCTCGTCGACCTCACGGCCGATCGCGGCGGCGCGGCGGGCGACCTCGGCGTCGTCCTTGCCGACGCAGACGACCAGGGCGTTGGAGTACACCAGGTCGTCGCCCTTGCGGCCGGCCTCCTCCGCGGCCTTGCGGACCCGGCCGAACTGGCGCTCACTGTCCTCGATGGAGGCGAACGGCATGTTGAACTCGTCGGCGTAGCGCGCGGCCAGCCGGGGAGTACGGACCGCGCCGTGACCGCCGACGAGCACCGGCACCTTGGCCTGTGCGGGCTTGGGCAGCGCGGGCGAGTCCGTCAGCTGGTAGTGGGTGCCCTCGTAGGAGAAGGTCTTGCCGACCTCGGTGGCCCACAGGCCGGTGACGATGGCGAGCTGCTCCTCCAGGCGGCCGAACTTCTCCTTGGGGAAGGGGATGCCGTACGCCTTGTGCTCCTCCTCGAACCAGCCCGCGCCCAGGCCGAGTTCGACACGGCCGCCGGACATCTGGTCGATCTGGGCGACCTGGATGGCGAGCACACCGGGCAGCCGGAAGGTGCCGGCGGTCATCAGGGTGCCGAGGCGGATGCGCTTGGTCTCACGGGCGAGTCCGGCCAGGGTGATCCAGGCGTCGGTGGGGCCGGGCAGGCCGTCCGACGAACCCATGCGGAGATAGTGGTCGGAGCGGAAGAAGGCGTCGAAACCGAGGTCCTCGGTGGCCTTGGCGACGGTGAGGAGCGTGTCGTAGGACGCCCCCTGCTGGGGCTCGGTGAAGATGCGAAGATCCATGCCTCCATCCTGCACGCTCACCCGCCGGTCAACGGCACCGGTCCCATCGGCGCCACGGGCCCACGGTCGGGTGAAATCCGTCAATCCGGCGCATGGGGCGGGCTCGGGCCAGTGACCGGCCGGAACGATGATCGTTGCTCGGGAGGAGCCGGACCGCCCGGCACCCGTCGCCGGCGGCCGCTGCCGGGACGCCCGCACCACGTGCCCCCTCGGGGGGCGAGGGCCGAGGAGGCCGTCACATGTCCCAGGAAGCCGTGCCGGAGCAGGCTGCCGTGCCTGCGCAGCCGAAGGGTCTGCTCCAGCAG
The DNA here is from genome assembly GCF_020010925.1 of Streptomyces griseiscabiei. Taxonomy (NCBI): domain Bacteria; kingdom Bacillati; phylum Actinomycetota; class Actinomycetes; order Kitasatosporales; family Streptomycetaceae; genus Streptomyces; species Streptomyces griseiscabiei. The sequence continues at coordinate 1,096,281 of NZ_JAGJBZ010000002.1, read as the reverse complement.
ATGGAGGAGCTGATGGCCGCGCTGAACGCGGACCTGTCCCAGCTCGACGCGGATCTGTCGGCACCGCGTACCGCTGTCGCGGAGGAGAGCGACACAGCCTGACCTTCCCTGAGCCATGAAGCCCGACGCCCGGCCCTTCCGGCCGGGCGTTCGTCATACGCGGGCCCGGCGGGGGCCGCTCGCCCGGTCCGCGCACCCCTCGGGAAACCGGGGCCGCGCCCAGCCCCAGCCCCCGCCCCGGCCCTCGTCGACTCAGCCCGTCGCCGCGTCCCTCTCCGACAGGACCTGGTCTCTCACGGCCAGGCGGCGCAGCATCTCCAGGACCCGGTCACGGGCCTCGTCCGCCGCGTCGATCGCCTCCATGCACTGCCAGTAGGTCGCCTCGTCGTCCGCTCCGCTCGCCAGCCCCACGAGCGCGATGCCGACCTCGCCGAGGAGGATGCCGAGGCGCACGAGGGAGTCGTGGGCGTCACCCAACTCCGTGAGCTGGGCGGCGCGTAAGTCGCCCACGCCGAGCGGCGGGGCGCCGAGTATGCCGCAGCCGCTGCCGGCCAGCTCGGTCAACCCCAGTGCCTCACCGCGTAGTTCGGGTGGCCCCGAGACCGCGAGACGACTGCCGATCGCCTGGGCGAGGGCATAGGACTGCCACGCCTCCGCCATGAGCTGAGGTCCTTCGGCGCTGCCCGCCAGAGCACGCCTGCTCGCCATGATGAGCCGCACCGCATCCATGCGCTGCCCCCGACTGTCCCGACGCGCTCTCACACGTCCGCCCGAACTCCTGCCTGTTCATTACCCACAGTGAGGGCCGCTGAGACAGAAAGCCAGAGGAAGCCGGAAATCTGTGGATAACAAGTCGGCTGTGGACAACATTTCAACTCCGGAGAGTGACAAACGGAGGATCGGGGTCACCATCAAGGGCGGTGAAACACGGTCAGGACGTCCCCGGCGCCGGAAATCTCCGTTCGTTGCGGTCGATCTTCGCATCCAGCGCCGACAACGGATCGACGCCCAGCACCGCGCAGAACTGGAGCAGATAGGCGAGGACGTCGGCCACCTCGTCCGCGACCCGGTGCGCGGTCTCCGGGTCCGCCATCACGCGCGCGGACTCCTCCGGTGTCAACCACTGGAAGATCTCGACGAGTTCGGACACCTCGACGCTCAGCGCGGAGACCAGGTTCTTGGGCGTGTGGTACGGCTGCCAGTCACGCGCGGCGGCGAACTCGACGAGCCGCCGCTGCAAGGCCGCCAGGTCGGGCGCGCGCCCGGATTCAGGATCGTTCACGGTTCAGGTCTACCACCGTCACACCCGCCGTCCCGGCGGCCCAGGACGCGTCGCTCACCGCGCCGACCAGCCGGATGTGCCCCCGCTCGCACATCCGGGCCGCCAGCCGCACCAACTCCAGGGCTTGCCCGGGGTCGAGGGCGCGGTCGAAGCCGTCGGCGAGGACCGTGAGGGTCTGCAGGGCGGCGGGCACCTCCACGACCGGGTCGATCTCCAGCACGCCGGGCCCGGTGAACAGCACGAGGGCGAGCGCCAGATACCTCAACTCCCCGTCCCCGAGCAGCCCCAGGGCCGTCCGTACGCCGTCGCCCCGGTCCAGCACCGCCCGTACCGCGCCGTCGCGCAGCGGTTCGGCGAGGAGGTCGAGGACCGGTCCCGCGCAGCCGTCGCGTACGGCGTCGACGAGCAGCGCGTGGCGCCGGCCGCACTCCGTGCGCGTACGCCACAGCACGTCGGCGAGGTTGTCGCAGCCCGGGAGCAGCCGGCCGGAGCCGAGGGGCACGGCGGCGCGCATCCGGCGGGGGCGCGGGTCGCAGACGTAGACCGAGCGGAGGGCGACCACCATCTGCTCGACGGCGGCGAGGACCTGACGCTGGCCGTCCGTCTTGCCGGCGACGCGCAGCGGGAGCAGTGCGGTGCCGAGGCGGTCGTCCGGCAGGGGGCCTCGGGTGACCGGGGAGGTGCCGGCGGTGTGCCAGGAGGCCTGGACTACGGGGCGGCTCGGGTCGACGAGCGCCGTCTCCAGCAGGGTGAGCCCGCCGCACCTCAACCGCTCGCCCACGATGCGGAGTTCGGGCTCGGCCTGGACAGCGACGTCCAGCTGCACCGGGCCCTCCGGTCCGTCCGCCGTGCAGCCGATGCGGAAGCCGCGCCGCCGCCCGGCGTCGGGACGGGCCCGTTCGGGGACACAGCTCAGCGGGTCGGGGAAGACCTCGTCGAGCGGGACGCCGCCACCGAGTCTCGCCAGCGCCTCGTACGCCCGCAGCGCGGTGGTCTTGCCACTGCCGCTCCGCCCCGCGAGAAGGGTCAGCGGCCCCAGCGGAAGGTAGGCCCCCCGGTGTCCCGCGAAGGCCGACAGCCGCAGTTCGGTGACGCTGGGCCGCTCCGGACGCGCCCCGGCGTCCGCGCCGGGCACCGTCGGCGACAGGGATGACACGGTCATATGCGGACACTAGGCGCCCGTGTCTCAGGCAAACCGTTCCGCCGAGTGGATCTTCCCGCTATCGAGGGAGCGCCCGGCCGAGACGAGGGCGCCCCTGGCAGGCCAGGAGCGCCGAGGACCGAACGAGCGCCCCGGAAAGGGCGGATTCACCGGACGCCGACCCCCCGCACCGCGAACCGGCCGAAGCCACAGGACGCCGACCACCACCACGCCGAACCCGACCGGATACCGGGCGCACCGCCGGTCACACCCCGGGAACCCCCGCGCCCTCCATCAGCCCCCGCACCTCGGTCCCCGGAGGCGTGAGAAGGAACACGTTTCGGTCGACGCGGTGCATTCCGCTGGCGAGGCCGAAAACGACTCCTGTGCTGAAGTCGAGGACGCGCTTGGCCGTGTCGGTCTCCGCGCCGGAGAGGTCGAGCAGGACCGGGATGCCCGCCATCAGCGTTTCCGCCACCTCGCGGGCGTCCGCGAACACGTTGACGCGCAGCACCACGAAGCGCCGCCGGGCCTCGGTCTCGGCTTCGGGTATGGTCCGGTGGCCGACCGCGGACGGCCAGGCGTCCCGGCCCCGCAGCGGCACGACCTGGGCGAGCCCCTCCCACTGTTCGTCGGTGACATCGTGGCTGTTCACCCTGTTCACCGGCCCTCCCCCTGGCTCGCACTGAATGACTGCATCAGCCAATTCTTACGCATGGTCACCCGTTCGGCCCAACAGCGACACGGACCGCGACGCCCCTGTCCCGCACAACGGCCGGAACCCGCCCTCACAGCCCCTTGCGCCGCCGTGTGTGGCGGGCGTAACGCTCCATGATCAGGTCATGTGACACAGGCGTAACGGGCAATTCGTACGATCGATCGTGCCGGGCGGCGCCCCGGGCACTGAGCGGAAGCCGACCGTCGGCCGTACCACACAGGGCACCGACCGCCGGGAAGACCGCCGAGAGGACCGCCAGGACGACCGACCGGAGACCCCGGACGCCGACAGAGAGGGGCCGCCCGTGGCCGCACAGGGCCCGCAGAGCACCACGACCCGGGTGCGGACCGTGTGCTCGTACTGCGGTGTCGGCTGCGGCATGCTCCTGGACGTCGGGATGGGCCCCGACGGCCGGCGGACGGTCCTGAGGGCGTCCGGCGACAAGTCCCACCCGGCGAACTTCGGCCGCCTGTGCACCAAGGGCGCGACCACCGCCGACATGCTGGCCGCGCCCGGCCGCCTCACCAGCGCCCTCGTCCGGCACGACCGGGGCGACGAACCGGTCCCCGCGCCCGTGTCCGACGCGGTCTCCGAGACCGCCCGGCGGCTGCGCGCGATCATCGACGAGCACGGGCCGGACGCGTTCGCCTTCTACGTCTCCGGCCAGATGAGCCTGGAGGCCCAGTACCTGGCGAACAAGCTGGCCAAGGGCTTCATCCGCACCAACCAGATCGAGTCCAACTCCCGGCTGTGCATGGCGAGCGCGGGCACCGGCTACAAGCTGTCGCTGGGCGCCGACGGGCCGCCGGGATCGTACGAGGATCTGGACAAGGCGGACGTCTTCCTCGTCATCGGTTCGAACATGGCCGACTGCCACCCGATCCTGTTCCTGCGGATGATGGACCGGGTCAAGGCGGGAGCGAAACTGATCGTGGTCGATCCCCGGCGCACGGCGACGGCCGACAAGGCCGATCTGTTCCTCCGGATACGCCCCGGCACGGACCTCGCCCTCCTCAACGGCCTGCTCCACCTGCTGCACGCGAACGGCCACACCGACCCCGCCTTCATCGCCGCCCACACCGAGGGCTGGGAGGCGATGCCCGGCTTCCTCGCCGACTACGCGCCGGACACCGTCGCCGACCTCACCGGCATCCCCGCGGACGACATCCGCGAGGCCGCCCGGCTGATCGGCGAGGCCGCCGAGTGGACGAGCTGCTGGACCATGGGCCTCAACCAGTCCACGCACGGCACCTGGAACACCAACGCGCTGGTCAATCTCCATATGGCGACCGGTGCGATCTGCCGCCCGGGAAGCGGCCCCTTCTCGCTCACCGGGCAGCCCAACGCCATGGGCGGACGCGAGATGGGCTACATGGGCCCGGGCCTGCCCGGCCAGCGGTCCGTGCTGGTGGACGAGGAGCGGGCGTTCGTCGAGGAGCTGTGGGAACTGGCCCCGGACAGCCTGCGCAAGGACGGCGTCGGCAAGGGCACGGTCGAGATGTTCCAGAAGATGGCCGACGGGGAGATCAAGGCCTGCTGGATCATCTGCACCAACCCGGTCGCCTCGGTCGGCAACCGCAAGACCGTGATCGAGGGGCTGGAGGCCGCCGAGTTCGTCGTCACCCAGGACGTCTTCGCGGACACCGAGACCAACGCGTACGCCGATGTCGTCCTGCCGGGCGCGCTGTGGACCGAGTCCGAGGGCGTCCTCATCAACAGCGAGCGCAACCTGACGCTCGCCGCCCCCGCCGCCGACCCGCCGGGCGAGGCGATGGCCGACTGGCGGCTCATCGCGGCCGTGGCGCGGGAGATGGGCTTCGAGAAGGGCTTCTCGTACGACAGCGCCGAGCAGATCTTCGAGGAGATCAAGCGGGCCTGGAACCCCAGGACCGGGTGGGATCTGCGGGGCGTGACGTACGACCGGCTGCGGTCGGGGCCGGTGCAGTGGCCTGCGGCGTCGGAGGACGGGGCCGCCCGGAATCCGATCCGGTACGCCGGGGCCGGGCCGGACGGCGGGCTCCTCTTCCCCACCGCCAGTGGGCGGGCCGTCTTCCACGCCCGGCCGCACCTGCCGGCCGCCGAGATGCCGGACGACGACTATCCGTTCGTGCTCAACACCGGGCGGTTGCAGCACCAGTGGCACACGCTGACCAAGACGGGCCGGGTCGCCAAGCTCAACAAGCTGAATCCCGGGCCCTTCGTGGAGGTGCATCCCGAGGACGCGCGTGAACTGGGCGTGAGGGACGGGGACTCCGTGGAGGTCGCGTCCCGGCGGGGCCGTGCCGTGCTCCCGGCCGTGGTGTCGGACCGGGTGATGCCCGGGTGCGTGTTCGCGCCGTTCCACTGGAACGACCTGTTCGGCGAGTATCTGAGCATCAACGCGGTGACCAGCGACGCGGTCGATCCGCTGTCGTTCCAGCCGGAGTTGAAGGTGTGCGCGGTGTCGCTGGCGCGGGTGGCGGCGCCCGTACCGACGGCGCCGGTGACGGCTCCGGTGACGGCCCCGTCGACGACCGTGACCGAATCAGGGGCCGTGGCCGAACCAGCCGCCGTGGCCGTACCGGCAGTGGCGACCGCTCCGCCGGCCGTGACTACACCGACAGCGGTGACCGTACCGACGGCGGTGACCCCGGGCCCCGCAAATCCCTTCGGTCTCGACCCCTCGCCCCCGCCCGTCCTCTCCGCCCAGGAGCGCCGTTACCTCACCGGCTTCCTGGCCGGGCTCGGCTCCGGGGTGCGGGGGGTGCCGGTACTGCCGGTGGACGCGCCGTTCAGCCCCGAGCACGCGATGTGGGTGAACGGCGTGCTCGCCGGGATGTACTCGCGGTCGGCTGCCCCGAGCACGGCGCCCGTCGCCACCGAGCCCGCCGGACAGGGCGCCGCGGGACGGGAGGCCGGCGGACGGGAGATCGTCGTGCTGTGGGCCTCGCAGACCGGGACGGCGGAGGAGTTCGCGACGGCCGCCGCCGAGCATCTGGGGGCCGCCGGACACCGGGCGACGCTCGTCGGGATGGACGAGGCCGCCCCGGACCGACTGCCGCTCGGGGCCGACCTGTTGCTGATCACCAGCACCTTCGGGGACGGCGACGCGCCCGACAACGGCTCCGGTTTCTGGGACGCGCTGTCCCACCGGGAGGCCCCCCGCCTGGACGGCGTGCGCTACGCCGTGCTGGCCTTCGGCGACTCCTCCTACGACGACTTCTGCGGGCACGGCCGCCGCCTGGACGCCCGCCTCGACGAACTGGGCGCGGTACGCCTGGCCCCGCGCACGGACTGCGAACCGGACTACGAACCGTCGGCGGACGCCTGGCTGGGCCAGGTCATCACCGCACTCGACGCGGACGCGGACGCGGGCACGGGCACGGACCGGGAGCCGGACGGGAACCGGGACGCGGCTCCGACGGCTCCGACGGCTCCGGTCGCGGTCACGGTCCCCGCGGCGCGCCCCCGCTCCACCAAGCCGGCCCCCGCCGCCGCCCGGCTGGTCGGCAACCGGCTGCTCAGCCTGCCCGGGGCGGGCAAGGAGGTACGCCGGTTCACCTTCGACACCAGCGGGACGGGACTGTCGTACGAGGCGGGTGACGCGCTCGGCGTACGGCCGGTCAACTCCCCCGACCTGGTGGCGGAGTGGCTGGCGGTGACCGGACTGGACGGCTCGGCTCCGGTGGAGGTCGACGGGGTGGGCGAGACGCCGTTCGCCGAGGCCCTGCACCGGCATCTGGACGTCACCCGGATCACCTCGGACCTGCTCCGCTTCGCGGCCGAACGGACGCGGGACAACCGGGAGTTGAAGAAGCTGATGCGCCCGGACAACAAGGACGGGCTGGCCCAGTGGTCCTGGGGACGGCAGGCCGTGGACGTGGTCGCCGAGTTCGCCGTGCGGGCCTCCGCACAGGAGTGGGCCGGTGTGTTCAAACGGCTCCAGCCCCGGCTGTACTCCATCTCGTCGAGCCCGCTCGTCGACCCGCACCACATCTCGCTGACGGTGTCGGTCGTACGGTTCGAGAACCTTCGCGGGCGCCCGCGCGGCGGGGTCTGCTCGCCCTTCCTCGCGGACGGCGAGGCAGGCCTGGAGGTGCCGGTCTCCGTCCAGCGCTCACCGCACTTCCGGCCCCCGGCCGACCCGGCGACCCCCATGATCATGGTCGGCCCCGGCACGGGCGTCGCCCCCTTCATCGGCTTCCTCCAGGAACGGCGAGCCCTCGGCCACCGGGCGCCCAACTGGCTGTTCTTCGGTGAGCAGCACCGGGCGACGGACTTCTACTACGAGGAGGAGCTGACCGCCCTTCAGGAGTCGGGCGTGCTCAGCCGGCTGGACACCGCCTTCTCCCGTGACCAGCGCGCCAAGGTCTACGTCCAGGACCGGATGCGCGAGCACGGCCCCGAGCTGTGGCACTGGCTCCAGGACGGTGCCCGCTTCTACGTCTGCGGCGACGCGTCCCGCATGGCGAAGGACGTCGACCGGGCCCTGCGGGACATCGCGGTCACCCACGGCGGCATGACGGAGGGCGAGGCCGCCGCGTACGTCAAGCAACTGTCGACGGAGAAGCGGTACGTCCGGGACGTGTACTGAGCACTCCCCCACCCGCCCATGGTCGACGGCGACCGTCGGCTTTGCCATCTCTTTACAACGCGCTGTCGCGCTGTCTCGTCTCTCCGCTCGACATGTGATGCCGTCGCGTGCCGGACCACCGGCCGGACGGCTGAGCAACCGAGCAACCGACGAGAGAGAGCGACTCATGCGCCGAACCGTCCTCAGTGCCACGGCACTCGCCTTCACCGCCGTGCTGGCGACCGCGCTGCCCGCGTTCGCGGACGACACGAGCCCGTCGGCCGTACCGAAGGAGGCGTCCACGGCACCGAGCAAGGTCCCGTCCGCGCCCCCGGCCGACGAGGCGCCGTCCGCGTCCGAGCCCAGCCAGGTCCCGGACGTCCAGGAGGACGGCGACGCGAGCCCGGTGCCCAGCCAGGTCTCGGTCGTCCCCGGCGGCGCGCCCGACACCGGCGCGGCGCCGGAGTCGGAGGAGTCCGGCAGCACGGGTGTTCTGGCCGGCACCGGCGCCACCGCACTGCTCCTCGGCGGCGGCGCGGCCGTCGTGCTCGTACGCCGCAAGCGGGCGAACGAGGCGTGACACCGCTCTCCAGGCGCGCCTTCGCCACCGCGGCGACGGCCGCGCTGCTCGTGGGCTGCGAGGGCCGACGATCCGGCCGCGCCACGACCTCGCCCGCCGCGGGCGACGCTCCCCCGTCCTCCGCCGCCTCCCCGTCCGCCACCGGCGCCGGGCGCCCCCTCGGCCGTTCGGTCCCGGTCAGGCTGCTGATCCCGGCCATCGGGGTCGACACCCCGGTCATCCGGCTGGGCCTGGCCCCGGACGGCACGGTGGAGGTGCCGCCGGTGACGGCGCACGACCGGGCGGGCTGGTACGAGCACTCACCGACACCGGGGCAGACCGGCCCGTCTGTGATCCTGGGCCATGTCACGGTCGGCTCCTACGGAGACGGGGTCTTCCGCCGTCTCGCCCGGCTGCGGCGGGGCGAGACGATCGAGGCGCGCCTGGAGAACGGCACGACACCGGAGTTCACCGTCGACTCCGTACGGACGGTCGCCAAGGCCGACTTCCCCGTGGACGACGTCTACGGCAACGTGGACCGCCCCGCGCTGCGCCTCATCACCTGCGGCGGCCCCCGCACGGGAGACGAGTACCGCGACAACGTGATCGTCTTCGCCACGCTGAACTCAGAGAACTCCGAGAACTCAGAGAACTCCGAGCGGAACGGGGAGCGTTGAAACGATCCCGGGGATCCCGAGGATCCCGCGAGAAGGCCGCGTCCGAGCTGTTCGCCGTCCTCTACCCGCGCCTCGCCGGCTGGTGCCGTCGGCTGGTGGACGACGACGAGACGGCCCACGAGATCGCGTCGGAGGCGTTCACCCGGCTCTGGGCCCGCTGGACGTCCGTGGCGGAGCCGCACGGTTTCCTCTACGTCACCGCGGCCAACCTCGTACGGGACCACTGGCGCAAGCTCGAACGCGAGCGCAGGGCGATGCACCGGGCCACCACCGAGGCGGTCGTCCACCCGCGGTCGACCCACACGGAACAGTCCGACCCCTCGGTCCGCATGCTCGTGCAGTCGCTGCCGGAACGGCTGCGCGTGCCGATCCTGCTGCACTACTACGCTGACATGCCGATCCGGGAGGTGTCCGAACTGACCGGACGCAAGGAAGGAACCGTCAAGGCCGACCTTCACGCGGCCCGCGAACTGCTCCGCGCCCATCTGAGGAGAAGCCTTGATCACACGCCCTGACGAGGGCCCGGACTTCGAGCCCGACGACCCGCTCACCGTCCTGCTGCGTCCTCCCGCCGACCGTCTCGGCCCGCCCCCCGGCCGCTACGCGACGATCCGCCGTACGGCCGCCCGCCGCCGCCTGGTCCGGGCCGCGGCCGGAGCCGCCGCGGCGTGCGCGGCCGTGGCCCTCGTCGCCCTCCCCCTGCGCTTCGCCGGGAACGACGCCCCCGCCTCCCCCTCGGTCCCGCTGGCCCCGCCCCCCGCGACCAGCGACTCCCCCACTCCCTCGCCGTCCGACTCCCGGCCCCCCAGCGAACAGACCCCGAGCTCCGTCCCCTCGGCACCGCCCGCCAAGTCCGACGCCGGGACCCTCGCACCCCCGGGGTCCCCGACCCAGGCCACCGAACCCTCGCCCTCACGCCACTCACCCGGCGAGAGCTGACGGGGACGCCGACGAAGGCACCGACGAAGACACCGTCGGGGACACCGAGGAAGACACGGACGGGACGCGTATCGCGGGAAGCTCCACGGTGATACGCATCCCGCCGGTGGGGAGCGGGGCGAGGGTGAGCGTTCCGTCGTGTGCCCGGGTGATGGTCCTGACGATGGCCAGGCCGAGACCGACACCCGCGTGGTCGGTGTGGATACGGTCGGTGCCGCGCCGAAACGGCTCGGTGAGGGTCGCGGCCAGTTCGGGGGTGAGCTTGTCGCCGGTGTTCTCGACCGTGAGCACCACGGCCCCGGGGCGAAGGCCGGTGGTCACCCGCACCACACCCTGTTCGGGGCCCCGGTCGGGCAGATTGTGGACGATCGCGTTGTGCACGAGGTTCATGGTCAGCTGCAGCAGAAGCGCCTGCGATCCGCTCGTGGCGGTGATCTCGCCGCGGGTCTCGATGGTGACGCCCCGCTTCTCCGCGAGAGGGAGGAGCGTTTCGGTGGCCTCTTCCGCCAGGAGCGACAGGTCGACCGTCTCCCGGGGGAAGGAGCGCCGGTCGGCGTGGCTGAGCAGGAGCAGCGCCTCGGTGAGGTCGATCGCCCGGGTGTTGACGGCGTGGAGGCGGTCGAGGAGTTCGCCGGTGTCGCGTTCCGGATCGGAGCGCGCCACGTCGAGGAGTGCCTTCGATATCGCGAGCGGGGTGCGCAACTCGTGCGAGGCGTTGGCCGCGAACCTCCGCTGTTCGGCGAGATGCGCCTCGTGCCGGGCGAGCATGGTGTCGAAGGCGTCGGAGAGTTCGCGGAACTCGTCCCTGCGCCCCGGCAGCCTGATCCGGTGGGAGAGCGATCCGTCCGCCGCCCTGCGGGTGGCGTCGGTGATCCGGTTCAGCGGGGCGAGCATGCGGCCGGCGAGGATCCACCCTCCCACGAGGCCGAACACCAGCAGGAAGGCCAGCACCCCGGCCGCCCGCGGGGCGAAGAAGTCCAGGAGGCTGGACCGGACGGGAAACACACCATGGGTGGGGTCGTCGTCCTGGTTGATGAGCGTCGCCCGCTCGGGGACATGGCGCAGCAGAAAGACCCACACGGCGGCGAGCAGCAGCCCACCCGCCACCATGAGGAACCCGGCATAGCTGAGGGTGAGCCTGAGGCGGACGCTCGGCCCGGCTGCCCTATCCACGTTCGCCGCCCTCATGCCCGGCCTCCGGCCGCGCGCCGATCGGACGCATGTCGACCGGCCGCATGTCGACCGGCCTCGCGTCGATCCGGTAGCCGACCCCCGGCACGGTGGCGATGACCCAGGGTTCGCCGAGCCGTTTCCGCAGGGCCGAGACGGTGATGCGTACGGCGTTGGTGAAGGGATCCGCGTTCTCGTCCCAGGCCCGCTCCAGCAGTTCCTCGGCGCTGACGACACCGCCCTCGGCGGCGACGAGCACGGCGAGCACGGCGAACTGCTTCCTGGTCAGCGCGACATAGCGCCCGTCGCGGTGGACCTCGCGGCGGAACGGGTCCAGCCGCAGGCCCGCGATCTCCCGTACGGGCGGCCGGTGATGGGCACGTCTACGGTCGAGTGCCCTGAGTCTGAGCGCGAGTTCTCGGAGTTCGAAGGGTTTGGTGAGGTAGTCGTCGGCGCCGAGTTCGAACCCGGAGGCCTTGTCGTCGAGGCGGTCGGCCGCGGTGAGCATGAGGATCGGCGTACCGCTGCCGGACGCGACGATCCGTTCGGCGATCTCGTCGCCGGAGGGACCGGGGATGTCACGGTCGAGGACGGCGATGTCGTAGGTGTTGACGCGCAGCAGCTCCAGAGCGGTGTCGCCGTCCCCCGCGATGTCGGCCGCGATCGCCTCCAGGCGCAGGCCGTCCCGGACGGCTTCGGCCAGAAAGGGCTCGTCCTCGACTATCAGCACACGCATGTCGTCGAGGCTACGAGCCGCCGTGTATCGGCGGCGTATCGAAAACCGCATACGTACCGAGAACACCGCACCGCCTTGACTGCCACCATGACGAGCACACCTCGCCCGGACCGGACCCCTCACCAGGACGCACGACGCCAGGACACCCAGCACCCCGCGACATGCCACCCCACCGGCGCCGAGCGCCCGGACACCGGCGCCGCGGCCTGGCGGGCGGACATCCGCCGGGCGCTCCGCGCCACCTCCCGTCCGGAACCCTGGAGGCGCGGCCTGCCGCTCGCCGCGTCGGCACTGCTGCTGGGCCTGCTCCTGCCCCTGCACGCGTGGATCCCGAACGGCCTCGGCGGCCTCGGCAGCCTGGTGGAGACGTTCCTGCCGTGGTTCGGTCTGCTCATCCCCCTGCTGCTGGCCGGCGCGCTGCGCCGCCGCTCCGCCTCCGCGACGGCCGCGCTGCTGCTGCCGGTGGTGATGTGGCTGCACCTCTTCGGCGGGCTGCTCGCAGACGGCTCCCACGGGACCGGCGACCTCACCGTGGTCAGCCACAACGTCGGCGCCGAGAACCCCGACCCGACCGGCACCGCACACGCCCTGGCCGCCTCCGGGGCCGACCTGCTGGCCCTGCTGGAGCTGACACCCCGGGCCCGGAGCACGTACGAGAAGGAGCTGGCGCGGACATTCCCGTACCACACGGTGCAGGGCACGGTCGGCCTGTGGAGCAGGCTGCCCCTGTCGGACACCCGGCCGGTCGACACCGCCATGGACTACGGCCCCCTGGCGGACACCAAGCCGGCCGACGTCAAGCTGGCCTACAACCGGGCCCTGCGCACCACGGTCACCACCGACCACGGCCCCCTCGCCGTGTACGTGGCCCACCTGGGGTCGGTACGGGTGAACCCCCGAGCGGGCTTCTGGACCTCCGACCGGGACCGGAACGCCCAGGCACTCGCCGAGGCCCTCACCACCGAGCGGAACGAACGAGTGGTCCTCCTCGCCGACCTGAACGGCACCACGGACGACCGCGCGCTCTCCGGCATCACCACACAACTGCGCTCGGTCCAGACCGCCTCCGGCAACGGCTTCGGCTTCACCTGGCCGGCCCGGTTCCCGGTGGCCCGCATCGACCACATCCTGGTCCGCGGCCTACAACCACAAGACTCCCGTGTCCTGCCCCGGACCAGCAGCGACCACCTGCCGGTGGCAGCCGACCTCAACTGGTGACCACCACGCCCCCACGGACCCCCGGCTCAGGCGCCCTTGGTCACGGGCTCCACATGATGCGTCATCGGAATCATGTCAGCCTGAACTGCGTCCGTGAAATGCCACCTCAGAGGCGCCTTATCGGCTCATGACCCTCCGCGCAGGCGCCCAGAGCGTCAGCCCTACTCAGAGCTGAGCAGCCTGCGGCAGCCAACTCACCCCAGGCAGCCGCCCCGCTCACTCCGAACGCCGAGTCGCGCTCCATGATCCACGCCACGTCCCGGGCCGGCCCGCACCGACTGCGCGTCAATGATCCCCGCCGTGGGCTCGGCCTCACAGCCCTCGCGTTCACGGACCTTCCCGCGCAGCCGGTCGTGGAACTCGGCGATCAGCCCGTGCTCCCGCCAGCGCCGGAAGAAGGCGTCGACCCGGCCCGATGCGGGGAAGTCCGCGGGCATCGCCCTCCACGAGATCCCGCCCGCGATCAGGTAACGGATCGCGTCCAGCAGCTGCCGGTGGGTGTAGCCCTCGAGCCGTCCACCCCGCCCCTGAAGCCAGCCGGCACCGGAAACCAGGCGGCTCTGTCCTTATGCGCGTACCGCCGGATGATCACCCGACCAGGAACTCAACAGGCCAAAGCTGGACAACCCACACCTCAAGGGGATCCTCATGCGGCCCTTCAGGAGGGAAGGGATCGAGTGCCAGCGCGGCCTCAACATGATCCCGCCCTCGGCAGAGTAACCGTAGGTGATAGCGCCCCGGCCGCAGCACGATCTCGCCGTAGCAGACGCCATTCAAATCGACCACCGTGAGGCGATCCGCCATCGGGGAATGGAAAGTCCGTTCGTACTCCCAAGAGCCTGATGGCTGAGGAGCGGGCCCGTCCCACACCTCCAAACGCACCAAAGGGTAGAAATCATTGTCACTGGAGGTGAGGCTCCAGCCTTCTCCGGGGATCTGAACAATGTCGTCCTCCGCCGGTGCTTGTTCGAAGAGGATGGGGCCGATCTGGATGGTCCGGTAGTACACGCGCGGCCGGACATCAACAGCGTTGATCAGAGTGGGCACTTACTCTCCTCACCGTCGAGCGAGCGGGGCCGTTCGATTCCCGCGTTCCAAGATCGGTTGAGAACCGGCTGCCGACTCCGCAGGTACGTGCTGACCGCCTGGGAGTCACGTACCTCGTGGTCATGAACTGGGAGCAGGGCAGGCACATGCCGCAAGCCCGCAATGTACGGCGTCTCGCCGATGCCCTGGGATGCGCCACCTCCGATCTCAGGGATACGCCGAGCGGGACCGAGGCACTTGCCGACCTCCGGTACGCATCCGGCCTCACTGCTGAGCAGGTCGCAACTCGGCGTCGAGCCACTGCCGTCGGGCAGGATCTTTTCGTGGACACCCACAAGAACACACCGGCCGACTCGTGCAGTAGACAGGCGCGCGCTTCTCCCGCACATGGCAAGGCTGCGGTGCGGCGCTCTTGTCCCTCCTGGCTCAAGCGGTTCCGAATACGCTGTGCCATCGGCACGGCGTATCGGTCCGGGCACGTCCATCGGCGGACCGACGGATCACGCAAGCGTGCGCGCGTACACCCGCATCCTCGGCGCGGCCCACTGCCCCGCTGCGGGCCCGGCTCGACCGGCTGGAGCGGGACAGTGTGGGCGACGCGCCGGCCGCCGTACCGAAGATCGTCGAGGCCCCCTCGATCACGGGTGGCGGGGATCCGCTGACCCGGGTGGCACCTGACAACGCCCATCTGGAGGATGTGATCCAGAGGCCCCGCCACGAAGGAGGCGGCGGAGACCCCGTTGGCCAAGTCGCCCACCGCCCTCAAGGTCACCCTCGCCGCCGGGACCGTCGGCTCGGCCCGCACGGGAGTCCCCTGGAACTCTTCTGGGACTTCCGGTCCCCTCTAGCGGCACGAGCGTGAAACAGCCGAAAGGTCATTCACGCAGGTCATCGACCACAAGTCACTCATCGCGGCAGGTCACCGCGTTCACTGGTCTCTTCCGGGACATCCGACCAGCCGCACCCAGCCGGTCTGCCCCCAGCGCCGCATGCCCTCCTCGCCCCCTTGGGTACCCGCCCCACCGACAGGGTTCGACCTGCCCGAAGGCGCCTGACACCCCAGCTCAGGACCCCTTGGCAGCCGGTTCAAGGATGGCAACGCACTCCACATGATGCGTCATCGGAAACAGATCGAACGCCCGAAGCATCCGCACCCGATACCCGCCCTCCCGGAAGTACCCCAGATCCCGAGCCAGCGCAGCCGGATCGCAGGCGACGTACGCGATGCGGCGGGCGCTCAGGGACGACAGGTGCTGGACGGTCTTGCGGCCGGCTCCGGCGCGGGGCGGGTCGAGGACGATGAGGTCGACCTCCGAGATGCCCGTGCGCGGCAGCACCGCCTCGACCTTGCCCTGTTCGATGCGGACGCGTTCGAAGCCGGCGAGGTTGTGCCGCGCGTCCTCGACGGCGCGTTTGCCGGACTCGATGCCGAGGACCGCGCCCTTGTCGCCGATACGGTCGGCGAGGGCGCCCGCGAACAGCCCCACCCCGCAGTAGAGGTCGAGCGCCATGTCGCCCTTGCGCGGCAGCAGTCCCTGCATGACGGCCTTGACGAGGGTCTCGGCGGCCTTGGGGTGGACCTGCCAGAAGCCGCCGCTGCCGACCCGGTACGTGCGGTCGTCCGCGCGCTCGCGGACGAAGGGGCGGCCATGGACGCGGTGCACGCCCCCGTCCTTCTCCTCGACCCGCATCACGGACACCGGCTTGTCCAGCTCGACGATGGGCAGCCGCGCCCCGGGCCGGGGCTCCAGGATGACCTGACGGTCCTGCGACCCCGTCGCCGCGATCGCGTCGATCGACGCCATGCCCGTCCAGTCACGCTTCTCGATGCCCAGTTCCGAGACGCCCGGCGCCGCGATCATGCAGTGGTCGATCGGCTCCACCTCGTGCGAGCGGTGGCGGCGCAGACCGGCGCGCCCCGACTCGTCCACCGCGTACTGCACCCGCGTACGCCACGCCGGGACCTCGCCGGCCGGCAGCTTGTCGCCCTCGGCCGGCATCACGGTGCCGTCCCAGCCCACGTCCTCGGGCGTGAGACCAGCGAGCCGCTCCAGCTGCTCGGTGATCACCTCGCCCTTGAAACGGCGCTGGGCACCCGGCTTCGCGTGCTGCCAGTCGCAGCCGCCGCAGCGGCCGGGGCCGGCGTAGGGGCAGGGGGCCTCGACGCGGTCCTTGGAGGCCGACAGGACCGACACCGCGTCCGCCCGCAGGAAGCGCGCGCCCTCCTCGCCGTCGGTCACACGCGCCACGACGCGCTCGCCGGGCAGCGCGTGCCGTACGAAGAGGACCTGGCCCTCGGACGTCCGCGCGATGCAGTGGCCGCCGTGGGCGACGGGGCCGACCTCGACCTCGTACTCCTCCCCCACCAGCGATTTCTTGGGTTCTGCCTGCATGGTGGGGTGACTCCAGAAGAGAGGAAAGCGACAACGGCCGGACAACAGCCCACCAGTCTACGTGGGTGCCGTCCGGCCGCCGACCACGAGCGTTCAGCTCTTGTGGGCCGCAGACTCCTTCGTCCCGTTCTTGTCCTTCGGACGGTCGTGCGCCGGCCCGCGCCGTACCGACCCCGGCGCGCTCCACTCCTGCCGCTTGCGCGCCCGGCGCTTGGCGACCTCGGAGGACTCCAGCTGGTAGGGCACGGAGGTCACCATGACACCCGGCGTGAAGAGCAGCCGTCCCTTGAGTCGGAGCGCGCTCTGGTTGTGCAGCAGATGCTCGTACCAGTGGCCGACCACGTACTCGGGGATGATCACGGACACCGCGTCCCTCGGCGACTCCTTGCGCAGGCCCTTGACGTACTCGATGACCGGCCGGGTCACCTCGCGGTACGGCGAGTCGAGGACCTTCAGCGGTACGTCGATGCCGCGCCGGGTCCACTCCTCCTGGAGCGCCTTGGTCTCCGCGGAGTCGACGTTGACGCTGAGCGCCTCCAGCGTGTGGGAGCGCATCAGCTTGGCGTAGGCGAGGGCGCGCAGGGTGGGGCGGTGGATCCTGGAGATCAGCACCACGGAGTGGACCCGCGACGGCCGTACGACGTCGTCGCTCGGGCCGTCCGGCGCGGCGATCTCCGCGGCGACCCGGTCGTAGTGCTTACGGATGGCCGTCATCGTCGCGTAGAAGATCACCATGCCGAGCAGGGCGACCCAGGCGCCGTGGGTGAACTTGGTGACGAGGACGACGATCAGGACGAGGCCGGTGAAGAAGGCGCCGAAGGTGTTGATCGCGCGGGAGCGGACCATGTGGCGGCGCTTGGCCGGGTCCTTCTCGGTGCGCAGATGGCGGTTCCAGTGCCGGACCATGCCGGTCTGGCTGAGCGTGAAGGAGACGAACACACCGACGATGTACAGCTGGATCAGGCGGGTGGAGTCGGCGCCGTAGATCCACACCAGCAGCACGGCGGCGCCCGCGAGGAGCACGATGCCGTTGGAGAAGGCGAGACGGTCGCCCCGGGTGTGCAGCTGGCGCGGGAGGTAGCGGTCCTGGGCGAGGATCGAGCCGAGCAGCGGGAAGCCGTTGTAGGCGGTGTTGGCGGCCAGGAAGAGGACCAGGGCGGTGGCGGCGGCCAGCACCACGAAGAGGAAGGTGCCGTCGCCGAAGACGGCCGCCGCGACCTGGGAGATCACCGGGTTCTGGACGTAGGAGTCGCCGACCGGGGTGCCGTCGCGCACCAGGTCGACCGCCGGGTTCTCGGCCATCCTGACCTTGGTGACCATGGCCAGGCCGATGATGCCGCAGAACATGGTCACGGCGAGCAGGCCCATCGCGGCGAGCGTGGTGGCCGCGTTCTTCGACTTGGGCTTACGGAAGGCGGGGACGCCGTTGGAGATCGCCTCGACGCCGGTGAGCGCGGCACAGCCGGAGGAGAAGGCGCGCAGCAGCAGGAACACCAGCGCGAAACCGGCGAGGCCCTGGTGCTCGGGCTTGATCTCCAGATCCGCGGTGGGCGCCCGCATCGTGTCGTCGAGGACCAGGCCGCGGAACGCGCCCCAGGCGATCATCAGGAAGACACCGACGACGAAGACGTACGTCGGGATCGCGAAGAGCTTCCCGGACTCCTTCACCCCGCGCAGGTTCATCAGCGTCAGCAGCACGATGATGCCGATCGCGCAGAGCACCTTGTGCTCGACGAAGAAGGGGACGGCCGAGCCGAGGTTCTCCACACCGGAGGAGATGGACACGGCGACGGTGAGGACGTAGTCGACGAGGAGCGCGCTGGCCACGGTGAGGCCGGCCTTGGGGCCGAGGTTGGTGTTGGCCACCTCGTAGTCGCCGCCGCCGCTCGGGTACGCGTGCACGTTCTGCCGGTACGACGCCACCACGGTGAACATCAGCACGACGACCGCGACCGCGATCCAGGGGCTGAAGTGGTAGGCCGACACGCCCGCGATGGAGAGGACCAGCAGCACCTCGCCGGGCGCGTACGCCACGGACGAGAGCGGGTCGGAAGCGAAGACGGGGAGTGCGATGCGCTTCGGCAGGAGCGTTTCGCCCAGCCGGTCGCTGCGCAGAGCGCGCCCGATCAGGATCCGTTTGGGCACGTCGGTCAGTTTGGACACGCAGAGGATCGTAAGCGCCCCGACTGGTTCTGGGCACATCCGGGTGAAATCCCGGCGGGCCCCGGGGTGAAATCCGTACCGCGGCGACTGCGAAGTGCGTCACGTCACGCATCCTCCGGTCTGATGGGCGGCGTCCTCACGTCTGTATGACGAATCCCGGGACGCCCTCGTCCGCCTCGAGGACGCCCTCGTCCATCTCACCCACTGGAGACCCCATGCAGGCCGCGACCGCGGAGCTGATCGGCGCGCTCGTCTCCCTCGTCGGACTCGGTCTGTTGACGGGGGTCAGCGTCCGCCGGATCAGCCGACGTCGTCCCACGATGTGACCGGGGCCCGCACAGGGGTGCCCCCGGTGGACCGCACGTGTGTAGCTTGGGCGACGGTCTGAGACCCTGTTTTCGACGTTTCGGCTGAACAGTAGCTATTGACACCGGAAGGACGGTCGTGCACATCGTCATCATGGGCTGCGGGCGAGTGGGTTCCACCCTCGCCCAGACCCTCGAGCAACAGGGGCACACGGTCGCCGTGATCGACCAGGACCCCACGGCGTTCCGTCGTCTGGGCTCGGGATTCGGCGGCCGGCGCGTCACCGGGATCGGCTTCGACCGCGACACCCTCCGTGAGGCCGGCATCGAGGAGGCGGGCGCGTTCGCCGCCGTCTCCAGCGGCGACAACTCCAACATCATCGCCGCCCGCGTGGCCCGCGAGATGTTCGGCATCGAGAACGTGGCGGCCCGGATCTACGACCCCCGCCGCGCCGAGGTCTACCAGCGCCTGGGCATCCCGACGGTCGCCACGGTCCGCTGGACCGCCGACCAGATGCTCCGCCGGCTGCTGCCGTCCGGGGCGGAGCCGCTGTGGCGCGACCCCACCGGCGGCGTCCAGCTCGCCGAGGTGCACGCCTCGTCGGCCTGGGTGGGCCACAAGATCAGCAAGATGCAGGAGGAGACCGGCGTCCGCGTGGCCTTCCTGACCCGGCTGGGCGAGGCGATCCTGCCGTCCTCCCAGACGGTGCTGCAGGAGGGCGACCTCGTGCACGTGATGATGCGTACGGACGACGTGGAGAAGGTCGAGGCGTCCTTCGCCGAGGGCCCCGACGAGGAGGGCGGTCACTGATGAGGGTCGCCATTGCCGGAGCCGGAGCGGTCGGCCGCTCGATCGCGGGCGAACTGCTGGAGAACGGCCACGAGGTCCTTCTCATCGACAAGGCGCCGACCGCCATCTCGGTCGAGCGCGTCCCCCAGGCGGAGTGGCTGCTCGCCGACGCCTGCGAGATCACCTCCC
This sequence comes from Streptomyces griseiscabiei, assembly GCF_020010925.1. Classification (NCBI taxonomy): domain Bacteria; kingdom Bacillati; phylum Actinomycetota; class Actinomycetes; order Kitasatosporales; family Streptomycetaceae; genus Streptomyces; species Streptomyces griseiscabiei. The sequence continues at coordinate 1,076,402 of NZ_JAGJBZ010000002.1, read as the reverse complement.
TCGACGAGGCCGCGCTCCAGCGCTGCAACGTCGTCATCGCCGCGACCGGCGACGACAAGGTCAACCTGGTCGTCTCGCTGCTGGCGAAGACGGAGTACGGCGTTCCGCGCGTCGTCGCCCGCGTCAACAACCCCAAGAACGAGTGGCTCTTCAACGAGTCCTGGGGCGTGGACGTGGCCGTGTCGACCCCCCGGCTGATGTCGGCCCTGGTCGAGGAGGCCGTCAGCGTCGGCGACCTGGTCCGGCTGCTGCGCTTCAGCCACGGCGACGCCAACCTGGTCGAGCTGACCCTGCCGCCCGAGTCGGCCCTCGCCGGCACCCAGGTCGGCGACGTCGAGTGGCCGGAGGACACCTCCCTGGTCACGATCATCCGCGGCACCCGGGTCCTCACCCCGACCTCGGACGACTCCCTGGAGGCCGGCGACGAACTCCTGTTCGTGGCCGCCCAGGCGCGCGAGGAGCAGCTGGAGGACCTCCTCTCGGTCCGCCGCGAGGACGCGACGAGCTGAGCCGGACGATACGACGACGGAGGGGCGCCCGGAAGATTCCGGGCGCCCCTCCGTCGTCTGTGGCTCTGGCAGCCGTTCGTCTGTGGCTCTGGCAGCCGTTCTCGGTACCCTTCACAGCCCGGTCCAGGTACAACCAGCCCGTCCGGCGTTTGAGGACGAGGCCGTTCAGGCCGAAGCGGGGGCCTGGGGGCGGCAGCCCCCAGTGAGGCCCGCACGCACGCCCGGGGTGCCTACTCGCCCGCCCGAGCCGCGGCCTTCCGCTCCTCCGCCGCGCGCTCCTCCGCCTCCATCTCCGCGAACACGTCGATCGGCGCCGGCGCCTTCGCGAGGAAGATCCAGGTCAGCCAGACGGCGAGCAGGAACGGCGGGATCTTCAGGGCGATGAGCACCCAGCCCAGCTGGGTGGTGTCGGCCCACCAGTACAGCGGGAAGAGGATCGCGCACTTGGCGAGCAGGATCGCGCCCCAGGCGTAGCTCGCCTTCGCGTACGCCTTCTTCCGGCCCGGGTTCCGGGTCCGCCAGGACAGGTTCTCCTTGAAGACCGGGCCGAGCATCAGCCCGATCAGCGGCACCCCGGCCACCGTCGTGATGATGTACGCGAGCCCGAGGCCCAGCGTGTAGAGCATGCCCGGCAGATAGAAGTCCTTGGCGTTGCCGGTCATCATCGCGAAGACCACACCGAAGGCGACCCCGAAGACACCGCTGAAGGCGTGCTTGACGGTGTCCTTCATGACCAGCCGCACCACGACCAGCAGGACGGAGACACCGAGCGCCGCGAGGGCGGCCGAGTGCAGGTCCTTGTTGATCGTGAAGATGGAGACGAAGAGCAGCCCCGGGAGCACGGTCTCGACCATGCCGCGCACGCCGCCGAACGCCTCGAACAGCGCCGCCTCCGTCACCGCCCTGGAGTCGTGCGAGGCGTCCGAGCCGTCCGGTCCGCCCTCGGCGTCCTGGACGCCGCGCTGGGCGTCTTCCGTCGGCTTGTCGAGCGACGTCACCGGCTACTCCCGTCCGAGCGGTCTGAGTTCGTACTTCGGATTGAACAGCACCCTACGGCCCCGGCTCATCGAGACCCGGCCGGATGCGATCAGTTTGCGCCCCGGCTCTATCCCGACGATGGAGCGTCTGCCCAGCCACACCACGTCCAGCGCGGCCGAACCGTCGAACAGCTCGGCCTCCAGGGCCGGGACACCGGCACGGGGGCGCAGCGTGACCGTGCGCAAGGTACCAGTAACCGTCACTATCTGCCGGTCGTGGCAGTCACAGATGCGCGTGCAGCCCGCGGTGTCCGCGTCCTCGCGCAGCTCCTCCGACTCCAGGTCCGTCTGGGACGAGGAGAGCCGGTCGAGCATGCGGCGGAACCGGCCCGCCGGCTTCTCGGAACGAGGAACAGCACTCATGACAAAAGCGTACCGGGGCCCGCCGACAGAGCCGCACCCCGTACGGAACGGGCCGCCGGACCAGGACGGCCGCTCACTTCTCGAAGCGGTACCCCATCCCCGCCTCGGTGATGAAGTGCCGGGGCCGTGAGGGGTCGCCCTCCAGCTTGCGCCGCAGCTGGGCCATGTAGACCCGCAGGTAGTTGGTCTCCGTCCCGTAGGACGGCCCCCAGACCTCCTGGAGCAGCTGTCGCTGGCCGACCAGCCGCCCGGTGTTGCGGACCAGTACCTCCAGGAGGTGCCACTCGGTGGGGGTGAGCCGGACGTCCCTGCCGTCCCGGTGCACCTTCTTCGCGGCCAGGTCCACGGTGAAGTCGTCGGTCTCCACGATCACGTCGCCCTCCTCGCCCGCGACGGGTTCGGCACGGCGGACGGCGGCGCGCAGCCGGGCGAGCAGTTCGTCCATGCCGAAGGGCTTGGTGACGTAGTCGTCGGCGCCCGCGTCGAGGGCCTCGACCTTCTCGTCGGAGGTGTGCCGGGCGGAGAGCACGATGATCGGTACCCGGGTCCAGCCGCGCAGCCCCCTGATCACCTCGACGCCGTCCATGTCGGGCAGCCCCAGGTCGAGAACGACGACGTCGGGGTGGCGGGCGGCGGCGAGTTCGAGGGCGCCCGCGCCGTCGTGGGCCGCGTCGACCTCGTACGTGCGGGCCTTCAGGTTGATCACGAGCGCGCGGACGATCTGCGGCTCGTCGTCGACCACGAGCACCCGGGTCATGTGGTTCGCCTCTCTGCCGATGTGGCCCCGCCGGCCGGTGTGCCGGCGGCCGTGTCCGCCGACGCGGCGGCGTCTGCCGACGTAGACGTCTCCGGCGGCGGGTCGGTGCCCGACGACGGGGGCGTATCCGGCCCGGTCCCCGTGTCCGACCACCGCTCGACGCCCGGCGGCACGGCCGTGCCGGGCCCGGAGCCGTTCGCCGCGGCCCGCACGGTGAGCACCATGGTGAGCCCGCCACCGGGGGTGTCCTCGGCGTCGAGGGTGCCGCCCATGGCCTCGGCGAAGCCCCGGGCGACCGCGAGCCCCAGCCCGACGCCGGTCCCGCGCGGGGCGTCGCCGTGCCGCTGGAAGGGGGCGAAGATGCGGTCCTTGGCCTCGTCCGGGACGCCGGGGCCCCGGTCGGTGACCCGGACCTCGACCCGGCCGCCGAGGGCGCTGGCGGAGACCTGGACGGGCGTGCCGGGCGGGCTGTACTTGACGGCGTTCTCGACGACGTTGGCGACCGCGCGCTCCAGCAGCCCGGGGTCGACGGCGACCATGGGCAGGCTCTCGGGGATCTCCAGTCCCACGCTGCCCGCGGGGACGCCGCCGAGGGCCATCGGCACCACCTCGTCGAGGTCGATCTCACGGATCAGCGCGCTGACCGTGCCGGTCTGCAGACGGGACATGTCCAGGAGGTTGTCCACGAGGTGGTCGAGGCGGTCGGCGCCCTCCTCGATGCCCGCGAGCAGTTCGGCCTCGTCCTCTTGGGACCAGGCCACGTCGTCGGAGCGCAGGGACGACACGGCGGCCTTGATCCCGGCCAGCGGGGTGCGCAGATCGTGGCTGACGGCGGCGAGCAGCGCGGTGCGGATGCGGTTGCCCTCGGCCAGCTCCTTGGCCTGGTCGGCCTCCTGCCGCAGGCGCCGCCGGTCCAGTACGACGGCGGCCTGGGCGGCGAACGCGGCCAGCACCCGGCGGTCCTCGGCGGGCAGGACGCGTCCGGAGAGGGCGAGCGCCATGTGGTCGCCGACCGGCATGTCCACGTCCGCGGCCTCCGGGCGGTCCACCTGCCGGGGTCCGACGCTGCCCGCGCAGGTCCACGGGTCCACGTCGCTCCCGCGCTCCAGCAGGGCCACCGACTCCATCCCGAAGGTCTCGCGCACCCGTTCGAGCAACGCCTCCAGGCTGGTCTCCCCGCGCAGCACGCTGCCCGCGAGGAAGGACAGGATCTCCGACTCGGCGCGCAGCCGGGCCGCCTGGTGGGTGCGCCGGGCCGCGAGGTCCACCACGGACGCCACCGCCACCGCGACCCCTATGAAGACGACGATGGCGACGATGTTCGTCGGGTCGTCGACCGTCAGGGTGTGCACCGGCGGGGTGAAGAACCAGTTGAGCAGCAGCGAGCCCAGCACGGCGGCGGCGAGCGCGGGCAGCAGTCCGCCCAGCAGGGCCGCGGCCACCGTCAGGGACAGGAACAGCAGCATGTCGTTGGCGAGACCGAGATCGGTCTCGACGTCGGCCAGCAACAGCGCGAGCAACAGGGGCCCGGCGGTCCCGACCAGCCAGCCCCAGACCATCCGGGCCCGCCCGAGCCGCGCGCCCCGGGCGACGGGCAGCCCGCGCCCCTTGCCCGCCTCGTCGTGGGTGATCAGGTGGACGTCCAGGTCGGGCCCCGAGTCCCGGGCCACGGTCGCGCCCACGCCCGGCCCGAACACGTACTGCCAGCTCTTGCGGCGCGAGACACCCAGCACGATCTGGGTGGCGTTGACCCCGCGCGCGAAGGCCAGCAGCGCGGCCGGGATGTCGTCGCCGACGACATGGTGGAAGGTGCCGCCCAGATCCTCGACGAGGGTGCGCTGGACGGTGAGTTCCTTGGGCGAGGCGGAGGTCAGCCCGTCGCTGCGGGCGATGTAGACGGCCATGACCTCGCCGCCCGCGCCCTTCTCGGCCAGCCGGGCGGCCCGCCTGATCAGGGTGCGTCCCTCGGGGCCGCCGGTCAGCCCGACCACGATCCGTTCCCGCGAACCCCAGATCCGCGACACCTGGTGCTCGCTGCGGTACGCGTTGAGGTACTCGTCGACCCGGTCCGCCACCCACAGCAGCGCCAGCTCCCGCAGCGCGGTCAGGTTCCCGGGCCGGAAGTAGTTCGACAGGGCCGCGTCGACCTTGTCCGGCTGGTAGATGTTGCCGTGCGCCATCCGCCGCCGCAGTGCCTGGGGCGACATGTCGACCAGCTCTATCTGATCGGCCCGACGGACCATCTCGTCAGGCACGGTCTCGCGCTGCCGTACACCCGTTATCGACTCGACGACATCGCCGAGCGACTCCAGGTGCTGGATGTTGACGGTCGAGACCACGTCGATGCCGGCGGCCAGCAGTTCCTCGACGTCCTGCCAGCGCTTGTCGTTGCGCGAGCCCGGCACATTGGTGTGGGCCAGCTCGTCCACGAGGGCCACCCGGGGCCGCCGGGCGAGCACGGCGTCCACGTCCATCTCGGTGAAGACCGCGTCCCGGTACTCCAGCTCCCGGCGCGGGATCCGGTCGAGGCCGTGCAGCATCACCTCGGTGCGCGGACGGCCGTGGTGCTCCACGACGGCGACCACACAGTCGGTGCCGCGCTCGATCCGGCGGTGCGCTTCGGACAGCATGGCGTACGTCTTGCCGACGCCAGGTGCCGCGCCGAGGTAGATCCGAAGCTTCCCGCGTGCCATGTCCCCATTGTCTTCCCGTGACCGCCGCCTACGCAGCGTCGACCTTACGGCCAATAATCACGGCAAAATGGACAGAGGCGACCGGAGGCCGCCTCTTTGACACAACCCTGACGCCGACCGCCGACGCCTCGCGGGGAACTGCGCGACCACGAAGGACCCGCAGTTCCCTGACGAACGGCCTCGGACGCGATCGCGCCTAGCGGACCTCGGTGATCTCCGGCCCGCGCTGCAGCTGCCCCATGCCGCCGGAGAAGCGGGAACCCGCCTGCTCCTCCTGCTGGACGCCCTCGGGGACCATCTGCGCGTCGTTCGGCAGCTTCAGGACGATCGGGTCACGCGGCGCCATGGGGCCCTCGCCGCGGACGACGACCGTGTCCCGGAAGATCTGCTCCAGCAGCCCGGCGGTCTGCGGCTCCACCGCGCCCCGCCCGGAGATCACCCCGCGCAGGAACCAGCGGGGCCCGTCCACGCCGACGAACCGGACGACCTGGAAGCCGCCCGTGCCGTCCGGCAGCTGCACCGGCACCTGTGCGCGCAGCTCCCAGCCCAGCGGACCCTCGACCTCGTCGATGACCCCGCCCTGCTGGGTGATGCCGGAGGCGATCTCCTCACGGACCTCGCCCCAGATGCCCTCGCGCTTGGGTGCGGCGAAAGCCTGCAGCTGGACCGCGCTGTCCCGCAGTACGACGGTCGCCGCGACGATCGCGTCGCCCGCGACCTCGACCCGCAGCTCCATGCCGTCGACTCCGGGCACGAAGATGCCGCCGAGGTCCACCCGGCCCTCGCCGGGCTCGCGCACCTCGGTGCTGTCCCACGGGCCGTCCGGCCGCGGCTCGGGCTCGAGCCGCACACGCTCGCGCTCGACCTCGTCCGTCTCGCCGTCGGCCTCCCCGGCAACGCCGTCGACCTGCTCGGCCTCGCTCGCCGCGTCCGCCGCGTCCTCGGCGGAACCCTTCTTCTTGCGACGTCCGAACACGTCACTGTCCTTCCCGGTCGGATACGACCGATGCGTATCGATTCCCACCCGTTGTGCCGCTTGTTGCGCCGCTCGTCGTGCCGGCGGTTGTGCCGTCCACGGCGGCATGACCGCCGGTGGACCCGAAGCCCCCCTCGGCCCGCGCCGAGTCGGGAAGCTCCGCCACCTCCTGGAAGCGCACCTTCTCGACCTGCTGGACGACCAGTTGGGCAATCCTGTCAAAGCGCTCGAACCGTACGGCTTCATACGGGTCGAGATTCACCACGATCACCTTGATCTCCCCACGGTACCCGGCATCAACCGTCCCCGGGGCATTCACCAGGGCGACGCCGCAGCGGGCCGCGAGACCGGACCGCGGGTGCACGAAGGCCGCGTACCCCTCCGGGAGCGCGATGGACACTCCCGTGGGCAGCACGGCCCGTTCACCGGGCTTCAGCTCCCGGCTCTCCGTGGTGCGCAGATCGGCTCCCGCGTCACCGGGCCGCGCATAGTCCGGCAGCGGCACATCGGGGTCGACGCGCCGGATCAGGACGTCGAGAGGGGGACGTTCGCCGCTCACGGATTCACCTCGAAGGCACGGGCCCGCCGGACCTGGTCCGGGTCGTTCATGGCCGCCTGGATCTCCTCGTCACGGCCGTGGTCGATGAAGTGGTCGACCTTGACCTCGACGAAGAGCGCGTCGGCACGCACGGCGAGGGCTCCGTCGGGACCCCCGATGCGGCCCTCGGCACTGGCGAAGATCTTCCGCCCGGCCACCGCGGTCACCTCGGCCCGCAGATGCAGCACGGTGCCGACGGGGACGGGCCGCAGGAAGTCGGTCTCCAGCCGTCCGGTCACCGCGATGGTGCGCAGCAGCCAGGTGAGGGAGCCGAGGGTCTCGTCGAGGGCGCTGGCCAGGACCCCGCCGTGCGCGAGGCCCGGCGCCCCCTGGTGCGCGGGCCGCACGGTGAACTCGGCGGTGAGGGTGACGCCCTCACCGGCCGTCGCCTCCAGATGCAGTCCGTGGGGCTGCTCGCCGCCACAGCCGAAACACTGCCCGTAGTGCGCGCCCAGCGACTCTCCGGGGGCGGGTGCCTCGGGATGCCGTACGGGCGCCTTGGCGTCCGCCGGGGGCCGCAGGGCCGCGGAAGTACCTCTCACAGGCGCAGACCTTACCCGTCCGTCAGCGTCCGGCCACCGTCCCTACGGGCAGGGTTTCCCCTCGGACGCCCCTATTCCGGGGCGGGCGGAGCCGCATGCCAAGCTTGACGCCATGCAGCTCTCCGCCTCGCCGTACGAAGAACGCCTCACCGCTCCCCGCACCTGGTGGCTCGTCTGCTTCCTGGTCGGCGTCTCGATGGCCCTCATCCTGCTGCCGTTCGGCACGCTGCCCCTGCTGGGCGGACTGGCGGGCGGCACCGCGGTCGCGGCGGTCGCGGCCAGCTCCTACGGCTCGGTCCGTATCCGGGTCGTCGGCGACTCACTGATCGCGGGCGAGGCGAAGATCCCGGTCGGCGCCCTCGGCGAACCGGAGATCCTGGACCGCGAGGAGGCCCAGGCCTGGCGCACCCACAAGGCCAACCCGCACGCCTTCATGCTCCTGCGCGCCTACATCCCGACGGCCCTGCGCATCCCCGTCGTGGACCCGACCGACCCCACCCCGTACGTGTACCTGTCGACCCGGGAACCGGAGCGTCTGGTGGCCGCCCTGGAAGCGGCGAGGACGGCCGCGTAGCCCGCCCCGCCGGCGGGGCGGTCTCTCGTCGAACTCTTACCGCGTGCGGCCGGGAACCGGCTGTCGACAGCCGGTTCCCGGCCGCCGCGACGGCGATCAGCCGAGGCGGCGTCGGCCACCACCGCTCAGCCCCCGCCGAGTTCCTTCGGCAGCTCCCCCACCGTCAGCGGATCCACCGGCTCCTCCAGCGGCGGCAGTGCCGGCAGCGCCTCCCACGGCACCTGGGTGCGCCGCAGGTCCTTGCGGATGCGCTCGGCGAGGTGTCTGGTCTCCCGGCGGTTCATGACCGCCCCGACCGCGGCCCCGACCAGGAACGGCATCAGGTTCGGCAGATTCCGCACCATCCGCTTCATGATCTGCTGCCGCAGCTGGCGCTTCATCTGCCCGCCGAGCGCCGAGTTGATCGTCGACGGCTTGGTCACGTCGATCCCGCGCTCCCCGGACCAGGAGTCCAGATACGCGGTACTGCGCTGCCGCAGATTCCCCGGCGGCCGCACCCCGTACACCTCGTGCAGCTCGGCGATGAGCTTCAGCTCGATCGCGGCGACCCCGGTGATCTCGGCGGCGAGCTCCGCGGGCATCGCGGGCGGTGTCGGCAGCATCGCGGCGGCCCCGACCCCCGCGCCCACCGTGGAGGTCGCGTTGGCGGCCCCCGCGACGAGCTTGTCGGCGATCTGCTCGGGCCCCAGCCCCGGGAACTGGGCACGCAGAGCCGCGAGATCGCGCACGGGGATCCGTGGGGCGATCTCGATGACCCGGTCGGTGATGTACGCGAGGCCCGCTCTGGCCCCGTCACCGCTCTTGCGGGCCCCGACCTTCAGGCCCTGTTTGAGTCCGTCGCGGACGACGGCCGCGCGCCGTCGGGCGACCGGCGCCGGAGTGTCCACCGGTACGGGCAGGCGTCCCTGCTCATCCGTGGCGCCCCCCGACGCCGTGCCGGACGCACGTTCGAGCGAGGCCGCTCCCTGGTCGGAGGAGCCCCGCTCGTCGTCACGCACGCCGTCGGAGCCGTCGTACGGCTCCTGGTCCGCCCCCTTGCGGGAGCGGCGCTTCCAAGGTGGGGTCGAGCCAGTCACGGCCGACCCTGCCTCAGTCGCAGTCGCGGCAGATCGGCTGACCGTTCTTCTCGCGGGCCAGCTGGCTGCGGTGGTGCACCAGGAAGCAGCTCATGCAGGTGAACTCGTCCTGCTGCTTGGGCAGCACCCGGACGGCCAGCTCCTCGTTCGAGAGGTCGGCCCCGGGCAGTTCCAGGCCTTCGGCGGCCTCGAACTCGTCTACATCCACGGCGGAAGTCGACTTGTCGTTCCGGCGAGCCTTGAGCTCTTCCAGGCTGTCCGAGTCGACGTCGTCGTCGGTCTTGCGTGGGGTGTCGTAATCCGTTGCCATGTCGCGCTCTCCCCCTCTGGGTGTCTGCGGTGTCTCCAGCGCACGTAACGCGTGAGAGGCCGGACTTGTGCCCGACCTGAGGCGGAGATTTTGCCTCACATCAAGGTCTGTTACTCAATCGACACCCAACCGGACTCCTCAAGAGTGATCGGCTTGGATGGCGAACGGGACCGTACACGGTCCTGAGGCTGCATATCAAAGGCGCCTCAGCATGTACTTCCCGTGATCTCAACCCCCGAAAACCCGGATTTTCCCGGCTTTCCGACGGTCACATGATCACGCTCGGTATATGGCTGGAAATTCGCCTCTGTGATCGATCACACATCGGTCGTGCACGACCGTTTCGATCAGGCGCCCGGGAAATTCCGCGCAAAGCGAACACGTCCCGGAACCGGGGGTCATTTTCTCAGACGGGAAGGGTCACGCGCATCACGAGTCCGCCTCCCTCACGTGGCCGGGCGGCGATATGGCCGCCGTGCGCACGGGCCACGGACCGGACGATCGACAGGCCGAGGCCCACGCCCTTGTCACTGCCCGTGCGCTCCGTACGCAGCCGCCGGAACGGCTCGAAAAGGTTGTCGATCTCGTACGCCGGGACCACGGGTCCGGTGTTCGTGACCGTCAGCACCGCCTGCCCGTGCTGCAGCTCCGTGGTGACCTCCACCCAGCCGCCCGGTCCCGGCACGTTGTACCGGACGGCGTTCTGGACGAGGTTCAGGGCGATCCGCTCCAGCAGCACGCCGTTGCCCTGGACGACCGCGGGGGCCCACTCGCCGCGGATCTCCACCTTCTTGGCGTCGGCCTCGGAGCGCACCTGGTCGATGGCCTGGGACGCCACCTCGGCGAGGTCCACCGGCTTGCGCTCCACGATCTGGTTGTCGCTGCGGGCGAGCAGCAGCAGCCCCTCGACGAGCTGCTCACTGCGCTCGTTGGTGGCCAGCAGCGTCCTGCCCAGCTGCTGCAGCTCGGCCGGCGCGCCCGGATCGGAGAGATGCACCTCCAGCAGCGTGCGGTTGATCGCCAGCGGTGTCCTCAGCTCGTGCGAGGCGTTCCCGACGAACCGCTGCTGGGCCGTGAAGGCCCGCTGGAGCCGCTCCAGCATGTCGTCGAAGGTGTCCGCCAGCTCCTTCAGCTCGTCGTCCGGGCCGTCCAGCTCGATCCGGCGGGACAGGTCCGAGCCCGCCACCGCGCGCGCGGTGCGGGTGATCCGGCCGAGCGGCGCGAGCACCCGGCCCGCCATCGCGTACCCGAACGCGAACGCGATCACGGCGAGCCCGAGCAGGGCCAGCAGGGAACGGCTGAGCAGGGTGTCCAGGGCGACCTGACGCTCGTGGTCGATACAGGCGGCGATCGCCCGGTTGAAGTCGTCCAGCCTCAGGTTGGTCGGGGCCGTGTCGGCGTCGACCGCGGGACATATGTTGCTGGACACGCTGATGTTCGTGCCGTCCTCGATCTTGAACACCGGGGTGTTGCCGGTGCTCACGGCCTGGGCGGCGAGCAGATAGATGATCGACAGCAGCAGGATCCCGGCGATCAGGAACATGCCGCCGTACAGCAGCGTGAGCCGTATCCGGATGGTCGGGCGCAGCCAGGGGAGCGGGTTCTGTGCCCGGCGGGGGTCCCAGGTGGGCTTCGGGGGCGCCTGGGGCGGCGCCGGGGTGGCGGCCACGGCGGATCAGATCCGGTAGCCGGAGCCGGGCACGGTGACGATGACCGGTGGTTCGCCGAGCTTGCGGCGCAGCGTCATGACCGTGACGCGCACGACGTTGGTGAACGGGTCGGTGTTCTCGTCCCAGGCCTTCTCCAGCAGTTGCTCCGCCGAGACGACGGCGCCCTCGCTGCGCATCAGCACCTCCAGGACCGCGAACTCCTTGGGCGCGAGCTGGACTTCCTTGCCGTCGCGGAAGACCTCGCGGCGGTTGGGGTCGAGCTTGATGCCGGCCCGCTCCAGGACGGGCGGCAGCGGCAGGCTCGTACGCCGGCCGAGGGCCCGTACGCGCGCGATGAGCTCGCTGAAGGCGAACGGCTTGGGCAGATAGTCGTCGGCGCCGATCTCCAGGCCCTCGACGCGGTCGCTGACGTCGCCGGACGCGGTGAGCATCAGCACGCGCGTGGGCAGGCCCAGCTCGACGAGCTTGCGGCAGACGTCGTCGCCGTGGACGAGAGGGAGGTCCCGGTCGAGGACGACCACGTCGTAGTCGTTGACTCCGATGCGTTCCAGGGCGGCCGCACCGTCGTACACGACGTCGACGGCCATGGCCTCCCGGCGCAGTCCGGTGGCCACCGCATCGGCGAGCAGCTGCTCGTCCTCGACGACGAGTACGCGCACGTCGCTTGTCCTTCCTGTGTCCACCCGCGTAGCGCGTGGGAGGCGCGCGCGGGCAGGGTGTTCGTGGGTGTGTGACCTCCATCCTGCCTTTTTCGGCCGTAAGTCGGCTGTAAGACGACCCCGTGACAGGAAGGGCGAAGGCGCCCGGCCGGGAATGCGGGATTTTTTCGTCCGGTTGAGGTTTCCGTCCGAGAGACCGGGGGGAGGACGGCTTTACACCCCGCGATCACGCTCTGCTTGTGCCGCACCACCATGCGGTACGTCGGCATCCGCTTTTCCGCAGAGTGGGCGTGGGTGTCCGGCACCGTCGCCGCCCGGCCAGGGCAGCGCTGGGCATCCACAAAGAGACGTGATCGCCCCTTCCGAACGGCACACCCCCGTGCCATCGACCCACGACCCAGGACGAGGGGGCGCAGCATGGACGCATTCACCGCAGGACTTCTGCAGCGCATAAGGACGACCGAGTCCGACCTGACCAGGGCGCGCGACGAGGGCGACGACTTCCTCGTCGAGGTGGAGCAGGGCGAGCTCGACGACCTGCGCCGCCTCGCCGCCGACCACGGTGTGGAGGTCGGCGCGCAGAGCGTCTGATTCCCGGCCCTTACGCATGACGGCGAGACCCCGGCAGATCCAGGCCGGGGTCTCGCTCGTTTTTTAGGGCTCGGTTCGCCTCCGGGGCGCCTGAGCCTGTGTCGAGAGCCCGATCGTGCTCGACCCTTCGGGCCTCCGCGCGTTCGAGCTCTCGACACAGGCGCGCCCCTTCGGCTCACTCGCCGTAGGGCGCCCTTTTCTGTGGTGGGTCCAGAGACGACGCCGCCGTGTCCGTCAGTCGTGCCAGGCGCCGAGGGCGTCCAGGCGGGTCTGGAGGGCCTCGAAGAGGACGGGTGGGGCGGCGATGGTCAGGTCGGGTGAGAGGGGCTCTCCGGGGCGGCCACCGGTCAGGGCGCCCGCCTCCCGGGCGACGAGGTCGCCCGCCGCGTAGTCCCAGGCGTTCAGGCCGCGCTCGTAGTACGCGTCCAGACGGCCCACGGCCACGTCGCACAGGTCGATCGCGGCCGAGCCGCCGCGCCGGATGTCCCGCACCTCGGGGATCAGCGCGCGCAGCACGTCGGCCTGCTTGGCCCGCCGCTCGGCGCGGTAGCCGAAGCCGGTGCCGACGAGGGCCAGCCCCAGCTCGGGGGCGGGCCGCACGCGCGCGGGGCGGTCGTCGAGGTACGCGCCCTCGCCGAGGACGGCCCGGAAGGTCTCGCCGCGCTCCGGGGCGTACACCACGCCCACGACCGTCTCGCCGTCCACCCGGACCGCGATGGACACGGCCCAACTGGGCAGCCCGTAGAGGTAGTTGACGGTGCCGTCGAGGGGGTCGATCACCCACTGCACGCCGCTGGTGCCCTCGACGCTGGCGCCCTCCTCGCCGAGCACGCCGTCGTGCGGCCTGCGCTCGGCGAGCAGGCCGGTGATCAGCTTCTCGGAGGCGATGTCCATCTCGGTGACGACGTCGACCGCGCTGGACTTGGTGGCGGCCACACCGAGATCGGCGGGCCGGCCGTCGCGCAGAAAGGCTCCCGCGCGGGCGGCGGCGTCCAGGGCGATCTCCAGCAGCTCGGCCCTCAGGCCGTCCGGGCGCTCCGAACGCTCTGGCTGGTCGGTCATGGTGCTCCTCACACGTACGGACTGTCGGCGCCCGCGGCGGCGGGCCGGGGTGCGCGGGCCGGGCAGCAGCCGACCGGGCACAGGTTGTGGCTCGCGCCGAGCGCGCCGAGGGCGCAGGGGGTGACCGCGTCCTCGGCGCGCTCGACCGCCGCGCGCTCCAGGACGAGGTCGCGGATCGCGGCGGCGAACCGGGGGTCGGCGCCGACGGTGGCGGAGCGGCGGACCGGCAGGCCCAGCTCCGCCCCCTTGGCCATGGCCTCGGTGTCGAGGTCGTACAGGACCTCCATGTGGTCCGAGACGAAGCCGATGGGGGCCATCACGACGGCCGGGACGCCGGCCTCGTGCCGCTCCTCCAGGTGGTCGCAGATGTCGGGCTCCAGCCAGGGGATGTGCGGGGCGCCCGAGCGGGACTGGTAGACGAGCCGCCAGGGGTGCTCGACGCCGGTCCGCTCGCGCACGGCGTCGGCGATGAGCTTCGCGACGTCCAGGTGCTCCGCGACGTACGCGCCGCCGTCCCCGTGGTCCTCGGCCGGGCCGGAGGTGTCCGCCGAGGCGTTCGGGATGGAATGCGTGCAGAAGGCGAGGTGCGCGCCGTCGCGGACGTCCTCGGGGAGGTCGGCGAGCGACTCCAGGACACCGTCGATCATGGGCTCCAGGAAGCCCGGGTGGTTGAAGTAGTGCCGGATCTTGTCGATCCGCGGCGGTTCCAGGCCCTCGGCCTCCAGGGCGGCCAGCGAGTCGGCGAGGTTCTCGCGGTACTGGCGGCAGCCCGAGTACGAGGCGTACGCGCTGGTGGTGAGGACCAGGACGCGGCGGCGGCCGTCGGCGACCAGTTCGCGCAGGGTGTCGGTCAGGTAGGGCGCCCAGTTGCGGTTGCCCCAGTAGACCGGCAGGTCGAGGCCGTGTTCGGCGAAGTCCTTGCGGAGGGCGTCGAGCAGGGCGCGGTTCTGGTCGTTGATGGGGCTGACCCCGCCGAACAGGAAGTAGTGCTGCCCGACTTCCTTGAGGCGTTCCTTGGGGATGCCGCGACCCCGCGTCACGTTCTCCAGGAACGGGACCACGTCGTCCGGGCCCTCCGGGCCGCCGAACGAGAGCAGGAGCAGGGCGTCGTAGGGGGTGGCGTCGTGCGCGTGTGGCATGTCGTCGATCCTGCCACCCGGCACCGCCGGCCGGGATCCCGGCCCACGCCCGGGGATGACTCGGGGTGACCGGACCCGTAAGCTGTATCGACCGCCTTCGCACCTTACGAGGAATCACTTCCTCCTCTTACCGGACCGACCGGAGCCCCCGTGCCCAGCCCCTACTCCGCCCTGTTCGCCGCCCCCGGCACCAAGGGCTTCACCGCCGCGGGTCTCCTCGGCCGGATGCCGCTGTCCATGATGGGCATCGGCGTGGTCACGATGATCTCCCAGCTCACCGGACGGTACGGCCTGGCCGGCGCGCTCTCGGCGACCATCGCGCTGTCCGCCGCCGTGCTCGGCCCGCAGATCTCGCGGCTGGTGGACCAGTACGGACAGCGGCGGGTGCTGCGCCCGGCCACGCTGGTCGCCCTGTCCGCCGCGGCGGGGCTGCTGTTCGCCGCGCACTACGGCTGGCCCGACTGGGTGCTCTACCTCTGCTCGGCCGGCATCGGCTGTGTGCCGAGCCTCGGGGCGATGACCCGCGCGCGGTGGGCCGCCCTGTACCGGGACACCCCGCAGCTGCACACCGCGTACTCCTTCGAGTCGGTCGTCGACGAGATCTGCTTCATCTTCGGGCCGATCATCTCCATCGGGCTGTCCACCGCGTGGTTCCCGGAGGCCGGGCCGCTGCTCGCCGCCTGCTTCCTCGCGGCCGGGGTCTTCTGGCTGACCGCGCAGCGCTCCACCGAGCCGGCGCCGCACCCGCGCGCGCGGGACGACAAGAGCGGTTCGGCGTTGCGCTCGCCCGGACTCCAGGTCCTGGTGGCCACCTTCGTCGCGACCGGGGCGATCTTCGGGGCGGTCGACGTGGTCACCGTGGCCTTCGCCGACGAGCGGGGCCACAAGGCCGCCGCGAGCGTCGTGCTGGCCCTCTACGCGGCCGGTTCGTGCGCCGCGGGCATCGTCTTCGGGCTGCTGCGCTTCGGCGGGGCGCCGGAACGCCGGTGGCTGCTGGGCGTGTGCGGCATGGCCGTGAGTATGATCCCCCTCCTACTGGTCGGAAACTTGCCGTTTCTGGCCGTGGCGCTCTTCGTTGCCGGACTGTCCATCGCACCCACGATGATCACGACCATGTCCTTGATCGAAGAACACGTACCACGCACGCAACTGACCGAGGGCATGACCTGGGTGGGCACCGGGCTCGCGGTCGGGGTCGCGCTCGGCTCCTCGGTCTCCGGCTGGGTGATCGACGCGGCCGGGGCGAAGGCGGGGTACGTGGTTCCGGCGGCGTCCGGGGCCGTCGCGGTCGCGGTGGGTTTCCTCGGGTACCGCCGGCTGCGCAGGCCGGCTCCAAGGCGGGGAGGGCCCCATGAGCACCACAGTGATCGGCAAGAGCGGCACGTGGCGTAACTGGGCGGGGAACGTCACCGCCCGGCCCGTACGGGAGGTCACCCCGGCCACCGTCGAGGAACTCGCCGCCGCCGTACGGCAGGCCGCCGAGGAGGACCTCCGGGTGAAGGCGGTCGGCGCCGGCCACTCCTTCACGGCCGCCGCCGCGACCGACGGCGTATTGATCCGCCCTCAACTGTTGACCGGTATACGCAAGATCGACCGTGAGGCCATGACCGTCACGGTGGCCGCCGGTACGCCGCTCAAGAGACTCAACATGGCTCTCGCGCGCGAGGGGCTGTCGCTCACGAACATGGGCGACATCATGGAGCAGACGGTCTCCGGGGCGACCAGCACCGGCACCCACGGCACCGGCCGCGACTCGGCGTCGATCGCCGCCCAGATCCGCGCACTCGAACTGGTCACCGCCGACGGCTCGATCCTCACCTGTTCCGCGACGGAGAACCCCGATGTCTTCGCCGCCGCCCGCGTCGGCATCGGCGCTCTCGGCATCGTCACCGCGATCACCTTCGCCGTGGAGCCGATCTTCCTGCTCACGGCACGCGAGGAACCGATGCCGTTCGAGCGGGTGCTCGCCGAGTTCGACGAACTGCACGCCGAGAACGAGCACTTCGAGTTCTACTGGTTCCCGCACACCGGCAACACCAACACCAAGCGCAACAACCGCAGCGCGGGCCCCGAGAAGCCAGTACCACAGCTGAACAGCTGGTTCGAGGACGAGTTCCTCTCCAACGGCCTGTTCCAGGTGGCCAACTGGGTCGGCCAGGCGGTGCCCGCCACCATCCCGACGATCGCCCAGATCTCCAGCCGCGCCCTGTCCGCGCGGACCTACACCGACATCCCCTACAAGGTCTTCACGTCTCCGCGCCGAGTGCGCTTCGTGGAGATGGAGTTCGCCGTCCCGCGCGAGGCCGTGGTGGACACGCTGCGTGAACTCAAGGCGATGGTCGACCGGTCGAACCTGCGCGTCAGCTTCCCCGTGGAGGTCCGCACCGCGCCGGCCGACGACATCACGCTCTCGACCGCCTCCGGCCGCGAGAGCGCCTACGTCGCCGTGCACATGTTCAGAGGCACGCCCTATCAGGCGTACTTCACCGCCGCCGAGCGGATCTTCACCGCGCACGAGGGGCGTCCGCACTGGGGCAAGGTGCACACGCGGGACACGGACTACTTCGCCAAGGTCTACCCCCGCTTCGGGGAGTTCACCGCGCTCCGTGACCGGCTCGACCCCGAACGGCGGTTCCAGAACGACTACTTGCGCCGGGTGCTCGGGGCGTAGCCGGGCGGGCGGTTGTCGACGATCGTGTGAAGCGGGTCCCTCCCGGGGTCACGAAATGGTCTGTTCCGGCGGCGGATCGACGTCTGCCATGAGAAGTTGAGCGGCGTGCCGATCCACGCAAGTGGCCCGAATGGAGTACTGTTGCGAGCCCTGGGTCCGGACTCCCGCCAGGGTGTCCGGGGCCGTCAAGGACCGCCGGGAGGGGGCTCGTTGCACAGGGTGATGAGGTTCGTCACTTAGCGTTGCGAATAGGTAACCGTGCCATAACGGCGGCCTCGGGCTCACGCCCGACACGCCGGGCAACTCGGCAAGGTTGTGGCAGGCTGCACCCGGGCAGGCCACACTCGACTAGCGGAAGCAGCGACGCACGTGACGTCGGCAGGCACCACCCGGGAGGTCCCCATGCCCGAACTGCGTGTCGTGGCCGTCTCCAATGACGGCACACGGCTGGTGCTGAAGGCTGCCGATTCCACGGAGTACACGCTTCCGATCGACGAACGGCTGCGTGCCGCCGTGCGCGGCGACCGTCCCCGTCTCGGTCAGATCGAGATCGAGGTGGAGAGCCATCTCCGTCCCCGTGACATCCAGGCGCGGATACGCGCGGGTGCCACGGCCGAGGAGGTCGCGCAGCTCGCCGGCATCCCCGTCGACCGGGTCCGCCGGTTCGAGGGCCCCGTCCTGGCCGAGCGCGCCTTCATGGCCGAGCGGGCCCGCAAGACCTCGGTCCGCCGCCCC
Organism: Streptomyces griseiscabiei; assembly: GCF_020010925.1. Taxonomy (NCBI): domain Bacteria; kingdom Bacillati; phylum Actinomycetota; class Actinomycetes; order Kitasatosporales; family Streptomycetaceae; genus Streptomyces; species Streptomyces griseiscabiei. The sequence continues at coordinate 1,058,440 of NZ_JAGJBZ010000002.1, read as the reverse complement.
GGCGAGAACGCCGCGGGGCCCCAGCTCGGCGAGGCCGTCCAGGAGCGGCTGCTGCTGCGCGGCGCCGAGAAGGACACCGTCCAGTGGGACTCGTGGCGCCGCGACGACGGCACCTGGGAAGTCCTGTTGGTCTACTGCGTCGCGGGCGAACCGCACTCGGCGAGCTGGACGTACGACCCGCCCCGGCGGCTCGTCCAGGCCGTCGACGACGAGGCGCGCTCGCTGATCGGCGAGTCGGACGACCTCGGGACGCCCGAGCCCAGCTTCCCGTTCGTGCCGAGGATCGCGCGGCTGCCCCGTGACCGCCCCCTGGACCGCCAGGCGGAACGTCCCGCCCTGCCCTCGCCGCCCCCCGAGTCCGACGAGGAGCTGGTGAGCGAGCGCGACTCGCTGACGAGCATCCTGGAGGCCGTGCCCAGCTACCGGGGCGACCTGGTGGTGCCCGAACTGCCGTCCGCCGAACCGCAGGAGGAGTCCGCCTCCGTCGAGGAGGTGGCGGAGGAGGAGTCCGCGGCCCCCGCGGCGTCGGCCGGCTCCGCCTACGCGGACATCCTCATGCCGCGGTCGGTCAACGGCCACCGCGACCGGCTCATCGGTGCCACCGACCGTCAGGCCGAGGCCGACGGCGTCCGGCCGGGCCGGCGTGCGGCGGTGCCCAGCTGGGACGAGATCGTGTTCGGTACGAGACGCAAGAAGCAGGAGTAGCGGGCCCACAGCGGTGGGGAGTTGGCAGGTCGCTTCTCAAGCAGATCCGTTTCTCTCGGGTTCGTTTCTGTCGAGTTCGTTTCTGTCGAGTTCGTTTCTGTTGGTCGCGGGATCGTTGCAGGATCGGTCATTCATACGTGTGTGGGGCCCGCGTCGTTCAGACGCGGGCCCCACGGCGTGCCCGTCAGCGCCGGGTCACAAGGGGTCGGGCCCGGTGGCGACCGGGCGGCTGCCGTCCCGGGACCACTCCGACCACGAGCCCACATACAGGGCCGCCGGAATGCCCGCGACGGCCAGCGCCAGCACCTGGTGGGCACCGGAGACCCCGGAGCCGCAGTAGACGCCGACCTCGGACCCGGCGGTCGCGCCGAGTCCCTTGAAGCGGTCGGCGAGTTCGGCGGCGGTCCGGAAGCGGCCGGATCCGGCCACGTTCTCCGTGGTCGGCGCCGACACCGCGCCCGGGATGTGGCCGCCGACCGGGTCGATGGGCTCCACATCGCCCCGGTAGCGTTCGGCGGCCCGTGCGTCCAGCAGGAGCCCGCCGCGGGCCAGCGCGGCGGCGCCGTCCGCGTCGAGCAGCGGGAGCGCGCCGGGGGCGGGCTCGAAGGTGCCGGGCGCGGGCTCGGGGACCTCGGCCGTCAACGGGCCCTCCCAGGCGGCCAGACCGCCGTCCAGGACCCGGACCGAGGGGTGGCCCGCCCAGCGGAGCAGCCACCACGCGCGCGCCGCCGCCCAGTTGAGGCCGCCGTCGTACACGACGACGGGGCGGTCGGCCGAGACCCCGGCCGCCCTCATCGCCGTACCGAAGGCGTCGGTGTCGGGCAGCGGGTGGCGGCCGGCGGAGCCCGCCGGGCCGGCGAGTTCGGCGTCCAGGTCGACGAAGACCGCTCCCGGGATGTGCGCCTTCTCGTACTCGGGGCGCAGGTTCGGGCCGCCCAACTGCCAGCGGACGTCCAGGAGGACCGGCGGGCGGGCTCCCGTCAGCTCGTCGACGAGGTCGGGGGCCGAGATGATGGCGTTCATGGCCCCATCCTCGCGCACGGGGTGGCCGCCTCGCCCGGGTCGGGCTACTCTGCCCGCCGGGCGGTGCCGATCACCGGGCGTACGGGCTCGGGCACATGCCGTACAACCGATGGACACCGCACGGCAGTGACACGGCAAGCGACGGGTACCGGCGAGCCGGGCATCCTCGCGTACGTACGCGTCGCGCGGCGGTGCGGCGCGGGCCTGTGGCACTACGGGTGGTGCGAGCATCGGCACGGGGCGTGATCGCGCGTGGACGCGGTACACGTGTACGGAGGGCGGACGGACACGGCCACCGCGAGGGGCCGAGGAGAGAGTGACGATGACCGAGGCACGGGGGTCGACCGGCCGGCATGCTGGGGCGTATCCACCGGGCACACCCTGCTGGGTGAGCCTGATGGTGCACGGGATGGCCACGACCCAGGACTTCTACGGGGCACTGTTCGGCTGGGAGTTCCAGCCCGGCCCCCAGCAGCTCGGCCCGTACGCGCGGGCACTGCTCGACGGGCGTCAGGTGGCGGGCATCGGCCAGCTGCCGCCCGACCGCCATCTCCCGATCGCCTGGACGCCGTACTTCGCCTCGGCCGACGCGGATCGGACGGCGGAGACGGTACGGCACTGCGGCGGCACCGTCGGTGTGGGGCCGCTGGACGCCGGTGAGGCGGGCCGGCTGGCGATCGCCTCGGACCCCGCGGGCGCCGTCTTCGGCATCTGGCAGGCGGCCGAGCACCTGGGCGCGGACATCACCGGTGTCCCCGGCACCCCGGCGTGGGACGAACTCCTCACCGTGGACAGCTCGCTGGTCGCCAAGTTCTACGAGACGACCTTCGGTTACGAGGAGGAGCCGGTCGTCTCGGACGACCTCGACTACGTCACCCTCCGCATCGAGGGCCGTCCCGTCGCCGGTATCCACGGTGTGGGCGACGCCCTCCCCCGCGACCGCGGCCCGCACTGGCTGACCTACTTCGAGGTGACCGACCCCGACGAGGCCGCCAACCGTGTCATCGAGCTGGGCGGGCACGTCCTGAAACCCACCCATGACACCCCGCACGGCCCCGTGGCATCGCTCGCCGACCCGGAGGGGGCGAAGTTCGCGGTGGTGCGCACGGAACACTGATCCGTGCGCGGGGGCGTTCACACGGTCGGGTGATTCCGCGCGCGGCCCCGGGTGTTCCGCTCAGACCGTCTCGACCGGCAGGACGTCCGGGGAGAGGGCGCTCGCGCGTGCCGTGGCGGCTGTCAGACGGCGACGGTGGTGACGGCGGCAGAGGACCTCGTAGCCGATGTCGTCCGGTTGGTTGACGTCGCCGACGACGACCTGGGCGCCCTCGACGACCATCTGGCCGCCTATGGTCCGGGCGTTGTGCGTGGCGCGGGCGCCGCACCAGCACAGGGCCTCGACCTGGAGGACCTCCACGCGGTCGGCCAGCTCGACGAGGCGCTGGGAGCCGGGGAAGAGCTTGGAGCGGAAGTCGGTCGTGATCCCGAAGGCGTAGACGTCGAGGCTGAGGTCGTCCACGACGCGGGCGAGCTGGTCGATCTGCTCGGGGGCGAGGAACTGGGCCTCGTCGGCGATCACATAGTCCGCGCGGCGGCCCCGGGAGAGGTGGTCGACGAGGTACGCGTACAGGTCCTGGCCGTCCTCGACCTCCACGGCGTCGGTCACCAGGCCCAGCCGCGAGGACAGCTTGCCCTCGCCCGCGCGGTCGTCACGCGTGAAGATCATGCCCTGGAGGCCGCGTGCCGAACGGTTGTGCTCTATCTGGAGGGCCAGCGTCGACTTCCCGCAGTCCATGGTTCCGGAGAAGAACACCAGCTCGGGCATGGTGGGTTGAGCACCTTTCGGTGAGGAGGGCGAGGGGGCGGCGGGGCGGACGGCAGGGCCGGCGGAGCCTCAGGAGCGTACTTCGAGCAGCGGGACCAGCTGTTCCACGGGGGTCATCGAGCCGTGGTTGCCGACCATCGCCGACTCCTTGGGCTCCCGCTCGGAGGCGATGATCAGGACGTCGTCGCGGGCGGCCGCGATCACGTCGCCGAGGCGGGCGTACACCCGCTCGTCGATGTGCGGGCCGAACCAGCCCGCCTCGATCGCCTCGTCGCGGGAGGCGATCCAGAACTGCTCGCCGAGGACCTCGCGCCAGCAGGTCAGGACGTCCGACCGGGCGCCCGGTACGGCGTACACATGGCGGGCGCGGCCCTCGCCGCCCAGCAGGGCGACCCCGGCGCGCAGCTCCCAGTCCTCGTCGAAGTCGATGCGGTGCTGTTCGTCGAACGGGATGTCGATCATGCCGTGGTCGGCGGTCACGTACAGCGCGGTGCGCGGCGGGAGTTGCTCGGCGAGGCGCTGGACCAGCCGGTCGACGTGCATGAGCTGGCCGCGCCAGGCGTCCGAGTCGACACCGAAGCGGTGTCCGGCGCCGTCCAGCTCGGAGTAGTACGTGTAGATCAACGCGCGGTCGCCGGCCGCCAGTTGCTCGGCGGCCACATCCATGCGGTCCTCGCCGGAGAGCCTGCCGTGGAACGTGCCGCCGCTCAGCGCGATCTGGGTGAGGGGGGTGTTCTGGAAGGCGGGGGCGGTGACCTGGGCGGTGTGCACACCCGCCTGGTCGGCCAGCTGGAAGATCGTGGGGTACGGCTGCCACACGCGCGGGGACGTCCACGGCTGCCAGCGGAGCTGGTTCATCAGCTCCGCCGTCTCCGGGTTGCGGACCGTGTAGCCGGGCAGGCCGTGCGCGCCCGGGGGCAGGCCGGTGCCCACGGAGGCGAGGGAGGTGGCGGTGGTGGCGGGGTAGCCCGCGGTGATGGGGCGGCCGGTGCCGCCGCGCGAGGACGCCAGCAGCGCGGTCATGTACGGCGCCTCGTCCGGATGCGCCCTCAGCTGCTCCCAGCCGAGGCCGTCGACCAGGAACACACAGGCCCGGTCGGCCGCCGTCAGTTCCGGTATCGCGGCGGCCGTACCGGGAACGCCCATGCCGGCCGCGAGGGTGGGCAGCAGGTCGGCGAGCGAGCCGGTCCCGTACTCCGGGACGGGGGCGGAGCCGACGGCGAGGGGTTCCGGGTGGTCCCAGGTGGGCAGCGCCATCAGCGGGCGGTGTCCGCGGTCGCCTCGGAGAGCGACTGGGCGAAGGCGAGGGCCTGGCGCACGGTCTCCGGGCCGTCCCCGGCCTCGCTGACCCGCAGGCTGAGGTCGTCCGCCGTCGAGCTGCCCGTGTATCCGTGGTCCGCCTCGCAGTTGGGGTCGCCGCAGGCGGCGGGCTCCAGGTCGATGCGGGAGACGGCTCCCCAGCCGATGGTCAGGACGACCTCGCGGGGCAGGGTGCCCGGGGCGTACGACTCCGGGTTGGCGACGACACGGCTGAGCACGACCGACGAGATCCGGCCGATCTTGACCGACTCGGTCGAGGTCGTGGCGTACGGCGTCGGCGAGGTCGTGTCCGCGGCCTGCTCGTCGGTGTGGCTGACGATGAAGCGGTTGCCCGTGAGCACGAGGACGGTCACATGCCGCCGTACCTCGTTCGCGTCGAACGTCGTCTCCTGATGGACCAGGTACGACTTGATGGCCTCGCCGCCGACAGCGGCCTCCACCGCCTCGGCCACGAGGGCCGGGTAGTAGCCGCTGCGCTCGATCGCCGCACGCAGCCCCTGGGTCGTCGTACTGGTCTTGGCCATGACGTCCATCCTACGGTGGCGCACCGACTGCGAGGGACCGCTCTGCCGTCTCCGTTCTGTCGTGGACGGTTCAACGCGCGGGCCCGTGCGCCGCCCGTGCGGGGTGCGTGCGCCGTCTCCGGCGGGCCGGGAGCGGGACCCCCGGTACACCACGTGCCTCAGTAGACGGGGAGCGTCCGCGGGCCGAGGTCGTCCCGGGCGGGCGGGCGCGCGAGCCGGACGGTGGCGCCGAGGACGCTCAGGCCGTGCTGAGCGACGACGACGGGCTCCAGGGAGACCGCCACGACCTCGGGATGGTCGTCGACCAGCCGGGAGACCCGCAGCAGCAGCTCCTCCAGCGCCCCCGTGTCGACGGGGGCGGAGCCGCGCCAGCCGAAGAGGAGCGGTGCCGTCCGGATCGATCGGACCAGCGAGGCCACGTCCCGCTCGGTGGCCGGGATCAGGCGGTGCGCCATGTCCCCGAGCAACTGCGACGCGGGCCCGGCGAGCCCGAAGGAGAGCACCGCTCCGGCCGCCGGGTCCACCACGGTCCGGACGATCGTGTCGACCCCGCGCGGCGCCATGCCCTGGACGACCGGACGCAGCTCCTCCGGCCCGCCGAACAGCTCGGTCAACTCCGTGTACGCCCGCCGCAGTTGCTCCTCGTCCGCCAGGTCGAGCCGTACGCCGCCGAGGTCCGCGCGGTGCCGCAGGTGCGGGGCGGTCGTCTTGAGCGCGACGGGATAGCCGATGGCCCGTGCCGCGTCCGCCGCCTCGTCGGGCGTGGGCGCGGGCCGCGCCTGGCGCGGCCGGATGCCGTACCGCCCGAGCAGCGCGCCCGTCTCCTCGGCCCCGAGCGTGAGTCCCTCTCCCCTGGCGAGCAGCGCGTCGATCTGCTCGGCCGCCCCCTTCTCGTCGATGTCCTCGAACTCGGGGACGCGTCCCGGCTCCGCCGCCTCGCGCCGCCACTGGGCGTAGTGCACGGCTTCGGAGAGGGCGCGGACGGCCCGCTCGGCGGCGGGGTAGGCAGGGATGAGGTGGGAGTCGGAGGGGGGCGCAGGTGTGACGTCCGCTCCCGCGCCGTCCTCGGTGGGCGGTCGTTCCGCGGGGTCGGGCCGACGGGCGTCGCCCGCGGCCCTGGGCGCCTCGCCGCTCGTCTGAGGCGCCGTGCTGGCCGCGGCCGACAGCGCCTCCGCCAGCCCGCCCAGCTCGACGTGCACCACGAGCACCGGCTTCGAGGGGTTCGCCGCGGCGGCCGAGCGCAGGGCCTCCGCCAGGGCCGCGTCTCCCGGTGACCTCTCCCCCAGTGCCGGTATCGCCGTCACCACCACCGCGTCGCACGAGTCGTCGGCGAGCGCCCGCGACAGCGCCGCGTGGAAGTCCCGCGCCGAGGCCCCGGTCGTCAGGTCCCGCGGCGGCAGCGGGCGCAGCCCCTCGGAGAGGCACGCGTCGTACGTCAGCATCCCGAGCGACTCGGAGTTCCCCAGGATCGCCACGCGAGGGCCCGCGGGCAGCGGCTGGCGGGCCAGCAGCAGCCCCGCGTCGACCAGTTCGGTGATCGTGTCGACCCGGATCACCCCGGCCTGGCGCAGCAGCGCGGACACGGTGGTGTGGGGCAGCTGGGTGGCGCGCACGGCATGCCCCAGGGGCGCGGAACCGTGACGCGCCCCCTGCACCACCACGAGCGGCTTGACCGCCGCCGTGCGCCGGGCGAGGCGGGTGAACTTGCGCGGGTTGCCGATGGACTCCAGGTACATGAGGACGACATCGGTGTCCGGGTCCTCGTACCAGTACTGCAGGACGTCGTTCCCGGACACGTCCGCGCGGTTGCCCGACGACACGAAGGTGGAGACGCCCGTGACGCCGGTGACCCCTCCCCCGCGCCGGTGCAGCCGGGACAGCAGGGCGATCCCGATGGCGCCGGACTGGGCGAAGAGGCCGATGCGCCCGGAGCGCGGTGTCTCGGGGGCGAGCGAGGCGTTGAGCCGTACGCCGGGAGCGGTGTTGATGATGCCGAAGGCGTTCGGACCGATGATGCGCATGCCGTAGCTGCGCGCCTGGCGCACCAGCTCGCGCTGGCGCGCGCGCCCGTCGGGGCCGCTCTCGGCGTATCCGGCGGACACGACCACGAGCCCCTGCACGCCGTGTTCCCCGCACTCGGCGACGACCTCGGGGACGTAGGCCGCCGGGACGGCGACGACCGCGAGGTCGACGGGGCCCTCGATGTCGGTGACGGACCGGTGCGCCGGCACCCCGTCGAGTTCCTTGTCGTCCTCCCCGAGCGCCTTGTTCACCGCGTACAGCCGCCCGGTGAAGCCGGCGTCCCGGAGGTTGGCGAGCAGGCTGCGGCCCACTCCGCCCGGTGTGCGCCCGGCGCCGACGACGGCGACCGAGCCGGGGGCGAGCAGTCGCTGGACCGATCTGGCCTCGGCCCGCTGCTCCCGGGCGCGCTGCACGGCGAGGGAGCGGTCGGTGGGCTCCAGGCCGAACTCCAGGCGGACGACGCCGTCCTCGAAGCTGCGCTTCTGCTGGTACCCGGCGTCGGTGAACACCTTGATCATCTTGCTGTTGGCGGGCAGCACCTCGGCGGCGAAGCGTCTGATGCCGCGTTCGCGGGCGACGGCGGCGATGTGTTCGAGGAGCGCGGAGGCGACGCCGCGCCCCTGGTGGGCGTCCTGGACGAGGAAGGCGACCTCGGCCTCGTCGGCGGGGGCGGAGGCGGCCATCCCGTCGGCGCCGATGCGGTCGTAGCGTACGGTGGCGATGAACTCGCCGCCGACCGTGGCGGCGAGCCCCACCCGGTCCACGAAGTCGTGGTGCGTGAAGCGGTGGACGTCCTTGGCGGACAGGCGAGGGTACGGCGCGAAGAAGCGGTAGTACTTCGACTCGTCCGAGACCTGCTCGTAGAAGCTGACAAGACGCTCGGCGTCATCGACGGTGATGGGCCTGATGCGTGCGGTGCCGCCGTCGCGCAGCACCACGTCGGCCTCCCAGTGAGCGGGGTACTCGTGCCGGTCCGGCGAGGTCTGCATGGGCCCCAGAGTACGGCTCGCGTACGTATGCGGCGCGGGGCAGTCTGGGGAGGCACAACAGAAGCACGACACAAGCGCGACAGCCGGTTCGCGGTCAGGCCGTGGGCCCGTTCCGGTACGTCGCCCCATATGGGAAACTGGTCTAGACAACCTGGTCTAGACCTCTCTTGATACCCGAGACATCCGAAGGGCAGCATCAACATGGCTGAGCGCCGCGTCAACGTCGGCTGGGCCGAGGGCCTCCACGCCCGCCCCGCATCCATCTTCGTCCGGGCCACCACGGCCTCCGGTATCCCCGTGACGATCTCCAAGGCCGACGGCAACCCCGTCAACGCCGCCTCCATGCTGGCGGTCCTGGGCCTCGGCGCCCAGGGCGGCGAGGAGATCGTGCTCGCCTCCGACGCCGAGGGCGCGGACATCGCGCTCGACCGCCTGGCGAAGCTCGTCGCCGAGGGGCTCGAAGAGCTCCCCGAGACGGTCTGAACGTCCGGGTGACCGTGACGGGTGACCGTGACGGAAAGGGCTGAAAAGCCTCCCGCGCGCATCATCCGCACACACACCGAAGGGCTCGTCCGATTTATCGGGCGGGCCCTTCGCCTATTCATCCCGAATCCGCTTCGCATCCGCCACGAATCCGCTCTTATTCCGTTCTGCGGGCAGCAGGAAAAATGCCCCACGGAATTCATACGTCTTTGTATACGGCTCCCGTGTTAATGCCGCAGGCTCTGCATGTTTACGGGGTGTTGCGAAGTCCTCACACGGTCGGGGCGCTCCGCCCCGGCGGCCCCGCCCGGAAACCGGAGCCGGTGCGCGGCGGTGGCGCGCTCGGTGTGCAGGGAGGTGATGGTCCGGGCCCGGTCGCTGTCGCCGCGCGCGACGGCGTCCACGATGCCGCCGTGCTCCGCCCAGGACTCCACGGGGTCGGCGGGCGCCTCGACCGCGTACATCCAGGCGATCTTGTGCCGCAGCTGGGCGAGTGTGGAGGTCAGGGCGGGGCTGCCGGACGCCTGTGCGAGCGTTTCATGGAACCAGCCGCCCAGGGAGCGCAGATCGTCGCTGGTGCCCCTCCTGGCCCGCTCCTGGCCCAGTCTGACCAGGCCGCGCAACACCTTGAGGTGCGCCTCCGTACGCCGCTGGGCGGCGCGGGCGGCGCCCAGCGGCTCCAGCAGCATGCGCATCTCCAGCAGGTCCGCGGCCTCCTGCTCGGTCGGCTCGGCGACGCACGCGCCCGCGTGCCGGCGGGTCACCACGAACCCCTCGGCCTCCAGGGTGCGCAGCGCCTCGCGCACGGGGACCCGGCTGACGCCGTACCGGCGGGCGAGCAGTTCCTCGGTGAGACGGCTGCCGCGCTCGTAGACACCCGCGACGATGTCATCACGGATCGCCGTGCATACCGAGTGCGCCGGAATACGCATGACCGACCTCCGCCTTAATCCCCGTGAAACGTCGATGATTGACGTGTCTTCCAGCGACTCTATTGCAGTGAGCCGGAATTTCCGATGGCGCACCGGAATCCAGGGATATTTTTTGGACAGGAGGTGCGTCACAAGAGGTTCGCACAACGAGGAAAGCCCCGGCTCGATGAGCCGGGGCCTCCTGGGAAGCGGTTGGGTCCGTCAGACGTTGACGCCGTGCGAGCGCAGATACGCGGCGGGGTCGATGTCCGAGCCGTACTCGGCCGTGGTCCGGGCCTCGAAGTGCAGATGCGGGCCCGTGACGTTGCCGGTGGCCCCGGAGAGGCCGATCTGCTGGCCCGGGGTGACCCGCTGGCCGACGGAGACGCCGATGGACGACAGGTGGCCGTACTGGGTGTACGTGCCGTCGTCCATCTTGACCACGATGTTGTTGCCGTACGCGCCGCCCCAGCCCGCCTCGACGACGGTGCCGGAGCCGACCGCGAGGACGGCCGTGCCGGACGCGGCGTGGAAGTCGACACCGGTGTGGCTGCCGGAGGACCAGACGGCGCCACCGGTCTTGTAGCCGGTGGAGATGTAGGAGCCGCTGATGGGGGCGACGTAGGTGTTGAGGCGCTCGCGCTCGGCCGCGCGGGCGGCACGGGCCTTGATCTCCTCGCGCTCCTTGGCGGCGGCACGTTCCTGCTCGGCCTTCTCGGCGGCGGCCTTGCGGGCCGCCTCCTGCGCCTGCTTCTTGACCGCGGCGACCTCGGCGGCCTGCTCCTGGGCGGCGGCCTGCGCGTCCACCTGGTCGGCGACCGTGTCGCCGAGGGTGATGATCTGGTTCAGGCCGGTCTGCTCGACGGCGGGCTCCTCCGCGGCGAGCGCGGGGCCGGCCAGGGTGCCGAAGACACCGGTGGTGGTGAGAGCGGCGACGCCCACGTTCCTCGTGGTCGTGCGCTGCACACGGCCGGGACGGCGGTGCTTGCCGGGGGCGCGGGTGAACGCCATGAAGTGGCTGGTCCTTTCCTTCCCTCTCGCCTACCGGGTTAGCTGACGGGTTCGGAGCAGGAAGGTCTCCTACGGCTGCCCCCCGTTTCGCGTCGCTCGCGAAGGGCACCCGATTCACCCCAGGGACTTCGGTGGGTCCCCGGCTCCCCTGGCTCGCGCCATACGGGGACTCGGCGATGACTGTCCGGTGCCGCGGCTGCGGCGAACATCTGACGAACAGCCGGACCGACGCTAAGTGGGCCGTCTTCGAAATAACAAACGGATCACAGGATTTGTTAACTACGCCACAGGTCAGACACACCGCCTCCGCCATCAATACGGACAAACGTGGGCCCTGGTGACTCTTCAGTCACCAGGGCCTCACATGTGCGTGTCTTTCCGCCCGATATCTACTCGGCTTCCACTCGGCCTCTACTCGGCCTCCGCCTGTGCTTCTACTCGGCCGGTACGACGGTGACTTCGCCGATCCCGAGGGCCCTGACCGGCTCCTCGATCTGCGCGGCGTCGCCGACCAGGACGGTCACCAGACGGTCCACCGGGAAGGCGCTCACGGCGGCCGCGGTGGCCTCCACGGTGCCGGTGGCGGCGAGTTGGCGGTACAGCGTCGACTGGTAGTCGTCCGGCAGGTACTGCTCGACCTGGTCGGCCAGCGTGCTCGCCACGGCCGCGGCCGTCTCGAACTTGAGGGGGGCGACCCCGACCAGGTTCTGTACGGCGACGTCGCGTTCGGCGTCCGTCAGGCCCCCGGCGGCCAGGGTGCGCAGGACCGTCCACAGGTCGTCGAGCGCCGGACCGGTGTTCGGGGTGTCCACGGAGCCGCTGATGGCGAGCATCGCGACACCGGAGCCGTCGGGCGCGGAGCGCAGCACCTGGCCGAACGCGCGCACCCCGTAGGTGTATCCCTTCTCCTCGCGCAGGACGCGGTCCAGCCGGGAGGTGAGGGTGCCGCCGAGGCAGTAGGTGCCGAGCACCTGCGCCGGCCACACCCGGTCGTGGCGGTCCGCGCCCACCCGGCCGATGAGCAACTGGGTCTGCACGGAGCCGGGACGGTCCACGATGATCACGCGCCCGGTGTCGTCGGCGCTCACCGCAGGCACGGTGCTCGGCTTGGCCGGGGAGCCGGTCCAGGCGCCCAGGGTGTCGCCGAGCAGCGCGTCGAGGTCGACGTCGGTGAGGTCGCCGACGATCACCGCGGTGGCCGTCGCGGGGCGTACATGCCGCTCGTAGAAGGCGCGTACGGCCGCGGAGTCGATGCCCTCGACGGTCTCCTCGGTGCCCTGGCGGGGCCGGGACATCCGGGAGGTGGCCGGGAACAGTCGGCGGGACAGCTCCTTGGCGGCCCGGCGGCCCGGGCTGGCCGTCTCGTGCGGGATCTCGTCGAGCCGGTTGGCCACCAGCCGCTCGATCTCGCTGTCCTCGAAGGCGGGGGCCCGCAGCGCGTCCGCGAGCAGCCCGAGGGCCTTCTCCAGCCGCGACACGGGCACTTCGAGGGACAGGCGTACGCCGGGGTGGTCGGCGTGCGAGTCGAGGGTGGCGCCGCAGCGCTCCAGCTCGGCGGCGAACTCCTCGGCCGTGTGCTTGTCGGTGCCCTCGGAGAACGCCCTGGTCATGATGGTGGCAACGCCGTCGAGGCCGGCCGGCTCGGCGTCCAGGGGAGCGTCGAGGACGACCTCGACGGCGACGACCTGCTGGCCGGGGCGGTGGCAGCGCAGCACCGTCAGGCCGTTGTCCAGGGTGCCGCGCTCGGGCGCCGGGAAGGCCCAGGGGCGGGCGTCGCCGGCCTGGGGCTGCGGGTGGAAGTCCATGGTCGCGAGCTCGGTCACTTCGCCGACTCCTCGGTCTCGTCGGTGGTTTCGGCGGCCTCCGCCGCGGTGGCGTCCTCTTCGGCGTCCCCGTCGCCGGCGACGGGCTCGTACACGAGCACCGCGCGGTTGTCGGGCCGCAGGCGTGCCTTGGCGATCTCCTGGACCTCGGCGGCGGTCACCTCCAGGACGCGGTCGACGGCGGTGAGGGCGAGCTTCGGGTCGCCGAACAGGACCGCGAACCGGCACAGTTCGTCGGCGCGGCCCGCGACCGTGCCGAGGCGGTCCAGCCACTCGCGCTCCAACTGGGCCTGGGCGCGCTCCATCTCCTCCGCCGTGGGCCCCTCGGCGGCGAACCGGGCCAACTCCTCGTCCACGGCGGCCTCGATGACGGGGACCTCGACGTCACCGGAGGTCTTCACGTCCATCCAGGCCATGGACGGCGCCTTGGCCAGCCGCAGCAGGCCGAACCCGGCCGTCACGGCCGTGCGGTCGCGGCGGACGAGCCGGTTGTACAGGCGGGACGACTCGCCGCCGCCGAGGATCGTGAGCGCCAGGTCGGCCGCGTCGCACGCGCGCGTGCCGTCCTCCGGCAGCCGGTAGGCGGCCATCAACGCGCGCGCGGGGACGTTCTCCTCGACGACCTCGCGCAGCTGCTCGCCCATGATGTCGGGCAGGGCGCCGTCGCGCGGCACGGGCTTGCCGTCGTACGAGGGGATGGAGCCGAAGTACTTCTCGACCCAGGCGAGGGTCTGCTCCGGGTCGATGTCGCCGACGATCGACAGGACGGCGTTGTTGGGCGCGTAGTACGTCCTGAAGAACTGCTGGGCGTCCTCCAGGCTGGCCGCCTCCAGGTCGTCCATCGAGCCGATCGGCGTGTGCCGGTAGGGGTGGCCCTCCGGGTAGGCCAGACGGAAGATCTTCTCGAAGGCGGTGCCGTAGGGCACGTTGTCGTACCGCTGGCGGCGCTCGTTCTTGACGACGGCCCGCTGGTTGTCCAGGTTCTTCTGGTCGAGCGCGAGCAGCAGGCTGCCCATGCGGTCGGCCTCCAGCCACAGCGCCAGCTCCAGCTGGTGGGTGGGCATGGTCTCGAAGTAGTTGGTGCGCTCCCAGCTGGTGGTGCCGTTCAGCGAACCGCCCGCGCCCTGGACCAGTTCGAAGTGGCCGTTGTCCTTGACCTGGCCCGACCCCTGGAACATCAGGTGCTCGAAGAGGTGGGCGAGACCCGTACGGCCCTCGACCTCGTGGCGCGAACCGACGTCGTACCAGAGGCACACCGCGGCGACCGGGGTCAGGTGGTCCTCGGAGAGCACCACGCGCAGGCCGTTGTCCAGGCGGTGCTCCCTCACTGTCAGGCCTTCGGAGCCGGCCTCGGCTGTGGCCGTGTGACCCATGGGCGGTACGTCCCTTCGATCGCTGTGCTGTGGTCGCGGAATCCGTGGTCCGTCCCTCGTGGAATCGCCATGGAAACCGCTGTTTTCCTGCCGGTCCTGCCACTGTATGCAAGCGCGCGGACGCCCGGAGAAGTTCCCGGGGCTCGTACGCCGAGAGCGAGACGGGGGTTGCCGCCGACGGTCTCTGGTTAAAGTCGGCGCACACGGTTGACGCGGCGGCCCGCGAGGGCGTGCCCGGCGGTCGGCGCCGGGTCGTGTCGGGGTTGTCAGTGCGGCAGTCCACAATGGTGCGCGTCAGATCCCGTTCACGTCTCGCCGAGAGTGAACCGGAGACGTGAGCGCCCCCGTAGGTGAGCGACCAGAAAAAGAGGAGCCGGCAGCGATGGCCCGCCGCAGCACGAAGACCCCGCCGCCCGACGACGCGTTCGAGGAGCGGATCCTCGACATCGACGTCGTCGACGAGATGCAGGGCTCCTTCCTGGAGTACGCGTACTCGGTCATCTACTCCCGAGCCCTGCCGGACGCCCGTGACGGACTCAAGCCGGTGCACCGCCGCATCGTCTACCAGATGAACGAGATGGGCCTGCGCCCCGACCGCGGCTATGTGAAGTGCGCCCGTGTCGTCGGCGAGGTCATGGGCAAGCTCCACCCGCACGGCGACTCCTCGATCTACGACGCCCTGGTGCGCCTCGCCCAGCCCTTCTCCATGCGGGTCCCCCTGATCGACGGCCACGGCAACTTCGGCTCGCTGGGCAACGACGACCCGCCTGCGGCCATGCGGTACACCGAGGCCCGGATGGCCGACGCGACGAGCCTGATGACGGAGTCGATCGAAGAGAACACGGTCGACTTCACGCCCAACTACGACGGCCAGGAGCAGGAGCCGGTCGCGCTGCCCGCCGCCTTCCCGAACCTGCTGGTCAACGGCGCGTCCGGGATCGCCGTCGGTATGGCCACCAACATGCCGCCGCACAACCTGGGCGAGGTCATCGCGGCCGCCCGCCACCTGATCCGGTATCCGGCCGCCGACCTGGACACGCTGATGAAGCACGTCCCGGGCCCCGACCTGCCGACCGGCGGCCGGATCGTCGGGCTCGCCGGCGTCAGGGACGCCTACGCGACGGGCCGCGGCACCTTCAAGATCCGCGCCACGGTGGCGGTGGAGACCGTGACGGCCCGCCGCAAGGGGCTCGTCGTCACCGAACTGCCGTTCACCGTCGGCCCGGAGAAGGTGATCGCCAAGATCAAGGACCTGGTCGGTTCGAAGAAGCTGCAGGGCATCGCCGACGTCAAGGACCTCACCGACCGCGCGCACGGCCTGCGCCTGGTCATCGAGATCAAGAACGGCTTCGTGCCGGAGGCGGTCCTGGAGCAGCTCTACAAGCTGACGCCGATGGAGGAGTCCTTCGGCATCAACAACGTGGCCCTGGTGGACGGCCAGCCCCTCACCCTGGGTCTCAAGGAGCTCCTGGAGGTCTACCTCGACCACCGCTTCGAGGTCGTCCGCCGCCGCTCGGAGTTCCGCCGCGGCAAGAGGCGCGACCGGCTTCACCTGGTCGAGGGTCTGCTCACCGCGCTGGTGGACATCGACGAGGTCATCCGGCTGATCCGCTCCAGCGACAACTCCGCGCAGGCCAAGGAGCGCCTGATGGAGCGCTTCTCCCTGTCGGACATCCAGACGCAGTACATCCTCGACACCCCGCTGCGCCGTCTGACCCGTTTCGACCGTATCGAGCTGGAGTCCGAGAAGGACCGGCTGAGCGCCGAGATCGCCGAGCTGACCCGGATCCTGGAGTCGGACGCGGAGCTGCGCAAGCTGGTCTCCGGCGAACTGGCCGCGGTGGCCAAGAAGTTCGGCACCGAGCGCCGTACGGTCCTGCTGGAGTCCTCGGGCACCCAGGTGGCCACGGTCCCGCTGCAGGTCGCGGACGACCCCTGCCGGGTGCTGCTGTCGTCGACGGGTCTGCTGGCCCGTACGGCCAACGGCGAGCCCTTCGCGGCGGACGAGGACGGCAAGCGCGCCAAGCACGACGTCATCGTCTCGGCGGTCCCGGCGACGGCCCGGGGCGAGGTGGGCGCGGTGACCTCCACCGGCCGGCTGCTGCGCCTGAACGTGGTCGATCTGCCGCAGCTGCCGGACACGTCGGCGGCGCCCAATCTGTCGGGCGGCGCGCCGCTCGCGGAGTTCCTCTCCCTCCAGGACGGCGAGACGGTCATCTGTCTGATGACGCTCGACGAGTCCTCGCCGGGGCTCGCGATCGGCACCGAGCAGGGTGTCGTCAAGCGTGTGGTCCCCGACTACCCCACCAACAAGGAGGAGTTGGAGGTCATCACGCTCAGGGAGGGCGACCGGATCGTCGGCGCCGTCGAGCTGCGCACCGGGGAGGAGGACCTGGTCTTCATCACGGACGACGCCCAGCTGCTGCGCTACCAGGCCGCCCAGGTCCGCCCGCAGGGCCGCCCGGCCGGCGGTATGGCCGGCATCAAGCTCACCGAGGGCGCGAAGGTCATCTCGTTCACGGCGATCGACCCGGCCGCGGACGCGGTGGTGTTCACCGTCGCCGGCTCCCGCGGCACCCTGGACGACTCGGTGCAGACCACGGCCAAGCTCACGCCGTTCGACCAGTACCCCCGCAAGGGGCGCGCCACGGGCGGGGTGCGCTGCCAGCGGTTCCTGAAGGGCGAGGACTGCCTCTCCATCGCCTGGGCGGGCCCCGTCCCGGCCCGCGCCGCGCAGAAGAACGGCACCCCGGCCGACCTCCCGGAGATGGACCCGCGCCGCGACGGCTCGGGCGTGTCCCTGGCCAAGACGGTGGCGTCGGTGGCGGGGCCGGTGTGAGGCCGGGGCCTCAGACTCCGTCGTGGGAGGCCTCGGGGTCGTAGGAGGCCTCCGGTTCGTCGGTCTCCGCCTCCCGGACATAGCGAAGGACGCCCCACATGCCGTGCTCGTCGGCGTGCGGGGCGTCCTTCTCGCCCTCGCACGCCTCCAACTCCTTGCTCAGGGCGGGGGCGTCGATTCCGGCCCCGATCAGCACCAGCCGGCTGAGACGGCTCCGCTCATCGCTCGGCCACGGCTCGGGGTAGAACCGCAGGAACCGCCCGACGGCGTGCACGGCGTAGCGGTTGCGGGGGTCGTACGGCCCGAAGTCGACGTAGCCCTTGATGCGGTAGAGCCCGTCGGCCCGCCCGTCCAGGAACGCCATGAGCCTCCGGGGGTCGAGCGGCACCTCGGAGACGAAGGAGACGCTGTCGTAGCCGGTGTGCAGATGCCCGGCGTGGTCTGCCCCATGGTCTGCCCCGCCCTGGTGCCCGTCGCCGTCGTGCAGGTGGAGGTCGTCGAAGGACAGCTGCCCCACGCGCTCCTCGGAGGGCCGGCAGTCGAACAGGAACTCGGGGTCGACGCGCCCGTAGGTGGCGGGCACGACGGCGGCGCCTTCGCCTAGGGAGCGCACGAGCGCCAGGACGCGCTCCCCGTCCTCGGCCCGGTCGAGCTTGTTGACGACGACGAGGTCGGCGATGGCGAGATGCCGGTCGAGCTCGGGATGCCGCTGCCGGGTCTCCAGGAACTCCGCGGCGTCCACGACCTCGACGAGCCCGCCGTACACCACCCGGGGATTCTCGCTGGCGAGCACCATCCGCACGAGTTCCTGCGGCTCGGCGAGCCCGCTGGCCTCGATGACGATGACGTCGATCCCGGCGGCGGGCTCGGCCAGCCGCTCCAGATAGACATCCAGCTCACTGGCGTCGACGGCACAGCACAGACACCCGTTGCCCAGCGACACCGTGGAGTCCCCGAGCGCGCCCGCCACGGCCATCGCGTCGATCTCGATCGCCCCGAAGTCATTGACGACGGCACCGATCCGGCTGCCGCCGCTGCGGTGCAGGAGGTGATTGAGCAGGGTGGTCTTGCCGGAACCGAGGAACCCGGCGAGGACGACGACGGGAATCTGCGGCGGACCCTGCGCGGCAACAACCGGGTTCGGACTCGACGACTGACTCAACACGCGCTCTCTCTCACACCGTTGCGTGCGCCGGCTCGCGGTGGGTCACCGCACGAGGTCGGCCCGTGGACCGGCTCTCACCGGAACGCCGCAGTTCTCGTACGTCCCTTGAATGCCGCCCCAGGATACGAGCGAGGGCCTTCGCCCCGCGGAGCCAACGATTGTCAGCGGCGCCCGAGGGGCACACGATGGGCATGGCGCCGGTTCGCACGACCCGCACATCCCTCCGTGCGCCTCCTCTCCGCCTCCCAGCCGACCGGTGCCGCTCGGCGACACTGAGAGGCGGCAAGCGCCGCCCAACGCTCGCCGGTCCCCTCCCGTCGACCCGCATCCGACGACCGGCGGACGGCCGCCTGAACCGGGGGTTGACATGGCCACACTGAATTCCTGGATCCGGAGGCTTCGCTCCACAGCCACGGCAAGAGCCTCGGCCCTGCTGCCGGTCTCCCGCCGCCACCGGCGTGCCTCACTCGCCGAGCAGCACCGGCTCCACTTCGATCTGCTCTGCAAGGCCATGGACGACCCGGCTCTCGCCGCCGTTCTGGACACCTACGAGAACGATGTCCCGGCCGAGACACAACGCCAGTTCCTGTTCGCGAACGCCCTGTACACCAATGCCCTCCACTTCCACCGGATCGGGGCGCTCAGCAAGGCGGAGCTGTACGGGCATCTGCGGGTCATGTGCCGGAACAGGATCTTCCAGGAGTACTGGGAGTCGACCCGGCATCACCGGAAGAGCCTCGCCGAGGCCTCGGAGGAAGCGGAACTGGGGCGGATGACGGACGACTTGATCCAGGAACTCACCGATGCCGACACGGAGGAGTGGTGGGTGGTGGGAGAGCCACCGGACGAGTCCGCGTGACCTCGCGCTCCATGTCCGGGCGCCCGTGCGCCGGTGTCTGCCCCCAATACGCGGTCCGAGGCCCTGACCTGGTACAGGCTTCGCGAATCGGGCGCCCGCACGGCCTGGGCAGGTGACGTCAAGCGGTTTCGGAGAACTTCACCTGACCTCCTGCCGCCCATCCCGCGTATCCGGACCGGCTGAGTCGCTATCTTGTCGTCTGGCCCTCTCCGGGCACTCCGGCGATCATCCTTCGGCTCGGAGACAGGACGCTCCGAAGCACACCTCCGCTCGAAGGCCTCCGCACTCGGAGGGCGTTCCTCTCTCTCCGAGTCCTTAAGGCTGGTACCTCTCCGTGAAAATCGTGCGACGTGTCGGGGCTTCACCTCGTGAGCGCGGCAGCGCCACCGGGCAGACGTGTCCCGACATCTTCGAGCTCAGCGACGGCAGCTTCGCCGTCATCGGGCGCGAGGCCACCGCGGAGCTCGACGCCGAGCTTCCTTCCGACGCCGCACGAGCCGACTACGAACGGATCGTGATCATCACTCGCGAGACGCTGGTCCGCGCGAAACCGGAGATTCCCGACGCCTGAGCCCGTACCGGCGCCCCGAGGCCCGTTCGGGCGCCGGCCGCCCTGCCGCACATCGACGGCAGGGCGGCCCTGGTCATCCCCTCCCGGGCACCGCCACCGGAGCCCCCGGCCCCACGTACCGCGCCGCGGGGCGGATGATCTTCGAGTCCTCCGCCTGTTCGAGGATGTTGGCGCTCCAGCCGACCGCGCGGGCCGCCGCGAAGGTGGGGGTGAACATCTCGCGGGGCAGACCGCAGAGTTCCATGACGACACCGGCGTAGAACTCGACATTGGTGTGCAGCGCCCGACCGGGCTTCAACTCGGCGAGGATCGACTCCACTTGGCGCTCCACCTCGACCGCGAAGGCGACCCTGGGCCCGCCGAACCCCAGTGCGATCTCGCGCAGCATGCGGGAACGGGGGTCCTCGGTGCGGTAGACGGGGTGGCCGAAGCCCATGATGCGATCGCCGGCGAGGACGCGTTCGCGGATCCACGGGTCGATGCGGTCGGGGGTCCCGATGGCGTCGAGCGTGTCCAGCGCACGGCTCGGGGCACCACCGTGGAGGGGACCGGAGAGCGCGCCCACCGCGCCCACGAGGCATGCCGCCACGTCCGCGCCGGTCGACGCGACGACACGTGCCGTGAAGGTTGACGCATTGAATCCGTGGTCAATAGTTGAGATCAAGTATTGCTCCACCGCCCGCGCCCGTGACGCGTCCGGCTCCGAACCCGTCAACATGTAGAGGTAGTTCGCGGCATACGGGAGGTCGTCGCGCGGGTCGATCGGATCCAGCCCCTGCCCCAGTCGGTACAGCGCGGTGAGCAGGGTCGGTACGACCGCGGAGGCGGCCAGCACGTCCGCACGGCGCCGGTCCGCGTCGAGGTCGTACACCGGGCGGAAGCCCTGGGAGGCGCCGAACAGCGACAGGGCCGTACGCAGCCCGGACAGCGGGCCGGAACGGGCGCTCGCCGCCGCGATCGCGGGCAGTGCGGCGCGGACGCCGTCGGGCAGTCGGCGCAGGGGCCGCACATGGGCGGCGAACGCGGCTCGCCGGTCCGCCTCCGGCAGCTCTCCGTGGATCATCAGGTGCCACACGTCCTCGAAGTCACAGGTCTGCGCGAGTTCGACGGCCGAGTACTGGCGATAGTGGTAGAAGCCCTCCTGACCTCGGACGTCACCCAATGAGGTGTCGGTGACGACGACACCCGCGAGTCCGCGCGGCACGTCGATGGGGGTGGCCGTGGCCCGGTCGATCGGCATGTCTCCTCCTTGAACTTGATTCGACTGTCCATGATTGACTCGATGAGTGTCAACATTGATTGAATCAATACATCACCTTGCCGCTACGGTGACGTCCATGACGGAACAGGGCCATCGAGAGCGGCTGAGCACCCGGGAGACCGCCGAGTTGCTCGGCGTGAAGCCGGAGACCGTGTACGCCTATGTGAGCCGCGGCCAGCTCAGCAGCCGCCGGGATCCCGGCGGACGGGGCAGCACCTTCGACGCCGACGAGGTGACCGCGCTCGCGGGGCGCAACAGGCGGGACAGCGGAGGGAGTCCGGCCACGGGCGGCGAGTTCGCCGTCCGTACCCGGCTCACCCTCATCGAGCGGGACCGTTACTACCTGCGCGGGGTCGACGCGACCGAACTCGCCGCGCGTCACTCCTACGAAGAGGTGGCCGAGTGGCTGTGGACGGGTGAGCTGCGGCCCGGCGCCGGCTTCACCGCGCCGAAGGCGTCCGCGACGGCGGCCCGCCGCGCGGTCGACGCGCTGCCCGAGCACAGCGGCCCTCTCGACCGGCTGCGGGTCGCCGCGATCGCCGCGTCCGCGACGGACCCACTGCGCTTCGACCTGTCCGAGGAGGCCGTCCTCGGCACGGCGCGCACCCTCATCCCGACCCTCGTCGCCGCCCTCCCCCCGGTCCCGCGCTCCCACCGCGACTCGGGACCGCTCGCCGACCGCCTGTGGGCCCGGCTCACCGGCCGCGCCCCGGACGAGGCGTCCCTGCGCGCCCTGGACATGGCGCTCGGGCTGCTCGTCGACCACGATCTGGCCGCCTCCACGCTCGCCGTCCGCGTCGCCGCGTCGGCCCGGGCCCACACGTACGCCGCCGTCTCGGCCGGCCTCGGCGCCCTCGAAGGCCCACTGCACGGCGCGGCCGGCGCACTCGCCCACCGGTTGCTCCTCGACGTACTGGATCACGGCGACGCGGCCCCTGTGATCGCCGACGAGCTAAGGGCCGGCCGCGGCATCCCCGGGCTGGGCCACCGCCTCTACACGGGCGAGGATCCACGCGCGCGTGCCCTGTTCGCCCTCCTGGAGGAGCTTCCCCAGGCGGCGCCCGCCGTCGCCGCCGCCCGCGACATCGTGGCGACGGCCGCCCGCCACACCCCTCTGCACGCCAACGTCGACCTGGCCCTCGCGGTCCTCACGGTCTCCTTCGGCATGGCTCCCACGGCGAGCGAGACCGTCTTCGCCGTGGCCCGCACGGCGGGCTGGATCGCCCACGCCCTGGAGGAGTACGGCGAGCGCCCCCTGCGCATGCGGCCGAGCGGCCAGTACGTGGGCCCGAGGCCGCCCCGGCCGCTCCCGGAGTAGCGCGGGGCCGCGCCCGCGCCCCGACGCCCTCGGAACCCGCGCCGGGTCCCGTCCACACGTCCCTCGTGGACGCCCTTCGCACCCCTTCGGCCCGGCCGGAATTCGCTCGCGGGCAACTCAGGTTAGGCTCACCTCTGTGAGTACGTGCACATCCGCGTCCCGACACCTCGACGAGCCTCTCGCGGGGACCGCCGCCACGGCGAGGACATGGCTGCTGCTGGAACAACCCGGCCCCTGGGGTGCCAAGGCGCTCACATCGAGCCACCTGGACCCCGTGGTCGGCCGCGCCCTCGAAGCCGCGGCGGAGGGCACCGGCGTACGCGTGGCCCTCATCCGGCGTCCCGGCCGCCACGCGGACCGCCGCGAGGTCAGCGAGCGCCGGGTGTACGTGGGCCACACCGTCCCCGGGAACGTCTGGCTGCACAGCGCCATGACCTCCGCTCCCGAGCGGCTCCTCGACCTCGACCTCGCCGCCCTGGGCCGGGGCGACCACCACACCTTCGGCACGGTTCTGCGAGGCCGGCCCCACACCGGCGCCCCGCTCGCCCTCGTCTGCACCAACGGCAAGCGCGACCGCTGCTGCGCCCTCCTGGGCCGGCCGCTCGCCGCCGAACTGGCCGCCTCCGGAGTCGAGGGCACCTGGGAGGTCACCCATCTGGGTGGTCACCGCTTCTCCCCCACCCTGCTCGTGCTGCCCTTCGGCTATGTGTACGGCCGCGCCGAGGCCCACCACGTCAAGGAGGTCCTCCACGGCGTACGGGAGGGCCGTGTCGTCACCGAGGGGTGTCGCGGCGGCTCCGCCTGGGAACGTCCCGGGCAGGCGGCCGAGCTGGCGGTGCGCACCGAGACCGGCGAGGACGGCGCCGACGCGCTCGCCGTACTGCGCACGGACGGTGCGGCACCCCTGTGGGACGTGACGGTCGCCCACACGGACGGCCGCCGCTGGACCGTCACCGTCGCCCAGGGCGCCGCCGAGCCGCCCCGCCCGGAGAGCTGCGGCTCCACGCTCGGCTCCCCCGCGAGGATGGACGTCCTGACCGTACGCGAGCTGTCACCGGCCACGACGGCACGTTAGCCACCCGGCCGCCTGGGTACCTGAGATCCGCGCCACAACCCCCTACGAGCGGCCCGGTGCGTCCACGTACCGTCATGGGTATGAGCCCCACTCCCCCCGCACGCCGTCTGCGTCTCGGTATGCCGCGGCGGGTGTTCTCGCAGGTCCTGCTGATGCAGGTGGCGATCGCCGCCGGTGTCGCCGTCCTCGCGACCGGGCTGTTCCTCGCGCCGCTCAGCGATCAGCTGGACGACCAGGCGATGCGCCGGGCACTCGCGATCGCGCAGACCACGGCCGCGCAGCCGCAGATCGCCGAGGACCTGGAGTCGTCCGCGCCGACCCCGAACGGTCCCGTGCAGGTCGAGGCCGAGCGGATCCGGAAGGCGAGCGGAGCCGAGTACGTCGTGGTGATGGACACGCACGGGGTGCGCTGGTCGCACACGGACCCGGCGGAGATCGGTGGCATGGTCTCGACGGACCCGCGCCGCGCGCTGGCAGGGGACGAGGTCATGGAGATCGACTCGGGGACGCTGGGACGCTCGGCCCGCGGCAAGGTGCCCCTGCGCGACGCCGACGGGAGGATCGTCGGCGCCGTGTCCGTGGGGATCGAGTACGACAGTGTGCGGGCCCGGCTGATCCACGCGATCCCCGGGCTCCTGGCGTACGCCGGCGGGGCCATGGCCGTCGGGGCGCTGGCGGCGTATCTGATCTCCCGGCGGGTGCATCGCCAAACCCGTGACCTGGCCTTCTCCGATATCGCGGGACTGCTGGCGGAGCGCGAGGCGATGCTGCACGGCATCCGGGAGGGCGTGGTCGCGCTGGACCGCACCGGGCGCGTACGCCTCCTGAACGACGAGGCGAGGCGGCTGCTCGGGATAGGCGACGAGGCGGTCGGCAGGTCGCTCGACGACACGCTCGGCCCCGGCCGTACGACCGATGTGCTGGCGGGCCGGATCACGGGCACCGATCTGCTGACCGTGCGCGGTCAGCGCGTGCTGGTCACCAACCGCATGCCCACGGACGACGGGGGTGCCGTCGCCACCCTGCGCGACCGCACCGAGCTGGAGCAGCTCAGCCGCGAACTCGACTCCACCCGTGGTCTGACGGACGCCCTGCGCGCCCAGGACCACGAGCACGCCAACCGGATGCACACCCTTCTCGGCCTGCTCGAACTGGAGATGTACGACGAGGCGGTGGAGTTCGTCGGCGAGGTCGTCGGCGACCACCGGGCGACCGCCGAGCAGGTCACCGAGAAGATCCACGACCCGCTGCTGGCCGCGGTCCTGGTCGGCAAGGCGACCGTCGCGGCCGAGCGCGGAGTGGCCCTGTCGGTGGCGGGCGCCACGATGCTCCCGGACCGGCTGATCGACCCGCGGGGGCTGGTCACCATCGTCGGCAACCTCGTCGACAACGCCCTGGACGCCGTCGCGGGCACACCGCACGCGCGCGTGGAGGTGGATCTGCGCACCGAGGGTCGCTCGGCGATCCTCCAGGTGCGGGACACGGGCCCCGGAGTACCGCCCGACCAGCGGGAGTTGATCTTCGCGGACGGCTGGTCGACCAAGACACGCCCCGCCCACCGCGAACGAGGCATCGGGCTCTCCCTGGTACGCCGACTCGCCGAGCGGCAGGGCGGCAGCGCCCGGGTCACGGAGGCGGCCGGCGGCGGCGCGGAGTTCACCGTCGTACTGCCGGACGCCCTCGCGGAACCCGATCCGGTGACGCCCACGTCCGCGCCGACGCCGGCCCCCACCACGCCCGGCACCCCCACGACACCCGAACCCTCCACGGCACCCGCCGACGGACCGGCCCGGCAGGACGAGCCGACGGCCGGCCGCGACGGGCGACCGGGCCCCGGGCGGGAGCCCGAGGCCGCCATCACAGCCGCCGACAAGGAGTCGCGATGATCGAGGTCCTGATCGTGGACGACGACGTGAGAGTCGCCCGCGTCAACGCCGCCTACGTGGAGAAGGTCGCCGGTTTCCACGTCGCCGGTGTGGCCCACAGCGCGGCCGAGGCGCTGCGGCGGCTCGAGACGTCGGCCCACGTGGACCTGGTCCTGCTGGACCACTATCTGCCGGACGACACGGGCCTCGTGGTCGTCCAGGAGATGCGCCGCCGGGGCCACCAGTGCGACGTGATCATGGTGACGGCGGCCCGTGACGTGTCGACCGTCCAGGCGGCCATGCGCCAGGGCGCGCTGCAGTACCTGGTCAAACCGTTCGCGTTCGCCGGACTGCGCGCGAAGCTGGAGGCGTACGCGGAGCTGCGGCGCACCCTGGACGGCGGAGGCGAGGCCGAACAGGCCGAGGTGGACCGGATCTTCGGCGCCCTCTCCGCGGGCGGCGAGCCGGACCTGCCCAAGGGCCACTCCCCCACCACCACCGAGCTGGTACGCCGGGCTCTGATGACCGCCGAGGGCGCCCTGTCCGCCCAGGAGATCGCCGAGCGGACCGGCCTGAGCCGCCAGACCGCCCAGCGCTATCTGAAGCTCCTGGAGCGCACGGGCCGGGCTCGGCTGACCCTCAAGTACGGCGACGCGGGCCGTCCGGAGCACCGCTACGAGTGGGCGACCAGCCCCTGAGAGGCAGCCACGCGCCCCGGCTCTCACACCGCCCCGGCGCCCGTCAGCGACCGCACCTCGGTCTCCGCGTGCTTCGCCTCGTCCGGCGGCTCGGCCGACGTCACCGTGCCGAGCCAGCCCGCGAGGAAGCCCAGCGGGATGGAGACCAGGCCCGGGTTCTGCAACGGGAAGTACTGGAAGTCGACGCCGGGGAACAGCGAGTCGGCGCTCCCCGAGACAACGGGCGACAGCACCACGAGCACCACGGACGGCACCAGTCCGCCGTAGACGGACCAGACCGCGCCACGGGTGGTGAAGCCGCTCCAGAACAGCGAGTACAGCAGCACAGGCAGATTGGCGGAGGCGGCGACCGCGAAGGCGAGGCCGACGAGGAAGGCCACGTTGAGGTCCTTGGCGAGCAGCCCGAGACCGATCGCGACCACACCGATACCGACGGCGGCGGTGCGCGCCACGGCCACCTCGCCGCGCGGCTTGGAACGGCGGCGCCGCAGCGACGCGTACAGGTCATGGGCGACGGACGCCGACGAGGCGAGGGTGATCCCGGCGACGACCGCCAGGATCGTGGCGAAGGCGATGGCGGCGACGATCGCGAACAGAACCGTTCCGCCGGTGGAGTCGACGCCACCGCCCAGATCGAGGGCCAGCAACGGCACCGCGGTGTTCCCGGCGGCGTTGGAACTTCGGACGGCTTCCGGGCCGACGATGGCGGCCGCCCCGAAGCCGAGGACGATCGTCATCAGGTAGAAGCCGCCGATGAGGCCGATGGACCAGACCACCGAGCGGCGTGCGGCCCGTGCCGTGGGCACGGTGTAGAAGCGCGACAGGATGTGCGGCAGTCCGGCCGTGCCCAGGACCAGGGCGAGCCCGAGGCTGATGAAGTCGAGGCGCGCGCCCCAGTCACCGCCGTACTTCAGGCCGGGCGCGAGGAACGAGTCGCCGTGTCCGCTGCGCTCGGCCGCCGTCCGCAGCAACTGGTCGAAGTCCCCGTGGAAGCGCACCAGGACGAGCACGGTCAGGGCGATCGCCCCGCCCATGAGCAGGACCGCCTTCACGATCTGGATCCAGGTGGTGGCCCTCATCCCGCCCAGCGACACATAGACGACCATGAGCGCGCCGACCCCGATGACCGTCCAGGTCTGCGCCGCCTCGCTCTCCCCGCCCAGCAGCAGCGCGACGAGAGTGCCCGCTCCCACCATCTGCGCCACCAGATACAGAACGGACACGGTCACCGAGGAAGTTCCCGCCGCGATCCGCACCGGCCGCTCGCTCATCCGCGCAGCGACCACGTCGGCGAGCGTGAACCGCCCGCAGTTGCGCACCAGTTCGGCCACCAGGAACAGCACGACCAGCCAGGCGACCAGGAAGCCCACCGAGTAGAGCAGCCCGTCGTACCCGAAGAGCGCGATGAGCCCCGAGATACCCAGGAACGAAGCGGCGGACATGTAGTCGCCCGCGATGGCAAAACCATTCTCCATGGGCGAGAACAGCCGCCCGCCCGCGTAGAACTCCTCCGCCGAACCATGCCGGTTGCGGCTCACCCATGTGGTGATGCCCAGCGTGACCGCCACGAACGCGCTGAACAGCAGCAGCGCCAGCGTCTGATGGTCGGCGGTCACCGCACGCCCCCTCTGACACCACGCGTCAACTCCTGGGTGTCCCAGCGCAGATCGAGCGCCGCCCGGTCCCGCCGCAGCCTGGCGTGCCGCGCGTACGCCCAGGTGAACAGGAAGGTCGTGAGGAACTGCCCGAGCCCCGCCAGCATCGCCACGTTGACCGCGCCCACGACCGGCCGCGCCATCAGCCCCGGCGCGGTGGTCGCCGTGACGACATAGGCCACGTACCAGCTGAAGAAGACGGCGACACCCGGAATCACGAACCTGCGGTAACGCCTGCGCACCTCCTGGAAGGCCGCGCTCCGCTGGACCTCCAGATAGACCTCCGCCGCGCCCCCGTCCCGGCTCCCCCGCGCCTCGGCCACGACCGGAGCCGGCCCTCCCGTACCGTCCAACTCCCCCCAGCCGGACGCCAGCGCGTCGTACCAGGGATCGTCGAACCGCACGTCCTCACTCCCGAGGCCGTACCCCTCGTGCTGCTCAACTGGACTCTCAGAACCACCCCCGCGACGACGAGGACGGCCGGTGCTTGACTGCATGCCCAAGCATGGACAGACCGCAAAGACCCCCGACGTACCTCTTCCCGATTCTTCACCCCATCAGGTGAAACCCCGGCCAGCCTCCCGCACTTGAGGCAGAACCCTTCTCACACCCGCACACGGACGCAAGAAACGCGCACCCCGACGGCGAATCAGCCGCTCACGCCCCGGACGGCGGGCCGGCCGAGTACGGCGAGAAGGGGGCGTGCCGGGGGGTGTCCGCCCGCAGCGGTTGGCGCGTCAACCCGTCCCACTTCCCAGCCAACCGATTCCGCGCCGTTCCGAGGACGGACACCCCCCGGCGCGCCCCCGACCCACCCCCACGCGAAGCCACCCCACCGACCGAAAGCCCACCCGCCCAAGCCAGCGCAGCGACTACGCGTCGATCCGCGACCGATCCAACGTAGCCGCCGAACTGGAGATGAACTCCTTGCGCGGCGCCACGTCGTTCCCCATCAGCAGATCGAACACCTGCTCAGCCGCCTCCAGGTCCGACAGATTGATCCGCCGCAGCGTCCGGTGCCGCGGATCCATCGTCGTCTCCGCCAACTGGTCCGCGTCCATCTCGCCGAGACCCTTGTAGCGCTGGATGGAGTCCTTGTACCGAACGCCCTTGCTCTGGAACTCCAGCAGCTTGTCCCGCAGCTCACGGTCCGAGTACGTGTAGACGTACTTGTCCTGCCCCCTCTTGGGCTGGACAAGCTCGATCCGGTGCAGCGGCGGCACCGCGGCGAAGACCCGCCCCGCCTCGACCATCGGCCGCATGTACCGCTGGAACAGCGTCAGCAGCAGGCACCGGATGTGCGACCCGTCCACGTCGGCGTCGGTCATCATGATGATCTTGCCGTAACGCGCCGCGTCGATATCGAACGTACGCCCGGACCCAGCCCCTATGACCTGGATGATCGCACCGCACTCGGCGTTCTTGAGCATGTCGGTCACGGACGACTTCTGCACATTGAGGATCTTGCCCCGGATCGGCAGCAGCGCCTGGAACTCGGAGTTCCGCGCGAGCTTCGCCGTACCGAGCGCCGAGTCCCCCTCGACGATGAACAGCTCACTGCGCTCGACGTCGTCACTGCGGCAGTCGGCGAGCTTCGCGGGCAGCGAGGACGACTCCAACGCGGTCTTCCGCCGCTGCGCGTCCTTGTGCTGACGCGCGGCGATCCGCGTACGGGCGGCGGCGACCGCCTTCTCCATGACGACCCGCGCCTGAGCGGCGGCATCCCGCTTGGTGGAGGTCAGGAACGCCTTGAGCTCCTTGGCGATCACCTGCGCCACGATGCGCCGGGCCGCCGAGGTGCCGAGGACCTCCTTGGTCTGCCCCTCGAACTGCGGTTCGGCGAGACGCACGGTGACGACGGCGGTGAGGCCCTCCAGCGCGTCGTCCTTGACGACGTCGTCCTCGGCGACGCGCAGCAGCTTCTTGGCGCGCAGCACCTCGTTCATGGTGGAGGCCACGGCCTGCTCGAAGCCGGCGACGTGGGTGCCGCCCTTGGGGGTGGCGATGATGTTCACGAACGACTTGAGGGTCGTGTCGTAGCCGGTGCCCCAGCGCATGGCGACGTCGACACCGAGCTCGCGGGTGACCTGGGTGGGCGTCATCTGCCCGTGCTCGTCGAGGACGGGCACGGTCTCCTTGAAGGTGCCCTGTCCGGAGAAGCGGAGGACGTCGCAGACGGGCTTGTCGGAGGCCAGGTACTCGCAGAACTCGCTGATCCCGCCGTCGAAGCGGAACGACTCCTCGCCCTTGCTGCCGCCGTCACCGAGGCCGAACTCGTCACGGACGACGATCGTCAGTCCGGGCACCAGGAAAGCGGTCTGCCGGGCACGCTGGTGCAGGTGCTCCAGCGAGAGCTTGGCGTCCTTGAGGAAGATCTGGCGGTCGGCCCAGTAGCGCACGCGTGTGCCGGTGCGCGTCTTGGGGATCCGCTTGCCCTTGCGCAGACCGCCGGTCTCGAACTTGGCGTCCGGGCCGTTGCCCGCGAAGGCGCCGGGCACGCCGCGCCGGAAGCTGATGGCGTGCGTGCTGCCGCTGCGGTCGACCTCGACGTCCAGACGGGCGGAGAGGGCGTTCACCACGGAGGCGCCCACGCCGTGCAGACCGCCGGAGGCGGCGTACGAGCCGCCGCCGAACTTGCCGCCGGCGTGCAGCTTGGTCATGACGACCTCGACACCGGAGAGGCCGGTCTTGGGCTCGACGTCGACCGGGATGCCACGGCCGTTGTCACGCACCTCGACGGAGGCGTCGTCGTGGAGGATCACCTCGATGTGGTCGCAGTAGCCCCCGAGGGCCTCGTCCACGGAGTTGTCGATGATCTCCCACAGGCAGTGCATCAGGCCTCGACTGTCCGTCGAGCCGATGTACATACCGGGGCGCTTCCGCACGGCCTCGAGCCCCTCGAGGACGAGCAGGTGCCGCGCGGTGTAGTTGGAACCGTCCCGGTCTGCTCCGGTCAGCAGCGCTGTGGACGGCACGGACGTATCGGCGGTCACGCGGTTCGCTCCTCGCTGAATTTCAGGTGAGGCCCTTTGGGGTAAGGGGCCGGGCTCTGTTGCCGGTCCGAGGGTACCGAGGCCTGGTAGAGCCGTTGTAACGCCACCCTCGTCCGAAACTCAGAGTAGTCCAGACTCGCATACACGTTCGATCCCTCGATGGGGTGAAGTACATATCACGTTCCCTTCGAGGCATGAACCATTTAGGCTCCGGGCACGTCCTCATGAACAAACGGCAACCCAGCCGGTAGGACCGTACAACCGAAAGAACAACCACCAGAACCACCCGACAGACAGCGCGAACCCGTACGACACGAAGACACGCACTACGGCTCATTCGCCGCCAACCGGCAGCAGACAGCCGGCCCGGAAAGATTTTTTCGAGTTAAAGCCGCGAGCGGGAACGTTTTCGGCCTGGTTGGATGTTGACCCTGGTACGACAGCTCGTCGAGCTAGAGAAGAGGCGACGTGACTACTGTTCTGACCCCCGCGACCCCGCTGACGGCCGCTGACCGATGCGACCGCTGCGGCGCCCAGGCCTACCTGCGCGTCGTCCTGCTGAGCGGTGGAGAGCTGCTGTTCTGCGCCCACCACGGCCGCAAGTTCGAGCCGGAGCTCAAGAAGATCGCCGCGGAGATACAGGACGAGACGGAGCGGCTCACGGCCGCTCCCGCGACCGCAGAAGAGGACGAGCGCTGACGCTTCGCACCTACGACGAGCCGCCACCGGCTCGAGGCCGGTGACCGGGCGGCCACTCCCGTACACACGGGGTGGCCGCCCGCTCTCGTGCCGCACACACGGTCCGCCTTCACTGCCCGCTCCCCATCGGGGCACGGGCGGCACGGCGCGTGACCCCGTACGGCGCCTCAGCGCCGCCTCAGCGGTTCTCCTCCAGCACCCGGGCCACGTACGAGCCCCTGGTGTAGACGCCGGGATTCCCGGCGAGCCCACAGCCGCTGCCCCACGACACGAGCCCGATCAGCTTCCCCCGGGCGACCAGCGGCCCTCCGCTGTCCCCCTGGCAGGCGTCCCGGCCACCCTCCTGTTCCCCTGCGCACACCATGGAATCGGACAGGTATCTGCCCTCCGCGCTGCCCGGATAGGCCCGCTCGCAGACCGTGTCGGCCAGCACCTTCACGGGGGCGGCCCGCAGACTCCGGGCGTAGTCCCCGGCGGCCGTCGTGTCCCCCCAGCCGTAGACCGCGGCCGGCGTGCCCGGCACGTACGCCGTGTCACCCGCTCCCGCGAGCCCGATGACGGAGTCCTCGGGCAGCGGCGAGGCGAGGGTCACCACCGCGAAGTCCCCGGCGTTCGTATAGGGGTCGTACTCGGGGTTGACCCAGGCCCCGCTCACCGCGATCTCCTGGCCCTCGGCCGACTGCAGTTCGGCGCGGCCCGCGATGATCCGCAGATCGGCGACACGCTCCGGAGGCCCTCCCAGCACGCTCTCACTGAGGCAGTGGGCGGCCGTCAGGACGGTGGTACGGCCCACCACCACACCGCCGCAGAACTGTCCGGCCCGCGTACCCCCGAACCGGTCACGGCTGGACAGCGCCACCGTCCAGGGCGCCTGGGAGATCTCGACCGGATGACCGCCGATGACGACCTCGGCCGTCGCCGGTGGCGGTGACACCAGCGGTATGACGGCGGTGGTGGCCGCGACGGCCAGCAGTCGGGCGAACGATCGACGCATGCGCGCTCCTCACTCCGGGACATGAATGGCACACCCAGAGTGATCCACCGGGTCGGCTTCCGCATGCCGCACACACGGCGAAGGCCCGGTTCCTTCGGGGGAACCGGGCCTTCGGAGCCGATCGTGCGGTGGTGCCGTGCCGCCTAGTCGAGGTAGTCGCGCAGCACCTGCGAACGCGACGGGTGACGCAGCTTCGACATCGTCTTGGACTCGATCTGGCGAATGCGCTCACGCGTGACGCCGTAGACCTTGCCGATCTCGTCGAGGGTCTTCGGCTGGCCGTCGGTGAGACCGAAGCGCATGGAGACGACGCCCGCCTCGCGCTCGGAGAGCGTGTCGAGGACCGAGTGCAGCTGCTCCTGGAGGAGCGTGAAGCTGACCGCGTCGGCCGGGACGACGGCCTCGGAGTCCTCGATGAGGTCACCGAACTCGCTGTCGCCGTCCTCGCCGAGCGGGGTGTGCAGCGAGATGGGCTCGCGGCCGTACTTCTGGACCTCGATGACCTTCTCGGGGGTCATGTCGAGTTCCTTGGCCAGCTCCTCCGGGGTGGGCTCGCGGCCCAGGTCCTGGAGCATCTGGCGCTGCACACGGGCGAGCTTGTTGATGACCTCGACCATGTGCACCGGGATACGGATGGTGCGGGCCTGGTCGGCCATGGCGCGGGTGATCGCCTGACGGATCCACCAGGTGGCGTACGTGGAGAACTTGTAGCCCTTGGTGTAGTCGAACTTCTCGACCGCGCGGATCAGACCGAGGTTGCCCTCCTGGATGAGGTCCAGGAAGAGCATGCCGCGACCGGTGTAGCGCTTGGCCAGGGAGACCACCAGACGGAGGTTGGCCTCCAGGAGGTGGTTCTTGGCGCGGCGGCCGTCCTCGGCGATGATCTCCAGCTCGCGCTTGAGCTTGGGGGCGAGCTTGTCGGCGTTGGCCAGCTTGTCCTCGGCGAACAGACCGGCCTCGATGCGCTTGGCGAGCTCGACCTCCTGCTCGGCGTTGAGCAGCGGGACCTTGCCAATCTGCTTGAGGTAGTCCTTGACCGGGTCGGCGGTGGCACCGGCGGCGGCGACCTGCTGGGCGGGCGCGTCGTCCTCGTCCTCGTCGGACAGGACGAACCCGGCGTTCTCGGTGCCCTCGGGCTCCTCGCCGGGCTTGCCGGGAGTCTCCTCGACGACCTCTTCGTCGGCGAGCTCCGCGTCGTCCTTCTTGGCGGTGGTCTTCTTGGCCGCCGTCTTCTTGGCGGCGACGGTCTTCTTGGCGGGGGCCGCCTTCTTCGCGACCGCCTTCTTCGCGGCGGCCTTCCTGGCGGGGGCGGCGTCCTCGGCGGAGTCGTCGGCGGCGGGCACCGCGGGAGCGGCGGTGGCGGTGGCCTTCTTGGTGGTCACCGTCTTCGCCGCGACCGTCTTGGTGGCGGTGCGCTTGGCCGGACTCTTCGCTGCGACGCTCTTTCGGGTGCGCTTGGGTTCCGCGGCACTGACCATCAGCGTCACACCCTCTTCCTCGAGGATCTGGTTGAGGCTGCGCAGTACGTTCTTCCACTGAGTGGCCGGAATCTGGTCAGCTTCGAAGGCCCGACGCACATCGTCGCCGGCGATCTGCCCCTCAGCCTTTCCCCGCTCAATGAGCGCCATGACAGAGACGGACTCGGCGATCTCCGGCGGGAGCGTACGGGATGTGCTGGCCGACACGAACAACCTCTCGGAACGTTGGAAAACGGCTTCCGGCCCCGTCCGGTGCGGACAGGAGCCGACCACCGGCTTGGGAGTGGGCCGACGGTGCGGGCGGGGGCCGGGAAGATGCACAGCGCCGTGAACGGCGTCCGTATTCCCTCCGCGGCTGTCACCTCTTAGGTCATCGCGCTGTTCCCACGAGCGTTACGCCCAATCTGCGTGGCCCGAGTCACACCCCGTAAGCGCTCAAAAGCGGTCAGACACTGTCAGAGGCTATCGATCAAGGCCACAACCGGTTCTGCTGGGACGGGTACCCGAACGATTCCCGAACGAACTCCTCAATGTGGATCATCGGTCCCGTCGAGTTCCGGCACGTCCACCCGGGGCCTCCGTCACACGGGGAACACCGCTCCCGCCGGAGTCCGCCGCCGGTCGTGCCGCCGAGACCCGCCGAATCCCGGGAGGATCCGATGGGGCCCGGCGGCACGGGGCCGCCGGTGGAGCGGCGTCACGGAAGGGCCGGTGCCCGGGCCGTGCCGCCCTTGTCCCGCTCTCGGCGCCCTCAGTGCTCGCGCGGCGCCGGCACCACACGCTCCACCTCGGGATGGACGATGAGCAGCTGACGCATGGCCGCCTCGGCAGCCCCTCCGTCGCCCGCGGCGAGCGCGTCGACGATCCTGGCGTGGTGCGTCAGGGTCGCCTCGGTCGGCCGGTCGCATCCGGTGACCGGACCGCCGGAGACCTGGAGGGCGGCGGAGACGATCCCCGAGAGGTGCTCCAGCATGCGGTTGCCCGCGAGCTGGATGAGCAGCGAGTGGAACTCGGCGTCCGCGCGGGAGAAGGTCAGCGCGTCGCCCTGCGCCATCGCGTGGCCCATCAGCTCGACCATGTCGCCGAGGCGCTGCTGCACGTCGTCACGGCCGTGCCCGGCGGCGAGGCGGGCGGCCAGCGGCTCGATCGTCCAGCGCAGCTCGCTCAGCTCGCGCCGCTGGTCGTCGCGCTGGGGGCCGAAGGCCCGCCACTCGATGATGTCCGGGTCGAGCAGGTTCCAGTCGCTGACCGGGCGGACGCGTGTGCCGACGTTCGGGCGGGCGCTGACCAGGCCCTTGGCCTCCAGGACGCGCAGGGATTCACGGACGACGGTGCGGGAGACCTCGAACCGCTGACCGATCTCCTCCGGTACGAGGGGGCGGTCCGCGCCCAGGTCACCGGAGACGATCATCTGGCCGAGCTGCTGGACGAGTTGGCCGTGCAGCCCGCGTCCGCGGCTCCCGGCGGCGCGTCGGCCCACGCGCCCCAGCTCGGGGTCCGCGCCGTCCCAGGCGGGGAGGCTCACGCGGTCGACACCGGGGTGCTCGGCGTAGGGGTAGCGGTCGAGTTCGCCCGGTCCTGCGAGGCCGGATTCGGCGGAGCGGGCGGCGGTCATCATGGTGTGCGCAAGGGTACTCACGCATCCTTTGTCGGCTGCGTTCCCAACTCCCTTGAGGTCTTTGGTGAAAAGCACACGAAAGGGTGATCGCTCACCCCGTCGCAATTGACGCCTTATCGGAAAGAAATGGGCGTTCTACGAGGAGTTGTGCGCATTGCGCCAACGGAAGAGCACGGACAGTGAGCACGAAAGGATGAGGGTGATCATGACCGGACCCGGCTGCGCAGGTTCGTGAGCGCGTAGGCCCCCAGCAGCGCCGTCAGCGACAACAGCAGCGCCCCGCCCACGGGTTGGGAGACCGCCCGTGCCACGGCCTCCAGATAGCGCTCTCCGCCGAACGGCCACTGCATCAGGACGAGCTCCCGCAGCCGCATCGGAAACCCGACCGCGCTGCGCACGCTCGCGCCTTCCAGCGCCTTCTGCACCAGAGGTACGACGACGAGGGGCACGGCGACCACGGCCGCGAGCCCCGCGGAGGTCGACCGGAAGACACCCGCCGCGAGCACGCCCGCCCATGCGCACCCCACGACGAGGCCGACCCAACTCGCGCCGAGCGGGAACCAGTCGGCGGGAACGGAGACGAGTTCCGGTCCGTAGACGAGGTAGAGCACTTCGAGGTCGCAGCCCACGGTGAGGACGGCCAGCAGCACCGCGGTGACGGCCGCGACAAGGAGTTTCGCGACGAGGAGCCCCAGTCGCCGGGGGACGGTGCCGCGGTGGGCGGCCAGGGCGGGGTGGCGGAACTCGTCTCCGAAGGCGACGGCCCCCAGCAGCCCCGCCCCGATGGCGGCGGGCGGCAACGGCAGCTCCCTCGGCCACGCGGCCAGCAGCCGTGGCTGCGGGGTGTGCCCGATCCTGGCCAGGAACACCGCCATGAGGGCGGAGGTGACCAGTACGGCCGCGGCGGTGACGTACGCCGTGCCGACCCCGCCCGCCCGCCGCAGCTCGTAGCGCAGCGGACGCAACGGGCTCGGCGCCGAACGCACGGCGATGGGGGGCGGCAGCGGAGGCAGCGGAACCGCCTCGGACGGCCGGGCGGCGGGCGGCGGCGCGGGGTGGGCGTCGTCCGCGGCGGCGGTACGGGGCTCGCGGGAGGCGCCGAGGCCGGGATCGACGTCCGCCAGGAGCAGGTCGAGGGGTTCGGCATCCGCGGATGACGTGAAGTGATCACCAGGCACGGGAGCCGCGCACGACACCGATCGATCTTGTGGGGCGACGTCGCCGAGAGGCGCGGAGTTGACGTCGGGCGCGTCGTCGGCCGGTCCCCATGCCTCGACCGCAACCGCCCGAGGTTCCACACTGGGCGCCGGAAGGGGCGCCGGAAGCCCCTCGGCGGGCTCCCGGGCGTCCTGGAGCGAGTCACGGGCGCCGGCGTCTCCGAGCGCCTCTTCGTCGGCGGACGGCGGCAGCGGCAGCTGCGTGGGGCCCATGTCCCCGACCTCGTCCGCGAGTTGGTGGACCAGGATGCCGTGCCGGAACACGATCTCTCCGACCTCGGCGCATGTACTGCCGTAGACCGACAGCCGGTTGCCGCCCTCCCGCACGATCTCCACGGAACGCCGCGCGGTCCGGGCCTCCTTGGTGAGCAGTGCTCCGAGGCGGGCGGCGTGGGGGGTGCGGACGGCGACCCTGGGCCGGAGCCGGGTACGGGAGAACTCCGCGACGTCCTGGTCGGCCACGAGCCTGCCCCGTTCGAGGGTGAGGACCTGGTCGGCGGTCCGCGCGGCCTCCTTGGGGTCACCGGTGGTGAACAGGACCGTGCCCCCCTGGTCGGCGTGCGCCCGCATGATCCCGTGCAGCCATCGGCCTTCGCGGACGGCCAGCCCGTCGGCCGGATCGTCCAGCACGAGGGTGTGCGGATCGGACAGCAGGGCGCAGGCCAGGCCGAGGCGGCGGTCCATGCCCCGCGACAGGGTGTTCAGCCGGGCCTCGCACAGACTGACCAGGCCCACGACCTCCAGGACTTCGTCGGCACGCCGCGCGGGCAGGCCCGCCGCCGCGCAGAGCATGCGCAGATGGTTGCGGACCGTGCGGGCGGGGTGGCCGGGAACGACCCCGAGGAGCACGCCCACCTCGCGTGCGGGGTGCGCGATGCGGTGCAGGGGGCGGCCTCTGAAGTAGGCGACCCCACGGCCCCGTTGGAGTTCGAGGACGAGTTTCAGCGTGGTCGACTTGCCCGCTCCGGGGGCCCCGAGGAGTGCGGTGACGCGGCCGGAGTGCGCCTCGAAGGACACATCGTCGACTGCGGGCGGAGACTCCTTGCGGGGATTGCTGGTCAATCCGATGGCCTGGATCACCTGAAGCAAGATAGCGCGGTATGTCCGTTTTTCCGGTTGCCTCGCGGTTCACCGCACGACCGAGGACGCCGAACGCGGCGACACGGGCGCATCCCGCTGCGCGGCGTCAGACTTCGGGACGCAGCATCGGCGGGTTCAGGAGGGTGGCGCCGCCGGCGCGGAAGAGCTGGGCGGGGCGGCCGCCCTGGCGCGTGGTGGTCCCTCCGGTGGGCACCAGGAAGCCCGGCGTACCCGTCACCTTGCGATGGAAGTTGCGCGGGTCCAGCGCCACGCC
The DNA here is from genome assembly GCF_020010925.1 of Streptomyces griseiscabiei. Classification (NCBI taxonomy): domain Bacteria; kingdom Bacillati; phylum Actinomycetota; class Actinomycetes; order Kitasatosporales; family Streptomycetaceae; genus Streptomyces; species Streptomyces griseiscabiei. Next base: position 1,020,772 of record NZ_JAGJBZ010000002.1, on the reverse strand, counting down.
CCACACCGCCTCGTAGACACGCCGCAACTCGCCGACCGTGAACTCCGGCGGGCAGAAGGCCGTGGCCAGCGAGGAGTACTCGATCTTGGACCGGGCGCGCTCCACCCCGTCCGCGAGGATCTGCGCGTGGTCGAAGGCCAGCGGTGCCACCGGCTCCTTGTCCCGCCCGTAGCCGCCCTGCTCCAGCAACTCCTCGACGGGGGCCCAGCGCGCGCTGTTGGCGTCCCCTCCCGGCCGCGGCGCGGGCAGGTCCGGAGCGAGGGCGAGGTGGGCGACGCTGACGACCCTCATCCTCGGGTCCCGCTTCGGGTCGCCGTAGGTCGCCAACTGCTCCAGGTGCGCGCCGTTGTCCTGGGCGGGCTCGGACGGTTCATGGGCGGTCAGGCCGGTCTCCTCGGCCAGCTCCCGTGCCGCGGCCTGCGACAGGTCCTCGTCGGGCCGCACGAAGCCGCCGGGCAACGCCCACCGCCCCTGGAACGGCTGTTCGCCTCGCCGTACCGTCAGCGCGCAGAGCGCGTGACGACGGACGGTCAGCACGACCAGGTCCACGGTGACAGCGAAGGGCGGGTAGTCCGACGGGTCGTAGGGCATGCCGCGATCATAGTCGTCTGCCTGACGATAAACACCTCCTTCGCGGTCGCTTCCCCACTTGATCCACTTCTGTCCGATACCTGGTCCCACGGGCCGGCCGCGGCTTTCGGGGCACGACTGCCTCGCCGCGCTCGCCGTCCGTCCCATGAGGTCACGCCCCCAACTGCAGTCCGTCGGCCGCCTCCTCGACCATGGCGAGCCCCAGCCTGCTGACCCGCACGGCGAACGGGGCGCCCGCGACGCGCAGCCCCGTCATGCCGATCTCACCCAGCGGCGCGCTGCGCACCGGCCGCAGGGTCACCGTCCTCGCGGGGGCGTCGGGGCGGATTCCGATGAGGGTCGTGAGCAGCAGCACCCCCGCTGCCGCCGCCGTCGCCGCCGGTCTGCAGGCGGCCGGGTGCGGCAGCGGGGCGCCACCCGCCGTCCGTTGCTCCCCCGCGTACATCTCGGGCAGCCGATGACCGAAGCTCTCCGCCGCCGCCAGCACGCCCCGCAGGAGCGAACTCGCCTCCTTCTCGTATCCGGCGCCGGCCAGCCCAGCCACCGCGACCGCCGTCTCCATCACCCGCACGGCACCGCTGCGATGACCGAAGGGGTTGTACGCCGCCTCCTTCGCCCCCAGGGTCCGCAGCCCCCACCCCGAGTCCATGGCGGGCCCGCCGAGCAGCCGGGCCAGTTGTTCGGTGCGCACCTTGTCGAGCAGTCCCGGGGCCCGCTCCCCCGCACCGAGCAGCCCGGTGTCGAGGAGGTGAGCGGCGCCCGCGCCGAGATGCGGCACGAGACGCCCGTCCGGGGTGCGGGCGGCCGCGGGTCTGCCACCACTCCGGTCCTCGATCCAGAAGTCCGCCCCGAACCGGCTCCGCACCTCGCTCGCCCAGTCCCGCAGCGCGGCCCCGCCCGGTCTGCCGTACGCGTCGAGGAGATCGGCGCCCAGCAGCGCGGCCCGGTGGGCGTGCGCCTGGGTCTCGCAGCGCAGCGGTCCCCCGGGACGCGGGTCGGGCAGATAGGCGCCGGTGCCTACCGCACCGCGCAGCCACCGCAGACAGCGCTCGGCGACGGGCAGCAGTTCCTCGGTCTCCTGCTCCGGCAGCCCCCATCGCCGGGCCTCCGCGAGCAGCACGGGGAACAGGAGGGTCGACTCGGTGCCCGTGCACCCCGGCGGCAGATGCGGGCCCGCGTCCCGTCGTGGGCCCGGAATCATCCCGGACTGCGCTTCCCTGCCCCCGAGTTGGGTGCGGGCGAGGGTGCGCAGGGTGCCTGCGGCGAGGCGGGTGCCGAGCGGCAGCGTCATCCGGGCCGCGACCAGCGCGTCCGCCGGAGCCATGCCGCAGCGCCAGGGCGCGCCCGCCGCGAGGTGGGTGTCGGACGGGCTCTTGGGGTCCCGCAGCAGCAGGGCTTCGAGATCCTCCAGACAGGTGTGCAGCAATGCCTGTGCCGCCGGGTCGTCGCCCGCGACCCTGACCTGGGCGAGTGGGCTGGTCGCGCCGCGTCCCACCGGTCTGATGGGCCCCGCGCCGTCCGGTCGTACACGCAGTTCCACGCTGCGGGTGCCGCCGGGCGGCAGTTCCAGCTCCCAGCGCAGCAGTCCCGCGGAGGCCAGGGCGTCGGCGGGCGGAGGGTGGGCCGTCACCGTGGAGTGCCCGTTCGCACAGGACCAGCGGAGGCCGGAGTCGTGGACGCTCGCGGGCAGTTCCGGGCCGGCCCTGCCGGAAGCCACGGCGCCCAGCTCCGCGAGGTCGGTGCCCAGGGACACCTCGACGGGCAGACGCAGGGGGCGGGGAGCCGTGCTGTGCAGCGTGATGCGCTCGGTGCCGTCGGCGTAGCGAATGCGCTCGACCACGACGTCCGGGTCCGGTCCGGCATCGGTGGACATGCGCAGCGTCGCCACGAAGCGGGCGCGGTCGGCCGTGACCATGCGCGCCTGCACCGCCAGCGGTTCCCGTCCCGCCACCCGTACCTGGCAGCGGGAGAGCATCCGCCGTCCCGCGCGGTAGAAGCCCTCGAGTCCGCTGCCGTTCAGCTGGCCCTGGTCCGTCGAGATCGCGAGCCCCGGCAGGGCGACACAGATCAGTGTGGTGTGGGCCGGCGGCAGCTCCGCGGGGCGACGCGGGGCGGAGGCCGGTGCCTGTGATGGGGCCGGTGGGCCTCCCGTGGGTGGGTGCGTGAGGCCCGGCGAACCGGGTGTCCCGGGCGGGGGAGGCACAGGGCCGCCGGGGCGGGGTCCCGTGGGGCGGTGTGACGGGCCGCGGATGTCCGTACGTGCCGCGTCGGCCTCGGCCCCACGCGCCCGGGCCTGGGAAGGGACGGATCTGCGGAAGAACGGGACGTCGTCGGGTGCGTCAGGCGTGTAGGGCAGGGGCATGGGGCGGCTTCTTCTGTTCTCGGCGCGCGTGGGATGCGCTCGGCGCCAGGTGGGGAGCCGGAGAGGGACGGGGTGAACGGGCGGCGAGGCAAGGCCACGGATACCGCCACTCAGGTGAACGGAACGGCTCCGCTCAGGGTCACGCCTCCGTCTCGGGAAGCCGATGGAGCCGAGAGTCGGGAAGCGGTGCGGAGAGGGCGGACCCGTGGGCGCACCGCGGCGGGGTGGTGTGCCCGGGCGGGCCCGGAGGCGCGGGGGCACGTCCGCGCGGGCGGCGAGGCAGGACGGTGGGCTCAGGCGCCTCCGGAGCGAGAGTGACGTGCTCACGCGAACCCGGAAGGGCGCCGGCGCCTTCAGGCACACCACGATCCAGAACAGCAGGAGCGTACGAGGTCCGAACCCGACCTGTCCGGTCACGTCTCCCCCTCCGCGGACGGGCCGCCGCGGCGGCGCCGTGCCCGACCGCTCGTGCCGTCCGCCGCGCCCCTCGGCCGTCGCCCGGCGAGAGGGCCCGTCTCGGCGGAACGCGAGCGGCGGGCACGCGTGGCGGCCGGCGATCGTCGGACGGCGCGTGCCTCGGGGCCGCCTTCGGAGCGCGGCCCGCGTCGACTGCGGGGGCGGGTGGCGACGCAGGCCCGGTCCGACGTCGGCTCCGCACCGGGTGATCGGTCGGACGGGCTCTTCTCGCAGTCGGTCACGGCACTCGCGCCGGCGGCCGCCCCACCTCGTCCCGTGCGCTCCGCGCGCAGACAGCGGCGAATGGACTCCGGGTCGAGGCCTTCGTTGCAGGCCTGGTGGAGGAGGCGGGCGAAGAGGTAGTCGGGATCCGCGGCGAGGGCCATGGCCAGGGCTTCGCGGGCCTCCAGTTCGTCGCCCGTCGACCAGGCGACCCAGCCGACCAGGGTGAGCGGGGCGGCGGCATGCTCGCCGTAGGGGCCGACGCAGCGGCGGGCGAGGGCGCGCCAGAGGCGGAGGGCCGGCTCGGCTTCGTCGCCCTCCATCCATTCGGCGGCGCGGTCGCGGGTGGCGCGGTCCTGGAGTCCGAGGATCAGGGTGGCCGCGTCGTCGTGCCCGACGAGTGTGTCGTCACGCAGGTCCGCGTCCAGCGGCCCGCACACCGCCGGGGCGTCCGCCAGGCGCCCGATGAGGCGGTGTGCCGCCGCGAGGGTCTCCTCCGCCACTTCCGCACGGCTCTCCGCGTCGAGGATCCGCGGGACGAGGGCGGACTGCGCGGAGTCGAGGGCGGCTTCCTGCTCCGGCGCGGCGGCGGTCTCCCAGGGCAGGAGCCTTGCCCGCAGCTCCTTCAGGGTGCCCCGGACCTGCAGGCCGGCGTAGGTCGCGGCGGCGGCCAGCACGGAGGTGCCCGGCAGCCCCATCGCCTGTCCCTCGGCCGGACAACAGCCGTTCCCCGGGCAGCAGTAGGACCAGAAGCGGCCGTCGGAGATGCACAGCGCCTCCACCACCGGCACATCCAGGGTGCCGCAGGCCCTGCGCAGCAGTTGGGCGAGTGGCCGCAGGCGTTCCATGACGTCGCGGGGCGACTCACCGCTCGCCGGGTCCTGGCAGAGGAAGGCGACCATGCTCTCCGGCTTGGCTCCCCGTCGCTCACTTCCGGTCACGAGACCACGGGCCAGTTGCTGGGCCACGGACGGCCAGTCGTCCGTCTGGGCCGGGATGCCGAGCCGTGCGCGCCCGCCGAACCGGCCCTGTGCGTCCCGGTCGTGCAGGGCGGCGAGGACGATGCTGTCCTCGGGGCGGTATCCGAGCAGGTAGGGCAGGGCGTCGGCGAGTTCGGCCGCCGTGCGGAGGGTGACCTGGGGTTCTCCGTGAGGTGTGGTGGGCGCTCCGTGGCTCAGGTGGGCGGTGGGCTCGCCATGCCCCCGGTATCCGCTCTGCCCGCTGATGTCACTGTTGCCGGGGGTCCCGGCCGCTTCGCTGTGATTCGTCATGCGGCGACCCTCTCGCGGATCTTGAAATTCCGCTTTGGCCTGTGGATAACTCCGACCATGATCACGTCAGAAGCTGTCCACAGTTCGCCCCGCTCGTTCGCGCGATGTCCGAGGCATCGGGTTGCATGGGGCCATGAGCGACGAAGACCTGCCCACCACGGACCGCCACGATCTGCGTACGGCCGCCGACGCCGTGCTCGCCCGCCTCGTCGGTGCCCCGGCGGACGCGGCGCGGCTGCGCGAGGACCAGTGGCACGCCATCGAGGCGCTGGTCGCGGACAAGCGCAGAGCCCTGGTGGTGCAGCGCACGGGCTGGGGCAAGTCCGCCGTGTACTTCGTCGCGACCGCGCTGCTGCGCGAGCGGGGCGCGGGCCCCACCGTGATCGTCTCCCCGCTCCTCGCCCTCATGCGCAACCAGGTCGAGGCGGCCGCCCGCGCCGGTATCCACGCACGGACCATCAACTCCTCGAACACGGAGGAGTGGGACACGATCCGCCAGGAAGTCACCGCGGGCTCGGTCGACGTGCTCCTGGTGAGCCCCGAGCGGCTCAACAACCCGGACTTCCGCGACCAGGTCCTGCCCGAGCTGGCGGCCGCGACCGGTCTGCTCGTGGTCGACGAGGCGCACTGCATCTCGGACTGGGGCCACGACTTCCGCCCTGACTACCGCCGGCTGCGCACCATGCTGGCCGACCTCCCGCCCGGCGTACCGGTGCTGGCGACCACCGCCACGGCCAACGCGCGCGTGACGGCCGACGTGGCCGAGCAACTGGGCACCGGCGGCGGCACGGACGCGCTGGTCCTGCGCGGGCCGCTGGACCGGGAGAGCCTCAGCCTCGGAGTGCTCGAACTGCCGGACGCCGCCCATCGGATGGCCTGGCTCGCCGACCACCTGGCCGAGTTGCCGGGCTCCGGGATCATCTACACGCTCACGGTCGCCGCCGCCGAGGAGGTCACCGCCTTCCTCCGCCAGTGCGGACACACCGTGACGTCGTACACCGGCAAGACGGAGAACGCGGACCGGCAGCAGGCCGAGGAGGACCTGCTCGCCAACCGGGTCAAGGCCCTGGTCGCCACCTCCGCGCTGGGCATGGGCTTCGACAAGCCCGACCTGGGCTTCGTGGTCCACCTCGGGTCGCCGTCCTCGCCCATCGCCTACTACCAGCAGGTGGGCCGCGCGGGCCGTGGTGTCGAACACGCCGAGGTACTGCTCCTGCCCGGCAGGGAGGACCAGGCCATCTGGGAGTACTTCGCCTCGGTCGCCTTCCCCCCGGAGGAGCAGGTGCGCCGCACCCTGGACGTCCTCGCGCACGCGGAGCGACCGCTGTCGCTCCCGGCCCTCGAACCACTGGTGGAGCTGCGCCGCTCCCGGCTGGAGACGATGCTGAAGGTCCTCGACGTGGACGGTGCGGTCCGGCGCGTCCAGGGCGGCTGGATCTCCACCGGCGTCCCCTGGACGTACGACACCGAGCGTTACGCCTGGGTCGCCAAGCAGCGCGCCGCCGAGCAGCAGGCCATGCGGGACTACGTGGCGACGCCCGGCTGCCGCATGGAGTTCCTGCGGCGGCAGTTGGACGACGAGGAGGCGGTGGCGTGCGGGCGCTGCGACACCTGCGCGAAGCCCAGGTTCACGGACTCCGTCTCCCCGGCGGCGCTGGACGCGGCGCGCGGTGAGCTGGGGCGCGCGGGTGTCGAGGTCGAGCCCCGCAAGATGTGGCCGACGGGACTGCCGGCGGTCGGCGTCAATCTCAAGGGACGTATTCCGGTCGGCGAGCAGGCCGCTCCGGGGCGGGCGTTGGGGCGACTGTCGGACATCGGCTGGGGCAATCGGCTGCGTCCGATGCTCGCTCCCCAGGCCCCGGACGGGCCGGTTCCGGACGATGTGGCCAAGGCCGTGGTCGCCGTGCTGTCCGACTGGGCCAAGGGGCCCGGCGGTTGGGCCTCCGGGCAGACCGATGCCCAGTCCCGCCCGGTGGGGGTGGTCACCATGGCGTCCCGCTCCCGGCCGCGGCTGATCGGTTCCCTGGGCGCGCGGATCGCCGAGGTGGGCCGTCTGCCTCTGCTGGGCTCGCTGGCGTACACCGGCACGGTCTCCCAGGTCACCCGGAGCAACAGCGCGCAGCGGCTCAAGGCGCTCGACGGGGCGCTGACCGTGCCGCCCGAGCTCGCCGTCGCGCTCCAGGAGGCAGGCGGGCCCGTGCTCCTGGTCGACGACGCCACCGAGACCGGCTGGACGCTCGCGGTCGCCGCGCGCGTGCTCCGGCGTGCGGGCGCACAAGGGGTGTTGCCCCTCGTTCTCGCCGTCCGGGCGTGACGGGCAGACCGACCGGGCGGAGCGCGGTGGCACCTGGGCGTGGCCGACGAGTTCTCTGTGCAGGGATATAAGCAGCGAATCACCAGAAAACACCCAGTGGCCCCAATTGCTCGTTGCCGCAACCAAGTTCGCCAGGAAGAATTGGGGTCCGCTCCCCGCACGGCCTCCCGTGAATCGGTAGGGCTCCTGCTGCGGCGTGCGCTCCCCCAAGTCCGACCCCCGCCCGCAGTGGGCGCGTAGCCGAAGGGAGGATCGTGACCTTCGGATTCGCTCCGTCCTCGGCGGCCTCCGTGTCGACGTCTGCCGACCTGTCCGCCGCTTCCGCCAACCGGATGCTCGAGCCCGCGGAATGGGCCGCCGCCGGGATTCCGCTGCTGCGTAATCCCCGGGAGGTCGTCAGCGGGTTGCACGCGCGGCATCAGCCCCGGCCCGCCACGGCGGTCATCGCCGTCCTGGACCCGGACGAGCGGTTGCGGGCGAGCGCCTCGTTCATCCGGCGTCCGGCCCCGGCCGACGGCTGGATGTTCCGCAACGCGCTCCTCGCCCAGCTGCGGCGGGTCATCCCGCACGATCTGCGCCGACGCACTCCGGTGCGCACCGCCGTGCTGCTCTACTGCCGTGACGGCGACGCGCGTTGGACGGAGGAGGACGGGGCGTGGATGTGGGGACTGCGGGACGCCTGCACCCTGCACGGGCTGCGCTGCGGGGCGTACATCACGCTGACCCGTGACGGCTGGCAGGTCCTCGGCGAGGGCCGCGGCGGCCGGCGCCCCCACGCGGACTCACCGGCCGAGCCCTTCGCCACGGCCATGGCCCCACCGCCCATGCCGCGCACCGGCGGCGTCGCGTCCGAGGTACTGCGCCGGGCCGCGGCACGCTGATCCGCCTCGCCCGCGGCCGTGGCTCCGGACAGCACCGGCCCGCGTCCACGCCCGAGCCTGCGCGGGCACGGGCACGGGCGGGGCAAGGGCCCGGTCCGAGCACCACCCTCGCTCCCCCCGGCCCGCACGGCACCCGAACGCGAACGCCACCCGCACCCGCACCCGCACCCGCACCCGCACCCGCACCGACAAGCCACACGCACAGGCCGGCGGCCATCCCGCGAAGCCCCCGGACATGCCGAAACACCCCGCAGGCACGCCGAAGCGCCCCGTCGCGGGGTGTGGCCGTCAGCGTGCCCTGATCGTTCTCCGGGCACGGACAGGCCCCCGGTGAGCCCTGACAGGCCGACCGGGGCGAGGTCCGCAGTCGCTCAGACCCCGGCGCCCAGTACCGAGTTGATCGTCTGCGGGTCGCCGCACACGATCAGCAGGGTCCGGGCCCGGCCGAGGGCCTTGGGCAGCGACTGCGCGGTGACGGCGTCGGTTCCACCGTTGACCGCGACCACGACCACGGGACGCGGCGCGGCCCGGTCGGTGGCCGAGGCATCGGCGTAGAAGACGTCGTCGCCCGCGTCGTGCTGCGCCCAGTAGGCCGCCTCACCGAAGGAGAGTTCGTGGTCGGCCCACGGGTGCGACTCGCCGGTGGTGATCACCAGCACTTCGCCGGGGGCACGGCCCGACTCCAGCAGCAGGTCGACGGCTTCCTCTGCGGCGTCCAGCGCGCCCTCGGCCGAGGCCGGGATCAGCTGGATCTGCGGGGTGGCGGCAGGAGCGGACGGTCCGGGCTTGGCCGCGGCATGCGCCGCGCGCTGGACCGGCACCGGCCGGGCAGGACCCGGACGACCGGGCCGCGGCGGAGCCGCGGGACGGGGACCGGGTACGGGACGGGGGGTCGGCGCGACCCGGCCGCTGGCCGGAGTGGCACGCGGGCCCTGGGCACTCTCGTGAATCTGAGGCTCCTCGGGAATGAGAGGCATGAGCTGATTTTTATCAAACGCCGGTGCGACACGCGTCGGCGGGTGGCACATGAGTGCGAACGAATCCGTCAGAAATCGAAGCCGAGCTGACCCTCGATCTCCGGAACGCTTCCGTCCGCCCAGTTGCGGGCCCTCTTGAGGTGCCGCCACTGGGGCAGCGCATCAAGATACGCCCACGACAACCGGTGGTACGGGGTGGGGCCCCGCTCCGCCAGCGCGGCCTTGTGGACAGGCGACGGATACCCGGCGTTGGCCGCGAAACCGAAGTCTGCATGGTCGACACCCAGTTCGGCCATCATTTTGTCGCGCTGAACCTTGGCGATCACCGAGGCGGCCGCCACGGCGACACAGGACTGATCGCCCTTGATCACCGTACGGACCCGCCAGGGTGACCCCAGGTAGTCGTGCTTGCCGTCGAGGATGACCGCGTCGGGCCGTATCGGAAGGGCTTCCAGCGCCCGTACCGCGGCCAGCCGCAGCGCGGCCGTCATGCCCAGGTCGTCGATCTCCTCCGGAGAGGCGTGACCGAGGGCGTGCGACGTCACCCACTTCAGCAGTTCCTCGGAGAGCGACTCGCGTCGCTTGATCGTCAGGAGCTTGGAGTCGGTGAGGCCCTCGGGCGGACGGCGCAGTCCGGTGACCGCCGCGCAGACGGTGACGGGACCGGCCCACGCACCGCGCCCCACCTCGTCGACACCGGCGATGACCTTGGCCCCGGTCGTGGCGCGCAACGAGCGCTCGACGGCGTGAGTAGGTGGTTCGTACGGCATGGCGCCCTTAGCCTACGCCGCCCGCACCCCCGCACGACACCCAGGTTTCCCGGGGCAACCTCAGCCCTCTCCCCGACCCGCTTCAGACGCCTCGCCGATGCAGCAGCGGCACCATCAACTGGTCGATCATCTCCTCGATGTCCCGCTCCCCCCATTCGCTCCCGCACATCTTGGAGCGGTACATCATCATGGCCGGAATCGCGTCGAAGACATAGCCGTTGGCCGCGTCGGACCGCACCTCGCCCCGCCTGATTCCCCGCTCGACGACCTCGCGAAGCAGCTTGACCGTCGGCTCCACGACCCCTCCGATGATCACGGCATGGAAGCGCTCGGCCTGGGTGGTGTCGCATTCGTGAATCACTGAGCGCAGCGCGAACCCGGGCCGCGAGAACATCGCCTCCCGCGCCTGGCGGCACAGCTCCAGCAGATCGTCGCGCACGTTTCCGAGGTCCGGCGCCTCCTCGAACCGCGGCAGCCCGGCCTTGAGCGCGTCCGCCACGAGGTCCTCCTTGGAGGGCCAGCGGCGATAGACCGCCGCCTTGCCCGTCTGCGCGCCCGCGGCGACCCCCTCCATGGTGAGTCCGCTCCAGCCGACCGTACTGAGCTGTTCGAGCGCGGCATCGAGGATCGCGCGCTCCAGCACGGCGCCGCGCCGGCGCGGGGAGGCCGTTCGATCGGGAGCGGCCGTCCAGCGCGAAGTGACCATCTGCGTTTCTCCGTTGAGCCGAGGGGCGGGGAATGCGAAAGCGGAAGCGAGGGAGGGAGGCGCATCACGGCGGTGACTTCAATGAACGCTTGCGTTCACTAAGGGGGACTCACTACCGTTGACGCCGTCAGTGAACGCAAGCGTTCACTAAGGCACTTGTGGGGGACCCATAGTGACAACCTCTCCGTTGATTCAGGATCAGAAGCCGGGAGCCGCCCGCCGGGAGGGGCGTCCCGGCATCGCGCTCACCGTCATCGCGGCCTGCCAACTCATGGTGGTACTCGACGCGACGATTGTGAACATCGCGCTCCCGCACATTCAAGACGCGCTCAAATTCAGCACCACCGACCTGACATGGGTGGTCAGCGCCTACACGCTCACCTTCGGTGGTCTGCTGCTCCTCGGCGGCCGGGCCGGTGACATCCTGGGCCGCCGCCGTGTGTTCATGACCGGCATCCTCGTGTTCACGCTCGCCTCGCTGCTCGGCGGACTGGCCCAGGAGCCCTGGCAGCTGCTGGCGGCCCGTGCCCTCCAGGGCGTCGGCGGGGCGATCGCCTCACCCACCTCCTTGGCGCTCATCACCACGACGTTCCCCGAAGGGCCCGAGCGGAACCGGGCGTTCGGTGTCTTCGCCGCCGTCTCCGCGGGTGGCGGCGCCATCGGTCTGCTCGCGGGCGGCATGCTCACCGAGTGGCTCGACTGGCGTTGGGTGCTGTTCGTCAACGTGCCCATCGGTGTGCTGATCGCCGTCCTCGCCCCGATGTACATCAGCGAGTCCGAGCGGCACCCGGGACGGTTCGACATCACGGGCGCGCTCACCTCCACCGCCGGTATGGCCGCGCTGGTCTACGGATTCATCCGCGCGGCGGAGGAGGGCTGGCGCGACAGCCTGACCATCGGTTCCTTCACGGCGGCGATGGTCCTGCTGCTGACGTTCGGCCTCGTCGAGAGGCGGGCCAAGGAGCCCATCACCCCGCTGCGGATGTTCACCGACCGCAATCGCTCGGGCACGTACGTGATCATGCTGAGCCTCGCCGCGGCGATGTTCGGGATGTTCTTCTTCATCGTGATCTTCGTGCAGAACGTGCTGCGGTACACACCGATCGAGGCCGGCCTTGCCTTCCTGCCGGTGACCGTCGCGATCGTCACGGGTGCCGGTCTGTCGCAGCGGTTCCTGCCGGTGCTCGGGCCCAAGCCCTTCATGGTGGCCGGTTCGACGCTCGTCGTGCTCGGCCTGACCTGGCAGACCTTCCTCACCCCCGACAGCTCCTACGTCGGCGGGGTGCTCGGCCCCATGGTGGTGTTCGCCCTCGGTATGGGCCTGAACTTCGTGACCCTCACCCTCACCGCGGTCTCGGGGGTGGCTCCGCACGAGGCGGGCGCGGCGTCCGGTCTGCTCAACGTCACCCAGCAGGTGGGCGGTTCACTCGGTCTGTCCATCCTCACGACGGTGTTCGGCACGGCCAGCCGGGACGAGGCGGGGAAGCAGGTGCAGCTCTTCATGGCACAGGCGACGGACGAACAGAAGGCCGAGTTCGCCAAGACCCAGCAGCTGCCGGCTCCCTGGAGCCACGAAGTCCTCTCCCACGGCATCTCGACGGCCTTCGTACCGGCCGTCGCGATGGCCGTCCTCGCCCTCGTGACCGCCGTGGTGGTGATCAGGGTCCGCAAGAGCGACCTGGAAGCCCTCTCCGGGACGGCCGGCCCCGCCGCCGGAGGCTGACGGGGCGATCACGGAAGCGAGCACGGACAGCGGGACCACGCCCGGAGGTGACGACGGGTCGTGGTCCCACTGCGCGCGGCCCGGCTCGCGCGACGGCCTCTCAGCGGTAGTACTCCGGTCCCAGCTCACCGCAGGCCGGGTCGTCCGCCCCCACCACCGGCGGACGCTCGTCCAGGATGCGCCTGGCCTCGGCCTCGCCCCAGCTCGTGGCGTACCAGGGAATGTGGTCCCGCTCGTCCAGTGCCTCCTCGATGTCCCACAGCGCACAGGACCGCATGGGCTCCTCCAGCCGGTCCAGGGCGGGCACCGCGTCGGCGGACAGCTCCCGCGCGTAGGGGAGGTCGAAGCGGCCCGTCGTCTCGTACCGCTCCACGTTGCGCTCGGCGATCAGCGCGTCGGGCGACGCGAGCCCGAACACCAGCACCACGGCGACCGCACTGGCCGCGACGGCGCGCGGCAGCCAGCGAGCGCCCCACACACCCGCGGCCATGATGAGCACGATGACCAGGCCCAGCCAGAGCTCCATGGTCAGTACCGAGATCCTCAGCCGCGTCAGCCCGTAGGCCTCCACATACATGTCCATACGCCGCACGGCGGATGCCACGACGACGAGCGCCAGCGCGCACAGGGTTCCCAGCACACCGCGCACGAGCGTCCGGTCACTCGGTCGAGAGCGCGGGGCCCAGCGCAGGGCGAGCACGATGACCAGCAGGGTGAGCAGCGTGGCCATGAGCAGCTGCCAGAACCCCTGGCGCGCGTACTGGGCGTACGTCTGACCGGTCTCCTTCAGGACCGCGTCGTATCCGCCGAACAGCACGGCGAGCTGTACGGCGTTGAAGACGGCGAAGAGAGCGACGAGCCCGACCAGCGGCAGCGCCCATTCGACGCGGCCTCGGGCGCGGCCCGCGGGCACCTGGACGCGGTCGAAGCGGGCGGGCGCGGCCGCCGTACGGGCCGCCGCGAGGGTCCCGAACAGGCCCAGCATGAACAGCAGGACCCGCCAGGGGCCGTCGGACACGGAGACATCGGGCACCAGGGCGCCGAGCAGATCCGCGAAGGCCGCGTCGGCACCGGCGAACAGCGCGCCGAAGACGATCAGCAGGACCGCGGCCACGACCAGGGCCCTGAACACGGGCGCCAGTCGGCCGCGGTCGCCGCCCACCCGTTCGCGCAGCCCCTGCCAGGCCCAGGCCGGGCCGGTGACCAGCGAGCTGAACACGCCGATCGGGCCGAGCAGCACGGCGGGCCAGGTGCGTCCGCCGTGCAGGGCGAGCGAGCCCGCCGCGAGGGCGGCGACGACGGCGAAGAAGGTGGGCCATTCCGCGGCGTGCAGCGCGGGCACGGTCAGCAGGGCGATTCCGCCCGCTCCCCAGACGAGGGTCCACGGGCGGGGACGACGGCCGGCTCGCCGCCCTGCGAAGTACACCGCGAGTGTGGCGGGCACGACGACGACCAGGATGTTGACCGCCAGCCCCTGCCCCAGCAGCACCATGCTGAGGACGCCGGTCGCCAGGGCGGCCCACAGGGTCGCGGTGCGGATCGGCGCGGGATCGTCAGGACCGAAGCCGATCAGCCTGGGCGCCTGCGGCGGTGGCCCCGGTGTCGGTATCGCCGCGGTCCCTCCGGTCGCGCCGTCCGGTGCCGCGTCCTTGGGCGCGCCCGGCCCTGAGGAGCCCGCCCCGGCCCCGGCGCGTGCCCTGGGTGCCGGGCCTTCGGGCTCCGGCGTGGCTGGTGCTGACGGTGTCTCGGACATGGGACCCCCTCCCCCGACCGGCCCTCACCGCCCACCGTACGCAGCGCGTGGCCACGGCAGAAGGCCCGTGGCCGGTGCCTCGTCGCCGCGTCTTGTCATGATCAACAGGCGGCGTGGCGGACAGGGTATGCCGCGGGAGAGCGGGCACGACCGACCAGGGAGCGCACTGTGGCACTCCTGTGACAGTTGGGGCGATTGGGGTCTGCGGGATCCGGGAACGAGGGGCCGCTGCGGCCGGCTATCCCACCCGGAGCCAGTCCGGGAAGGCCTCGGTCTGCTCCAGCCAGGCCTCGGGAGGTGCCCCGGCCTTCCCGGAGGCGATCACTCCACCGACGATGGCGCAGGTCGTGTCGACGTCGCCGCCCACCTGGGCCGTCGTCCAGAAGCCGCGTTCGTAGTCACCGAGGGCGCGCGCCGCCGACCAGAGCGCGAACGGCACGGTGTCGTGCGCGGTCGTACGCCGTCCGCAGCCCAGTACGGCGGCGACGGTGTCCGCGTCGGCGTAGTCGAGCATGTCCCGGGCCCGCCGCAGGCCCGCGCCGACGGCGCTCTTCGGGACGAGCGCGATGACGCCGTCGAGCAGTGCCCCGGCGCTCGGCGGTCCGGCCGGGTCCGCCGCGAGGGCGGCGGCAGCGGCGACGGCCATGGCGCCCACGACGGCTTCGCGGTGCTGGTGCGTGGGGTAGGCCGAGATCTCCGCCTGGTGGGTCGCCTGCTCGGGGTCGTCCGCGTACCAGGCGCCCAGCGGGGCGATCCGCATGGCCGCGCCGTTGCCCCAGGAGCCTTGGCCGTTGAAGAGCGCGGAGGCCAGCTCACGCCAGTCGCCACCCTCCCGGACCAGCCGCAGCAGACGGTTGACCGCGGGGCCGTAGCCCCGGTCGAAGTCGTGGTGCACGGCGAAGGAACGCGCGAGCTCGTCCTGGTCGACGCGATGGTGGGCGGCGAGGACGGCCACGACGGAACAGGCCATCTCGGTGTCGTCGGTCCACTGCCAGGGGCCGGACGGGGTCGCACGGCGTTTGAGCAGCGGATAGTTCACCGGCACGAAGTACTGCGAGCCCAGCGCGTCCCCCACGGCGAGCCCGCGCAGGCTGGACAGGGCACGCTCCAGGCGGCCGTCGGAAGAGGAGTCAGCGGTCATCGCCCTGCCACTCTATCCGGTGGCCCCGTACGACTCCGGGTCCCGCCAGCGGTCGAACGGCCGGTCGAGGGTGTACTTGCCGTCCTCCCCGAGGACAAGCATCCGCATCTCCGCGTTCCCCGGGTTCGACAGCGACTCGAACTCCGCCACGGTCCAGTGGAACCAGCGCATGCAGAACAGCCGCATGGCGAGCCCATGGGTGACCAGCAGGACGTTCGGCGGGTGGTCGGGGTCCTCGAAACTGCGGAACAGGCTCTCCAGGAATCCGCCGACCCGGTCGTACACATCGGCGCCGGACTCGCCCTGCACGAAGCGGTAGAAGAAGTGGCCGTACGCGTCGCGGTACGCCTTCTGAAGGCGTACGTCGTCGGGGTCCTGCCAGTTGCCCCAGTCCTGCTCGCGCAGCCGGGGCTCCTCACGCACCCGCACCTGTCCGGGGTCCAGATGGAACGCCTGGAAGGTCTCGTGCGTACGGCGGTAGGGGGAGACGTAGACGCTGACGCGCTCGTGACCGAGCACGTCACGGACGCGTCTGCCGGTCTTCTCCGCCTGCTGCCAGCCGAGATCGGTGAGCGCGAGGGCGTGGTCGGGCTCGCGCTCGTACACGGTGTCATCAACATTGCCCGTTGACTCGCCGTGTCGGACAAGGATGATGCGCCGTGGTCGTGCCATGCCAAGACCCTAAAGGGGACGACGGTGGATCGAGCACTCGTCCGGGCGTCATACGGCGTAGGTCACACAAGTCCCGCACATCGACCCCACTGGGTTGGAAATCCAAACCGACCCGGGTCCGGGCGTTCGAACCGACCCGGGTCCGGGCGGTCGAACCGACCCGGGTCCGGGCGGTCGAACCGACCCGGGTCCGGATCTCAAACCGTCCAGCTCGGCTCCAGTTCCACGATGTCGCCCGTCATGGCGGCGACGTCCGCCTCGATCTGCGCCCGCAGGGCGAGCCGCTCGATGCGTTCGACGCGGTACTTGCCGTGCTCGGCGGCCGACTGCCACATGGAGAGGATCACGAACTCATGGCCCGGCGCCTCACCGAACAGCCCCCGCACCATGCCCGGGGAGCCGGCCATCGCGGGGTTCCAGACCTTCTCCTGCATGAGAGCGAAGTGTTCGGCGCGCTCCTCGTGGACACGGCAGTGCGCCACGCGCACGAGATCGGTGTCCGTGAAGCGGGGCTCGAAACCGGTCTTCACATCGAAACGGTGGTCGAAGAGCTTGACCTGCATGTCCTTGAACGTGCCCGACTGCGAGGCGGCCAGCCGGTCGTGGGAACGCGCCATGAAGGAGTCGTAGAAGGCGCGGCTCTCCCAGAACGAGAAGATGTGCGCCACACCGGCCCGCCCCCGGCTCCAACCCCCGCCCTGTCCCCGGAATCCCGGCTCCCCCAGCAGCCCCGCCCATTTTCGCTGCCCCCGCTCGAAACCGCGGCGGTCCACCACGGTGCAGCGAATCCACTTGACCAGCACCGCGCCATGGTAAGGCCACGGAACGTGGCGGCGGTCACTCTCCGGCGGGTTGTACCCGGGCGGGCGCCCCCGCGCGCATGCGAGGATGGACAACTGGCCTGGACCGCCAGGCAGTTCGGCCCGCACGCACAGGAGAACGGGGAGGAGAGTTCTGTTGAACGGCCTCAACAAGGGCATCCGCAAGGTCGAGGTGTCGGTGAAGTGGGACCCGAGCCCCGCCGGACAGCCGCCGACCGATCTCGACATCGTCGCGGCGACCTACCCGGCGGCCGATCCGAGCGGCGGCCCCGCCTATGTCGTCCACTTCGACAGCCGCTCGCCCGACGGCACCATCACCCTCAACCGTGACAGCAAGAACGGCCAGGGCTTCGGCTGGGACGAGGTCATGACCGTCGAGCTGAACCGCCTCGACAGCCGCTACGGGCGGGTCGTCATCGGTGTCGCCATACAGCAGGGTTCCGGCCCGAAGACCTTCGTCAACGTCACCAAGCCCGGTCTGCGCATCCGTGAGGACTACACCGTCCTGGCCGAGGACGACTTCGGCGGCGTCCTCGGCTCCACGGCGGCGACCGTGGCCGAGTTCATCCGGGACGACACCGGCGAGTGGACCTTCCACCCCGGCATCACCGGCTACGACGAGGACCCGGCGGCCTTCGCCCGTGTGATGGGCGCACCGCCCCGGTCCTGACCCACTGCCGGACGACAGACCGAGGGCGGTGGAGCCGGACTTCGGCTCCACCGCCCTGTCACACCGGTTCGCGCCCGGGGGCGCTCAGATCAGCTGCAGCCGCTGGTCGAGCCGCAGCCCTCGCAGATGTAGCAGGAGCCGGCCCGCTGCATCTTCGTACCGCAGGAGAAGCAGAGCGGGGCGTCGGCCTGGATGCCCAACTGCATCTCCACCAGCTCGGCGCTGGTGTGGGCCTGCTTCGGGGCGGGCTTGGCGCCCTCCTCGTCGGCTTCGGCCTTCGGAGCGGAGACGGCCTTCAGCGACTGGCGCGGCGCCGACTGGGCGAGACCCTCGACGTCGACCTCCTCCTCGATCGGTTCGTACGAACCGGTCTCCAGATGACGCTGACGCTCGTCGGCGGAGTGGATGCCGAGCGCGGAGCGCGTCTCGAAGGGCAGGAAGTCCAGCGCCAGACGGCGGAAGATGTAGTCGACGATCGACGCCGCCATCCGCACGTCCGGGTCGTCCGTCATACCGGCCGGCTCGAAGCGCATGTTGGTGAACTTCGAGACGTACGTCTCCAGCGGCACGCCGTACTGCAGACCCACCGAGACGGCGATCGAGAAGGCGTCCATCATGCCCGCGAGGGTCGAACCCTGCTTGGACATCTTCAGGAAGACCTCGCCCAGGCCGTCGTCCGGGTAGGAGTTGGCGATCATGTAACCCTCGGCGCCGCCGACGGTGAAGGACGTGGTGATGCCGGGACGGCCCTTCGGGAGGCGCTTGCGGACCGGGCGGTACTCGACGATCTTCTCGACCGTGGCCCGGATCGTGTCCTCGGCCTTCTCGGTGATCTCCGCCTTCTCCGTCTCCTTGGTCTTGGCGGAGAGCGGCTGGCCGACCTTGCAGTTGTCGCGGTAGATCGCGAGCGCCTTGACGCCGAGCTTCCAGGCCTCGAAGTAGATCTCCTCGACCTCCTCGACGGTCGCCGTCTCCGGCATGTTGACCGTCTTGGAGATGGCGCCGGAGATCCACGGCTGGATCGCGGCCATCATGCGGACGTGGCCCATCGGGGAGATGGCCCGCTCGCCCATGGCGCAGTCGAAGACCTCGTAGTGCTCCGGCTTGAGGCTCGGGGCGTCGATCACATTGCCGTGGTCGGCGATGTGGGCGACGATCGCCTCGATCTGCTCCTCCTGGTAGCCCAGGCGGCGCAGGGCCTGCGGGACCGTGCCGTTGACGATCTGCATCGAGCCGCCGCCGACCAGCTTCTTGAACTTGACCAGCGCCAGGTCCGGCTCGACACCGGTGGTGTCGCAGGACATGGCCAGACCGATCGTGCCGGTCGGGGCGAGCACGGACGCCTGCGAGTTGCGGAAGCCGTTCTTCTCGCCGAGCCGCAGCACGTCCTGCCAGGCCTCGGTGGCGGCGGCCCACACCGGAGTGTCCAGGTCGTCCATGCGCACGGCCACGCCGTTGGCGTCGGAGTGCTGCTTCATGACGCGGTTGTGGGCGTCGGCGTTGCGGGCGTAGCCGTCGTACGGGCCGACGACCGCGGCGAGTTCCGCCGAACGCTTGTACGCCGTGCCGGTCATCAGGGAGGTGATGGCACCGGCGAGGGCGCGACCGCCGGTGGAGTCGTACGCGTGACCGGTCGCCATCAGCAGGGCGCCGAGGTTGGCGTAGCCGATGCCGAGCTGGCGGAAGGCGCGGGTGTTCTCGCCGATCTTCTGGGTCGGGAAGTCGGCGAAGCAGATGGAGATGTCCATCGCGGTGATGACCAGCTCGACGACCTTGGCGAAGCGCTCGACCTCGAAGGACTGGTGGCCGAGGCCGTCGTCCTTGAGGAACTTCATCAGGTTCAGCGAGGCGAGGTTGCAGGAGGTGTTGTCCAGGTGCATGTACTCGCTGCACGGGTTGGACGCGGTGATCCGGCCGGACTCGGGGCAGGTGTGCCAGTTGTTGATCACACCGTCGTACTGGATGCCCGGGTCGGCACAGGCCCACGCGGCCTCGGCGAGCTTGCGGAAGAGCGCCTTGGCGTCGACCTTCTCGATGATCTCGCCGGTCATCCGGGCACGGAGGCCGAACTCGGTACCGTTCTCCACGGCCGTCATGAACTCGTCGTTCACGCGGACCGAGTTGTTGGCGTTCTGGTACTGGACGGACGTGATGTCGTCGCCGCCCAGGTCCATGTCGAAGCCCGCGTCGCGCAGGGCGCGGATCTTCTCCTCCTCCTTCACCTTGGTGGCGATGAAGTCCTCGACGTCCGGGTGGTCGACGTCCAGCACGACCATCTTGGCGGCGCGGCGGGTGGCGCCGCCCGACTTGATCGTTCCTGCGGAGGCGTCGGCACCGCGCATGAAGGAGACGGGACCCGAGGCGTTGCCGCCGGAGGAGAGCAGCTCCTTGGAGGAGCGGATGCGGGAGAGGTTCAGGCCGGCGCCGGAGCCGCCCTTGAAGATCATGCCCTCTTCCTTGTACCAGTCGAGGATCGACTCCATGGAGTCGTCGACGGCCAGGATGAAGCAGGCGGAGACCTGCTGGGGCTGCGGGGTGCCCACGTTGAACCAGACGGGGCTGTTGAAGCTGAAGACCTGGTGCAGGAGGGCGTACGCCAGTTCGTGCTCGAAGATCTCGGCATCGGCGGGCGAGGCGAAGTACTTGTTGTCCTCGCCGGCCTTCGTGTACGTCTTCACGATGCGGTCGATCAGCTGCTTGAGGCCGGTCTCGCGCTGCGGGGTGCCCACGGCACCGCGGAAGTACTTGCTGGTGACGATGTTGACCGCGTTCACCGACCAGAAGTCGGGGAACTCGACGCCGCGCTGCTCGAAGTTGACCGAGCCGTCGCGCCAGTTGGTCATGACGACGTCACGACGCTCCCAGACCACCTCGTCGTACGGATGCACGCCGGGGGTGGTGTGGATGCGCTCGATACGCAGGCCCTTGCTCGCCTTCGTGCCCTTGGCGCGGGAACTCCGTGCCGGACCGCTCGCCGTCTCTGTCATGCCGCCTCCCTCTACGGGCGAAAACGCCCTGAAGTGCCACGTTGTTCCCATGGCACGGTGTTTCTGTCTTGTGCCGCGACCCGGCTGACACAGCCGTTCGCGACAGGTCTGGATCGCCGCCGATCGTCCGGACCCACGGGTCCGGCGGTGCGGCCCGCCGTCAGTCGGCGGCGTTGGCGGGCACGGGGACCTGGGCGGTCCCTCCGGACCCGCGGTCGCTCCCCGGGCGCTCCGCGACCGCGATCTCGACGTCGTCGTCGTTCGCGTCGGGGCGCTTCTCCTGCTCTTCCCTGAGTTCCGCGATGGCGGCCTCGAAGTCCTCCAGCGAGTCGAACGCCCGGTAGACCGAGGCGAACCGCAAGTAGGCGACGAGGTCGAGTTCCTGCAGCGGACCGAGTATGGCCAGACCCACGTCATGGGTGGTCAGTTCGGCGCTGCCGGTGGCGCGCACCGCCTCCTCGACCCGCTGGCCGAGCTGGGCGAGCGCGTCCTCGGTGACAGGCCTTCCCTGGCATGCCTTGCGGACGCCGTTGATGACCTTGGTGCGGCTGAAGGGCTCGGTCACACCGGACCGCTTGACCACCATCAGCGAGCACGTCTCCACCGTCGTGAAACGGCGGGAGCAGTCGGGACACTGACGGCGCCTGCGGATCGACGTGCCGTCGTCCGTCGTACGACTGTCGACGACACGGCTGTCGGGGTGCCTGCAGAAGGGACAGTGCATAACTCCAACCCTCCTCACAGCACGACTCAATAGGCCCCACGGGCCACTTGGGCCCCGCGGAAGCAGCCCCAAGCATAGGGGATGACCAAGAGGCCTATGACCCGGGGGACCACAACTTCTGGGCCGTTGCGGCAATCCAAGCACTACATGTAGGGCTTGGCACGTAAATCCACCCGCAGCGCGCGTGTCGCCCGGGTATTGGCATGTGCCAGACGGGGACGCCGTCGCGGAGCGCATCCCTACCGTCGCGCAGCGGACGCGGATACGGTGTGGCGGCACGGAAGAAGGGGTCGGTACCCGACCGGCGGAGCACCGGGTGGCAGACTGAGCCACGCGGCGACAGGGGCCCACAAGGCCCTCCGCCTCGGCGGTGAAGAGTACAGCAATCAGCGCTTTTGTCCGCCGGAGCCGCAGCCCTACACCTAGACACATGGTCACGTCAGGTAATCCACGGTTTTTCACTCGAACGTGTGTTTGGCGCAACCTTTCGAAAGCAACTACCGTTGTGCTGCACGGGAGACCATCGAGAGGGGCCGACGTGACCACCACCGCTGACAGTGCCACCATCACTGCCCAGGACCGCTCCCAGAGCCGACTCGAGCCGGTGCATGCGATGAACGAAGCCACGAACCATGAAGGGCCCAAGCGCGCCCTGCCCGGCCGACCTCCAGGCATCAGGGCGGACAGCTCAGGGCTCACCGATCGGCAGCGCCGGGTCATCGAGGTGATCAGGGACTCGGTGCAGCGGCGGGGCTACCCGCCGTCGATGCGGGAGATCGGCCAGGCGGTCGGCCTGTCCAGCACGTCCTCCGTGGCACACCAGCTGATGGCCCTGGAGCGCAAGGGCTTCCTGCGCCGCGACCCGCACCGCCCGCGCGCGTACGAGGTCCGCGGTTCCGACCAGTCCTCGGCGCAGCCCACGGACACGGCGGGCAAGCCGGCCGCGTCGTACGTGCCGCTGGTCGGCCGGATCGCCGCCGGTGGCCCGATCCTCGCCGAGGAGTCCGTCGAGGACGTGTTCCCGCTCCCCCGCCAGCTGGTGGGTGACGGCGAGCTCTTCGTCCTGAAGGTCGTGGGCGACTCCATGATCGAGGCCGCGATCTGCGACGGGGACTGGGTGACGGTCCGTCGTCAGCCCGTCGCCGAGAACGGCGACATCGTGGCCGCCATGCTGGACGGCGAGGCCACGGTCAAGCGCTTCAAGCGCGAGGACGGCCATGTCTGGCTGCTCCCGCACAACGCCGCCTACGAGCCCATCCCGGGTGACGACGCGACCATCCTCGGCAAGGTGGTGGCCGTTCTGCGCCGCGTCTGACACCCAGCGGCGGACGGTCGCCCGTGCCCCGTCCCCGCCCCTGATCCGGGCCCCGGAATCCACTGCGCCGGTTCCGGGGCCCCGGCCTGTCCAGGGCCCGCCCGGCACTGCCGGGGCAGGTCCGAGACCAGCCGCGCGAAACGGCCGGTGGCCCCTCCCCGACGATCGGGAGGGGCCACCGGCCGTTTGTCACGCCTCCGCCTGCTCCGCTTCCTTTTCCTTGTCCTTTGCCGCGCTGTCGATCGCGGAGAGCGACTTGCGGGCCTGGTTACGGTCCGTCGTGTACCAGAAGTCGGGCAGTGAGGCCTTCAGATAGCTGCCGTACCGAGCGGTCGCCAGTCTCTGGTCCAGTACGGCGACCACCCCGCGATCCCCCTGTGCCCGTACGAGGCGGCCGGCGCCCTGGGCCATCAGCAGGGCCGCGTGGGTGGCGGCGACGGCCATGAAGCCATTGCCGCCCGCCTCCTCGACCGCCTTCTGGCGGGCGCTCATCAAGGGGTCGTCGGGGCGCGGGAACGGGATCTTGTCCATGACCACCAGCTGACAGCTGGTGCCGGGCACGTCCACCCCCTGCCAGAGGGAGAGCGTGCCGAAGAGACAGGTCTCCGGGTCGGCCGCGAAGCCCTTGATCAGCTCACCGAGCGTCTCCTCGCCCTGGAGCAGGATCGGGTACTCGGGGATCCGGACGCGCAGCTCCTCCGCCGCCAGCTGGGCGGCCCGCATCGACGAGAAGAGACCGAGCGTGCGGCCGCCGGCCGCCTGGATCAGCTCCGTCAGTTCGTCCAGCATGTCCGCCCGGTCGCCGTCGCGTGCGGGACGCGAGAGATGCTTGGCGACATAGAGGATGCCCTGCCTCGGGTAGTCGAACGGCGATCCGACGTCCACGCCCTTCCACTGCGGAAGGTCGTCCCCCTGAGTGCCCTCCGGCGCCAGCCCCAGAGACGCTCCCACGCCGTTGAAGTCGCCGCCCAGTTTGAGCGTGGCCGAGGTCAGGGTGACGGAACGGTCCGTGAAGAGCTTCTCCCGGAGCAGCCCCGAGACGGACATGGGGGCCACGCGCAGGGACGCGCCGAAGCGGTCGTGGCGTTCGTACCAGACGACGTCCCACTCCGACCCGTTGCTGATCCGCTCCGCCACGTCGTGCACGCTCTCCACGGCCGCCAGTGCCTGCTTGCGGACGGCGTCCTCGTCCTGGACGGACTTGTCGCGGGTGCTGCCGATCGCCGAGATCACGGTGCGGGCGGCGTCGCGCAGCGCCATGAGGACGTACGCCAGGTCCTCGGGGACCTCCTCCAGGCGGCCCGGCAGAGCCAGCTCCATGACCCGCTCGAACCCCTCGGCGGCGGTCTGCAGCTGGTCGGCGGCCTTCTCGTTCACGAGCTTCGCCGCGCGCTTCACCGCGCGGTTGACCTGGCCGGGCGTGAGCTCGCCGGTGGCCACCCCGGTCACCCGGGAGACGAGTTCGTGCGCCTCGTCCACGATCAGCACCTCGTGCTGCGGAAGCACCGGCGCGCCCTCGATGGCGTCGATCGCGAGCAGCGCGTGATTGGTGACGACCACCTCGGCGAGCTTGGCCCGCTCCCGGGCCGCCTCGGCGAAGCACTCGGCGCCGTACGCGCACTTCGTGGCACCCAGGCACTCCCGGGACGACACGGAGATCTGCGACCAGGCACGGTCGGAGACACCCGGGGTGAGGTCGTCCCGGTCACCGGTCTCGGTCTCCTGCGACCAGTCCCGCAGGCGCAGCAGGTCCTGGCCCAGCTTGCTGGAGGGCGCGGCCGCCTCGAACTGGTCGAAGAGGCCCTCCTCCTCGTCCTGCGGCACGCCTTCGTTCAGACGGTGCAGGCACAGGTAGTTCGACCGGCCCTTGAGCATCGCGAACTCGGGGCGCCGGCGCAGCAGCGGATGCAGCGCGTCGACCGTTCTCGGGAGGTCCCGCTCCACGAGCTGGCGCTGGAGTGCCAGGGTCGCGGTCGCCACGACGACGCGCTCCCCCTGGGCCAGGGCGGGCACCAGGTAGCCGAGCGACTTTCCCGTGCCGGTGCCTGCCTGGACCAGCAGATGGGAGCCGTCGTCGATCGCCTCCGCGACGGCTTCGACCATGGTCACCTGGCCGGGGCGCTCCATGCCGCCGACGGCGGTGACGGCGGCGTGCAGGAGTTCGTGGAGTGAGGGCTTCGTCATAGCGCGACCACCCTACGGGTCACCACTGACAAACGGGTGAGCAAGGCGGAGGCATGGGGCGGGAGGGGCGGGATCAAGACCGGTTCTCTTCGGCTTCTCTTCGACGGGACGGGCCGATTCTCGGTGGCCTGAAATCAAGTCGCTACATCAGATCGCGCAGCAGCCGGTCCCTGACCATGAGGGCGGCCCGTTTGTCGGGCAGCTCGACCTCCGCGGAGAACCGGAAGCCCGCGCTCAGGAACGCGGAGACGGAGGGAAAGTTGCGAAGGTCGGGTTCCGCGATCACCCGGGCGCACGCGGGTCTTCTGTCGAGGACGAGATCGGCGACGGCACGCAGCAGGGTGGAGCCGAGACCCCGTCCCCGGTCGGCCACGGGTCCGATGAGGAGATGGATTCCGGTGTCGTGCGGGCGGGCCGGGTAGTGGCGGGCGATGGGGTCGAGATCCGCCCGGTAGATCTCCCAGTAGCTCATCGGGGTGCCGTCGAGCAGGCCGAGGCAGGGCAGGCTGCGGCCGTCTCCGCCGAGTTGCGACCGGAGGTGGTTCGCGGTCACGGCTTCGGGTCCGGCGAGCTTCCAGTAGGAGGCCACCGCCGAGTCGTTCATCCAGTGGGAGATCAGCGGCAGCTGCCGTTCGAGACGGACGGGGACCAGGCGCAGGGTACCTGCCGGGGTGACGACCGGCCCCCAGTCGGCGAGATGGTCGAGCAGTTCGCCGCCGGCCGGGGGCACGGCCTGTCCCGCCTCGGTCGGATCACCGCAGTCGTCACCGTCACCGTCACCGTCCGCGTTCGCGGACAGGAGCGCGAGGAAGTCGTCGGGCAGGCGCAGTTCGAGCGTGTCCTCATTGCTCGTCGGGGCCGGGGCGGTGTCGGTGCTCGCCGGGATGCTCGCGTCGGTGGGAGGCACGGCGACGCTCCTCTCAGGAGATCGGGTGGGTCATGTTCCTCAGGGCCGAAGGGAGTCGGAGTACGGAGTCGGCATACGGATTTGGGTGGGCCGGGCGGAGGCGGAGGGCCGGTCAGCGGTGAAGGGGGTTGGTGATGGTGACGTAGACGGACTGGGTGTCGACCGGGCCGACGAGTTCGTCGAGGCCGTGGAGGCGGGTCAGGAGGTTGGCCTTGCAGCGCAGGACGGGTGAGTCGAGCAACCGGGCCGGCAGGGTGGTGTTCAGCCGGGCGGGGCCGGTGGCGACATCGCTGAGGAAGCGGCGGAAGGCGGCGAGCAGGAGCCGTTCGTCACCGAGCCGCTGGGAGCCGAAGGCACCGATGAGGCCGAGCACATTGTTGATACCGAGGTAGTAGACGAGCCGCTCGTCGGTGACCTCGTCGGAGACGAACGTGTCGCTGCGCTCGCCGATGCCGGGGAGGCGGGCGGACAGCCCCGCCCGGCGGGACTCACGGAAGTAGTAGCCCTGGTTGTCGCGGTAGCGGCCGCCGATGGGCCAGCCGTCGGGGTCCAGCAGAACGATCGTGTTCTGCTGATGGGCTTCGAGAGCGATCCCGGCCTCGCCGTCCAGCCACAGCACGGGCCGCACGACCCGCTCCAGATAGCGCAGGAACCACTCGACGGCGACGGCTGCCCGGGGGCGGCCGGTGCGCGCGGTGAGGCGGGTGACCACATCGGCGAGGCGCGACCGCAGGGTGAGGTCGGGGCGGTACGGCCTCGGTGACACCAGTCCCGCGACGCAGGACGCGTCGTCCGCCGGACCGAACGGGTTGTGCCGGATCACCACGTCCAGCCCGGGCACAGGGGAGCCGTCCGGTGCGGTGACCGCGAGCCAGGCCGGGTCGCGGACGATGTCGAACCCGGGATGGGCCGCCTGCCACCGCTCGGTGAGACCGGTGCGCAGCAGGCGGTGGACCTCCACTCCTCGGTGGAGTTCCTTGCGGAGGTGCTCACGGCGGGAGTTGGTGATCCTGAGGCCCAGCGAGAGCTTCAGCATCGCGGGAACACCGGTGCGGTGAACGGTTCGGACGGAGGAGGTGGCGTGCCAAGGGTCGCCGTGCGGACCGAGGTCTCGGAGCAGTCCGGCGTCGAGCAGGGCGGCGACGGCCGAGCGGTGGCGGACCTCGCGGGCCTGCCAGGGGTGCAGCGGCAGGACGGCGTAGCCGTCCGGCAGGTGCGGCCCAGGGCCGGCCAGACGTGCGGTCAGCCGCTCGGCGGGGATGACACGGCCGCGCTCGGTCCATGCCGAGTCGGCCGACAGGACGGAGGGGGCGACCGCCATCCAGTGCAGGGGGAAGGAGCCGCGCGTCTCCGGTGAGTAGAGGCGGGTTTCGGCTCCCGGGAGACCCTCGCGGCTCTTGGGGGTCGGGTGCAGGGGATGGCCGAGGACGAGAGCCTGCTCCGCCGCGAGGAAACGGTCCGGATGATCGGCGGGTTCGGCTCGGCGCTCGGCGAGGAACACGGCGACGCGGCGGGCGGAGTCGGCGACCCTGCCGACCAGCTCGCGATGGTCCGGTGAGGCGCCGGCGTCATGCGGGGCCCGTGGAGTCGCCTCCCTGGCCAGGAGGGTCGCCACGGTGGCCGCGTCGGGGGCGGGTGCGGTGGCGTCGGTGTCGGCGAGGCGGGGCGGGCCGAAGCGGTGATGGCCGGTGGGGGACCAGTAGCGCACCGGCGCGAGGAGTGTCGTGCCGGTCGTGGGAAGGGGGATGCGGAGGGTGGCGTCGAGAGGGGAGGTGAGGTCGTGTTCGCGTGCCCAGCAGCGCAACAGGTTCTCGACGGCTGCGGCTTGGGCCGCGGTGTGGGGGTCAGGGTGATGCAGCGGGTCGGTGTCGGAGCCGGGCGGGGGCTCGGTCGGGCCATGGGCCGGCCGGGCTTGGCGCGGGACCGGCCCAGTCGCAGCGGATCTCGGTTCGGCCTGACCGGGCGGGTGTTGAGCGGAAGCCGCCCCCGGCTCGGACCGGTGGGTTCCCGCTTCGGGCGGGCGGGGCGACGGGGCGGCCGGGTGAGGTGGCGGCTCTGCGTTCGACGGGCCCGGGATGAGCGGGGTGTGGGCTTCGGTGTCGTGATCGTGGGTGTGGGCCTCGGGGGTGGAGAGCGGCTTCAAGGCGGTTCCCTGGGTTGCTCGTGCGGGAGGGCAGTCGCGGGGCTGTACGGGCGAGCGGTGTCGGGGCGTGTGGGGAAGGCGGGCAGGGCGGTGGTCGGGTGTCTGGGACGCGCGGCTGGTTCGTGCTTCGCGGAGGGAAGGAGGGCTGTGCCCGGCGGCCGTTCGGGGTGGCTGCGGGCTCACTCCCCGGGGCTGGGTCCGCGGGCCGGGGCTCGCTCGGGCGGTGGGGTCACCGGGCCTCGGGTCTCGGCGGTGGACGCCACCGAGGCGATCGCGTCCGTCAGACGGTCGAGTACGGCGTCCGTCTGTTCGTCGGTGATCGTGAGCGGCGGGAGGAGGCGGACGACACCGGCATGGCGCCCGCCGAGTTCGACGATCAGGCCCCGGCGCAGGCACTCCCGCTGGACCGCGGTGGCGAGGGAAGGCGCGGGCGGGCGTGGGCCGGTGGTGTCGGAGGGAGGGGCCGCGTCCGGGGTGACCATCTCGATACCGATCATCAGCCCCCGTCCCCGTACGTCACCGACACAGGCGAAGTGCGAGGTGAGGCCACGGAGTTGGGCGAGGATGCGGGAGCCCAGGGTCTCGGCCCGTTCGGCGAGGCCGTTCTCGCGGACGTGGGCGAGGGTGGCGGTGCCGGCGGCCATGGCGAGCTGGTTGCCGCGGAAGGTGCCCGCGTGGGCGCCGGGCCGCCAGACGTCGAGGTCGTCGCGGTAGACCACGACGGCCAGCGGGAGGCTGCCGCCGATGGCCTTGGACAGGACCATCACATCGGGGACGACACCGCTGTGCTCGACGGCCCAGAACCTGCCCGTACGGCCCACGCCCGTCTGGACCTCGTCGGCGATCAGCGGGATCGAGCGCGCGGCGGTGATCTCGCGCATGCGGCGCAGCCAGCCGTCGGGGGCGGGGACGACACCGCCCTCGCCCTGGACGGGTTCGAGGATCATGCCGGCGGGCAGCGGCACACCGGACTTGGCGTCGTCGAGGACGGACTCGGTCCAGCGGGCGGCGAGTTCGGCACCGCGTTCACCGCCGACGCCGAAGGGACAGCGGTAGTCCTGGGGATACGGCAGCCGTGCCACTCGTACGTCGGAGGCGCCTCCGGACACTTCCAGGGCCCCGGCGGTCATCCCGTGGCAGGCACCGGTGAAGGCGAGCAGTCCGGTCCGCCCGGTCGCCGCGCGGACCAGCCTGAAGGCGGCCTCGACCGCGTCGCTGCCGGCGGGTCCGCAGAACTGGATGCGCGCGCGGTCCGCGAGGCCCGGCGGCAGGGTGCGGAACAGCTCGGTGGTGAAGGCGTCCTTGACGGGGGTGGCCAGGTCGAGGACGTGCAGGGGGGCGCCGGAGTCGAGGACTTTCCGGATCGCTTCGAGGACGACCGGGTGGTTGTGGCCGAGGGCGAGGGTGCCCGCGCCGGACAGGCAGTCGAGGTAGCGGCGGCCGTCGGCGCCCTCGATGGTCAGCCCACGCGCGCGTACGGGCACGATGGGCAGGGCGCGCGCGTAGGTGCGGGCCGCCGACTCGCGGGCGGCCTGCCGTCGCAGGATCCCCTCCCGCGCCGAGCGCGCCCCCTCGTGCTCCCGCCGTGTGCGAGCCCGCCCGTCCTCGTGTCCCGGGCGCGCCCGCTCGGGCTCACGCCCCGCCGGCGCCACCGCGGACTCGGTCACCGCCACCGCTGCACTTCCTCCCGCTGCTCAGAGGCGAGTTGGCAGGGGTCACCGAACACCGGCGGGTCCCCCGCACGTACCAACGACGCGACTCGCACGGGGAAGCGGGTGAGGCGAAGATCCTTGCCGTGACGGAACCGTTGCCGTTCCATCGGATGTCCCCCACAACGACCGCATAGTGTGTGGTGCCGTTCCGTAGGACGCGGCGCCGCGGATCCTCACCGAACCGCGCGTACGACGACTACGTACGAAGAAGCAGAGGTACCGAGCCGCGCGAATGCCGTGCCGGCTACGTACTAGGGGGCGGTGGGCGCGCGGCGGAGCCGTGCGTGATCCGCTTCGGCAGCACAGAGTTCTCATACGCCCCAGGGGGAGTTCAGACCATGCGACCCATACGACCGCTCTTCGCCGCTCGTCGCGGGAGGAGCACGCGCCGCAGGACCTCCCCCGTCGTGGCCGCGGTCGGCCTTGCCGCCGTGCTGTCGTTGACCGCCACCGCGTGCGGCTCCGGTGACACCACGGCCAACGCCGACGCGTCGGCGTCCGCGCAGGACAGCGGCAGCGGGGGCGACGGCAAGATCCAGATCCCGGACGACATCAAGGACAAGCTCAAGGAACACGGGATCGACCTCGACAAGTGGCGGGGCGGGGCCTGGAAGAACTGGAACAAGGACGACTGGCTGCGCGAGGCCGAGGACTACGTCAACCCGATCATCAAGGACCTGTGGGACCCGGACCGGATGCGGGACGCCGAGGAGCCGGAGAAGGAGGTCGACGAGAGCGACCTCACCGGTGACCAGGGCGTGACCGACCCGACGCCGGCGTCCGTCGACGCGGCGGCGGTGTCGGCGAAGTACCACGCGAACGTGCCCGAGGCGGGCAAGGTGTTCTTCGACGCGCCCGAAGGCACGATGGTCTGCTCGGCGACGGTGGTCCAGGACCCGGCCAACCCGGGCAAGTCCAACATGGTGTGGACGGCCGGGCACTGTGTGCACGCCGGCAAGTCGGGCGGCTGGTACCGCAACATCGCCTTCGTGCCCTCGTACAACGACAGCGGTATGTCGGCGTCGGAACTGCAGACGGCCACCAAGGAGCAGGTCGCTCCGTACGGTGTCTGGTGGGGGGACTGGGCGCAGACCTCGGACCAGTGGATCGAGCAGGGCGGCCAGACGGGCGGTGACGGGGCGCCGTACGACTTCGCGGTGATCCATGTGACGCCGGAGGAGGGCAGCGGGGGCAAGTCGCTGGAGGAGATGGTCGGTTCGGCGCTGCCGGTGGACTTCGCGGCGCCCGCCGTGCCGCAGGTGAAGAGCATCACGGCGACCGGCTACCCGGCGGGGGCTCCGTACGACGGCGAGACGATGTACCAGTGCACGGACAAGCCCGGGCGGCTCTCGCTCGTCGAGGCCGACCCGACGATGTACCGCATCGGCTGCACCATGACCGGTGGTTCGTCCGGTGGTGGCTGGGTGGCGACCGGTTCGGACGGCCGGCCCGCGCTGGTGTCGAACACCTCCATCGGTCCGGTGAGCGCCGGCTGGCTGGCCGGGCCGCGGCTGGGCAAGGAGGCCGAGGGTGTGTACCAGGCGGTGAGCGACAAGTTCGCGTCGCGGTGACGGTGCGCACGCGGTGACGGCAGGAGGGCGCGTGGAGTTGTCGGCCGCGCGCCCTCCGCCATTGTCATGCCGCCGCCTTCCTCCGTCCGGTGGCCGCGCGGTCGCGCAGCTGGTCGGCGTGGCAGGCCAGGCGGTCGAGGGCCTGGGGGAGGTGGTCCTCGGCGCCGGGGCGGAGCATCGCGGTGTGCGGGAGGACCACGGAGGACTCGTACAGGCGGGCGCAGTGCGGGAGTCGGGCCCGGCCGGGGGCGATGGCCTCCCAGTATTCCTGGGAGAGGTGGTGCCGGGGTTTGCTGTGCGGCAGGTAGGCGGGCGAGGTGTCGAGGGGGCGGTAGCAGGCCTCGACGGGGACGCGGAGTTCGGCGGCGAGGGCGGCTCGGACGGTCGCCACGGGGAGGTCGCCGAGGAGGTCCGTGCCGGGGACGTACGACAGGGCGAGGGCCTGTCCGGGTGGTCGTTCGACCTCGGGGAGCAGTCGGGCGGGGTGCAGGAAGCCGCAGGCGAGTGCCGCCTCGCGCCAGCGGCGGGTGACCGCCTCGCGTCGTTCGCGTTGTTCCGCGAACCGTTCGCACTGGGCGAGCAGGACGGCCGCCTGCCACTCGGTCATCCGGTGGTTGCCGCCCTGGAGGGGGCGCCAGCCGAGTGGCGAGCCCGCCGGTGGGCGGCCGCGGTCGCGGAGGCCGGAGAGACGGCCCGCGAGCAGGGGGTCGGCGGTGGCGACGCAGCCGCCCTCGCCCGCGGTGAGGGTGCTGGTCATCCCGAAGCTGAAGCAGGACAGGGTGCCGACCGAGCCGGCGCCGTGCCGGTCCCAGCGGGCGCCGGGTGCGTGGGCGCAGTCCTCGATCAGGGCGAGGCCGTACCGGGCGGAGAGGGCGGCCAGGGCCATCAGGTCGGGCATCGTCCCGTACAGGTGGACGGCGACGATCGCCCGGGTCCGCTCCGTGACGGCGGCCTCCACGGCGGCCGGATCCAGGCACCAGGTGTCGGGGTCCACGTCGACGAGGACGGGCACGGCGTTCGCGTCCAGGACCGCGCCGGCCGTGCCCGGGCGGGTGAGGCCGGGGACGATGACCTCGTCGCCGGGGCCCAGGCCGAGGGCCTCGCAGGCGAGTTGCAGGGCGGCGGTGCCGTTGCTGACGGTCAGGACACGGCCGAGGCCCTGCAGTGCGGCGAAGCGGGACTCGAAGCGGGTGCAGCGGGTGCCGCCGTGCAGTGACCACTGGCCGTCGTCCAGGACCTCGCGGAGCATGCGGGCCTCCAGCGGCCCGCGTTGCGGCCAGTCGGGGGGTTCGGCGACCACCGGGTCACCGCCGTGGAGCGCGAGATGGGGCTCAGGCACGGCTCGCCTCCTGAACGGGGTCGTCGACGGTGACGGGGGTGGCCTCGTGAGGGTCGGTCCGTCCGGGGACGGTCGACCGGCCGCGGGTGTCCGGCTCCCCGGAAGCGGTGGTGGCGTGCGCCGAGCGGTGGAGGCCGTCGGCGATCTTCTGCATGTGGACGAGCTGCGCGGTGGTCACGGGCGCCGGGCCCCGGCCCAGGCAGGCGTCGACGAACCCGGCGAGCTGGCGGCTGCGGGCGAGTGGCAGGTCGTGGGGCTTGCCCGGCAGGGGCGGGACGGTGTGCCCCGGGGCGGTGCCGTTCGGGTGCGAGAGCAGCAGCGGGAAGATCTCCAGCGCGCCCCGGTCGCCGACCAGCCGTACCCGGACGGTCTCCTCGTCGGAGGGATCGGCGGTGTACGCGGTGCCGCGCGAGGTGGCGTGGGCGGGGTCCTGCGCGGTGGCGTACGCGGGGCCGTACCAACCGGCGTATCCGGTGCTCTGCGAAGCGGCGGTGTACGCGGTGCCGCGCGAAGCCGTGAGGCTCAGGGACATGCCGTCGCGGCAGCGGATCAGGGCGGTGCGGCCGGGTCCGAGCGGGCCGGTGCCCGGCGCGGCGACGAGGCCGGTGGCTGGGCGCTGCGCGGGCGGGACGGGCGCCGCGTCCGGGCGCGCCCGGGCCGCCACGGCTCGGGCGGCCCTGGCGTCGGCGGCGTCGGTGCCCTGCCGGGCACCCAACCGCCGCCGCGCCTGCGCCGCCTGTGGCTGTGCGGTGCGGCCGTCCGCGTACGCCACCGCTGCGGGGGCCGGATCGGGAGTGGTCCAGAGCATCTCGACGGGTTCGGGGAAGCCGGTGATCCACATGGCCAGGTCGAGCAGGTGGATGCCGGTGCCGGTGAGGGGGCCGCAGTCGGCGGGGCCCTGGTGCCGGGGGCGGGTACCGGCGGCGGCCCGGGGCCGGTCGCGCACGTCTTCATCGGTGGCCCAGGACGCGCGGTCGGCGTTCTCCCCGGTCCAGAGGCGGCCGTCGGGTCCGTCGGCGGCGCCGACCGCATCGGGGGCACCGAGCGGACGGAGACCCCCGCCCCCGCCTTCCGCCCACCTCGCCCACCCCGCCCAGCACTCCTCGTCCACCGCCTCCCGCCGCCCCGGCGCCACAAGTTGGATCTCGTGGATCTCGCCGATCTCCCCCGCGTCGACGATGCGGCGGGCGGTGCGGGTCTCGGTGAGGTGGCGGTAGGGGAAGGCGTGGGCCAGGACGCGGTGTTCGGTCGTGGCGAGTGCGGCCAGTCGGGCCAGGTCCGCCGGGCCGGTGGCGGCGGACGGCTCGCAGAGCACATGGCAGCCGGCCCGGAGCGCGGTCGCGGCGAGCGGGACATGGAGAGGCGGCGGGGCGCAGATGCTGACGAGGTCCACGTCGGTCGTGGCGAGCAACTCCTCCAGGGAGGTGAAGACCTCGCGGACGCCGAACCGGCGGGCCAGCGCACGGGCTCTGGCGCGGTCGGGGTCGACCACGGCGGCCAGGTGCACACGGGGCTCGGCGGTGTGGGCGGAGGCATGGGCGGCGGAGGCGCTACGTCCGCAGCCGACAATGGCTGCGCGGAGATTCACCACGGTGAATACCCTTCGGCGATGCGGCGGCCGGAGACCGCGGGCCCGGTGGCCGGTGGTCCGGTGGCCGGTGGTCCGGTGGCCGGTGGTCCGGTCGCGTGGCCGGCCTTTTCCTCCGAATGCTCGCAACGCCGAACGGACGGCGTCCAATAGATTCGTTCATGCCGGGATGGAATGTTTGACGTCAGGTCGGCGATGCCTAAGGAGAAACCATTCCGCATCTTTCCCGGACGTTGATTCGCCACGCGATTCAGCCGGTGAATTCGAGAGACGATTCGACGGACTGCCGTATTCCGGGCGCGCCGCCGGAGTTCCGCCGCGTCATGCACCGGCTGCCGCGTCCCCCACCCCCGGCTCCGGCTCCGCCGCCCCCGCGACCGTCTCCGAGCAGGCCGTGACGAAGTCGGCGACCACCTGCCGGCCGTCGGCCGCGCGCCAGGCCACGGCGACCTCCGTGGGCGTGATCTTGTCGATCGGGCGGCAGACGACCCCGGGGCGGGGATAGAACCGCGCGGTGGAGGCACCGGTCAGACAGACCCCGAAGTTGTTGGCGATGGCCTCCATCCACTCGTCCGTGCTGTTCACCTCCGCGCCGATCACCACGGGATGGCCGTCACGGTGGTCGAGCGCCAGCCAGAAGTCGCGCCAGACCCCGGACTCCACGGGCACGGCCACGAACGGCTCATCCAGCAGCTGTTCGAAACGCACCACGTCCTGCCCGGCCAGCGGATGCCCGGCGGCCATCAGCACCCAGCGGTCCTCGGTCAGCAGCACCTGCGTACGGATGCTCGACGGCCCGTGCGGCAGCGGCAGCCGGACCAGCGCCACGTCCACGTCGCCGCCCGCCAGCCCCGCCGTGGGGTCGATCCACGGCGCCTGGGTCATCACGACCCGCCAGTCCGGGCGGATCATGCCGAAGGTCGCGAGGATCCGGGGTGTGAGTTCGCTGGCCGCGTTGGCGATGAACCCGACCCGCAGCGTCCGCTCCTCCGTCGCCGCGGCCTCCTGGGCCGCGCCGACCACGCCCTGCCAGTCGGCCAGGATCCGGCGCACCCCGGGCAGCAGCGCCCGGCCCGCGGCGGTCAGGGTCACCGAGCGGCTGGACCGCTTCAGCAGCGGCAGGCGAAGGCTTCGCTCCAACTGCTCGATCTGTTTGGAAAGCGCGGGCTGCGTAATGTGCAGGCGCTGCGCCGCGCGGGTGAAGTGCAGTTCTTCCGCAACCGCGACGAATGATCGCAGCAAGCGCAGATCCACATCCATGCCGAGAGGTTATCAACGAATCTATTGGACACGGCGCGCCCCGTACTGCGACATTCGAATGGCCATCGCGCACGGCGAAAGAACCGGCCGCCGTACAGGGCGGCACCTGGGCCAGGAAATGGCAAATCAGTGCGAGTCCGCGCGATCCGAAAGACGCGATCCGATACAGGCGATCCGATACAGCGATCCGACGCACGTGATCCGATACCGGGGTTCTCTCATGACCGATGACCGGACGATGAACCGCAAACTGCTTGTCAGTGTCTTCAATCCGCAAGAGGCCCGCGAGGCCGTCCTCGGGGGCGGCAGGATCATCGACAGCGAGGATCCGCGCAGCGCCCTCGGCAACATCAAGCCGCAGCAGATCATGGCGGTCAGCGACGCCGTGCTCGGCTTCCGGCGCGATCTGGAGGTCCAGCTCTCCACCAACATCGGCGAGGACCAGCTGCTCTTCGACCGTTCCGGCACCGGCGCGGCGATCCAGAAGTCCGCGTACGAGATCGCCGGCAAGGCCTCGCAGGCCGCGCTCGGGGTGGCGGTGTCCATGGGGACCCGGGTGCATCCCTGCGGCATCGTGAAGGTGGGCCTGGACGGCATGGAGACCGGGCTGCTCACCGATGTGCTGCGCGAGTGCGTGCAGACCCTGCGGCGCACCGAGGGCTTCTCGCACACCCAGGTGATGTCGGTGCTGTTCGCCCAGGATCTCGATCTGTGGGAGGAGCGCCGCTCGGTGGACGCGATCCGCCGGGCCCTGGTCGGCCTGCGCGAGTTCCACCCCGGCGAGCCCGGCACCGAGCACGGCTTCGACCTCACCGACTACGCGGCCGGGACGCTGCGGGACGAGGACGGCAGGCTCCTGTTCACCGACCCCGGTCAGGTGGACCTGGAGTCGCTGATCGACCACGGGGTCCTGCCCGAGGGCACCCGGCACACCACGGTCGCGCTCAACGAGCTGTTCCCGCACGCCCGTTACGGCATCACGGGCGACCCCTCGGCCCGCCGCACCGACCGCGAGGCCATCGCCCGCATGGTCGACGCGACGGTCCGGGCGGGCGCGGGCGCGATGATGCTCGACACCAGCGTGCTGCTGAAGGTCGCCCGGGTCGGGCTGGTCGCCACCGAGCGCAGCCCGGAGATGACCGACTTCAACTCCCTGGACATCGACGAGACGACCGGTCTGAAGCGGCGGGGCATCCTCGGCCTGGACGACATCCGGTTCTTCGTCGACTACTGCCACCACCGGGGCATCGAGGCCAACCTCGCCGGTTCCGTCACCAGTTACCAGGCCCAGCAGCTCTGGCGGCTGGTCCCGGAGGTCGACCAGATCTCCACCCGGGGCGCCGCCTCGGCCGTGGCCCAGAACCCGCACCGGCCCGAGGGCGAGGGCGAGGACTCCCGGCGCGACCGGGTGATCGTCCGGAGCCTGGTCCGCGGTCTGGTCCCGCCGGAGCAGGGCGGCCACCTGTGGCTGCCGCAGGAGATGAAGCCCCGGTCCGGGGAGGCCGTGCGCGAGGTGCTGGACCGCTTCCCGGGGCTCGTCGGCCACTGGGCGGACCGGTACGGCCGCCTCACCCCGTTCGGCTGACCCGCCCCGCCCCGCCGGTCACGACCACCGATCCCGTTCATCCGCCCCCGCCTGACCCCGCTCGGCCCACGGCCGACGCTTTCCCACCCGGAGCCGACAAGGAGTGTGACCCCATGTCCGATCTGATCCCGCCCGCCGCCCCCGGCCCCCGTGTGCCCGTGCTGCCCGCCGGGCGGACCGAGGCGCGGATCCGGACCGAGCTCGACAGGTCGGTCCGGGACTGGGGCATTCCCAGCAACCTGTTCCGGACGATGGCGTGGCTGCCCGGCCTCGCGCTCACCGAGGTCGAGTACGCCAACTCGTTCATCTTCGACGCGCCCCGGTACGCGCCCACGCCGCGACCTCCCGGGGACCCGGCCGGGGAGAGCGTCCTGTTCCCGCAGGGCGGCTTCGTGGACCGGGTGACGAAGGAGCTGGTCATCAATCTGGTGAGCCTGCTCAACCGCAGCCGGTACTCCCTCACCCACCACAGCTTCATCGGCTACGGCCTGCTCAGCGCCCAACTCCCGCATGTGGACCCCGCGCAGCGGGCGGCGCGCGCCGAGGAGATGCTGCTGCGGCTGGTGGACTCGGCGGGGCGCCCGGACTGGGAGGACCGGACCTTCACCTGGGAGGGGGTCACCGCACCCCTCTACACCGTGCCGCAGCAGCACTGCCTGCGGCTGGCGGAGACCATCCAGCGCGACCCGCACGCGGTCACCGACGCGCAGTTCGCCGAGTTGCGCGAGGTGCTGCGGGGCGTGGCCGCGGAGAACATCGCCAAGGGGCCGCTCGCGGAGGTGCCGGGCACCGGCACGGAGGCCTATCTGGAGGCCTGGGTCAACGCGATGACCGTCGAACTGACCTGGTGCGTCGTGCACTTCGACGGGCTGCTCAACTCCTGGTTCACCGTGCTGCGCGTGATGGACGAGACGGGCGCCGAGGACGAGCTGGACGTGGACTTCGTCGCCGCCTACAACGCGGGGGTCCCGGACCGGATCAAGGTACGCAACAACAACCTGCTCGGCCCCACGGGCTGGGGAAGTTGAGGACGGACACATGCCCGAGAACCCGACCCTGACGACCACCACCGACACGGCCGCGAGCGTGACCGCGACCACGGCCGCCGCGTCCACCGCCGCCGGGCCGCCGGCCCCGCCCGAGCGGCCGTCCGTACCCACCGCGACCGGTCTCCCGGTCCCCGGCGGCCCGGCCATCCGCTTCGCCTGGCACACCGGCGACTGGTTCGACGTCTTCGAGAAGCATGTCGCCCTCATCCAGTCGGACATCGCCCGTGCCCAGGCGGAGGACCGTGTCGTCGTCTATCTGAGCTGCCCGATCAGTTCGCGGGGCGGCGGTCACTTCCGGACCAACACCGAGATCGCGAACTTCGTGGCCCGGCGGCTGGCCTCCGAGTGGGGCGAGCGGTTCTTCGTCGTCAACCCGGCCGCGTACCAGCTGGAGTCGAAGGAGGGCACCGGCCTGGTCACACGGCACATCGAGGAGCTCGCCCGGGAGAGCGGCCGGCAGCTGCGGCTGGACGACCTCATGGCCGCCGCACGGCCGACCGGCGGCGACTACATGCGCATGTGGACCCGGGTGCTGGCCGAGGACCACTACCTCATGGACCCGCCCGGTCCGCCCGGCCGGCCCTCCCGCCGGAAGCTGCAGCTCGGCGGCCTGTTCGACGCGTTCTACTTCCTCGGCCCCGACGACGTGCACGGCTTCTTCCGGGCCGACTCGGGCGGCGGCAGCGGCGGTGCGCTGGTGGCCGCGGTGGAGTCGTATTTCGCCCGCAAGTACGCCGTCGACCCCGACTTCTGGACCGACTTCGGCACCGTCCCGGACGCGCCCCCGGGCGGCAGGCGTCCGCTCGATCTCACCGACCCGGACGACGCGGCGGTCTGGGAGGCCCGGCGCAAGGAGTTCGTCCGCTTCTACACCGTGCGGGCGGGCGGCTCGTACAGCCTCGGCTGCCATGACGAGTGGAACATCTTCGTCCGGCTGAACCGGGCGCGTGCCGAGCATCCCGCCTACGGCCCCGGTGAGCTGATCGCCGCCTACTACGGCGGACGTGCCCGCTCGATGGCCGAGAGCGAGACGGAGACCTCCCCCGGTTACGAGGTCTTGGAGAGGACCACGTAGCGCGGGGGCGGACGGGGGGTGTGCGGGGGCACCACGCGGCCGGTGCTCCCGCACACATACCGAAGGCCCGCCCCTCGGCGGAGGGGGCGGGCCTTCGGCCATGCCTGGACGACCGGGTACGCCGAGGACGTCAGGCGGTCGTGGCCGCCGGAACGTACGGCGCCAGGTCGGACGCCAGTTCCTCGTGCACCCGGGCCTTGAGCAGGGTGCCCTCCGGGGTGTGCTCCTCGGAGATCACCTCGCCCTCGGTGTGGGCGCGGGCGACGAGCTTGCCGTGGGTGTACGGCACGAGCGCCTCGATCTCGACCGAGGGACGCGGCAGCTCGGCGTCGATCAGGGCAAGCAGCTCCTCGATGCCCTGGCCGGAGCGGGCCGAGACGGCGATGGAGCGCTTCTCGATCCGCAGCAGCCGCTGCAGCGTCAGCGGGTCGGCCGCGTCCGCCTTGTTGATCACCACGATCTCGGGCACCTTCGTGGCACCCACATCGCGGATGACCTCGCGCACGGCGGCCAGCTGCTCCTCCGGCGCGGGGTGCGAACCGTCGACCACGTGCAGGATCAGGTCGGAGTCACCGACCTCCTCCATCGTGGAGCGGAACGCCTCGACGAGGTGGTGCGGCAGGTGGCGTACGAAGCCGACGGTGTCCGCCAGCGTGTACAGCCGCCCGCTCGGGGTCTCGGCCCGGCGCACGGTCGGGTCGAGGGTCGCGAACAGGGCGTTCTCGACCAGGACGCCCGCGCCGGTGAGACGGTTGAGCAGGGAGGACTTGCCGGCGTTGGTGTAACCGGCGATGGCGACCGAGGGCACCTTGTTCCGCCGGCGCTCCTGGCGCTTGATCTCGCGGCCGGTCTTCATCTCCGCGATCTCCCGGCGCATCTTCGCCATCTTCTCGCGGATCCGCCGCCGGTCCGTCTCGATCTTGGTCTCACCGGGGCCACGGGTGGCGAGGCCGCCGCCCTTGCCGCCGCCCATCTGACGGGACAGCGACTGACCCCAGCCGCGCAGCCTCGGCAGCATGTACTGCATCTGCGCGAGCGCGACCTGCGCCTTGCCCTCCCGGGACTTGGCGTGCTGGGCGAAGATGTCGAGGATCAGGGCCGTACGGTCGATGACCTTGACCTTGACGACGTCTTCGAGGTGGATGAGCTGTCCCGGGCTCAGCTCACCGTCGCAGATGACGGTGTCCGCGCCCGAGTCGAGGACGATGTCCCGCAGCTCGTTGGCCTTGCCGGAGCCGATGTAGGTGGCCGCGTCCGGCTTGTCGCGGCGCTGGATCACGCCGTCGAGCACGAGCGCGCCCGCGGTCTCCGCGAGGGCGGCCAGCTCGGCGAGCGAGTTCTCCGCGTCCCGCGAGGTGCCCGTGGTCCAGACACCGACGAGCACCACACGCTCCAGGCGGAGCTGGCGGTACTCGACCTCGGTGACGTCCTCGAGCTCGGTGGAGAGGCCCGCGACACGGCGCAGGGCCGCGCGGTCGGAGCGGTCGAACTGGTCGCCGTCCCGCTCTCCGTCGATCTCGAAGCTCCAGGCGACGTCCTCTTCCATCAGGGCATCGGCCCGAAGACCTTCGGGGGTGTGCTGCGCGGCGAAGGCGCTCTGTGCGTCCTGGGAAGGGGAAGAAGAGGAGGTCATTGGGTCCTTACGTCGATGGGCTACCGAAGGGGTGACGAACCGCTGCGGACCCTCGCGGATCCCGAGCCGTCACTGGCGACAACGTCCGGGGATTCCGGGAGATTCCCGGGGATTCCCGCCGTCGACCCGACGATGGTCGCACGGTACGCCCCGTCTCGTCACGTGGGTTATTTCCCTTCCTCGACCGGGGCCGACCTCCAGTCGGGGTGCCCCGGCATCGGTGGCGTCCCGACCTCGTACAGCCAGGCGTGGAAGAAGGCGTCCAGGTCGCGTCCGGCGATCCGGGAGGCGAGGTCGCGGAAGTCGGCGGTGGAGGCCACGCCGTCCCGGTGGACGGTGACCCAGGCCCGCTGGAGCAGGGCGAAGTCGTGGGTGCCGATCTCCTGGCGCAGGGCGTACAGGAAGAGTGCGGCGCCGTCGTAGACGTTCGCCCGGAAGATGCCGATCTTCTGGCCGTTCCTGGGCTTCTTGGGTTCGGCCGGCGGTCCCGCGGCGGCGCGCCAGCGGTCGGAGGAGGCGTACGCGGCCTTCATGCGTGCCTCGACCGTCCGGCCCGCGGTCTCCTCGGCGTACAGGGCCTCGTACCAGGTGGCGTGGCCCTCGTTGAGCCACAGGTCGGACCAGGTGCGGGGGCTGACGCTGTTGCCGAACCACTGGTGGGCCAGCTCATGGACCATGATCGACTCGACGTACCACCTGGGGTACTCGGGCCGGACGAACAGGTCCCGCTCGAAGAGGGAGAGGGTCTGGGTCTCCAGCTCGAAGCCGGTCTGCGCCTCGGCGATCAGTACGCCGTACGTCTCGAAGGGGTAGCGGCCGACCTTGCCCTCCATCCAGCTGATCTGGGCGGGGGTCTTGGCGAGCCAGGGTTCGAGCTTCTCGCGGTCCTTGGCGGGGACCACATCGCGGACCGGCAGACGGTTCGGGCCGGTGCGGTGGACGACGGCGGAGCGGCCGATGGAGACCTGGGCCAGCTCGGTGGCCATGGGGTGCCGGGTGCGGTAGGTCCAGGTGGTGGTGCCGGCCGCGCGGTCGGTGTCGGTGACGAGGCCGTTGGAGACGGCCGTGTAGCCGTCGGGCGCGGTGACGCGCACG
This sequence comes from Streptomyces griseiscabiei, assembly GCF_020010925.1. NCBI lineage: Bacteria > Bacillati > Actinomycetota > Actinomycetes > Kitasatosporales > Streptomycetaceae > Streptomyces > Streptomyces griseiscabiei. The sequence continues at coordinate 979,275 of NZ_JAGJBZ010000002.1, read as the reverse complement.
GTGAACATGGCCTTGTCGGAGGGGTGGTCGTTGCAGGGGAACACCACGTGCGCCGCGTCGGCCTGGTTGGCCATCGCGAGGCCGTCGGCGGTCCGCAGCCAGCCGCCCTCGACATCGCCCGTGTACACGGGGTCACTGGTGTGCCGCACGGTGATCCGGGTCCGGCTGCCCTCGGGGAGCGGCGCCCCAGGGGTGATCACCAGGTCCTCCCCCGCGCTGGTGAAGGAGGCGGGCTCCCCGTCGACGTCGACGGAGTCGACCTTGCCATGGGTGAAGTCGAGGTTGATCCGTTCCAGCCGGGCGGTGGTCCGGGCGTCGATGGTGGTGACGGCGGTGAGGGGCTTGCTGTTGCTGCCGGGATAGGTGAAGTCGAGGTCGTACGACCGCACGTCGTAGCCCGGGTTGCCGAGGTGCGGGAAGAGCCGGTCGCCGACGCCGAGCGGCTCGGCGGGTGAGGGGGCGCTCGCGGCGGTCAGGCAGACGGTGACGGCGGAGGCGAGCAGCGCGGCCTGGACGCGGCGGCTCCCGATGCGTGGGGTGAGCGGCATGGACCACCGCTACCAGCGCGCCCCCGCTCCGCGCCGCCGACGCGCAGCGGGCCCACCCGAACGAGCGGCCCGGGAAGCCGACGCCGCCCCGCATCCGGCGTCGCGGTGCGGGCGGCCCCTTCCCGGGCGGCCGGTCCGCTCAGAACGCGGCCGCCACCTGGTGCTGGGCCCGGCCCACGTCGTAGACGCCCGGCACGTTCCGCATGGCGCGCATGAGGTTCGGGAGGTGGGCGGCGTCCGGGAGTTGCAGGGTGTAGGTGTGGCGGACGCGCTGCTGGGTCGGGGGTTCGACGGTGGCGGTGACGATGTCGACGCCTTCGAGGGCGATGGCCTCGGTGAGATCGGCGAGCAGATGGGGCCGCTGGAAGGACTCGGCGACGAGGGTGACCCGGAACTCGGTGGTGTCGCCCCAGCGCACCTCGATCTCCGGGCGTCCGAGACTCTTCATCCGGGTCACGGTGGCGCATTCGACGCGGTGCACGGTCACCACTCCCCCGCGCACGGCGAACCCGGTGACCTCGTCGGGCGGTACGGGCGTACAGCAGCCGGCCAGCCGTACGGTCGCCCCGGGCCGGTCCACGACGACCACGGCGCCGACGCTGTCGGAGGCCGCGGCGGGCTCGTCGAGGGCGGGGCGCAGGGTGGGCGCCTCGTCCTTGCGCGCCTCCTCCCGCTCCTCCTGCCCGGTGTCGGCGGCGGGTGAGGGGTGGGTGGCGAGCCAGCGCTGGATGGCGATGCGCGCGGCGGGGGTGTGGGCGTGCTCCAGCCACTCCCTGGAGGGCTCGGAGGCCGGGTCCTGGCCCATGAGGAGCTGGACGGTGTCGCCGTCCTTGAGGACCGTGCTGAGCGTCGCCAGGCGGCCGTTGACGCGGGCGCCGATACAGGCGTGCGCGTCCTCGCCGTACTGCGCGTACGCCGCGTCCACGCAACTGGCGCCCTCGGGGAGCCCCAGGGTGCCCCCGTCGGGCCGGAACACGGTGATCTCGCGGTCCTGGGCGAGGTCCTCGCGGAGCGTGGACCAGAACATGTCCGCGTCCGGGGCCGCCTCCTGCCAGTCGAGGAGGCGGGAGAGCCAGCCGGGACGGGTGGGGTCGACGCGCTCGCCCTCGCCGTCGGGGCGCTGTCCGTCGGTCTGCTCCTCCGCGGGTGCGGCGTACGGATTGCCCAGCGCGACCACGCCGGCCTCGGCGGCCTTGTGCATCTGGTGGGTGCGGATGAGGACTTCGGCGACCTGGCCGTCACCGCGCGCGACGGCGGTGTGCAGCGACTGGTACAGGTTGTACTTCGGTACGGCGATGAAGTCCTTGAACTCCGAGACCACGGGAGTGAGACAGGTGTGCAGTTCGCCGAGGACCGCGTAGCAGTCGGCGTCCTCGGCGACGAGGACGAGGAGCCGTCCGAAGTCGGTGCCGCGCAGCCGTCCGCGTTTTCGGGAGACCCGGTGCATGGAGACGAAGTGGCGCGGCCTGATGAGGACTTCGGCCTGGATGCCCGCCTCGCGCAGGACGCCGCGCACCTCGTCGGCGATCTCGGCGAGCGGGTCGGTCTCCCGCTCCGCGTTCTCCGTGATCAGTGCGCGGGTCTGCCGGTACTCCTCGGGGTGGAGGATCGCGAAGACGAGATCCTCCAGCTCGGTCTTGAGCGCCTGGACCCCGAGCCGCTCCGCGAGCGGGATCAGCACGTCCCGGGTGACCTTGGCGATGCGTTCCTGCTTCTCGGGGCGCATCACGCCGAGGGTGCGCATGTTGTGCAGCCGGTCGGCGAGTTTGATCGACATCACGCGGACGTCGTTGCCGGTGGCGACGAGCATCTTGCGGAAGGTCTCGGGCTCGGCGGCGGCGCCGTAGTCGACCTTCTCCAGCTTGGTGACGCCGTCGACGATGAAGCACACCTCCGCGCCGAACTCCTCGCGCACCTGATCGAGGGTCACATCGGTGTCCTCGACGGTGTCGTGGAGCAGAGAGGCCGTCAGGGTCGTGGTCTCCGCGCCGAGTTCGGCGAGGATCAGGGTCACGGCGAGCGGGTGGGTGATGTACGGCTCACCGCTCTTGCGCATCTGACCGCGGTGCGAGGACTCGGCGAGGACGTACGCCCGGCGCAGCGGGTCGAGATCGGCGTCGGGGTGGTGGGCGCGGTGCGCGTCGGCGAGATGGCTGATCGCGTCGGGCACCCGGCCGCGGGTCGTCGGGCCCAGGAGTGCGGCGCGGCCCAGACGGCGCAGGTCGATACGAGGTCGGCCCTTCCTGCGGTGCGCTGGTGGCGGCGCAGGGGCGGGCGATACGGCGGGGTTCGTGGCCTCCGCGCTCATGGGCACCTCCGGCTGCGTGGACCGGCGGACGGGTGCCCCATGGCGTGCGGCGGCTCAGGGGTCCGTGTCGTTCCCCCGTCCGTGCCGGTGCTTGATGCTACCGAGCCCACCACGCTCGTCCGACCGCCTCTCGCCGAGCGTGAAACGGATCACCCATTCGAGCGAAGGTTCCGAGGTTTACGGTTTCGAGCCACCCCGACCGGGGTGCGCCATGGATTCGCACGCCTGAACGCCGTGTTGGCTTGGATGCCAACGGCGTCCGCACTCCGAACGCCGTCATGTCAAGCCCTACCACACCTCAACGCCCCGCGTTCTCCAGCCACTTGGCGTCGATCTCGCCCTCGGCGACGATCACCGCGGGACCGGTCATCTCGATCTCGCCGTCGGGTCGTTCGGTGATGACGAGCGTGCCGCCGGGGACGTCGACGGTGTAGGTCGCCGGGGTGCCCGTGACGGCGGGGTCGGCGCCGTCGCGGCGGGCGGCGGCCACGGCGACGGCGCACGCGCCGGTGCCGCAGGAGCGGGTCTCGCCGGAGCCGCGCTCGTGCACGCGCATCGCCACGTGCCCGGGGCCGCGGTCGACGACGAACTCGACGTTGACGCCGTCCGGATAGGCGGAGGCGGGGCTGAAGGGCGGCGCCGTGTACAGATCACCGGCGTCCGCGAGGTCGTCGACGAACGCCACCGCGTGCGGGTTGCCCATGTTGACGTTGCGCGCGGGCCAGCTGTGCGCGCCGACGCTGACCGTGACGTCGCCCTCGGGGAGGCGGGCGCCGCCCATGCCGACCGTGACGTCGCCGTCCTTGTCGATGTGGACCTTCTTCACGCCTCCCCGGGTGGCGACGGTGAGGTCGCCCTCGGTGACATGGCCGGCGTGCAGGAGGTAGCGCGCGAAGACCCGGACGCCGTTTCCGCACATCTCGGCGATCGATCCGTCGCCGTTGCGGTAGTCCATGAACCACTCCGCATCGGCCGCGAGCCCCTTCGCCTCGGGGTGCGCGGCGGACCGTACGACGTGCAGCACACCGTCGCCGCCGATGCCCGCGCGGCGGTCGCACAGGGCGGCGACGGCGGCCGGGGAGAGGTCGAGGGCGTTCTCCGGGTCGGGGACGATCACGAAGTCGTTCTCGGTCCCGTGCCCCTTGAGGAAGGCGATGCGCGTGCTCATTCCTCGATGTTACGGGGTGGCCTAGCGGAGCCGGGCGACCCGCCAGACGGCCAGGAAGGCGACCGCGGCGAGGACCAGGGCGTAGCCGAGGACGAGGCGCCAGTCGGGGCGGCGGCCGGAGCCGCGGGCGGGCAGGCCGGGCCACGTGTAACCGACCCGGCGGGCGGCCATCATGCCCCAGCCGGCGGCGGTGGCACAGATCAGCAGGCCGAGCATGGCGACCACGGCGCCGCCGTCACCGAACTCGAAGGCGAGCGGGAAGGCGAACATCAGGGAGCCGACCGCTGCGAGGCCCACGATGGGCGCGAGCTGCCAGATCCGCAGCCTGCGCTGGGGGCGCAGCTCGACCTCGACCTCCGGGCCGGACATCTCGTCCGGTTCCGGTCCGTCGTCGCTCACACCGCCGGACACCTGGTCGTCGGGGCCGTCGGGGCTCAGCGGTTCGCCGTCGGGATCCAGTGCGTACCCCTCGGTAACCAGCTGCTCCACGTCCTCCGCGGCGCCCTGCTCCGTGCCTGGTGCGGTGTCACGAGGGCCGGCCTCCATCGCCACGCGCCCTCCCAACTCGGACTCCACTTGGTCGATCGAAGCTCGATGATGGCACGCCCCCGGAGGCCGGGATGACCGCCGGGGCGACCCGATGCCATGACGTGATCAGGCTGTGACCGGTCGTTCGACCAACGCCAGTGCGAGCTGCGGGAGTTCCGTCAGGTCGGCGAGACCCCCCTTGAGCCAATGCACCCGCGGGTCGCGTCTGAACCAGGAATCCTGGCGGCGCGCGAAGCGCTTGGTGGCGCGCACGGTCTCCGCTCGCGCCTCGTCCATGGTGCACTGCCCGGCGAGCGCCGCGAGGACCTGCTGGTAGCCGAGCGCACGCGACGCCGTACGCCCCTCGCGCAATCCCTGCGCCTCCAGTGCACTCACTTCGTCGACCAGACCGGCCTCCCACATGCGGTCTACGCGGCGGGCGATGCGCTCGTCGAGTTCGGGGCGCGCCACGTCGACACCGATCTGGACGGTGTCGTAGACCGAGTCATGCCCCGGGAGGTTCGCCGTGAACGGCCGTCCGGTGATCTCGATCACTTCGAGGGCGCGGACGATCCGCCGACCGTTGCTCGGCAGGATCGCGTGGGCGGCCTCGGGGTCGGCGGCGGCGAGCCGGGCGTGCAGCGCGCCGGAGCCGCGCAGGGTCAGCTCCTCCTCCAGCCGGGCGCGGACCTCGGGGTCGGTGCCGGGGAACTCCAGGTTGTCGACGGCCCCCCGGACGTACAGCCCGGAGCCGCCCACCAGGATCGGCCAGCGGCCGTCGGCGAGCAGGGCGTCGATCCGGGCGCGGGCGAGCCGCTGGTACTCGGCGACGCTGGCGGCGGCCGTGACGTCCCAGATGTCCAGGAGGTGGTGCGGGACCCCGGCGCGCTCCCCGGGGGTCAGCTTGGCGGTGCCGATGTCCATCCCCCGGTAGAGCTGCATGGAGTCGGCGTTGACGACCTCGCCGCCTAGACGCTGGGCGAGGAAGACGCCCAGATCGGACTTTCCGGCCGCGGTCGGTCCGACGACGGCGATGACTCGTGGAGGGGGAACTGCGCTACTCACCGACCCAGTCTCGCAAATGTCGGGGCCTCTTCTCGAACGAGCTACGTGACGCGGGGCAGCCGGGGTCGTTGCGTGTTGCGAGTTCGAAGCGCCGGTTTCGAGTGCCGGCGGCCCGGATGACGCAATGGGACGCTCCGGGAGAGCGCGGGAATTAGCCCGCATGATTAGCATTGAGGTTGATATGGGCGTTTTCTCACTGTTCCGTCGTAAGGCGAAGGCAGCGGAGGAGGCCGCCGTGACGGCGTCCGAACCGGCCGCCCGGACGGAGGCGGAGAAGTCGGACGAGGCGAAGGGATCCACGGAGCCCGCACAGCCCGAAGCGGAGGCCGAGAACGGGGCCGAGGCGGCGGAGGAGACGGCCGAGGCCGTGGCGGAGGCCGTCGACGCGGCGGACGACGTGGAGATCCCCAAGCAGCAGACCGCCGAGCAGGCGGCCGACACCGAGGCCGGCGAGAGCGCCCGCAAGTGACTGACCCGCGCGGGAAGGTGAACCATGGGTCTGCTGGATAATTTGAAATCCAAACTCTCCCCGGCCAAGGACAAGGTCTCGCACCTCGCGCAGAAGCACGAGGACAAGATCCAGCACGGTCTCGACAAGGCCGCGCACACGGTCGACCGGAGGACCAAGGGCAAGTACAGCGACAGGATCCAGTCGGGTACGGGCAAGGCGAAGGACGCCATGGGCCGCCTCGCGCACCAGGACGACGACGGCGGTCGCACACCTCCGCCTCCGGCTTCCTGAGCACCAGCACATCGTCGGACGGCCGCGGAGCCTCGTGCTCCCGGCCGTCCGCCGTGTCCGCCCCGGCGTTCCCAAGCCGCGGCGGCTACGACCAGGCGGCCACCAGATAGCCCACGCCGTACGGCGCGTCGTCGTACAGCAGGGTCCCAAAGAGCCCGGCGTCCTCGGCGGCGCCCGCCAGGATCTGCCAGGGGGCGCGGCCGGAGGCCTGCACCTCCCGGGCGAGCCCGGCGTCCAGCGCCTTGAGAGCCTCGGCATCGGCGGCGGCGAGCGCCCGCGCCACCTGCGCGTCGAAGCCGGCCGCGCGGTCGTCCAGATACCCCGGTGCCTTGAGCGTGCGGCACGCGCTGGCGTCGCCCATCACCAGCAGGGCCACCCGCTCGGCCGACCCGGCGATGTCCCTTCCGACTCGGACACACCGCTCGACGGTGATGGGTTCCGCCACGCCGAGCCCCTCCATGGGGGCGTCGGCCCAGCGCGTGCGGTCGAGCAGCCAGGCGGCGACGGCGAGGGAGGCGGGCAACGGGGCGGCCGTACCGTCGCCGTCCCCGAGGCGGACGTCGAGGTCCACGCCGAAGCCCCGGAACGAGCCCCGCGCGCCTTCCGGATACGACTCGTCCCGCGCGGCGGGACCGACGACCACCAGCCGGTCGGGCCGGGCGGCGGCGAGCACCCCGAGCACGTCCGCGCACGCGTCCCGCACCGCGTCCAGCTCGGGCGCGGCGCCCTCGGCGACCTCGGGCACGAGCAGCGGCGGACAGGGGCAGACGGCGGCGGCGACAAGCATGCTGCGCAGGGTAACTTCCGCAGGCCCGGGGGTGACACCCGCGCCCTGCAGGGGCGCGGGGAACTGCGCGAACAACCCCCACGCACCGGCAGCCCGCGGACAACGGAACGAACCGAGCCGAACCCACTGCCGAGAGCTACTGAGGAACCCCACACCCACCGGTGGCGGCCGGCAGCGGCTCGGGGACGCCGATCTTCGGCAGCCCGAGCAGCACACCCGGCTTCTCCGCCGGAAGGGCGTTCCGCTTCTCCCAGGCGTCGCCCGCCCGGGTCCGCCGTACGCCGAGGACGGCGCCCTCGGCGAGGAGGTGGTGCGGGGCGGCGTAGGTGACCTCGACGGTCACGACATCGCCGGGGCGGACCTCCTGGTCCGGCTTGTCGAAGTGGACGAGGCGGTTGTCGGGGGCGCGGCCGGAGAGCCGGTGGGTGGCGCCGTCCTTGCGGCCCTCGCCCTCGGCGACCATCAGCTCCAGCGTGCGGCCGACCTGCTTCTTGTTCTCCTCCCAGGAGATCTCCTCCTGGAGGGCGACGAGCCGCTCGTAGCGGGCCTGCACGACCGCCTTGGGGATCTGGCCCTCCATGGTCGCGGCGGGTGTGCCGGGGCGCTTGGAGTACTGGAAGGTGAAGGCGTTGGTGAAGCGGGCCTCGCGGACCGCGTGCATGGTCTGCTCGAAGTCCTCCTCGGTCTCGCCGGGGAAGCCCACGATGATGTCGGTCGAGATCGCGGCGTCCGGCATCGCGGCGCGGACCTTCTCGATGATCCCGAGGTAGCGCTCCTGGCGGTAGGAGCGGCGCATGGCCTTGAGGACCGTGTCCGAGCCGGACTGCATCGGCATGTGCAGCTGCGGCATCACGTTCGGGGTCTCGGCCATGGCGGCGATCACGTCGTCGGTGAAGTCGCGGGGGTGGGGCGAGGTGAAGCGGACACGCTCCAGGCCCTCGATCTTCCCGCAGGCCCGCAGCAGCTTGCTGAACGCCTCGCGGTCGCCGATGTCGGAGCCGTACGCGTTGACGTTCTGGCCGAGCAGGGTGATCTCGGAGACGCCCTCGCCGACCAGGGCCTCGATCTCGGCGAGGATGTCGCCGGTCCGGCGGTCCTTCTCCTTGCCGCGCAGGGCCGGGACGATGCAGAACGTACAGGTGTTGTTGCAGCCGACGGAGATCGAGACCCAGGCGGCGTAGGCGCTCTCGCGGCGGGTCGGCAGGGTGGAGGGGAAGGCCTCCAGGGACTCGGCGATCTCGACCTGGGCCTCGTCCTGGATCCGGGCGCGCTCCAGCAGGACGGGCAGCTTGCCGATGTTGTGCGTGCCGAAGACGACGTCGACCCAGGGCGCCTTCTTGACGATGGTGTCCCGGTCCTTCTGGGCGAGGCAGCCGCCGACGGCGATCTGCATACCGGGGCGGGCGGTCTTCATGGGGGCGAGGCGGCCGAGGTTGCCGTAGAGGCGGTTGTCGGCGTTCTCCCGTACGGCGCAGGTGTTGAAGACCACGACGTCGGCGTTGCCCTCGCCCGCGTCCTTGGGGGCGCGGACGTAGCCGGCGTCCTCCAGGAGGCCGGACAGGCGTTCGGAGTCATGGACGTTCATCTGGCATCCATACGTACGCACTTCGTATGTCTTGACGTCCACTGCCTGACTCCGGTCGCTGCTGTTGGTCACTCCGTAAGCCTAAGGCAGCGCCCGGGGAGCCCTCGTCCCCCGGGCGCCGCGGTCTCAGTGGTCCGTGTCGAGCACGGTCTCCGGGATCTGGACGTTGATCAGTTCGCCGGTGCGCGGGTCGACGGTGAGGCCCCGGCCGGGTTTACGGCCGCGGAGGTGGGCGTGGGCGAGGCGGGCGCCGATGGTGTCGCCCTCCAGGATGCTCTGCGGGCCGAGGAGGACGCCCTTGCGGTGCCGTTTCAGGGCGCTGAGCCAGCCCATGGCGCCCGTCATGGTCTCGGCGGTGGCGGCGATGACGACGCCGATGCCGTGGTCCCGGCCGGACTGGGCCAGGGAGCGCAGGTTCTGGTCGATGTCCGGCAGGACGAACAGGTCGGCGTCGTCCACCATGACGACCCGGGGCCCGTCCCCGGCTTCCAGGGCCTCGGTGAACTCCTCGACCGTGGGTTCGGTCGCGGTGATCAGCCGTACGCCGGGGTGGTCGCCGAGGGTGCGCAGCGGGGACTCGCGTGGGGCGAGGATCACCAGCCGGGTGCCGGAGGCGAGCAGCGAGACGGCGAGGGCGGCCAGGGTGGTGCTGCGGCCGGAGCCGGGCGGGCCGACGACCGAGAAGGTGGGCGAGGTCTCCGCGAAGTCCACGCCGACCGGGGAGACGTCGTCGCCGCCGAGGCCCAGCAGACCCCACATCGGCCGCCGGAACTCCTCCCCCACCTTCTCGTACGCGTCCGTGAACGTGACCTTCACCGGCAGGGTGCCGATGCGGACGGGCCTGCGGTCGGCGGGGAGTCCGGCGTCGCGGCGGTCGGCCTCGGCGCCGATCGCGCGCAGCGCCTCGGCCTGTTCCTGGCCGGTGGCGCCGGGGGCGAGCAGGGCGACCTGGATCTCGGTGCCGCCGTCGGAGGTGAAGCCCCGGCCCGGGAGGATCAGGTCGGGGATGTCACGGGCCCGCTTGCCGACGGCGTGGTAGTCGGTCCGGTCGTTCAGGCGCAGCAGCAGCTTGTTGTCGTTGAGGGCGGTGGCACGGCCGGACAGCAGGGCGCGTTCGGAGGTGGCGACGACATGCAGTCCGGCGGCGGCTCCCTCGCGCAGGAAGCGGTTGAGCTGTTCCACCAGGCGGCCGCCGTTGTGGTCGGCGACGGCCTCGATCAGCGCGTCCCAGCCGTCGATGAACAGCATGATGTGCGGCGGGCGGGAGCCGGCGCCGACGGTCTCGCGGAGTTCGGTGAGGTTGCCCGCGTGCCGGTCGGTGAGGAGTTCCTGGCGGCGTTCCAGTTCACCGTCGAGCCTTGCGAACAGTCGTTCGAGTCGCTCGATGTCGCCCCGGGGCACGACCGCGCCGCAGTGCGGCAGCACGCCGAGCGCCGTGAGGGCGCCGCCCGCGAAGTCGATGCCGTAGAGGTGGACGTCGGCACTGGAGTGGCCGCGGGCGAGGGCGCCGGCCATGGTGCGCAGCACCTGGGAGCGGCCGGAGCGCGGGATGCCGATGACGTACAGGTGTCCGAACTCGGCGAGGTCGAGGCGGACGGGCAGCTGGGCCTGGGCCTCGGGCAGGTCCGACAGGCCCCAGGAGACGGGGGCGAGGCGGGCGCCGCCGGTCCCGTCGGGCTGGGGCAGGTCGTCGATCAGGAGGTGCTGGCCGAGGGCCGGGAGCCAGGGGCTGGGCTGCGGGGCGCAGCCGACGAGCGCGGACGCCTCGGAGACCGCCGCGACCAGGGCGTTGAGGTCGGTCGGGACCTCGTCGCCCGCCGTGTCCGACGCCGGGTCGCCACCCTGCTCCCCCTCCGCCGTGCCCGGGAGTCCGGCGGCGCGGCCGAGACGCTGCCAGTGGAGTTCGGTGCTCCAGATACGGGACTCCTCCGGGGCCCGCTGCTCCGGGGCCTCCGGGGCGGACTTCACGCCGGGCATCGGGGTGCCCGCGTAGGCGGTCTGGAAGGGGACGACCGTGCCGTGGCCGAGGCGGGCGAGGGCGCGGCCGGGGGTGGCCGGGGAGATGCTGACGGCGTCCTTGGTGTCGATCACGTCCATGCTCTCGGAGCTGTCGGTGACCCGGAGCGCGATCCGCAGATTGGTGTTGGCCCGGATGTCGGAGCTGACCACACCGGCCGGGCGCTGGGTGGCGAGGACCAGATGGATACCGAGGGAACGGCCGCGCTGGGCGATGCTCACCAGGCCGGGGATGAAGTCGGGGATCTCCCGGTACAGGGTGGCGAACTCGTCGATGACGATCACCAGACGGGGCACGGGCGGCAGTTCGGGGGTGCGGCGGCGCGTGCCCTGGTACTCGGGCAGGTCCTTGGCGCCCGCGTCGGCCAGGATGTGCTCGCGGCGGGTCAGCTCGGCGGAGAGCGAGGTCAGCGCGCGCTGGACGAGGTGGCTGTCCAGGTCGGTGACCATGCCGAGGGTGTGCGGGAGGTCGACGCAGTCCTTGAAGGCGCTGCCGCCCTTGTAGTCGACGAGGACGAAGGTGAGTTCGTCGGGCCGGTTGACCGCGGCGAGGGTGGCCACGAAGGTCTGCAGCAGTTCGGACTTGCCGGAGCCGGTGGTTCCGGCGACCAGACCGTGCGGACCGTCCTTGACCAGGTCGAAGGCGATCGGGCCGTCGTAGCCGGCGCCCAGCAGGACGCCGGTGGAGGCGGGCCGCCGCTCCCAGCGGGCGGCGATCTGCTCACCGCTCGGCTCGGGCAGGCCGAGGAGTTCGAGGAGCCCGACCTCGGTGGGCAGGCCCTCGGAGGCGTCCGGGGTGACGTCGCGGATCGGGGCGATGCCCCGGGCCACGCGTTCGCACCACTCGGGTTCGACCAGGTCGGGGCGGATGTCGGCGATGTCGGGGCGGCCGGTGCGACGCAGGGTCAGCCGGTGGTTCTCGTGGCGGACGACTGCCGTGCACTCCTCCGGCAGGAGGCGTTCCTCCTGGTCCAGGCAGAGCGGGAAGATCCGGACGGCCGGGCCCTCCTTGAGGATCGACACCACACCGGGCACGTCGCGCAGCCGCCGGGCGCCGTCCATCACCACCAGGACGTCCGGTTCGCTCAGCAGCGCCTTGCTCATGGTGGACTCGGCGGCCCGCTGGCGGGTGCGCAGCGTGGAGACCAGTTCGGCCACACGGTTGGCGACCGTCTCCGGGTCGTTGCCGATCAGGGTGACGGCGCCGCCGCGCACGCCGGGCAGACCTTCGCGGGAGTGCGGCAGCCAGCGCGTCCAGTGCCAGGAGTCCTCGGCGGCCTTGTCGGTGAGGACGACGATCCGCAGATCGCGCGGGGTGTGCAGGACGGCGGCCTGGGCCGTCATCCAGCGGGCCAGCGCCTGCACCGGGGCGGTCGCACCGGCCAGACCGACGACGCCGCTCTCGACGAGGTCGACGCCGACCGGGGCGTCCGGGATCGTCCAGTGGACGGCGGTGTGGTTGTCCTCGCGGGCGGTGTCGTCGATGCCGAGCAGGGACGGCTGGGGGGCGGTGCCGATCCGCAGGGACAGGTGGTCCGGGTCGCCCCGGCGCCGCTCCCACAGCCTGCGGCCGGGGCCCACCGCCCAGAGACCGGCCACGGCGGGGTCGGGCGCGCTCTCGGTGCGCAGCCGTCGCTCGGTGGCGACCTTCTGCCGTACGTCCTCCTCCAGCGAGGCCCGGCGCTGCCGGTAGACGCTGGACTTCTCCTCGTAGTCCTTGCGGGCCTGGCGTCGTCCGCTGACGTAGTTCGCGGCGATCAGGACCGGCGAGAGGAACATGAAGATCAGATAGAAGTACGAGTTCAGGAAGAACATCATGCTGACGCCGAAGACCATCGGGGCGAGGGCCACGAGCAGCGGGATCGGGCGGCGGGCGGGCGGATCGGGCGGGCCGGGGAGCCGGAACCGCTCGGGCGCGAGGTGCGGCAGGATGCGCGGCGGGCGGTTGTAGTCCAGGCCGCCCCCGCCCTCGGACGGCACCACCGCGGCGTCCCTGACGGTCGGTTCGGTCAGCCGCAGCAGATGGTCGCCGACGGACAGTTCCGCGCCGCCGGGCCAGAGCACCCAGCCGTCGGGGAGTTCCGCGCTGTCGTCGTCGGCCTCCCCGGGGTCCTCGTCCTCCTCGTCCTGCTCCGCGAGCGGCAGCAGCGGGGTGTTGGGGCGGCCCCGGTGCTCCGGCGGCTCCGGCACGGACAGCCGCGCCGGACCGCCCTCGGGCAGCTCCACCACGGCCGAACCGTCCGGCCGTACGGTCACCCGCACGCCCTCGCCCGGCATGCCCCGCCCGTCCAGCGGGACCGCGGCGTCCGCGAGCGGGCCGAGGCCGTGCGTACCGAGGCCGAGCCGGTGGACCCGTCCGGCGTCGGGGCCGCCCACCACCTGGAGTTCGACCACCGGGGAGTGGTCCGCCCGGTGCGGCTGCGGCATGGCGTCGCGTTCGGGGCCGTAGGCGGTGGCCGGGGATGGCTGCGGGGCGCCGAGGGCGATGACGCTGCCGTCCATCAGCCGTGTCGCGGCCAGCGGGGTGCCCGGGGCGAGGGCCTCGTCGCCCAGGAAGCAAGCCGGGGCCGGACCCGACGCGGCGGGCGCGGATCCGGTCCCGTCCGGGTCACCGGCGCGCAGCCGGGCCAGCTGGGCGGCGACGTCCTCGACGGGGGTGCTTCCGGAGGCGCTCAGCAGCACGTCCTGGCGGCCGGTGGCGTCGCCGTCGGCGACCGTGGTGATGAGGAGTTTCACTGCGCCCCTTGGGGGTGCTCGGGGGTGGGCGGTTCGGGTGCGGGGTGACGGCCGGAGGCCGGTGTGGGGGCGGGGCCCGGAGCCCCACCGGCGGACGTCAGTCCTCCCGGGGCCGACCGAAGCCGTTGGACCGGGGGCGGGACGGTGTGCGGAACGGGGGTGGTGTCACGGGCCGGAGGCCGGGCGCACGGAGCCGCGGCCAGCCCGGCGGGCGGGCCCGGGGCGCCTCGCGCCAGGTCTCGCGCGACGGGCGCGGCGGCGCGGACACGGCGTCGCACGGCCGACGGGACAGCGCGGACACGACATCGCACGGCCGACGGGACAGCGCGGACACGACCCGGGACATCAGTCCTCCCGGACGCCGGAGGAGGCGGCGGTCGTGCGGTCCCGGGCCACGGCCGGTTCGGCGAGCAGTTCGGAGGCGGTGGTGGTCCGGGCGGGGACCGGGGCCTGGAGGGCGGGGGCCGGCGTCTCCTCGCGGAGTGCCTCGGCCTCCGGGAGCGTTGGGGGCTCCTCGACGGCCGGGAGCGTCCGGGTGGCCTCGGTCTGCCGGGCCGTCCGTACCGGCCGGGCAGCCTCGATCTCCCGGAGCTCCTCGATCTCCCTGATCTCCTCGGCCTCCCGCGGCCGGGGTTCGCGGTGGGCGGAGCGGGGCGGGGCGGGGGTGCCCCGGCGGGGCGACGCCTCACGGCGCAGGCGGCGGCGGTCCGCGCGGACGGCGACGGCGACGGCTCCGCCGAGCGGGGACGAGTCCACGTCCAGCTCCAGTTCGGGCGCGACCACCCGGCCGCGGCCGTCGACGCGCAGGGCCCAGCTGTGGCCCGCGACCCGGCCGTCGATCAGGCAGACGACGGCGCCCGAGGCGGCGAGGGCGCCGAGCCGCCGTGCCTGGTCCGAGCCCGGGGCGGCGCAGACGACCACGGTCGTGGCGGCGCGCCCCGACTCGTCGAACTCGCCGGCGCCCTCGGGCCCCTCCTCGGTCTCCTCCAGCTCGCGCAGGACGGCGTCGAGCCGCTCCCCCCGGTACTGCGGATGGACCCCGTCCGTGACCATGACCGAGGCCCCGCTGCCGGGCCGGTCCAGCTGGGCGGCCAGCGCCTGGAGCAGCCGGGTCCGGGCGGCGGTGTCGCCCTCGACGGTGATCAGCCGTGGTCCGGCGGTCAGATCGAGGTGGACGCAGGCGTCGTCCGCCATGCCGACGGCGACCGGCAGCGGACGGATCCGCGCACCGGTGCGCGGGCGGCCCTGCGGCAGTCCGTCCGCCTCCGCGAGGGGCAGCTCCCAGCGCTGCGGGCCCGGCTCGTCGGCCGGTTCCCAGGGAGCGGGCGGTTCCGGCAGCGGACGGGCGGCGATCTGCACGGCGGCGAGTCCGGCCTCCGTGCGCACGGCGTGCGGGACCGCGCCGGGCGCGTCGGCCAGAGCCGTCGCCGCCGCGTCCAGCAGCCGCCGTACGAGCAGACCGCCCCGGGGGTCGGACAGATGGCGGGCCAGGGCGCGCACGCCGCGCCGGTGGCGCCGGTAGCCGCGCAGGGGCTCGCCGAACGCCCGCCGGGTCAGGGTCAGTTCACGGCCGAGCCGACGCCGGAAGCGCCGCCAGCCGCCCCGCTTGCGCACCAGGTGCCGGAGCAGCAGGAAGAGCAGCAGCAGGACGACGACACCCACGATGAGGACCGTGAGGAGCGAGTCGTTCGGTTTGCCCAGCGCGAGGACCGAGCCGTGTGCCGAGCCGGGTCCGGTGGGCGTGGTCACGCCGCCGCCCGGGTGTGCTCGGGGTGCCGGCGGCGCAGCTCCCGTATCGCGTGGTGGGTGCGGGACTTCACCGTGCCCGGCGGGATGCCCAGCGCGTCGGCGGCGTCAGGGCCGCTGCAGCCGAGGACGTAGACGTAGAAGAGCACCTCGCGGTGGGAGTGCGAGAGCCGGGAGAGGGCGTGGACCAGGAAGCGGCGCTGGTCGGCCTCGCTCATCGGGTCCACGGTCTCGGCGTGGTGCTCCAGGGTGTGCTCCTGGGTGACCTCGTGGTGCGGGCGCTCGCGCCGGGCCCAGTCGATCACCAGGTTGTGCGCGACCCGCATCAGCCAGGCCCGGGACGGCGCCCAGCCCGGGGGCTGGCTCGCGGTGCTCTGCCAGGCGCGGACCAGGGTCTCCTGGACGAAGTCCTCGGCGCGCTGCCGGTCTCCGCGGACCAGTCCGGAGACATAGCGCAGCAGCGGGCCGTGGTGCTCTTCGTAGAGTCTGCGGATCGAGCCGTCGCCGGCGGGCGGCGTATCGCCGGTAACGGGCGGCGCTTCGCCCGAGGCGGGAGCGCTCCCCGTCACGACGGGACTGGGTATGGACGTTCTCATGGATTCCCCCAGGGCCGGCGTGAGTCTTCTGTGCCGGTCCGGTCGGGCGCCGCGGCGGCGGCGTTGGCTGGGCAGAGCAGGGCTGCGCGGGGCTGAGCACGGGTACCCGGGACGACCTCGCGGTTCATGGGTGGAATGCGAGGTTCCGCAAGAGGGAGTCTATGAGCGGTTCTGCAGCTTTCAAGGGTTCCTGAGAGGAACCTGAGGTTACCGGCGAGTTGTCCGAAAAACCGAACAGAAAAGGTGAACAGAGAAGGCGAACAGGGGTGCCGGCCCGGGGGAGTGGGCCGGCACCCCTGCGCAAGGGACACCGACGGAAGGGGGAGTCCGGGTCGGTGTCCCGGCTCGGGGTGGACCCGGATCAGCTGGGGATGCCGCCGGCGATCTGCGAGTCCAGGTTGTTGACGGCGTTGCAGATGTCCCGGAACTGCTTGGAGAACTGCGTGATGTTGTTCACGGCCTCGGTCAGCGACTTGTTGAAGTTCGCGTAGGACGTCTGCATCTTCGGGCTGGTCGCCGTCAGCAGCAGGCCGCCCTGGAGGAGGTTCTCGACATCGGCCTGGAGCGAGGACAGCTGGGGGACCAGGGTGTCGCTGACGGCGGAGTCGAGCTTCTTGGCAGTGCTCTCGATTTCCTCGTCGTCGATGACGTTCTTCGGCATGGTGCACCTCGTTCTGTGTGAATGCGGTGTTGATGGGACCCGGCGGCGCGGGAGGCGCGCAGGGAGCTTGGGGGTGGGCGCGGGGCGCGCCGCGTGGGTCAGCGCCAGTTCTCCCCGAGGGAGCCGAGGGGTGGTTCGGCGCTGCTGCGTTCGTGCTGGGTGACGGATTCCCGCAGGTACCAGGACCCGTCCTCGGCGCGCTGCCAGATCTCCTGGATCTCGTTGCTCGCGTCGGCGACGAAGCGCTGTCCGGTGTTCTCGTTGGTGACGACCTTGGTGACGGAGCCGTCGGCACCGGTGTAGTCGGTGCGGGTGACGCCCTCCTGCACGGTGGTCGTCGTCCCCGGCGCGGTGGCGTCCGCGGGCCGGCCACCGGAGTCGACCAGCGGTTTCTCCACCGTGAGGTAGGCGGGGGGCCGGTCCAGGAACTGCTGGGCGTCCTCCTTGCCGGCCTCGGAGTCGAGGTACTCCTGCTTGTCCATCGTCAACGACCAGTCCTCACCGGGCCGCTTCGTCCAGATCTGGAGGGTGTCCCGGCCGGTCTCGTCGGTGACATAGCGCTTCATCCACCCGTCGGGCGCGCCCTCGGGGTCGGCGTCCATGTAGACCTTGGTGGCGGAGCCGTCGGAGCTGCGGATCGTGGTCACGGAGTCGCCGTCACGGGACAGCGGGTGATACGTCTCGGAGTACGTCAGGCCCGTGTTCTTGTTGGTGACCGTGGTGGTCGTCTCGACGGGCTCGCCGTGCTCGTCGACCTTGATCTCGCCGTTCTCGTCGAGCTGGTACGACACGGTGGTGGTGCTGTTGCCGTCGTCGATCGTGTAGCCCTTCGGCACGAAGGCCTCGGGCGGCAGGTCGTCCAACTGGCCGCGCATGCCCCGGAGCCGGCCGACGTCGGCGTCCTTGTCCGGGTCCCAGTCGCGCAGCTTGTCGTACTCGTCGCCGAAGGTGTCCTGGAGGTCCTGCTGCCGCTGCTGGACGGGCTTCTCCTCCTCGGAGAGCGCGGTCTGCTCCTTGTCGGTGGCCGACTGGTCGTCCCACAGCTCCTTCTGGCGGTCCTGGAGGTCGTCCGACTCCCGGTCCAGGGGGTCCAGCCGTGTCTGGAGGTCGGCGCGATCGGCCTCCAGGTCGTCCCGCTCGGTCCTCAGGGCGTCCTCCACCTCCCGCTGGGTGGATCTCTCCAGGGCCCAGAGCTCCTTCTGCCGGGCCTGGAGGCCCTCCTGCCGCTCGGAGAGGGGCTCCTGGGCGCGGCTCAGGGCGTCCCGCTCGTCGTCGAGTTCCTTCTGCCGGGCGCGGAACGGCTCGAACGCCTTCTCCTGGTCGCGCTGTTCCTGCTCCAGTGCGTCCCAGCGCGCGGAGAGTCCCTTGCCCTCGGACTCCCACAGGTCGTCGCGCTCCTTGTCCAGGGCGTCCTGTCTGCGTTGCCAGTCGTCGAGGTCGGACCGGGAGGCATTCCCGCCGCTCAGCAGGGATGTCCGTTCCTCCCACAGGGCGTCCTGTCTCGCCTGGAGGGCGTCCTGCTTCTCGTCGTAGGCCTTCTGCTCCCGCTCCAGGTCGGTGGCCTTCTGCTCCAGGGCCGCGTCCTGTTCCTCGCGGAGGGCCTTCTCGTCGGCCCAGAGCTCCTGCTGTCTGCGCTGGAGATCCTCCTGCTGCCTCAGGAGGGGCTCCTGCTCCTTGCGGAGGGCCTCGTACTCCTTCTGCAGCTCGTCCCGCTCGACCTTGAGTTTCTCCTCGCGCTCCTTGAGGAGTTCCTTCTCCTCCTGCCAGAGCCGCCGCTGTCTGGCCTGGAGTTCGTCCTGCTCCTTGAGGAGGGGGGCGCGCCGCTCGGCGAGTTCCTCCTGCTCCTTGTTCAGCTCCTCCTGGCGCTTCTGCTGGGCCGCGGTCTGTGCGTCGATCCTGTTCCGCTTCTCGACCAGCGCGTCCTGTTCCTTCTTCAGACGCGCCTGCTGGGTCTTGTAGCGGGCTTCGAGCCGTGCGGCCTCCTGGGCGCGGAGCTTGCCGTTCAGCGCCTGTTTGCGGGTCTCGTTCTGCCGGGCGGCCTCGTCGCGGACCTGGCCGGTGACCTGCTGGGCCGCGCCGGCGGCGTGCGAGGCGTCTTGGTCGTAGAAGGCCTTGCCCGCCCGGTCGAGGAGGTTGCCGAGGTCCGTCATGGCCTGCCAGCCCTCGCCGAACGACTTCTTCCAGGCGCCGTAGAAGTCCTCCAGCGCCTCGGCCGTCTCCCGGCGCGGGCCGATGTCCCCGGCGGCGAACGTCTTGTCCGTCTTCGACGCGGTGTCGAGTTCGTCGCGCAGGTGCCACAGATGGCGGGCGAGGACGGTCATCAGGTCGTAGTCGTAGGAGACGCGCACCATGTCCGCCGTCCTTCCTGGAGGGGTCGAGTCGGTGAGGTGAAGCGGGCGGATCGGTGAGGCGAGCCGGTCGGTGAGGGGAACCGGTCGGTGCCGAACCGCCCTGTAGACGAGGACTCGGGTCCGGATGGTTCAAAGAAATTTCGTCCGCACCGCGCTGACCGGCCAGAACTGTGGCGTGCGCCACTTTCTTGAACTCCTGGGCCGCCTCGCTACGTCTGCTTTCGGTACCCCAAGTCCCGGACCCGACTGGAGGACTCCTTGGCCACCTCCGACGAGTGGAGCAGAGTCGGCTTCACCGGCAATCCGGTGACGGGGAATCCGGGTGTCCTGGAGGGCGTCACCAAGGAGCTGCGCGACCTCAGCGATCTCTCGGGGCGGGTCAGCAACGGCCTCGACACCCTGCTGGCCAAGGCGGAGGACGGCGGCTTCGAGGGACGGACCGCGGACGCGCTGCGCAACTACGTCAAGGACGAGCTGAAGACGTTCATGGCGAACGTCAACCGCTCGTTCGACATGGCGGCCGACGCCACCGCACGCTACGCGCGCGCCCTCGGCGACTCCCAGGACCGGGCCGAGAACGCCGCGGACACCGTCGCCGCGCTGGAACGGGTCGGCGGTACGCCGCTCGCCGGGAACGACCCGGAGATGACCCGCGCCCGGGGCGAGGTGGACGCCGAGATCGACGCCGTCCAGGCCGAGGCGAAGATCCTGGAGGACACCCTGCGCGAGGCGGCCCGGCTGGTGTCGCGGCCGGTGAAGAAGCCGAAGAAGAGCTTCTGGAAACGGTTCGTGTCGACGTTCTTCAAGGTGCTGGAGATCGTCGCGCTGGTCATCACCCTCGTCGCGGCCGTGATCGGCGGCCCGCTCGGACTCGTGGCCTTCGGCCTCGGCGCGGTGCTCTTCGCCAAGGCCCTCGTCGACTACGCCACGGGCAACGGCAACGCCCTCAGCCTGGGCCTCGCCTTCCTCGGCATCCTGTTCCCGTCGACGAAGGGGCTCACCACGCTCGGCGGGCTGGCCCGGATGGCATCGTCCGGCGCGAAGGCCCTCGGCGGTGCGCTGTCCGCGAGCGGGCGGCTGCTGTTCCGGGGCGGCAGGATGCTGTTCTCCTCCCCCGGCCGACTGCTGTCGCTGGCCGGACAGGGCCTCGTACGGTTCGGCGGCGGGCTCGGCAGCCGGGCCGCGAGCGGGTTCATGGCACTGCCCCGGGTCCTGTCGAAGACACCGGCGATGCTGGGGTCGGCCCTGCGGTTCATGGGCGGCTTCGCCCGGAGCACCTGGCGGCAGGGCTGGTCCGCGCTGGCCCGTGACTTCGTCGAGTCGACCGCGTTCGTCGGCGGCGGCACGGCCGGCCGGCTCGGTGTCTTCGGCGTCATGAGCCTGGGCCGGCTGACGATGACGGCCCTGCTGCCCATGCGGTACTCCGAGATCGCCCGGTTCGGCTACCGGGGCGCCGCCCGTATGGGGTTCATCGAGCGCGGTCTGCACTTCACCCCGCGCGCCCTGCGACCGCTCGGCCGAACGGGCTCCCTGGCCGCGGACCTCACCCATCTGACGGGCCGCAACCTCGACCGGGGCGGCGGCCTGCGCCCGGTGACCGGCACGGACACCGACCGGCTCGCCGTGCCCGGCACCCCCGAGTTCACCACCACGCTCGACGAGCTGGCCGACATCCACGTGACACCGGTGGCCACCCCGCGCACCCCCGCCTTCAGCTCCCTGACCGGCCCCGGCACCCCCCGTATGCCCTCCGGCCTCGACGAACTGGGCCTCCGGCTGAGCACTCTGGACACCCTGGACACGGTGGGTCTGCCGGTCGGCACGGTCCCCGGTGGACAGCCGCTCCGGGTGCTGGACCCCCTGACGGGCCGGGTGGCCGACGATCTGACATCGCTCCGGCCGCGCACCACGCTCGGCCTGTTCGACCAGGTGGACGAGTTCGGCGCCCCCCTCGCCCCCGCCTCCCCCACCACCCTGCTGCCGCAGCGCACCACGCTCGACCAGCTGCGGGACCTCGACGAGCTGACGGGCGTGGAGCGCACCGCGACCGGACTGCTCAAGCCCCTCGACGACCTGTCCGGGCCGGCGGGGCTGAGCCTCGACGGCAGGCTCGGCGGGCTGACCGAGTTCCAGGTGGGCAGGATCCTGGACGGCGAGATCGACCTCGTGAACGTCACCCCGGACGGGGTCGTCCTGCGCGTCGGGACGACCGATCCGGTCGACGTCCGGGTGCGGTTGAAGGACGGGGTGACCGTCGAGGCCATCGGCCCGGCCGACCCCCGCGTCCCGGCCTGGAACTCGGGCACCGGCACCGACCGCCTCGGCGAACTGGGCATCAGGCTCGACGACCTCACCCGGCTGATCCCCGACACCGCCGACGGCTCCCGGGGCGCACGCGAACTGCTCGGCCTCGGGCCGGTCCGTACGGACCCGACCACCCCGGTCGGCGGAAGCACCACGTTCGCCCCGCTGACCCTGCGGGACATCGTCACCGGCGGTGCCACCGGCAGGCTCGCCACGGAACGCTTCCAGGCCTGGCTGCGCACCCAGACCACCCAGGTCCAGCTGGACACCGCCGGACGCGGGCTCGGCGAACTCGACGCGCTGACCGACGTATCGCCGCTGAGCCGCGCCAAGGCCGAGCTGGATCTGAGCGCCGCTCGGCTCGACTTCGACCGGTCCAGGATCGCGTTCGACCGGCTGGGGATGAACCTGGACACCGTCCGCCGGGACATCACGGTGATGATGGCCCGCGTCGACGGTCCCGGAGCCGCACTGCCCACCGGTGAGCTCCGGCTGCTGGACGGCGTCGGTCGGCCCACCGGGCAGTGGATCACGATGGAGCCCGGGCCGGCCGTCACCTGGGTGCTCAGGTCGGACGCCGGGGTCGTGCCGGACGTACAGGTGCGGATGGTCGACGGCGTGTTCACCGTCACGAGCCCCGAGGGCGTCGTCACCCGGTTCGGCGCCGACGGCAGGCCGGCGGTCCTCGGCGACCCGGGATCGGTCACGCTCCCCCGGCTGCCGGGAACCGGGCTGCTGGACGAGGTGGCCCTGCCGTCGCCGCAGCGGCTGGACCGGCTGGCGTTCGCCGCCGACCGCTCGGTCGACATCCAGGCCATCACCCCGGCGCCGGTCTGGCGGACGACCGACGAGACGCTGTGGCGGATCGGCGGCACACGGCCCCTCGACCAGATCTTCAGCGAGGGGTTCACCGTCCGCGACCCCCTGGAGACGAGCCTCGACGTCATGGTCAGGACCGGCCAGCCGTCGGCGTTCCTGAGCACCACCACCGACCGGAATCTGATCTGGGACGGCGTCTTCAAGTTCGAGATCGAGGCCTCCGGCGGTATCGACGTGGGCCGGACCTTCGAACGCTCCCTGGGCACGGACGCCTGGCGGGCGTCGGGCTGGGCCTCGGAGAACGAGATCGCCTTCCCCGGCGGTATCGCCTCGGAGTTCATCCGTGGCGCGTACCGGATGGACGCCCAGCACAACCTCCTCGAATGGATCCCCAACCCCAACTTCGGGGGCGGCAACCCCTTCCCCGAACTGGCGTTGGCCCCGAGGGGCGCCGGGGAGGGCGCCTCGGGCCTCAGCGCGCTGGACTTCCAGGGGCTGTCCCTCGACGACCAGCTGCGGCTGCTGGACCAGCTCGATCTGGGCGGGCCCCGGGCTCTCGACGACCTCGGCTCCCTCGACGGGGCCGGCGGCCTGGACGCGATCGGCAGCCCGCTGGGCTCGGCCGGCGGCCGACTGGACTCGGTCGGCAGCCAACTAGACTCGTTCGGCAGCCAGTTGGACTCGTTCGGCAGCCAGTTGGACGACCTCGGCTACCTGTCGGACGACTTCACCTTCGACCGCTTCGACGCGCCCGCGCCCCGGACCGACACCGTGGTGGTGGACCCGGCGGACTTCGCGGGCACCACCGGCTTCCGGACGGAGTGGCAGCGCGCCCCGCTGGAGGGCGGCGGGTTCACCTTCACCGACCAGGTCGGGGACGTCCGGCTCGTGTTCGGCGCCGACGAGGTCCGGCAGTTCACCGACATCCGGCTGCCGGGCGGTGACGGCTTCGTCCGCTTCGACGCCGAGGCGGGGCCCGGGTCCCTGCCCCGGGTGGTCGGTCCGGACGGGACACCCCTGCCCGGCGGTGCGACGATCGAGCCGGTCCGGGGTGCGCTGGGCGTGGTCACGGGTGTGCGGGTGGAGTCGCTCGACGGTGCCTGGATCGGCCGCTTCGACCTGGACGGGACACGGCTGTCCGAACAGCTGACCTTGTCCGGCCCGGTCGGCGGCCCGCTGACCGGGTCCCGGCTGACCACGACGTTCACCTCGCTGCCGGGCGGCGGCCAGTCGGCGACGTTCCGGCTCACCGTGCCGGGCTCGGCCGGCGGCACCTTCGACGTCGTACGACTGGACGGGGACCTGGCCCAGCGGCTGCCGGGCGGCTTCGCGGTGACCGACACGGCGACGGGCGGACGGTTCGTGTTCGACCGGGGCGGCCGGTTCGTGGACCTCCCGGCGGACGGCTCGCCCCCGATACGGCTGGACGTGTCCGGCTCGGCGACACCGGACTCGGCGGTGTCCCTGCCCTCGGACCTCGACGGTCTCGGTGACGCGAACGGCCTGAACGGCTTGAACGACCTGAACGACCTGAGCCGGCTCGGCGACGCGGGCGGCGCCGGTGAGCTGGGACGCCTCGGTGACCTGGACGGGGCCGGCGACCTCGGCCGCCTGGGCGACCCCGGCGATCTCACCCGCCTCGGTGACATAGGGAACCTCGTTCGCCTGGACGAGCTGGGTGACGTAGGCGCACTGAACCGGCTCACGCTCCCCGACCTGCCGCGCGCGGACCCGACGCCGCAACCCACGACGTTCAACGCCCGGTTCACGTCGACCGGGGGCGAGGGCGTCCCGACCCCGCCGAACCCCTCCCGGTTCGACGGCGTCACCCTGTCCGGCGCGGACGAGCTGACGAACCTGCGGTTGCGGGTCACGGAGTTCCCGGCGACCGATCTCGCGCCGGCGTCGTTCCGGATCGACGTGCTGGACTTCGGTGCCCCGGGCGGCCCGGTTCGGCTGGAGAACGTGCACGTCGCCCTCCGCGACGGCGGCGGGCTGAGCATCACGGGTCCGCAGGGCGGTGTGCTCTGGCAGTTCGACGCCCTGGGGCGTCTGGAGCACCGGGAACTGCCGCTGACCGGCACCGATCTGGCGCTGCGCTTCACCGACGACGCCCTGAACCCGATGCCGGGGGTGGTCGGCCCGGACGGGGTGCCGGTCCAGGGGGCGACGCTCACGCCGGTCCGGGCGGCCGACGGAACGCTGACCGAGCTGACCGTGCGGGTGCCGGTGGCGGATCCGGGCGGGCCCACCGCGGTGTGGCGGTTCGAACCCGGCGGCACCCTGCGCGGGCAGGAGCTGCCGCTCACGCTGCCGGGCCTCGACGGTCCGGCGGGCCTGGGCGTCAAGGTGACGATCACCCCGGGCACGGGTTCCACCACGACGAGGGTCCTCGAACTGACCGGGCCTGCGAACCTCACCGGTTCCTTCCGGCTCGGCCCGATGGACGGCTCGCTCGCCGGGCGGCTGCCGAACGGCTTCACGGTCACCGACACCGTCACCGGCTCCCGCTTCCACTTCGACGCCGGCGGACGGCTCACGATCCGGGACGTGCCCGCCCGGGACGGCTCCGGCTTCCTCCGCTTCACCGAGGACGCCGCGCCCGGCACCCCGCCGGTCCGGCTCGACGACCTGGGCAGCCCCGGCGACTTCGGCGGTGACCTGGGCGATGTGGCACGGATCTTCGAGCGCACCCTCGACGAGGCGGGCGGCCTGCGCGGCCTCGGCCCGCTCGACCGCCCCGGCCCGCTCGACGGCCTCGACCGCCTTCCGGGCCCGGACGCGCCGGGCAGCGCCCCGCTCCGGGCACCGGACGGATTCAGCCCGGAGGAGCGCGCGCTCATCGACGACCTCTGGAAGGACGTGCCCCAGGACGCCCGCCCCCTGTCCGCCGACGAACTGAACCGCGTCATGGACCCGGACTCACCCCGCACCGACCCGCTCCCGGAACGCGGCGACCTGTCGGACACCGACCTGGACGCGCTGCAGGCCCGCCTCGACGCCCTCCGGCAGATGGACGAGGGGCTCGCCGACGGCGTCCGGGGCACGGGCGACCCGATCCGTGTGCCGCTGTCCGGGGTGGACGACCTGGCGGAGTTCGACCTGCGCGTGACCCGCCTCCCCGCGACCGACGAGGCACCGCGGGGCTCGTACCGTCTCGACCAGGCGGACCGCACCCCCGACCACGTCCCCGACGGGACCGGAACCGGCACGGTGCGTGCCGCGGACTTCACGATCGAACTGCTGGACGACAGCGGCAGGTTCGCCATCGTCGACCCGGCCGGCACGACCCGGTTCACCTTCGGGCCGGACGGCGGTTTCCTCGGGCGGGAGACCGTCCTCGCCCTGGACGGGCTGCCGGAGGGCATCCGGGTCACGGTGACCGTCGTTCCCGGGCCGCAGGGTGCGGGGCGGATCGACGTCGATCTGCTGGTGCCCACCGGCGCCGCCGGTTCCGTCCGGTTCACCCCGACGACCGGTCCGCTCGCCGAGCGCCTGCCCAGCGGTTTCACGCTCACCGACACCCTCACCGGCTCGCGCTTCCACTTCGACCACACCGGCCGTCTCGCGCTGCGCGACCTGCCGGACCCGGACGGCTCCGGCTTCCTGCGCTTCACCGAGGGCGCCGACACGGCACCGGTCCGGCTCGACGAGCTGGGCGACACCGGCGGCACGACCGGTCCCGGCCACACCCTGGACGACTCCGACCTCGCCCACATGTTCGACCGGACGCTCGACGAGGCCGGCGGTCCGCGTACGGCACCGGAGGGCGCCCCGGCGGACATGTCCGGCATCACCGGTGCCATGGACTTCCTGCACGCGACGCCCGACTCCGCCGCCCTCCAGGGCCTGGACCTGCCCGGCGTCCAGCGGCTCGCCGACGAGGCGGCCGTGTCGCTGGACGGGCTCGGTCTGCGCCCGGGACTGCTCGGCGACCAGCTGCGGGAGCTGACCGCCCAGGCCCGCCTGGTCCTGCGGCGCCAGTCGGCCGCCGCGCTCGGCGACTATCTGGACCTGCCGCTCGCGACCCGCCTCGACGACCTCCAGGCCGTCCCCCCGGCGGGCCGCGTCCTCGGCGACTTCACCGTCACACCGACCCCGCACGGCGGCCCCGGCGGCAGCCGCTACACCGTGCACCACACCCCCTCCGACCTCACGCTGGGCTTCGACGCGAACCGCGGACCGACCTACCAGGAGGTGTTCCTGCGCGGCGGCCCGGCCGACCTGGACGGGCTGAGGCTCGGCGTCACCGGCCGCTCGGCGGAGGGCGGGCCGTGGACCCCCACCGCGGTCGACTTCGCCGGCACCCGCCCGGCCGACGACCTCTTCACGGCCGCCCCGAGCACCCACGCGCACGGCGGCCTCACCCTCACCGACACGGCCGGCACCACCCACTGGCACTACGGCCCCGAGGGCGTGCACACCTTCCAGGACGTCCAGCTGCCCGGCGACCGGGGCATGTTCCGCTTCGACGCCGGCTCCCCCGGCGGTGTGCCCCAGGTGCTGGACCGGGCGGGCCGTGAACTGCCCGGCTTCCGCGCCGAGTCGCTCGGCGACGGCCGGATCGCCCTGGTCCCCACCGCGAAGGGCGCCCACCCCCTGGAGCGCACGGTGTTCGACCCGGCGGGCCGGCTGCTGGAGGAGACGGTCGCCGTCCGGGTCAAGGGCGGCAAGGCCGACGGCCGGCTCTGGAAGATCGACCACGCGACGGGCAGGGCCGTACGGCTCGACTCCTCCGGCACCCCGCTCACCGGCCGCTTCGACACGGCCACGCTGGAGAGGTCCGCCACCGGCGAGATCAAGCTGATCGGCGAGGGCAAGGTGACCCTGTTCGAGCGCGAGGTGCTCGGCGACGGCCATGTCCTCCACCTCGACCTGGACCGGACCGGCCGGGCCCGCTGGACCGAGTTCGACGAGGCCGGGAACAAGCTGCGGGCCGGGGAGCGGATCTTCGACGGTGACCGCAGAACCTTCCACGACACACTGCCGTACCGCTGGGCCCCGATGGACGTCCTCGACGTGCGGACGTACACCAAGACCCTCGACGGGGGTCTGATCCGGGCGGAGAAGAACGCGAAGGGCGACTGGGTCTGGACCCGTTTCGACAAGAACGGCACCGAGGTGCTGCACGGCACCCGTGACTGGTCCTGGACCCGGATCGGCTACAAGGACACCTATCCCGACCCGGCCACCGGGCAGCGGGCCGTGGCCCAGCGGCGGGGCGACGTCTGGCCGCTGGACGGCTACCACGGCTCCCGCCAGTATCTGGAGCACCCGGTGCTGTCCGGCCCCGCGCCCGGCGGGATGCGGGCGAACCCCCTGGTGCACACGGCCGTCGGCCCGAACAACAAGCCGATCGACTTCATCGACGAGCTGACCGAGGAGATGACCCAGCTCGCCGACGGCGGCACCCTGCACGTCGCCCGGATCTCCGACCAGCGGCTCCCGGCGGCGGCCTGGTACCCGCGCGCGGGCCACGGCCGGTTCGACGGCTTCTTCCGCAACTTCGTCACCGGCGACTCCATGTTCCAGGTGTCCAAGTGGACGGAGACCGCGGCCGACGGCACCACGCTGAAGGGCGTCCGGCTGGCCGCGCACGGCGGCCGGGGCTGGCAGGACATCGACCAGTTCGGCCGGATCGTCCGGGAGACCCGCACCCTGGAGAACGGCAACGTCATCGAGGTGGGCCGCAGCGCCGCCGACCCCAAGCAGTGGGGCACGGCCCCGAAGTGGAACGGCACGGCGGACGCCTACGAACTGCCGTGGCTGGACACCAAGAGCGGTACGACCGGCACCCGGCACATCTCCGCCGACGGCGGTTTCGTGGACGTGTTCAAGGACGCGGACGGCAACGAACTGCTGTCGCTGCGCTCGCAGGGCACCGGGGTCCGCGAGTACCTGGGCGAGAACCCGGCGCGCGGCATCGGCGCCGACGACGTCTCCGGGGTCTGGGTGGACAAGAACACCCAGCTGCAGATCACCGGCCGCCGCGACCACTGGGGCGACCTGTACGTCGAGGCGCACGGCAACCCCCGCAAGGACCACTGGACCTGGAAGGCCACCGGCCCGGACGGCGAGGTGAGCGAGGGCGTCCGTATCCAGAACCGCGGCTCGCTGGTGCGGACCCGGACCTGGGACGACTCGTTCACCGACTTCGAGAAGCTGCCGAACGGGCGCCGGGGCGACGCGATCCGGGAGCGCAACGCCACCGGCGACGGCTCCGTCTGGGTCGACGCCACCCGGGGGCCGGACGGCACCTGGTCCTGGCAGCGGACCGGCGCCGACGGCACGGTCACCTCGAAGGGCGTCCGCACCTACCAGGACCTCGCCCAGGGGCGCTGGAGCGACCACATCGGCACCGACGTCGTACGGTTCCGCGACGGCGGCCGGGTCCGCGAGTACGCGTACACGGTGAACGACGGCGTCGTCCCGGCGCCCGTGGACCCCGGCCCGGTCACCCTCTCCGATCTGCTCTCGCGGTCCGCACGGCACTTCGAACCGGATGTCTCGGCCACCGTGGACCGGGAGGTCTGGCAGGAGTTCGACATGGGCAAGGTGCTCCACCGCCGTGACCCGGTGGACGGGGTCGAGGGCCGGTACCGGGAGTCGGAGTCGCTGTGGAACCAGTGGCGCGAGTACCAGGACGGCCGGCTGGTGGCCCAGCGCACCATCACCGGACGGGTCTGGGTCACCGACGCCTTCGGCCGCTGGTCCAACCTCGACATCGCCAAACTGCCCGAGATCAGCAGCTTCCCCAAGGTCGGCGGGGACGTGGGCCTCGACGGGCACCGCAGCTGGCGGCTCGTCGGACGCGAGACGGACTTCCGCGGCTACACGGCCGAACTGCGCGGTTTCAACCGTGAGTTCCGCGACGTGTTCCACGAGATCTGGACCGGTGTCGAGGACGGCGCCTCGGCCGCCATGCCGATGTGGCGGCACCAGGTGCGCAAGGCCGTCACGGACTTCACCATGGGCTATCTGATCGAGTTCGGCACCAGCCTCGCCGTCTCCGCGATCACCGCCGACCTCGGCAACACACCGTTCGATCCGACCGTCGCCCTGCAGCGGGCCGCCCTCAACGGCGCCATCGGCGGCGGCATCCGCGTCGGCGTCAACGTCGCCTACGACACCACCCGCCTCGGCTACCTCAAGTACGGCCTGACCAACCTGGACCAGGGCCAGGACTGGCACCGCCACCCGCTCGCCTCCAGCGACGACTGGGACGGCGAGTGGACCGTGTTCGAGAACCCCACCCGCTGGCGCTCCGGCTCCTACGACTTCTTCAACGGCCTGGGCGTCGGTGTCCTCACAGGATTCGTCAACAACGCCGTCAACGCGGCCGTGTTCGGGGTGAACGGGCAGAAGCGCACCGGCCTCGACGCCCTGGAGGCCGGTGCCTGGGGCGCCGCCGGCTCGGCGTTCTCGGGCATCACCAGCGGGCTCCTGCGCTACACCTGGCACGCCACCGCCGGCTCGCGGATCTTCCACCGCGGCGGCCCCGGCGAGCTGATCTGGCAGGCCGCCGAGGCCCTCGGCGCGGGCACCCTCAACTACGGGCTCAACAACCGGGACACGGCCAACATCCAGCCGTCCCGCGCCTTCCCGCCCGCGAGCAGCACCCCCACCGCGCCGGCTGCCCCGTCAGCCCCCGCGTCCCCGCAGCCGCTGACCCTCGATCCGGCCGCCCTCCCCGACGGAACGGAGCTCCTGTGACCCCCACCGCCACCGTGCACCGGGTCGCCCCCAAGGGCCGCGGCACGCACCGCACCATCGCCTCCGCCGTACGCGCCGCCCGCGACGGCGACGAGATCCGCATCGCCCCCGGCGCGTACGTCGAACAGCTGCTCCTGGACCGGGCGGTGCACCTGCTGCCCGACGGCCCCGCGCACTCCGTACGGCTGCTGGCCGCGTCCCCCGGCCGCCCCGTGCTGGAGGCCGCCGCCCCGGGCGTACGGGTCGAGGGTCTCGTCCTGACCGGCCAGGACCCGGCGCTGCCCGCCGTGCTGGCGGCCGCCGGCGCGCTGGAGCTGGACGGCTGCGAGATCTCCGGCGGCCGGGTGGAGGCGGGCGGCGACGCCTCGCTCACACTGACCGACTGCCGGGTGTCGGGCACCGAGCTGGCCGCCGTGCACCTCAACACCACCGGCCCGGCCCTGCTGACCCGGGTCGTCGTCGAGGACGTCGAGGGCACCGGCGTCGTCGTCGGCGCCCGAGCCGTCGCCGAGGCGGCCGAACTGACCGTACGGCGGGTCACCGGCTCCGGCGTCCGGGTCCGGGGCGCCGCCCGCGCGCTGCTGCGCGAGTGCCGGATCTCCGGGCCGGGCCGCAGCGGTCTGCTGGTGGAGGACGAGGCGACCGTCACCGCGCTGGACTGCCGGGTGACGGAGACGGCCGCCGAGGGCGTGCGGGTGCTGGGCAGTTCGCCGCGCCCCGAGAACCCCGGCGGGGAAGGCGACGGCGGTGTCCTGCTCACCCGCTGCGAGATCCTGCGCACCGGCACGGACGGGGTCGCCGTCTCCGGCACGGGGGACGTCCTGCTGCGCGACTGCCGGCTGCGGGACGGCTCGGGGCCGGGGGTGAGCGCGGACGGCGAGAGCCGGGTGGAGCTGGTGGACTGCCAGGTCGACCGGGCGCACGGCTCGGGTCTGGTGGCCCGGGGCACGGCCCGGCTGACCGCCGAGGGCACCTCGGTGACCGGCAGCCGGGCGAACGGCCTGCTGGCGGGCGACCGTTCCGAAGTCCGGGTGGCCTCCGGCGACCTCACGGACTGCTCGTTCAGCGCGGTGCACGCCTGCGACGACTCCCGGGTGACCCTCACCGCGTGCCGGATCGCCTCGACGGCCGAGCACGGGATCCGGGCCACCGACCGCGCCGGGCTCACCGTCGAGGGCGGGCGGGTCACGGACTGCGGGCTGTCCGGGGTACGGATCGACAGCGCGGCCGAGGCCCGGATGCGCGGCCTGTCCGTGGTGCGCGGCCGGGCCGGGATCACCACCGAGTCGACCGGGACGGTGGTCCTGGAGGAGTGCGACGTCACCGACGCCGAGCGGGCCGGGATCTCCTGCGGCACGGGGACGACCCCGGTGCTGCGGGACTGCCGGATCAGCGGTTCCGGCACGGCCGGCCTGGTGATCGGCGAGCGCGCCGCGCCCAGTGTCGAGGGCTGCACGGTGCGGGACGCGGCCGGTTCCGGTCTGGTGGTGGGCCCGGGCGCCGAACCCCGGGTCAGGTCCGTCACGGTGGCCCGGACCGGCAAGAACAGCCTGTTCGTCGGCGAGAAGGCCCGCGGCACCTTCGAGGACTGTGTCTTCGCCGGGGCGGGCAGCGAGGGCGCGGCCTTCCCGGCGCTGCACGTGTCGGCGGGCGGCGCCCCCGTGCTGCGCGGCTGTCTGGTCCGGGACACCGAGGAGGACGTGGCGCTGGAGAAGGGCGCCCGCCCGGTGTTCGACGACTGCCTCTCCCGGGACGTGCAGAACCCCTCCCTGCCGACCGGCGCGGACCAGTCCCTCGCGGCGGCCGGAAGCCCGGGCGCGGACCCGGCCTCGACCGCGCGGGAGACCGAGGCGCCGCCCGAGGACACGATCGAGGACCTGCTCGCCGAACTCGACGGCCTGGCCGGTCTGGACCGCGTCAAGCAGGACGTCTCGTCCCTGGTGAAGCTGATGCGGATGGTCCGCCGCCGCGAGGAGATGGGCCTCGCCCCGCCCCCGCTCAGCCGCCACCTCGTCTTCACCGGCAACCCCGGCACCGGCAAGACGACCGTGGCCCGGCTCTACGGCCGCATCCTGGCCGCCGTGGGACTGCTGGAGCGCGGCCATCTCGTCGAGGCCGACCGCTCGGCCCTGGTCGGCGAGTACGTCGGCCACACCGGCCCGAAGACCTCCCGGGTCTTCCAGCAGGCCCGGGGCGGTGTGCTGTTCATCGACGAGGCCTACTCCCTCACCCAGTACACCGGTTCGAACGACTTCGGCCAGGAGGCCATCGCCACCCTGCTGAAGCTGATGGAGGACCACCGCGACGACGTGGTGGTGATCGTCGCCGGCTATCTCAAGGAGATGGAGGTCTTCGTCCGCTCCAACCCCGGCCTCGCCTCCCGCTTCAACCGCACCCTGCTCTTCGAGGACTACGGCAGCGCGGAACTGGTCAGCATCGTCGAGCACCAGGCCGCCCAGCACCAGTACGAACTCGCCCCGGATGCCCGGCAGTCGCTCACCGCCCGCTTCGACGCGATGCCCCGGGACCGGGGCTTCGGCAACGGCCGGACGGCCCGCCAGCTGTTCCAGGCCATGACGGAACGCCAGGCCTACCGGATCGCCGAGCTGCCGGACGCCACGGAGTCCGACGTGATGACGCTCAGGCCGGAGGACATCCCGCAGAGCCTCTGAGCCACCCGTCGCGACCCCCGTACCGCAGCCCAGCCCAGCGCATCCCAGCACCGCCCCGCCCACGGACAACCTGCTAAGGACCGCCCCATGCCGCACACACCCACCCCCGGCGACCGCAGGGACGGCGAGTTCGCCGACCTCTTCGCCCGGAAGACCCGCACCCCGCTCCGCGGCTTCCTGCCCGGCCGCCGGGTGTGGAACGCGGTCGGCGGGTCCGCCGCCGCGGTCCTGGTGATCGCCGGGTCCGCCACGGCCGTGGCCGCCATCGACTGGGACAGCGGCTCCGCCGGGAAGGTGACCACGGCGGCCGAGGAGCCCACCCGCCAGGAGTCCTCCCAGGGCGACGCCGACCGGGCGTCCGCCGCCCCGTCGCCGCGGGAACGGACGAAGGGCGGCGACGACCCGGACGTCGTCTACGTCCCCGTCTCGGGCGGCGCGGGCGCCGGGACCTCGGGGGACACCCCGGGCGCCGAGACGAAGTCCGACGCCGACGGCACCACGGGCGACACCTCCGGGTCGACGGGCTCGTCCGGTACCACCGGCGCGTCCGGTTCGTCCGGCTCATCGGGCTCGACGGGCACCGGTGAGCAGAAGACCACCACCAAGAACACCGAGTCCGAGCCGGCGGCCGGCTATCTGTGGGCCGACGGAAGCGTGGAAGCCGACTCCAACGCCTTCTGGGACCAGAGCACGATCACCGTCAGGTCGACCAAGCCGATCGCCTCGCTCAAGGTGGTCGTCCGCGTCATCCAGACCGGCGGCGTGTCCAGCACCGGCACCTGGACCTCCCTGGGGGACAGGATCGCGGTGGGCCAGAACTCCACCAGCGACCAACTGGGCTACGTCTTCACCCTGAAGTCCGGAGTCACCCTCGCCGCCGGCACCTATGTCTTCAAGGTGCAGTACGACCACGCCGAGGGCGGACGTGACGCGGGCCGCGACCTCTACACCGTCACCGCCGTCGCCGGCGACTCGGAGGACAAGTTCCTCTCCGGCCGCTTCTGAGCACCCGAGGTCCCGAGCGTCGGTGCGGCCGGGCCGCTCAGCCGGCCCAGCCCTGCTCGCGCAGCACCGCCGACACATCGGGCGCCCGGTAGTGGTCCCCCTTGAGCACCTTGCCGTCGTCCCGGCGGGCGACCCGCCCGTCGGGACCCAGCTTCGTCATGTTGGAACGGTGGATCTCGGCGATCACCGCGTCGAGGTCGATGCCGTGCACGAGGGCGGTGCCGTACGCGACGTACACGACGTCGGCGAGTTCGTGGGCCAGCCGGTCGAGCGGCCCGTCGACCGCCACCTCGGCGACCTCGGCGGCCTCCTCGGCCAGCAGCTCACCCCGGTGGGCGGCCAGTTGGGGCGAGACCTCGGTGGGCGCGGTACGGGCGTCGAGGCCGAAGGCCCGATGGAACTCGCGGACCAGGCGAGCGGGAGAAGTACTCATCGGACGACCCTACCGACCCACCCAAGTCCCCGTACGTGACCGACCTTTGACTCCATGCCAGTAAAGGGGGGCGCTGCCGGAAGCGGTGACTCCACTCCGTACTCTTCCTTGTGACTTCAAGCACCACCCCTTGAGCACCAGCGCTGTCAAGCATCAACGCTTTCCAGCATCAACGCCTTCACGTACCACCCAGAACGATTGAGGACCCATCGTGAGCGTTCCCCCCACCTCCCCCGCCTCCCCCACCCACCGCGTCAAGTCCCGGATGACCCGCCGTACCGTGATCGGCGCGGCCGGCGCGGTCGCGGCCGGTGCCGTGATCACCCCGACCGTGATGGCCACCACCGGCGACTCCGGCGCCGCGGACGCCACGGACTCCGGCACCGCGGACACCAAGGCCGGTACGACGACCGAGACCTTCCCGAAGACCCGCAGCGAGGCCGCCACCGGCGAGGCTCCCGTCGAGGCGGCCTTCCCCATCGGCTACATCGGCGTCCGCTGGGGCGGCACCGACGAGACCACCGGCGGCGGCATCCGGCTGACGGACGCCGACGGCGCCCGGGGCGACTGGAAGTCCCTCGGCGACGGCGGCTGCTCGGTGGCCAACGGCGGCGGTGCGCTGATCGCGGCCGGCGGGGCCGCCGGGTACGAGCTGAAGGCGCCCGAGGGCGCCACCGGACTGCGCTCACTGGCCGTCGACTGCGCGCACGGGCCGGACCGTAAAGTGCGGGTGCCGAGCGACCCGACCCGGGTCCGGGGCGTCCAGTTCCTCACTCGGGCCGCCTGGGGCGCCGACGAGTCGCTGCGCTTCAAGCCGGATGGCTCGGAGAACTCGCCGACCGCGTTCTACCCGTTCCAGACGATCACCGTGCACCACACGGCCATGGCCAACGACGACCCGGACCCGGCCGCCACGGTCCGCGCGATCTACCAGCTGCACGCCGTCACCAACGACTGGGGCGACATCGGCTACCACTTCCTCATCGACGAGGCGGGCCGTATCTACGAGGGCCGCTACTCCGGTGACGACGGTCTGCCCGCGCACGACGCCGACGGCAAGGTGGTGACCGCCTTCCACGTCGGCGGATTCAACTCCGGCAACCTCGGCATCGCGCTGCTGGGCACCTTCACCGAGCAGGGTCCGAAGGAGGCCGCCCGCACCGCGCTGACCCGCCTGGTGAAGGTCCTGGTCCGCCAGCACGGTGTCGACCCGCAGGCCCGCGTCACCTACACGAACCCGGTCAACGGCACCAAGAAGGAGGTCGCCGAGATCAGCGGCCACCGTGACTGGATGGCGACGGAGTGCCCGGGCGAGGTCATGTACGGAGAGCTGGAGCGTCTGCGCACGGCGGTGGCCACCGGCCGCTGACCACAGGGCGTCAGCGAGGTCACGAGCTCGCACCGGATGGGTCCGGCCCTGGCCGCCCGTCCGGTGACCTGGCAGGATCTCGTCGCATGGTCCAGGTACTCCCCCGCATCGGCAAGCGGCACGTGCTGCTGGGCTCGGTGGCCTCGCTGGTGGTCCTCGGGCTGCTCGCGTGGTGGCTGTGGCCGCGCGAGGAGCCACCGAGCGGAACGATCAGGTTCATGACCGGGGCCGACCGGGGTGTCTACCAGCAGTACGGCAACCAGCTGCGGACCGCGATCGTCGAGGACATGCCGGGCCTGAAGGTCGCCCTGCAGGACAGCAACGGCTCCCAGACCAACGTCCGCGCGGTGGCCACCGGAGAGGCCGACGTCGCCATCGCCGCGGCCGACGCCGTGCAGACGTACATCGAGGAGGGCCGTCCCGGCGCCGAGAAGCTGCGGGGCGTGGCGCGGCTGTACGACGACTACGTACAGCTGGTCGTGCCCGCCGACTCGACCATCCGGAACGTCTCCGAGCTGAAGGGGAAACGGGTCGCCGTCGGCCCCGAGGGCTCCGGCGTGCGGCTGATCGCCGAACGTCTGCTGGCGGCCGACGGACTGGACATCGACAAGGACATAGACGCGCGGCCGGACACCATCGCGACAAGTCCCGATGCGCTGCGCACCGGCAAGATCGACGCCTTCTTCTGGTCGGGCGGGCTCCCCACGAGAGGGCTGACCAACCTCGCGGAGAAGCAGGGGTACGACTTCGGCTTCGTTCCGATCAGCGGCGATCTGGTGACGAACCTGCACGACCAGGGCGGTGTCTTCAGTCACTACCGGACGTCCGTGATGCCCGTCGACGCCTACCCGACCATCCTCACGGACGCCGTGCCGACCCTCACCGTGGCCAATCTGCTCATCACCCGTGAGGACGTGAACCCCCGGCTCGTCGAGTGGCTGACCCGCGTCGTCCTGAAGAGCCGGGACAAGATCGGCGAGGACGTCCACGCGGCCCAGGTGGTGGATCTGCGCACCGCGATCTACACGGACCCGCTGCCGCTGCACAAGGGCGCGGCGGCGTACTACCTGTCCGTGAAGCCGTAGCCGGCGGGGCGGGGCGCGGCCCTCCGGGAGGGCTGCCGTCAGCTCGGCGGACGCGAGCGCGGCACCGTCACCGTCACCCGCAGCCCGTGCGGCTCGTGGTGGGCGTACGCGATGGAGCCGCCGCCCGCCGCGATCAGCGCCCGGGAGATGGAGAGCCCGAGGCCCGAGCCCTTGATGTTCTGGTGTGCGGTGCTGCGCCAGAAGCGGTCGCCGACGCGTTCCAGCTCCTCGTCGCTGAGGCCGGGCCCGCCGTCGGTGACGACGACCGTGGAGGCCTCGCCGTTGGAGGCGACGCGGACCTCGACGGTCTCGCCTGCGGGCGTGAACTTCAGCGCGTTGTCGATCACCGCGTCCAGGGCGCTGGACAGGGCGATGGGATCGGCCCAGGCGGTGGTGGCCGGGCAGGTGCCGGCCAGTGTCACGCCCTTGTCGTCGGCCAGCGGCGACCAGGACGCGACGCGCTCGGCGGTCAGCTCGCCCACGTCGATCAGCCGCAGATCGGAGTCCGCGTGCTCGGCGAGCGCCAGGTCGAGCAGATCGTCGAGGACCGAGGCGAGCCGCTTGCCCTCGGTGCGGACGGAGGCGATCTCCTCGTTGGCCTCGGGCAGTTCGAGCGCGAGCAGATCGATCCGCAGCAGCAACGCGGCCAGCGGGTTGCGGAGTTGGTGGGAGGCGTCCGCGACGAAGGCGCGCTGCTGCTCCAGCACGTCCTCGACGTTGTCGGCCATCTCGTTGAACGACCGTGCCAAACGCCGTAGTTCGGGCGGCCCGCTGGCCACCGCGACCCGTGACTTGAGGCGTCCGGAGGCGATGGCGTGGGTGGTGACGTCGAGGACGCGGACGGGCTTGAGGACCCAGCCGGTCAGCCGCAGCGCGGCGCCCACGGCGAGCAGCATCGCGGCGGACTCGCCCGCGGCGATGATCAGCCAGCCGCGCAGGATCTTGGAGCGCATCTGGTCGGTGGGCGAGTCCGTGACGACGGCGGCGACGACGTCACCGTCGTGGATGACGGGCGACGCGACGACGAGCCGGCCCTCCTGCCACGGCCACACCTGCTTCGGGTCGTGCGGGCGGCGCCCCAGCAGCGCCTCCTCGAAGGCGGCGAGCCCCTCCCCCTCGGTGGGCCGGCCCCAGTCGTGCGGAGCGTTGGCCATGGCGGGCTGGCTCTTCTCCCGGTAGAAGACGCCGGCCTTGATGCCGTACACCTTGTAGTACTGCTCCAGCTCCCGCTGCAGGGTCTCGCCGCGGCCGTCCGTCGTGTCCACCCGGGAGCCGCTCGGCCGCGCGGTGACGAACTGGGCCAGGGACGCGAAGCGCGCCGTGTCGTCGATGCGGTCGACGACCACCTCCTGTTGCCGCGCCGCCGCGAGGCTCACCGCCAGCGGGATGCCGAGGGCCAGCAGCACGGCGGCCATCAGGACGATGAGCAGCGGAAGAAGACGAGTGCGCACGCGAGGCACGCTACGGCGTCGGGGCGACCAGCCGGTAGCCGACCCCGCGCACCGTCTCGATCAGGGCGGGCATCCGCAGCTTGGACCGCAGCGAGGCGACATGCACTTCCAGGGTGCGGCCGGTCCCTTCCCAACTGGTCCGCCACACCTCACTGATGATCTGTTCCCGGCGGAAGACCACCCCGGGCCGCTGGGCCAGCAGCGCGAGCAGATCGAACTCCTTGCGCGTCAGCTGGACGACGGCGCCGTCCACGCTGACCTGGCGCGTGGGCAGCTCGATCAGCACGGACCCGAGGCGC
This sequence comes from Streptomyces griseiscabiei, assembly GCF_020010925.1. Classification (NCBI taxonomy): domain Bacteria; kingdom Bacillati; phylum Actinomycetota; class Actinomycetes; order Kitasatosporales; family Streptomycetaceae; genus Streptomyces; species Streptomyces griseiscabiei. The sequence continues at coordinate 941,288 of NZ_JAGJBZ010000002.1, read as the reverse complement.
AGCCCGCTGTCACCGGAGGCCGCGGCCTCGTCGGGCGCCCGGCGCCGGGCGACGGCGTGGATACGGGCGAGCAGCTCACCGGTGTCGTACGGCTTGACCACGTAGTCGTCGGCGCCGAGGTTCAGGCCGTGGATGCGGGAGCGTACGTCGGACCGGGCCGTCACCATGATCACCGGTGTGCTGGTGCGCTTGCGGATCTTGCCGCAGACCTCGTAGCCGTCCTGGTCGGGCAGACCGAGGTCGAGCAGGACCACCCCGAAGCCGTTGCCCTCGGGGACGAGCGCCTGGAGCGCCTCCTCGCCGCTGCGGGCGTGCGTGACGTCGAAGCCGTGCCGGGCCAGGACCGCGGACAGGGCGGCGGCGACATGGTTGTCGTCCTCGACGAGGAGCAGCCTCATTCCGGCCCCTTCCGGTTCGCTGGTCGCGCTTTGACGAGTGGCGTGTTTCGGTCATCTGTACGCCTCGGCTGGCACACATTACGCGGATTCGCATCTCGGGACGCGCGCGTCGGCCTCTTCGCAGTCACACTGATGAGTGAGGACGCCGTCAAGGCCGTACGAGTTCCCAACGGGTTCCGTTATCCAGCCGAAACGCCCCGGCCGGGCCCGTCACGTGCAGTGTCCGTCCGGCTACCAGATCGTTATGCTCAATTCTCGCTCAGATGTAATGACGCTGGTCGTCGCCGGTCACTACTGTCCTCCGAAACCGAGGAGGACGGAGCCACAAAGCGATGACCGAAGTTTCGGTGGTCAAGGACGCGGTGCCCGCGGCCGACGACCTGGTCGTCCTGAAGAGCGTCAACAAGCACTTCGGCGCGTTGCACGTACTCCAGGACATCGATCTGACGATCACCAGGGGCGAGGTCGTCGTGGTGATCGGACCCTCCGGGTCCGGTAAGTCCACCCTGTGCCGCACCATCAACCGGCTGGAGTCGATCGACTCCGGCGACATCACGATCGACGGCAAGCCGCTGCCCGCGGAGGGCAAGGCGCTCGCACGGCTGCGGGCGGACGTCGGCATGGTGTTCCAGTCGTTCAATCTCTTCGCGCACAAGACCGTGCTCGAGAACGTGATGCTGGGGCAGCTCAAGGTCCGTAAGGCCGACAAGAAGCAGGCCGAGGAGAAGGCCCGGAACCTGCTCGACCGGGTCGGCGTCGGCACCCAGGCGGACAAGTACCCGGCGCAGCTCTCCGGCGGTCAGCAGCAGCGTGTCGCGATCGCACGGGCGCTGGCCATGGACCCCAAGGTCATGCTCTTCGACGAGCCGACCTCGGCGCTCGACCCCGAGATGATCAACGAGGTCCTGGAGGTCATGCAGCAGCTCGCCCGGGACGGCATGACCATGGTCGTGGTCACCCACGAGATGGGCTTCGCCCGGTCCGCCGCCAATCGGGTGGTCTTCATGGCGGACGGCCGGATCGTCGAAGAGGCTGTGCCGGACCAGTTCTTCAGCAACCCCCGCAGCGACCGGGCCAAGGACTTCCTGTCGAAGATCCTGCACCACTGACGGCCCTGCCGACGCCCGCGCGGCGTCCGGCACCCGCACCATGACGGTCCGCATCTCTTCACCAGTCAAAGGATGTTCACCATGAAGCTCCGCAAGGTCTCCGCCGCAGCGGCCACCGCCCTCGTCCTCGCCCTCACCGCCACCGCCTGTGGCGGCGACGACAGCGGCAACGAGAGCTCGGGCTCCGGTTCCGGTTCCGGTGGCGGCGACAAGATCAAGATCGGTATCAAGTACGACCAGCCAGGCCTCGGCCTGAAGAACCCCGACGGTTCCTTCTCCGGTTTCGACGTCGATGTGGCGACGTACGTGGCCAAGGAGCTCGGCTACGAGCCCGACCAGATCGAGTTCGTCGAGACCAAGAGCGCCGACCGTGAGAACGCGCTGTCCCGCGGCGACGTCAAGTTCATCGCGGCCACCTACTCGATCAACGACGAGCGTCTGGAGAAGGTCGACTTCGCCGGCCCGTACCTGCTGGCCCACCAGGACCTGCTGGTGAAGGCCGACTCGGACATCAGCAAGGGCACGGACCTCAACGGCAAGATCCTCTGCTCGGTGACCGGTTCCACCTCGGCCGAGAACGTCAAGAAGGACATCGCTCCGGACGCGCAGCTGAAGGAGTACGGCGGCTACTCGGAGTGCATCGCCGGTCTGCAGAGCGGTGCCGTGGACGCGGTCACCACCGACGACTCGATCCTCGCGGGCTTCGCCGCCCAGGAGAACTACAAGGGCCAGTTCAAGCTCGCCGGCCTGAAGCTCAGCAACGAGAACTACGGCATCGGCGTCAAGAAGGGCGACTCCGCGACCGTGGACAAGATCAACACGGCGCTGGAGAAGATGGTCAGCGACGGCGCCTGGGAGACCGCGGTCAAGGAGAACTTCGGCCCGGCCAACTACAAGAACGAGCCCGCCCCGAAGATCGGCGACATCGTCAAGTAAGCGGGTACCCGCACCCAGCGCGGTTCTCGTAGTCGCGCCGCCGCCCGCCGCAGAGCGCGGTAGAGGCGGCGGCGCGGTGCGCCTGCCTCGTACGCCACACACCCGGAAGCGCGGGAGACAGTGTTCGACTTCCTTTCAAACTACAACGACCCAAGCTTCTTGGGTGCGTTCTGGATGACGGTCAAGCTCACCGTCTTCTCAGCCATCGGCTCCCTGATCTGGGGGACCCTGCTGGCCGCCATGCGGGTCAGCCCCGTACCCCTGATGCGCGGCTTCGGCACCATCTACGTGAACGTCGTGCGGAACATCCCACTGACCGTCATCATCGTCTTCACCTCGCTCGGCCTCGCCGACATCTTCCGGGTGACGATGGGCGCGGGCGGCGACGTCAAGCTCCAGGCCTTCCGGCTCGCCATTCTCGGCTTCGTGGCCTACACCGCCGCGTTCGTCTGCGAGGCACTGCGCTCCGGCATCAACACCGTGCCCGTGGGCCAGGCCGAGGCGGCACGTGCCATCGGACTGAGCTTCACCCAGGTCCTCGGCCTCATCGTGCTGCCGCAGGCCTTCCGCGCCGTCATCGGCCCGCTGGCCAACGTCCTGATCGCGCTCACGAAGAACACGACCGTGGCCGCCGCGATCGGTGTGGCTGAAGCCGCCTACCTGATGAAGGGCATGATCGAGAAGGAGGCGCAGACGCTGCTCATCGGCGCGATCTTCGCCTTCGGGTTCGTGGTACTGACCCTGCCCACCGGCCTGATCCTCGGCTGGCTGAGCAAGCGACTGGCGGTGAAGCGATGAGTTCCGTCCTCTACGACGCCCCCGGCCCTCGGGCCAAACGGCGCAACGTGATCCTCACGGTGGTCTTCGTCATCCTGATGGCGCTGCTCGCATGGTGGCTCTGGCAGGCGCTGGACAGCAAGAACCAGCTGGAGTGGAAGCTCTGGAAGCCGTTCTTCACCTCCGAGGCGTGGACCACGTATCTGCTGCCGGGCCTCGCGAACACGCTCAAGGCCATGGCGTTCTCGATCGTGATCGCGCTTCCCCTCGGTGCGCTCTTCGGCATCGCGCGCCTCTCCGACCACCGATGGGTGCGCATCCCGGCCGGTGCGGTGGTCGAGTTCTTCCGGGCCATCCCCGTCCTGCTGCTGATGCTGTTCGCCAACGAGGTCTTCGCCCGCTCGACGGACGTCACCACCGAGGATCGGCAGCTCTACGCGGTCGTCACCGGCCTGGTGCTGTACAACGCCTCGGTCCTCGCCGAGGTCGTACGGGCCGGCATCCTCGCCCTCCCCAAGGGTCAGACGGAGGCCGCCCAGGCGATCGGTCTGCGCAAGGGCCAGACGATGGGCAGCATCCTGCTGCCGCAGGCCGTCACCGTGATGCTGCCGGCCATCGTCAGCCAGCTCGTGGTCATCGTGAAGGACACCGCGCTCGGTGGCGTGATGATCGGCTTCACCGAACTGCTCAGCGGGCGAGCGACGTTGGCCGCGGTCTACGCCAACGTCATCCAGAGCTTCGTCGTGGTGGCGATCATCTACATCGTCCTGAACTTCATCATCACGAGCTTCGCGAGCTGGCTGGAGCAGCGGCTGCGGCGGGGCAAGAAGTCGACGGGCGCCGTGCTCGGCCCGGCGGCAGTCGAGGGCACCGCGGCAACCGGCGCGGGAGGCGCCTTCGGTGGCATCGGCATCGGGGACGCGGGCGGAGGCGGCGGGGGCTCCGGAAACTGACGGATGATCAGGTGACATCCGCCCAGGATGTCCCCCGTTTCGCTCCCCGGAGGGCAGTGGCATGATCGCCACTGCCCTCCGTCACTTGACGCAAGCACCGGCAATGGGTTGCATACGTTCTGTGATCGTGCACCCTGCTCCAACTTCCTGTTCACCCACGTCCGCCGGGACGTCACGTCGGGCGGGGGGCGCCGCGCCGTGGACCCGGTGATCATCGTCGGAGCGGGGCCCGTGGGGCTCACGCTCGCCCTCGCGCTGGCGCGCCAGGAGGTGCCGTCCGTGGTCCTCGACGAGGGACCGGGCAAGGACGAGCAGCGACTCGCGCGGACGGTGGTGCTGAACGAGGACACGGCCGCCCTGCTGGAACGATTGTCCGGCGTCCCCCTCTCCCCGGCCGGCTGCCGCTGGACCGGATGGCGGTCGATGCGGCGCAAGCAGGTGATGCGTCAGGTCCGCTTCGGCGAAACCGACTTCGACGAGTCGGAGGTCCCGCCCAGGGACGGGGCGAAGGGCGTCCGCGGCGGCCCCGAGGACCTCGTCGAGGGCTCCGCCGACCTCCCCCCGCTGCACATCGCGCAGCATGTCCTGACCGCCGCGCTCCGCGAGGCCATCGCCGGCGAACGGCTCGTCAAGGTCGCCGTGGAGAGCCGTCTCGACGCGATCGAGCAGGAGAAGTCCGGCGTCACGGCCCACACCCGCGGCCCCAAGAGCACCTGGTGGCGCGGCAGTTACCTGGTCGGCTGCGACGGCCCGCGCTCGACGGTCCGCAAGCTCCAGGACATCCGCTTCCCCGGCCGTACGGCGGTGGAACGGCACGCCGTGGCGGCCCTGCGCGCCGAACTCCCCTGGCCCGGCGAAGCGTTGCTGCACCGTATGCCGCCGTGGCGCACGGCGGGCCCGTCCGGCGGGGAGATCACCGCGCGGCCTCTCGACGGGGGCGTCTGGCGCCTGGACTGGCTGCTGCCGCCGGGCAAGGACCTCGTCACGCCCGAACTCCTCGTGGCCCGCGTCCGCGAGACCCTCGCCGGCTGGACGGGCGGCTCCACGCCCCCGTACGACCTGCTGGACACCGGCGTCCACATCGTGCACCACCGGCTCGCCCGGCGGTGGCGGGTCGGCCGGGTCTTCCTCGCCGGTGACGCCGCGCACCTGCTCGGGGCGCTCGGCACCCAGGGACTCGACGAAGGACTGCGGGACGCCGACAACCTCGCCTGGAAACTGGCGCTGGCCTGGCACCACGGCCCGCACGAGGCCCTGCTCGACAGCTACCAGACGGAGCGGCGCGCGGTCGTCGCCACCCGATTGCGCGCCGCCGACCAGGTACTTCCTCTGCTGCGCGGTGGCAAGGGCCTGCGCGCGTACGTCCCCGGCTCGTCCCGGGGCCATGACGCGCTGCTCAGCGACGGCCATCTGGGGCGCGGAGCGCTGGGCGCGCCGGGGGCGTACGCCGACTCCCCGCTGATGCCTCCACCCGCCGCCGCAGAGACTCCGGTCGACACCCCGCCGGGCTCCCAGGTCGTGGATGTGGAGGTGACCGCGGAGGACGGCACCTTCGTACCGCTGCGGGACCGGCTCGGGCGCGGGGCGCTGCTGGTGGTGCTGATCGCGCCGGGGACGGGGGTGTGGGAGCGCAAGCACTGGATGAGCGCCGGGCTGATGCCGCGCCTCGCCGCCGCCGTCGCCGCGCTGCCGCACCCGGCCGAACTGCTGGTCGCGGAGGCCTACCCGGGCGCGGGCGCGCACACCGTCCTCCTCGTCCGCCCCGACGGCTACCTCGTCACCGCCCTGAGCGGCGTACGCCCCGCCGACCTGTACACGGCGGCGGCAGCGGCGCTGGGCGGGGTGGAGCAGCGGTCCGAGGCGACCGGGGCGGCGGCCTCGGGCTCGCGCTGACGGCTCTGGCCGGTCGGCCGAAACGCCCTCGTGACCGTCACTGTGTCCACATAGTGACGGTCAGTTGACCCCTCCGCGCGGTCATGGTCTACTCCGGTCCGTGACCGACACCTCTACGCGCCTGTGGCGGAGGGTCCATATGGACCTCGTCCGCTACGCGGGCTGCGTGTGTCGTCCGTCCTGCTGACTTCGCATCCCTCTTCTTCCGCGCGCGCCGCCTCCGTGCCATCGCGTGCCCCCGAGCGAACGCACTTCAGGACGGTACCCGTGTCTGTGTCCCCCGTTGTTCCCGCCGCCTCCGCGTCGGCCGCCTCCGCCCCCACGCAGGCGGAACTGCTCGACTTCGCCCGTCGCGCCGCCGCCGACGCCGAGCTGATCGCCTCGCTCCCCCTCGACCCCGAGGGCCGCACCTGGGTGCGGCTCGAAGGCCCCGGCGGCAGCGAGGCCTGGCTCATCGGCTGGCCGCCCGGGACCGGAACCGGCTGGCACGACCACGCCGACTCGGTGGGCGCCTTCGTCACCGCGGCGGGCGAGCTCAAGGAGTACTCGCTCGCCGCCCGGCTGCCCACCGACGGCTGGAAGACCCTCGAACTCAACGAAGGCGTCGACCGCGAGCGGCGGTTGTCCGCCGGCAAGGGCCGCTCCTTCGGACGCCACCATGTGCACGAGGTGCTCAACGAGTCCACCGAGGAGCACGCGATCTCCGTCCACGCCTACTACCCGCCCCTCCCCCGCATCCGCCGCTTCAGCCGCACGGGACAGGTGCTGCGCCTGGAACACGTGGAGCGCCCGTCCGACTGGCAGTGAGCCTGCGGCAGGCCACAGACGGCCCCGCACCCCGGCGGGACGGAGAGAGTCACCGGCGGACCAGCGGACTCCAGGTCGCCGCCCCCGGGCCCGGGCGGCGCCAGGCCCCCTGAACTCCGCCGAAGCCCGGCCCCCTCACCCCTGTCCGTGCCGCTCGGCGGCTCCCGGGCGCCGTCATCCGGCAGGGGCTCCTGTCTCCCGCCCTCATCCCCCCGCTTTCCAGCCCTCTCGCTCGTCCCCGCAACCGTCCCCGCGCTCGTCCCCCTCGGCTCGGCGCCCGCCGGCTCTCGGCGGCGGCCGACTCAGTACCCGTCGTCCTCCAGCCCGTCCGTGTCCTCCCCCTCCTCCTCCAGCGCCTGCCGAACCACTCGCAGGGCCATGCCCTCGGAGTAGCCCTTGCGGGCGAGCATTCCGGCGAGCCGGCGGAGGCGCTTCTCCCGGTCGAGTCCCCGCGTGGAGCGCAGCTTGCGGGCGACCAGCTCGCGCGCCGTGCTCTCCTCCTGTTCGGAGTCGAGCTGGGAGACGGCCTCGTCGATCAGTGTCGAGTCGACGCCCTTGGTACGCAGCTCCCGGGCGAGGGCCCGCCGCGCCAGGCCCCGGCCGTGGTGCCGGGACTCCACCCAGGCGTCCGCGAACGCGCCGTCGTTGATCAGCCCGACCTCCTCGAACCGCGACAGCACCTCGTCCGCCACGTCCTCGGGGATCTCGCGCTTGCGCAGGGCGTCCGCGAGTTGCTTGCGGGTGCGCGGGGTCCCGGTGAGCAGGCGCAGACAGATCGCGCGCGCCCGCTCAGCCGGGTCCCCTGAGGACTCGCCTTTCTCGGCCCTCGACGAGAAAGACGAACCCCCGTCCTGCGGCCCCCCGTCGTCCGGGCCGTCGCCCGACTCCCCGAAGCCACGCCTTCTGCCGCCCCGACGTCCCCGCCCGCCACGCCTGTCACCACCCGTGCCACCCGGGCCGCCCGTACCACCCGTGCCGTACGACGGTGTCTCGTCGTCGTACGGTCCGAAGCCGTACCTGTGCCCGTCCGCAGCGGATCCTCCCGGGCCGCCGGTGCCTCCGTGCCCCCGGTCCCCGGGGGTACCGGGGTGTGCGTACTCGCCCCAGTCCGTTCTGCGTGTCACGGACTAGCTCTTCGCCGCCGCGGCCTTGGTCTTGGCGGGGGCCTTGGCAGCGGCCGGGGCGGGCACCGCCTTCGCGGCGTCGTCCGTGGCCGGGGACGAGGCATCCGCGCCCGGCTCGGCGGAGGGCTCCTCGGGGCGCACACCGACGCCCAGCTTCTCCTTGATCTTCTTCTCGATCTCGTTGGCGAGATCGGGGTTGTCCTTCAGGAAGTTACGGGCGTTCTCCTTGCCCTGGCCGAGCTGGTCGCCCTCGTACGTGTACCAGGCACCCGCCTTGCGGACGAAGCCGTGCTCCACACCCATGTCGATCAGACCGCCCTCGCGGCTGATGCCCTGGCCGTAGAGGATGTCGAACTCGGCCTGCTTGAAGGGCGGCGCGACCTTGTTCTTGACGACCTTGACACGGGTGCGGTTGCCGACGGCGTCGGTGCCGTCCTTGAGTGTCTCGATACGACGGATGTCGAGACGCACCGAGGCGTAGAACTTCAGCGCGCGGCCACCGGTCGTGGTCTCCGGGGAGCCGAACATCACGCCGATCTTCTCGCGGAGCTGGTTGATGAAGATCGCGGTGGTCTTGGACTGGTTGAGCGCGCTGGTGATCTTCCGCAGGGCCTGGCTCATCAGACGGGCCTGCAGACCCACGTGACTGTCGCCCATCTCGCCCTCGATCTCCGCACGCGGGACGAGCGCGGCGACGGAGTCGATGACGATGAGGTCGAGGGCACCGGAGCGGACCAGCATGTCCACGATCTCCAGGGCCTGCTCGCCGTTGTCCGGCTGCGACAGGATCAGGTTGTCGATGTCGACACCGAGCTTCTTCGCGTACTCGGGGTCGAGGGCGTGCTCGGCGTCCACGAAGGCCACCTGGCCGCCGGCCTTCTGCGCGTTCGCCACCGCGTGCAGGGTCAGGGTCGTCTTGCCGGAGGACTCCGGGCCGTACACCTCCACCACTCGGCCGCGCGGCAGACCGCCGACACCGAGGGCGACGTCGAGGGCGGTCGACCCGGTGGGGATGACCTCGATGGGCTCGTTCGGCCGCTCGCCGAGGCGCATCACCGCGCCCTTGCCGAACTGCCGTTCAATCTGTGCGAGCGCGGCGTCGAGCGCCTTCTCGCGGTCGGTTCCTGCCATGGGTTCCACCCGGTTTGCTTGAGTCGATCGCTTCACGTGAAAGACGCTAACGCCTGCCACTGACAATGGGCCCCGACGCCCGCCCGGCCTGTGGATAACTCGGGCACTTCTCCACGAAAACCCTGCCGAACTCCTCTCGAACTCCGGCCGAGGGCCTCACCAGAGCCTCCATGAGAATGGATGTTCGATTTTAGTGTCAAGCGACACCACGGGACATCCGGAGGACTTCCACGATCGGGTCCCACGCGCCGCACGGTCCACACCCGGCGGGCCGGCCCCGTCCCGCGACCGCGCGCTACGAGGATCCGCCATCGGGCCCGGAGCCTGAGCCGTTCTCGGGCCCGGCACCGCCCTCGGGGCCCGGTCCGTCCCCGGCCCCCCGGCCCCGCCGCCGGTCGACCGTCCGCTCCAGCCGCTCCCACGCCCGGGCGAGGAGGTTGCCCGTGCCGCGTCTGCGGTGCCCGTGCACCCGGGGGTCGTCCGTGACGTCGTACCGCTTCACGTACGCCCCGAGGAATGCCTGCAAGGTGGCAATGGCCGGGATGGCGATGAGCGCTCCCACCGCGCCGAGGAGCGCGGTGCCCGCGATGACCGACCCGAAGGCGACGGCCGGGTGGATGTCCACCGTCTTGGCGGTCAGCTTGGGCTGCAGCACGTAGTTCTCGAACTGCTGGTACAGGACCACGAACACCAGGACCCACAGCGCGTACCAGGGGTTGACGGTGAAGGCGATCAGCATGGGCAGGGCACCCGCCAGATAGGTGCCGATCGTGGGGATGAACTGCGAGACCAGCCCGACCCACACCGCGAGCGCGGGCGCGTAGGGCACGTCGAGGTACTCCAGCAGGATGTAGTGCGCGACACCGGAGATCAGCGCCATCAGACCGCGGGAGTACAGATATCCGCCGGTCTTGTCGACGGCGATCTCCCACGCGCGCAGCACCTCGGCCTGCTTGGCGGGCGGCAGCACGGAGCACAGCGCGCGCCGCAGCCGCGGCCCGTCGGCGGCGAAGTAGAACGAGAACAGCGCGATCGTCAGCAGCTGGAACAGGCCGCCCAGCACCTGCGCGGAGACGTCGAGCACACCCGTGGCGCTGTTCTGCACGTACTTCTGCAGCCAGTCGGAGCGCAGCAGCCCCTCCTGGATGTCGACCCGCTTCAGTTCCGTGTGGAAGCTCGTGTTGATCCAGCTGATGACGGAGTCGAGATACGCCGGGAAGTCCTCGACCATCTTGATGATCTGGCCGGCGAGCATCGACCCGAGCAGGGTGACGAACCCGGCGGCCCCGATCAGCGTGATCAGGAAGACCAGGAAGGTGGCGAACCCCCTGCGCAACCCCTTGGAGGCCATCCAGCTCACCGCGGGCTCGATCGCGAGCGCCAGGAAGAACGCGATGAGGATGTTGACCAGCAGCCCGATGAGCTGATGGAACGCCCAACTGCCCAGCTGGAACACGGCGACGAGGGAGAGCGCGAGCACCATCGCGCGCGGCAGCCAGCGGGGCATGCGGCCGTTCGGCACGGCACCGGGCCCCGGGGCGGCCGGGGGGCCGGGGGGCGGTGCCGTGCCGGACGGGGACGCCGGGTGGTCGAACCGCTCGGTCTCGTCTCTGGGTGCCACGGACCAAGTCTCGCCCACGCCACCGACAATCAGTCGCCGCCCCCGGATCTTCCGGTCCAACTACCGGCGTCCACGCGATGAAGTCCCGGACTTTTCAGCGGTTTTCGGCCGGTACGCCCATGGTCGTGCACACCACGCGCCAGATGTCCTTGGCCTCCCAGCCGGCGTCCAGCGCCTCGTGCACCGTCCGCTCGCCGAGGCCGGACATCACATGATCGCGCGCGAAGGTGTCGGCGTACCCCTCACCGAAGTGATCCGCCATCCGCTGCCAGAAGACCGTCAACCGCATGAGTCCAGTATCCCGCCCCAGGGGGTGGGCCTGGCCGGGACCGCTTGCCGATACCGCTTTCCGCCCTACGGTCGGAACCATGGCCGAAACCGGAGCATCCCCACTCCCCTCGTCGTCCCCGGCGCACACCCCGCTGGCTCGCGCCGAACAGTTCGTCTGGCTCACCGCGCGCGTGCTGGAGCAGCGCCGCTTCGCGTACCACTTCCTGGACGGGAGCGCCGACGCGGTGGAGACCGCGCTGGCCGCCTACCGCAACACCGACGAGGGGTACGGCCACGCGCTCGAACCCGATCTGCGCGGTCCCGTGAGCCAGCCGCTGCACACCGGGCACGCGCTGCGCGTCCTGGACTCGATCGGGCGCTGCGGCGGACAGCGGGTGGAGCGCGTGTGCCGCTATCTGACGTCGGTGTCGACCCCGGACGGCGCGCTTCCCGCGGTCCACCCCGCCCAACGCGGCTATCCGGCGGCCCCGTTCGTGCCGATCGTCGACGACCCGCCCAGCGATCTGCTGGCCACCGGGCCCGTGGTGGGCCTGCTGCACCGCAACCAGGTGTGGCACGCGTGGCTGTTCCGGGCCACCGACTTCTGCTGGCAGGCCGTCGAGTCCCTGGAGAAGTCGCACCCCTACGAGATCCACGCCGCCGTGGCGTTCCTGGAGTCCGTGCCCGACCGCCCGCGCGCGCAGGCGGCCGCCGACCGGCTGGGCCGCCTGGTGCGCGAACACCGGCTGGCCACGCTCGATCCGGGGCGCCCGAACGACTACCCCGTGTCCGACGGTTACGCGCCGGGCGAGCACCACTACCCGCACGACTTCGCGCACACCCCCGAGTCCCTCGCGCGCGCGTGGTTCACCGACGAGGAGATCTCCCGCTCCCTCGACTTCCTGGCAGGCGAGCAGACGGAGGACGGCGGCTGGCCGATCCGCTGGCGCCAGTGGGCTCCGAGCACCGCCATGGAGAGCCGCCCGATCGTGACGATCGAGGCGCTGCGGACGTTGCGGGCGTACGGCCGCCCGATCGACTGAGGCCGATCGGCCGGCCGTCACGCGCGCGTGGCGGCCGGCGGCGGAGTAGGCCCGACGTCAGCCCGTCAGCGCCCGCACCCCCGCCGTGACCACCACCGCCGCGGCCACGACAGCCAGGAAGGGCGCACGCAGGAGCAACGCCACGCCGGCCGCGGCGAGCCCCGCCGCCCTCGCGTCCAGCACCAGCTCGTGCCCGTCGGCGAACGTCTGCTGGGCCGTGAGGGCGGCCAGCAGCGCCACGGGCAGCAGGGCGGCGAGCCGCCGCACGAGCGGGCGCTCCAGGACGCCCTCCGGGACCGACAGGCCGATGAGCTTGACGGCGTAGCAGCCGACGGCGGTGACACCGATCGCGATCCAGACGTTCATCGCCCCTCCTCGCCCTCTCCGGCTTCTCCGGACTCTCCAAACTTTCTGAACTTTCCGGACTCTCCGAACTTTCCGGACTCTCGGTCGTCCCTCCGGCCGTCGGCCCGCCCATCACCGTCCGGCCGCTTGTCCGCCGCCCCGCGACGCCCCTCCGCCCAGAGGACGACCGGAGCGGCCACCCCGGCGACGAGGACCGGGACTCCGGCGGGCAGTACGGGCAGCAGTCCGAGCCCCAGGACGACGGCGATGCCCGCCACGGCCCGCTCCGCGGTGGTCCGCAGCATCGGCGCGAGGAGGGCCAGGAAGACGGCGGGCCCCGCCGCGTCGAGCCCCCAGGCGCCGGTGTCGCCGATGGCCTCGGCCCCGAGCGCGCCGAGCAGCGTGGTGAGGTTCCACAGCACATAGAGGCTGAGGCCGGTCACGGTGAAGCCGAGGCGGGCGGCACGTCGCGTGGGCTGGCCGAGCGCGACGACCGTGGTCTCGTCGATGACCCACTGGGCGGCGAACGGCCGCACCGCGCGCGGGAGGGCCAGCAACTGGGAGAGACGCAGCCCGTAGAACGCGTTGCGCACGCCCAGGAAGAAGGCCCCGGCCGCCGCCGTGAACGGGTTGCCGCCGGCCGCGAGCGCGCCCACCAGGGCGAACTGGGAGGCCCCGGTGAACACCAGGAGGCTCAGCGCGCAGGTCTGCAGCAGACTCAGCCCGCTGCCGGCCGAGGTCACCCCGAAGGCGAAGCCGGACAGTCCGACCGCCACCCCGACCCCCAGGGCGTCCCGGACAACGGCTCCGTCGGGTTTCGTACCGCCGCCGTCATGTGTCTCCGCGGTCTCCACGAGACCTGTCTGTTCAGTCACCACGCCGTGGACGGTACGAGCAGCCGCACTTCTGGGTCTTGTACGTTCTTGCGCCCCCACACGCCGCCCTCGCTACCCGCGTGCGCCGCCCGCGCGCCCACTCACGTCCCCCTCCCCCTCGCCCACGCCCGTCCCCGCCCGGCCGTCACCGGATCCGTCCAGACGTTCCCGCTGGTACGCCCCCGGCGGCACGCCCACGATCCGGCTGAAGTGACGGTTGAGGTGCGGCTGGTCCGTGAAGCCGACGGCGACGGCGGCTTCGGCGGGAGCCGTGCCCGTGTCGAGCAGAGCGCGGGCCCGGCGGACCCGGGCGTCGGTCAGCCAGGTGTGCGGCGGCATGCCGTAGGCCGTACGGAAGGCCCGCAGCAGGGCGAAGGGGCTGGTGCCGAGGTCGGCGGCGAGCCGCTCCAGGGTCGGGGGGTCTGCCATCCGTTCCTCGAGCACGGCACGCGCGCGTGCCGCGACGGGGCCGCCGGCCGTGCGGACGGCACGCTGGGGCAGTGGTCCGCCGTTCAGCCGCAGCAGACGGGTCACGGCCACCCGCAGCAGCGTGTCCGCGGCCAGCGCGTTGCCCTCGTCGACGGCCCGCAGCACCTGATGGACGAGGCCCGCCGCGTACGGGTCCTCCAGCACGGGGGTCACGAAGCCGGGAGTGCCGCGGATCGTGGTGGTCTCGGCGGCGATCTCGGCCACCACGTCCCGCGACGGGTAGACCGCGCCGTACCGCCAGCCCTCGGGTACACCGGCCCGGCCGGTGTGCGGGGTGTCGGGGTTGACCAGGGCGAGGGTGCCCGGGCCCGCGTACTGATCGGCGCCGCCGTGGTGGAACACCTCGACGCCGTCGGCGATGGCCGCGATGACGAAGTTCTCGTGGGTGTGCCGCACGAACCTCTTCTCGACATAGCTCGCCCGCAGCAGATCGACACCGGGCAGCTCCGCGTACCGCCAGTGCCTCGCCCGCTCCGCCGAACCCGCCATGCCTCCATTCTGCGTCCACCGGCGAACGGCCGAGACCGGCCGGCCTCCGGCTCCCCGGCCTCCCGCGCCCTCGGCCCCCACCCCGGCCCCGGCCCCCGCCCCGACGCCCGCCTCCCCTCCCCCTTCCCCCTCCCCTCCCCTCCCCGAACCGTCTCCGCAGGTCCGGGCCGTTGTCAGTGGTCGGGTGCAGGATGGGGGCATGGTCAGCTCCGCAGATCGGGCCCTCGACGGCTTCTCCCCCGCGACCCGCGGCTGGTTCACGGGGGCCTTCTCCGCGCCCACCGCGGCCCAGGCCGGTGCGTGGCGGGCGATCGGCGAGGGCTCGGACGTGCTGGTGGTCGCCCCGACCGGCTCCGGCAAGACGCTGGCCGCGTTCCTCGCCGCGCTGGACCAGCTGACGTCGACCCCGCCCCCGGCCGACCCGAGGAAGCGCTGCCGGGTGTTGTACGTGTCTCCGCTGAAAGCGCTCGCGGTGGACGTGGAGCGGAACCTGCGCAGTCCGCTGACCGGTATCCGCCAGGAATCGGTGCGGCTGGGGCTGCCCGAGCCCGAGGTGAAGGTGGGCATCCGCTCCGGCGACACCCCGCCCGCCGAGCGCCGCGCCCTGGCCACCCGCCCGCCGGACATCCTGATCACCACCCCCGAGTCGCTGTTCCTGATGCTGACGTCGGCCACACGCGACGCGCTCACCGGCGTGGAGACGGTGATCCTGGACGAGGTGCACGCGGTCGCGGGCACCAAGCGCGGCGCCCATCTCGCCCTCACCCTGGAGCGGCTCGACGAGCTGCTGCCGAGGCCGGCCCGCCGCATCGGCCTGTCCGCCACCGTGCGCCCCGTCGACGAGGTCGCGCGCTATCTCTCCCCCCACCGCCGGGTGGAGATCGTCCAGCCCCCGTCCGGCAAGGAGTTCGACCTCTCCGTCGTCGTACCGGTGGAGGACCTGGGCGAGCTGGGCGGCTCCCCGGCCACCGACGGCAACGAGGGCGCGGAACGTCCGTCGATCTGGCCGCACGTCGAGGAGCGGATCGCCGACCTCGTCCAGGCCCACCGTTCCACGATCGTGTTCGCCAACTCCCGCCGCCTCGCCGAGCGGCTGTGCAACCGGCTGAACGAGATCGCGTACGAGCGGGCCACCGGCGTACCGCTGGACGAGCACCACGCCCCGGCGGAGCTGATGGGCGGCTCGGGCGCGGCCCAGGGAGCGCCCCCCGTCCTCGCCCGCGCCCACCACGGCTCGGTCTCCAAGGAGCAGCGCGCCCTGGTCGAGGAGGACCTGAAGGCGGGCCGACTGCCGGCCGTGGTCGCCACCTCCAGTCTCGAACTGGGCATCGACATGGGAGCGGTGGACCTCGTCGTCCAGGTGGAGTCACCGCCCTCGGTCGCCTCCGGCCTGCAGCGTGTGGGCCGCGCGGGGCATCAGGTGGGCGCGGTCTCCACGGGTGTGGTGTTCCCCAAGTACCGCGGCGATCTGGTCCAGTCGGCCGTGGTCACCGAGCGGATGCGCAGCGGCTCCATCGAGTCCCTGCGGGTCCCGGGCAACCCCCTGGACGTCCTGGCGCAGCAGATCGTCGCGATGACCTCGATGGACACATGGCAGTTCGACGACCTCCTCGCCACCGTCCGGCGCGCCGCCCCCTTCGCCGCGCTCCCCGAGTCCGCGTTCACGGCCGTCCTCGACATGCTCGCGGGCCGCTATCCGTCCGACGCCTTCGCGGAGCTGCGCCCGCGCGTGGTGTGGGACCGCGTCGCGGGCACGATCACCGGACGGCCGGGCGCCCAGCGCCTCGCGGTCACCTCCGGGGGCACGATCCCGGACCGCGGCCTCTTCGGCGTCTTCCTCGCGGGCTCCGACCCCAAGAAGGGCGGCGGCCGGGTCGGCGAGCTGGACGAGGAGATGGTGTACGAGTCCCGGGTCGGCGATGTCTTCACCCTGGGCACCAGCTCCTGGCGCATCGAGGACATCACCCGTGACCGGGTGCTGGTCTCCCCCGCGCCCGGCGTCCCGGGCCGGCTGCCGTTCTGGAAGGGCGACCAGCTCGGCCGCCCCCTCGAACTGGGCCGTGCGGTCGGCGCGTTCCTGCGCGAGGTGGGCGCCCTGTCCCCGGAGGACGCGAGGCTGCGGCTGCTGGCCGCCGGGCTGGACGCCTGGGCCGCGGACAATGTCCTGTCCTATCTGGCCGAACAGCGCGAGGCCTGCGGCCATGTCCCCGACGACCGCACGATCGTCGTCGAACGCTTCCGCGACGAGCTGGGCGACTGGCGGATCGTCGTCCACTCCCCCTTCGGCGCCCAGGTCCACGCCCCCTGGGCCCTCGCCCTCGGCGCGAGGCTCTCCGAGCGGTACGGCATGGAGGCCCAGGCCATGCACGCCGACGACGGCATCGTGCTGCGCCTGCCCGACGCCGATCTGATGGGCCTGGACCTCCTCGACATGGAGCCCGTGAAGGCGGGCACGGAGTACGACACCGAGCAGGCCCCGGTCGGCGCGGCGGACGTCGCCTTCGACAAGGGCGAGGTCGACCAGATCGTCACCGACCAGGTGGGCGGCTCGGCGCTGTTCGCGTCCCGCTTCCGCGAGTGCGCCGCCCGTGCGCTCCTGCTCCCCCGCCGCAGCCCCGGCAAGCGCACGCCTCTGTGGCAGCAGCGTCAGCGCGCGGCGCAGCTCCTCCAGGTCGCGAGCGAGTTCGGTTCCTTCCCGATCGTCCTGGAGGCGGTCCGCGAGTGCCTCCAGGACGTCTTCGACGTCCCGGGCCTCACCGAGCTGATGGGCGACATCGAGTCCCGCAAGGTCCGCCTCGTCGAGGTCACCACCCCCGAGCCCTCCCCCTTCGCCCGCTCCCTCCTCTTCGGCTATGTCGCCCAGTTCCTGTACGAGGGCGACTCCCCGCTCGCCGAGCGCCGGGCCGCCGCCCTGTCGCTGGACTCCCGGCTGCTGGCGGAGCTGCTGGGCCAGGCGGAGCTGCGGGAGCTGCTCGACGCCGAGGTGCTGACCGAGCTGGAGCGGGAGCTGCGGTGGCTCACCGAGGACCGCCGCGTCAAGGACGCCGAAGGCGTCGCCGACCTGCTCCGGCTCCTCGGCCCGCTCACGGACGCCGAGTTGGCCGAGCGCGGCGCCGAGCCGCAGTGGGCGCCGGAGCTGTCCGGGACCCGCCGTGCCATCCGGGTCCGGATCGCCGGCACCGACCACTGGGCGGCGATCGAGGACGCGGGCCGGCTGCGCGACGCGCTCGGCACTGCCCTGCCCGTCGGTGTCCCGGAGGCCTTCACCGAGCCGGTGAGGGACCCCCTGGGTGACCTCCTGGCCCGGTACGCCCGTACGCACGGCCCGTTCACCTCGGCCACGGCCGCCGCCCGCTTCGGCCTCGGCGTGGCCGTCACGGACGGCGCCCTCCACCGCCTGGCGGCGAGCGGCCGTGTCGTCCAGGGCGAGTTCCACCCGGCGGGCATCGGCCAGGAATGGTGCGACGCGGCCGTGCTGCGCCGGCTGCGACGCCGCTCGCTGGCGGCTCTGCGGCATGAGCTGGAGCCGGTGCCGCCCGCCGCGCTCGCGCAGTTCCTGCCGCAGTGGCAGCACGTCGGCGGCGGCCACGGGCTGCGCGGTGTCGACGGACTGGTCCGCGCGATCGAACAGCTGCAGGGAGCCTCGGTCCCCGCCTCCGCCCTGGAGAAGCTGGTCCTGCCCTCCCGGGTCGCCCACTACAACCCGGCGATGCTCGACGAACTCACCGCGGCGGGCGAGGTCGTCTGGGCCGGCGCCGGCGCCCTCCCCGGCAAGGACGGCTGGGTCTCCCTGTATCTGGCGGACTCGGCCCCGCTCCTCCTCCCGCCCGCGCACCCGCTGGAGCCGACGGCGCTGCACGAGTCGGTCCTGAGCGCCCTCTCCGGCGGCTACGGCCTGTTCTTCCGCCAGATCGCCGACCAGGTCCGCGCGACCACCCACCCCGACGCCACCGATCCCCAACTGGCCGACGCCGTCTGGGATCTGGCCTGGTCCGGCCGGCTCACCAACGACACCCTCGCCCCCATGCGCTCCCTCCTCGGCTCGGGCCGCACCGCGGGCTCCACCGCCCACCGCGCCAAGCGCACGATCCCGCGCGGCCGGTACGGCTCCCTGACCGCCGCCGCGCGCCCCCAGTCCCGTACGGGCCCGCCCACGGTCGCCGGCCGCTGGTCCCTGCTGCCCGCCCACGAGCCCGACCCCACCGTCCGCGCCCACGCCCGGGCCCGCACCCTCCTCGACCGCCACGGCGTGGTGACCCGGGGCGCGGTGGGAGCGGAAGGCGTCGAGGGCGGCTTCTCCGCGGTCTACCGCGTCCTGTCCGTCTTCGAGGAGAGCGGCCAGGCCCGCCGCGGCTATGTCGTCGAGGGCCTGGGAGCCGCCCAGTTCGCGATGGACGGCGCCGTGGACCGCCTCCGCGCGGTGTCCACCGCCCGCGACCGCGACGAGCCCCTACCCGCCCCCACCCCGACCGGCTTCCCGGACGGCCCCGGCACGCCCCGGGCCCCCTGGGACGGCTCTCCCGGCCCCGTCGCCTCCTCTCGTCCCGCCCCCTCCCCCCGAGCCGTGGTCCTGGCCGCCGCCGACCCCGCGAACGCCTACGGGGCCGCCCTCCCCTGGCCCGAACCGCCCACCGAGGCCGGACACAAACCGGGCCGCAAGGCGGGCTCCCTCGTCGTCCTGGTCGACGGCGAGCTGACCCTCTACATGGAGCGCGGCGGCAAGACCCTGCTGGCCTGGCCCGCCGACCCGGAAGCCCGCCCCTTGGACGACCCCCGCCTCCGCCCGGCCGCCGAAGCCCTCTCCGCGGCGGCCCGCGCGGGCTCCCTCGGCACCGTCACCGTCGAACGCGTCAACGGCACCTCGGCCCTCACCTCCCCCCACGGCCCCCTCCTGGAAGGCGCGGGCTTCATCGCCACCCCGCGCGGCCTCCGTATCCGAGCATGAGTCACGGAAGGACCCGCAGCCGCACCCGCACCCGCACGACAACCGCCCGCCCCGCCCCATCAGCCGCCCACCCCCACCACCCCCCAACGTGCCACCCTTGACCCATGCCCGAAGGCGACACCGTCTGGCAGACGGCGAGGCGACTCCACACCGCCCTCGCCGGCAAGGTCCTGTCCCGCTCCGACCTGCGCGTCCCGAAATACGCCACGGCCGACCTCACCGGCCGTACCGTCCTGGACGTCACCCCCCGCGGCAAACACCTCCTCACCCGCATCGAAGGCGGCCTGACCCTCCACTCCCATCTCCGGATGGACGGCTCCTGGAAGGTGTACGGCAACGACGAGCGCTGGCGCGGCGGCCCCGCCCACCAGATCCGCGCGATCCTCGGCACCGCCGACCGCACGGCCGTCGGCTACCGCCTCCCCGTACTGGAGCTGATCCGCACCACCGACGAACACCGGGCCGTGGGCCACCTCGGCCCCGACCTGCTCGGCCCGGACTGGGACCCCGACCGGGCCCTGACGAACCTCCTGAGCGACCCCGTGCGCCCCCTCGGCGAGGCCCTGCTCGACCAGCGCAATCTCGCCGGCGTCGGCAATGTCTACAAGAGCGAACTCTGCTTCCTGCTCCAGGTCACTCCGTGGCTGCCGGTCGGCGCCCTCCCCGAGGACACCGCCGCCCGGCTGCCCGCCCTCGCCAAGAAGCTCCTCGAAGCCAACCGTGACCGCCCGGTCCGCAGCACGACGGGCCACCGCCACCACGACCTGTTCGTGTACGGCCGAGCCCGCCGCCCCTGTCTGCGCTGCCACACCCCCGTCCGCGCGGCCGACCAGGGCGACGGCTCGCGCGCACGCCCCACCTACTGGTGCCCCACCTGCCAGCCGGGCCCGGCGCCAAATCCCGGAACCCCGGGAACACCCCGCCCGAACCCGGGAGTTCAACGCCGCACACCCAATTGACGGACCGTCAGAAACGCTCGTACCGTCGCCTCATGCCCATCCCGGCGTACGACCTCACCGGCCGCACCGCGTTCGTCACCGGCGCCGCGAGCGGTATCGGCCGCGCGTCGGCCGTCCTGCTCGCCGAGGCGGGCGCGACGGTGCACTGCGCGGACCGCGACGCGCAGGGCCTGCACGAGACGGCGACCCTGATCAAGGCCGGCAACGGCACCGCGCACACCCACCACCTCGACGTGACCGACCGGACCCAGCTCACAAGGGCGGTGGCGGCCTGCGAACAGCTGCACGTGATGGCGGCGATCGCCGGCATCATGCACAGCAGCCCGGTCCTGGAGACCCGCGACGAGGACCTGGAACGGGTATGGAACGTCAACTTCAAAGGCGTTCTCCACGCCTGCCAGGAGGCGGCCCGCCGGATGATCGCCGACGGGACGCGCGGCAGCATCGTCACCATGGCCTCCGGCGCCGTCGACACCGGCGGCCCGGGACTGCTCTGCTACGGCGTGACCAAGGCGGCGGTGGTCCAGCTGACGAAGACCCTGGCGACCGAGGCCGGCCCGCACGGCATCCGGGTCAACGCCGTGGCCCCGGGCTGGATCCGCACCCCCATGACCGACCGCAACGACGACGCGGCCCAGGCGCGCACGGAGTCGCTCATGGCCCGGCTCTCACCACTGAGCCGGGTCGGCGAGCCGGACGACATCGCCCACGCGGTGCTGCACCTCGCCTGCGACGCCTCGGCGTTCACGACGGGCCAGATCCTCCGCCCGAACGGCGGGGTGGCCATGCCCTGGTGACCGCGGCCCCCACCGCGCCCCCCGGAACAGGACCACCCCCCGCGCCCCCTGACGCGCCCCCCTGCCGTCCCGGCACCCGTCGCTTCGGCACGCAGTGGACAGGCAGGAGGCTGAGCCCCCACCCCCCTGCCGCGACCGCCCCCTCCACCGCGCCGGCGTCCGGCACCAACGCGAGTCGCAGCACACCCCACCACCACAGCGCACCGAGCCCCAGAGCCGCCCCCCAGCGAACTATTCGCATGGCCGCCACCTCCAAGGCCTCCGGGCCCCCAGAACGACGCTAGACGGCCCTCGTCACGGCCGGAGAGGGCGCACCACCGGCACAGGGACGCACGGCGCCCTCACAAGGACCGCGCCCACGGGGCACCCGATGCGCCCCGCAGCCACTCACCGCCGTCCTCACGCCCCCACCGGCCACCCGCGCCGCACTACCCGTTCTCGGCCTGGAACATCCAGTGGTGCTTCTCGAGGTCCGCCGTGATCTGGATGAAGATGTCCTGGCTCACCGGATCCGCCTCCGCGGTGCTCTCCACCCGCGCCCGCATCCGGGTGATCACCGCTCCCAGCGCCTCCACCAGCGTCCCCACCGCGTCCACGTCCTTGACCCAGCCGTCGGGCACCTTGCCGATTCCGCTGCTCCCGGACACCGTCCCGGCCCGCCCGTCGGGCGGGACACCCAGGGTGGAGGCGCGCTCGGCGACCGTGTCGGAGTGCAGCCGGGCGGTGTCCACGACCTCGTCGAGCTGCAGATGGACGGAGCGGAAGCGCGGCCCGACCACGTTCCAGTGGATCTGCTTGGCCACCAGAGACAGGTCGACGAGATCGACCAGGGCCCCTTGCAGCGCCTCGGCGACGGTCTTGAGATCGGCCTCGGACAACGGGCTCTTCACCACGTACATCGGCACGCTCCGGCTTCTTGAGACGTCCGTACGGCCTGCGTACGGCCACCAGACCACCATGACCGCACGCCGACACCCCGGCAAACGGGAGCCCCGGGCAGCACAAGAGCCCCGGCCGGCACCCCCAGGTCTCCCTGGAGGCCCCGGCCGGGGCTCCGCTTCGCTGCTAGCGCCTCACCATGTCCCGGCAGATCACGCCGCGACGACGTCCACCGCTTCGGCGGGCGCCTTGATCGTGACCCGCTCCGGTGGCACACCGGCCACCGAGACGGAGTTGAGCATCGGTCGACGCACTGGTGCTGGCACCGGCTCGGTGGCCGCTGCGGACTGGGCCAGCTCGGCAAGGGCGAGCTCGTCGCTCACTTCCCGCATGAGCTCGGACATCCGTACGTCCAGCGCGTCGCAAATGGCGGAGAGCAGCTCGGAGGATGCCTCCTTCTGCCCCCGCTCCACCTCGGAGAGATAGCCGAGTGAGACTCGGGCGGACGAGGAGACTTCGCGCAGAGTACGGCCCTGGCGCTGGCGCTGCCGACGCAGCACGTCACCCAGCAGGCGACGGAGCAGAATCATCGGTGGCTCCCTCCTCGGACCGCGTAGCCGCATCCTTCACGCCCCACCGTACCGCCTTGCGCTGCGGCCGTGCGGGGAGCGCTGTTGTGTTCACTCAGGGCTGCAAACATCAAGTCCCCCCGTTCTGTTCCGTATCCTGTGTCCGCTCATTCCCGGTCTGTTCGCCCGCAAGCTCCTGAAGAAGCAGTGCAAGTACGCTCCGTACACTCTCCATACGGATTTCCGTCCGGGAGCCGTTCAACCGCAACGACGACACTTTCCCGCCACCCGATACGCCGGAACCGGCTGTGGACGGCCCGGCGACGGCGACATGGACCGTGCCGACGGGCCGGCCGTCCTGGGGTTCCGGACCTGCGACGCCGGTGGTCGAAATTCCCCAGTCGGCGCCGAGCGCCTTGCGGACGCCGTCGGCCATCTCGGCCGCGACCTGCGGATCCACCGCTCCCCGCTGGTCCAGGAGAGTGGCGTCGACATCGAGCAACTGGTGCTTGAGGTCCGTGGCGTACGCGGTGACGGAGCCCCGGAAGACCTGGGAGGCGCCGGGGGTCGCGGTGATCTCGGCCGCGACCAGACCGCCGGTCAGCGACTCGGCGACGGCGAGCGTCTCACCCCTCACCATCAGTAGTCGCAGCACGTCGGCGGCCGTGGAATTCAACGCTCCGCTCCCTCCGCCGCGGCTTCGCGCTCGGCCGTTCCGCGTCGGCGCAGCACAATGGCCTGTCTCACATAGTCGATTCCGGTGACGACGGTCAGCACGACCGCCGCGGCCATCACCCACCACCTCAGAGTGGCCAGGGGCCCCTCCAGCACCAGGACGTACATCCCGACGGCGATGCCCTGGGTCAGGGTCTTCAGCTTGCCGCCGCGGCTCGCCGGGATGACTCCGTACCGGATGACGATGAAACGCAGGAGCGTGATCCCGAGTTCCCGGCCGAGGATGACTCCGGTGACCCACCACGGCAGATCGCCGAGGTAGGAGAGACAGATCAGCGCGGCACCCATGATCGCCTTGTCGGCTATGGGGTCGGCGATCTTCCCGAAGTCGGTGACGAGGTCGTAGGTCCGGGCCAGATGGCCGTCGAAGACGTCAGTGATCATGGCGACGGCGAAGGCGGCCCAGGCCCAGGCCCGCCAGACCGGGTCGTACCCGCCGTCCATGAGCATCAGCACCACGAAACCCGGCACGAGGACCAGACGGACCATGGTCAGGATGTTCGCGATGTTCCAGAGGCTGGCCTGGTTGACGGCGGCGGCTCCCAGCTTTCCGCCGCGCACGGGCCGCGCCTCCCCGGCATCGCTCGGGGCGGCGGTGTTCGGGGCACCGGTGGCGCCGGGGGCGCTCGTCGTGCCCTTGGCGCCGGAGGTGCCGCCCGCCGCGGATGCCGGGACTCCCGTCATCTGGCCGCCTCCTCAGTACACGCGAGGGAGCCGAGCGAGCCCGGAAGCACCTCGGCCACCAGGTCGACGCCTTCCGTGCCGACCACCTTCGCCTCGACCATAAGGCCGACGCTCAGGCCCTCGCCGCTCGTGAACAGCACCTGGCCGTCCGTCTCGGGCGCCTGGTGCGCACCGCGGCCGTACGCGCCCTCGTCGCCGTCGACCGACTCGACGAGCACCTGCACGGTCTGGCCGACGCGCTCCTCGGCACGCTGCGAGACCAGCTCCTCGGCCAGCCGCGAGACCCGCGCGAGGCGCTCGGCGACGACGTCCTCGGGCAGCTTGTTCTCGTACGTCGCCGCCTCGGTGCCCTCCTCGTCGGAGTAACCGAAGACACCGATGGCGTCCAGTCTCGCGCCGTTCAGGAAGCGCTCCAGCTCGGCGAGGTCGTCCTCGGTCTCGCCGGGGAAGCCCACGATGAAGTTGGACCGCACGCCGGCCTCGGGCGCCTTGCCGCGGATGGTGTCGAGCAGCTCCAGGAAGCGGTCGGTGTCGCCGAAGCGGCGCATCGAGCGCAGCACCGCCGGGGCGGAGTGCTGGAAGGAGAGGTCGAAGTAGGGCACGACCTTGGGGGTGGAGGTGAGCACGTCGATGAGGCCGGGCCGCATCTCGGCGGGCTGGAGGTAGCTGACGCGCACCCGCTCGATGCCGTCGACCTCGGCCAGCTCGGGCAGCAGGGACTCGAGGAGACGGATGTCGCCCAGGTCCTTGCCGTACGAGGTGTTGTTCTCGGAGACGAGCATCACCTCCTTGACGCCCTGCTCGGCCAGCCACCGCGTTTCGTTCAGCACGTCCGAGGGGCGGCGCGAGATGAAGGAGCCGCGGAAGGAGGGGATGGCGCAGAAGGAGCAGCGGCGGTCGCAGCCGGAGGCGAGCTTCACGGAGGCGACGGGCGAGCCGTCCAGCCTGCGGCGCAGCGGCGAACGCGGACCGGAAGCCGGAGCGAGGCCTTCCGGAAGATCGACGGGGGCGTGCCCGGGAAGCGCGACCTCGGCCGCGGACTCCTGGCGCTCGGCCGGGCTGATCGGCAGCAGCTTGCGCCGGTCGCGCGGGGTGTGCGAGGCGTGGATGCCGCCGTTCAGGATGGTCTGGAGGCGGTCGGAGATGTCCGCGTAGTCGTCGAAGCCGAGCACGCCGTCGGCCTCGGGCAGCGCTTCGGCCAGTTCCTTGCCGTACCGCTCGGCCATGCAGCCGACCGCCACGACGGCCTGGGTTCTGCCGTGACCCTTGAGGTCGTTGGCCTCCAGGAGCGCGTCGACGGAGTCCTTCTTGGCGGCTTCGACGAAGCCACAGGTGTTGACGACCGCGACGTCCGCTTCCTCGGCGTCCTCGACGAGCTCCCAGCCGTCCGCCTCCAAGCGGCCTGCGAGCTCCTCCGAGTCCACCTCGTTACGGGCGCAGCCAAGAGTGACGAGTGCGACGGTACGGCGTTCAGGCATGGGCTCAAGACTACTTCGTCCCACCGACAGCCCACGTCGACGGGGTTGGCCGATCTTGGCCAACCCCGTTTCCGCGTCTCCCTTTGAATCGTCCGTACATCCGTCGACCGGAGGTACGGAACACTCAGCCGACCTCCGGGTCGCCCTTCGTGTACGTCAGGCGTTCGACCTGGCCGGGCTGGAAGTCGTCCTTGATCTTCTTGCCGTTGACGTAGAGCTGGACGGCCCCGGCGTCGCCGAGGACGAGGTCGATCTTGGAGCCGTCCTGGAAGGTCTTGGACTCGCCCTGCTTGAGCAGGCCGTCCCACAGGAGCCGGCCGTTGTGGTCCTTGGCGGAGATCCAGCTCCGGCCGTCGGAGGCGCTGACCTGCACGGTCACCTTGTCGCGGGGCGCGGCGGCGATGGCGCTGTCGGTCGGGTCGGGCTTCGGGTCGGCGTCGGGCTTGTCGGCCTTGGGCGTGGGCGAGGCGGACTTGCTGGTGGTCGGCGTGGAGCCCTCGGCGACCTGGGTGGTGTCGCCGTCGTCGCCGTTGTCGAACGCCGTGAAGCCGACGAAGCCGATCACCGCGACGATCGCGGCGACCATGGCGGCGGTCCAGTTGGGGCCGCGCCGCTCGGGCCGGATGCGTTCCGCCTCGAACAGCGGGGCCGCCGGGGTCGGCGCGGGCCGTCCGCCGTGCGTCTCGGCGAACTGTTCGAGCAGCGGGGCGGGGTCGATGCGCACCGCGCGCGCGAGGGTGCGGAGGTGACCGCGCGCGTAGACGTCGCCACCGCAGGGTTCGAAGTCGTCCTGCTCGATCGCGTGCACGATGGCGATGCGGACCCGGGTGGCGTTGCTGACGTCGTCGACGGTCAGCCCGGCCGCGATGCGGGCCTGCTGGAGGGCACGGCCGATCGAGGGGCGTTCCGCCGAGCGTTCATCACGGTCGTCTTCGAACGGACGCTCGTCTTCGGGGAAGTTGCCGTCAGGGGAGTTGCCGATGGACACGGGGGCGCCTTTCGAGCGTGTAGCCACCTGTGCTGGAAGTTCAGTCTAGGGGGGGTACGAAAGGGTGGGGCAACCGGGCGGTGGGACTTTGTACGCCATCAGAATGGCCGGACATCCTGCTGGTGGTGAGGGTGGGGCACGGGGCTGTCCCCTCGTCCAACTTGACGTACGACGAAGGGAAACGGTTGCTCACCATTTCCTTACGGGTGAGTCACGTTCGAATACCCGGATGCCGTAATTGCATCCGTGTTCCGCCCGTCGGACAACCGGTTTTCCCCGCCGTGCGCCCCGCTCGCGCCCCTCCGCGATACCGCTGCGGCCCTTACGCCTCAGTCTCCCCCCGGATCACGGCCAGCACGCCGTCCAGTTCATCGGGTTTCACAAGAACGTCACGAGCCTTGGAGCCCTCGCTCGGCCCCACGATGCCCCGGGACTCCATGAGGTCCATCAGCCGGCCGGCCTTGGCGAAGCCGACGCGCAGCTTGCGCTGGAGCATGGAGGTCGAGCCGAACTGGGTGGAGACGACCAGCTCGGCCGCCTGGCACAGCAGGTCGAGGTCGTCGCCGATCTCCTCGTCGATCTCCTTCTTCTGCTTGGTGCCCACGGTGACGTCGTCCCGGAAGACGGGCGCCATCTGGTCCTTGCAGTGCTGGACGATCGCCGCGACCTCGCCCTCGGTCACGAACGCGCCCTGCATCCGGGTCGGTTTGTTCGCCCCCATCGGCAGGAACAGCCCGTCGCCCTTGCCGATCAGCTTCTCGGCGCCGGGCTGGTCGAGGATGACGCGGGAGTCGGCGAGCGAGGAGGTGGCGAAGGCGAGCCGGGAGGGCACGTTCGCCTTGATCAGACCGGTGACGACGTCCACGGACGGCCGCTGCGTGGCGAGCACCAGATGGATGCCGGCCGCGCGCGCGAGCTGCGTGATCCGCACGATCGCGTCCTCGACGTCCCTCGGCGCGACCATCATCAGGTCGGCCAGCTCGTCCACGATCACCAGCAGATACGGGTACGGCGACAGCTCGCGTTCGCTGCCCTCGGGCAGCTTGACCTTGCCGTTCCTGATGGCCTCGTTGAAGTCGTCGATGTGCCGGTAGCCGAACGCGGCCAGGTCGTCGTAGCGCAGGTCCATCTCGCGCACGACCCACTGGAGCGCCTCGGCGGCCCGCTTCGGGTTGGTGATGATCGGCGTGATGAGGTGCGGGATGCCCTCGTACGCGGTCAGCTCGACGCGCTTGGGGTCGACGAGGACCATGCGGACGTCCTCGGGGGTCGCCCGCACCATGACCGAGGTGATCAGGCAGTTGATGCAGGACGATTTGCCCGAACCGGTCGCACCCGCGACGAGCACATGCGGCATCTTCGCCAGGTTGGCCATCACATAGCCGCCCTCGACGTCCTTGCCGAGCGCGACCAGCATCGGATGGTCGTCCTCGGCCGCGTCCGCGAGGCGCAGCACATCGCCGAGGTTGACCATCTCGCGGTCGGTGTTGGGGATCTCGATGCCGACGGCGGACTTGCCGGGGATCGGGCTGATGATCCGTACGTCCGGGCTGGCGACGGCGTAGGCGATGTTCTTGGTGAGCGCGGTGATCCGCTCGACCTTGACCGCCGGGCCCAGCTCGACCTCGTAGCGGGTGACCGTCGGCCCCCGGGTGAAGCCGGTGACAGACGCGTCGACCTTAAACTCCGAGAACACGTTCGACAGGGAGGCCACTATGGCGTCGTTGGCCGCGCTGCGCGTCTTGCCCGGGCCGCCCCGCTCCAGCAGGTCGAGCGAGGGCAGGGAGTAGGTGATGTCGCCGGAGAGCTGGAGCTGCTCCGCGCGCGGCGGCAGCTCGCGGTGCGCCTCCGGGGCCTGCTTGGTCAGGTCCGGCACCAGGGCGTCCTGCCGGGCGCCCTTGGGCGGCTTGGCGGCCGGGGGCTCCTCCTCCTTGGCCGGCCTGCTGCGCGCGGCCGGGACGGGCGTCGTCTCCTCCCGGTCCCCCACGCTCACGCCCTGGGTGAGATCGGCGACCACCGGGGAAGGCGGCATGCCGTGCAGCACGGCCCCGTCGAGCGCGGCGGCGGCCGCCGCGGCCACGTCCACGGCGTCCATCGGCCGGTTCGGGTCGGGCTGCCGGACGGCGGAGCGCCTCGGACGCCGCCTGGTGAGGGCCTCCTGCTCCGCGCTGTCCGGGTCGTACGGCTCGGGGGCCGAACCCCGCCTGCGGGAGCGCGCGGGGAGCGCGTCGCGCCACTGCTCGTCGTAGCGGGCGTCGTCCTCGGCGTACTCCTCGTCGTCCTCGTCGTCGGCGATGATGCCCAGCTTCTGCCCGAGCAGCCGCAGCCGCTGCGGGATGGCGTTGACCGGTGTCGCGGTGACGACGAGCAGGCCGAAGACGGTGAGCAGGACGAGCATCGCCACGGCGAGCGCCTCGCCCATGGTGTACGTCAGCGGGGTGGCCGTGCCCCAGCCGATGAGCCCCCCGGCGTCCCTTATCGCCTGCATGCCTGCGCTGCGGGCGGGCGACCCGCACGCGAGGTGGACCTGACCGAGGACGCCGATGACGAGCGCGGACAGACCGATGACGATGCGGCCGTTGGCGTCGGGCTTCTCGGGGTGCCGGATGAAGCGGACGGCGATGACCGCCAGCAGTATCGGCACGAGCAGGTCGAGCCGCCCGAAGGCACCGGTCACCAGCATCTCGACGAGGTCGCCGACCGGGCCGCGCAGATTGGACCAGGTACCGGCGGCGACGATCAGGGCGAGCGCGAGCAGCAGGAGCGCGACCCCGTCCTTGCGATGCGCCGGGTCGAGCCCTTTCGCGCCCTGCCCTATGCCGCGGAAGACGGCGCCGACGGCGTGCGCGGCACCGAGCCAGACGGCGCGTACGAGTCTGTACACGCCTGAAGTGGGATTGGGCGCCGGCTTCGGAGGGGCCGTCTTCTTCGCCGCCGCCTTTTTGGCGGGTGCCTTCTTGGCGGCGGCTTTCTTCGCGGGGGCCTTCTTCGCCGGAGCCTTCGTCGGAGCGGCCGCCTTCTTCGCGGGCGGCTTCTTCGCTGCGGACTGACGTGAGGCCATGGGTGTGAGGTTACCGGTGGAGGCCACAGCCGACACGTGTGCCTACTGCTTCACCCGTTCGTGTCGCGTGGCCGTTGCCCCGAAGCTGACACGGCCTGACAGCCACTCAGCACACGCTCCGGGCCGCACGATCCGGACGGCACGATCCGGAGAGCACGACTCGGACGGCATGATGCGGACCGCGCCACCCCGGACGCAACTGAGCGCGGGTCCGGGCCACTTCCATGGCCCCGCCCGCGCTCCGGGACGTGCTCGGTTCCGCCTCAGTTCTGCGACGGCAGCGACGGAGGCCCGCCCGTGCCCGGCTCCAGGGCGTCCAGCGCCCTGCGCAGGCCCGTCAGTTTGCGTTCGAGATGCGCCGCCGTGGCCACCGCGGCGGCGTCGGCGGAGTCGTCGTCGAGCTGTTTGGACAGCGCCTCCGCCTGCTCCTCGACGGCCGCGAGGCGCGCGGACAGCTCGGCGAGGATGCCGCCGGAGGGCTCCTTGGAACCGCCCGCCGCACCCTTTCCACCGCCCTCCAACTGGAGCCGCAGCAGCGCCGCCTGCTCCCTGAGCTGGCAGTTCTTCATATACAGCTCGACGAAGACCGAGACCTTGGCGCGCAGCACCCAGGGGTCGAACGGCTTCGAGATGTAGTCGACCGCACCCGCCGCGTACCCACGGAACGTGTGATGCGGTCCGTGGTTGATGGCGGTGAGAAAAATGATCGGGATGTCCCGGGTCCGTTCGCGCCGCTTGATGTGCGCGGCCGTTTCGAAACCGTCCATTCCCGGCATCTGGACGTCCAGCAGAATGACCGCGAAGTCGTCCGTCAACAGCGCCTTGAGCGCTTCCTCCCCGGACGATGCCCGCACCAGTGTCTGATCGAGCGCGGAGAGGATGGCCTCCAGCGCCAACAGATTCTCCGGCCGGTCATCGACCAGGAGGATCTTGGCCTTCTGCACCATGGCCCGCCCTCCTCGCCCCGGCGTGGGGCCTCCCCTGTCCGCAGGACTCGACGTGACACCGGTCGGCGTCACCCCAGGGGACGACTCCCTCGCGCCACCCGTCCTTGTGCCGGTCATCGTAGCCGCACCCCGCCCGTCGCCACACCCTGTCACCGTGATGTCACTGTGCTCGTAGCAGAAACGCGAGCGGGGACCAGAAGGTTCCCCGAATCCCGCGTTTCTACACGACCTCGGCCACACTCAGTCAGCAACTCCGCGCGCCCCTCAACGGGTTGTGACCACCGGCGGCACTCCCTGTCACTCACTCCTCATCCATTGCTCCATGACCGACAACAGATGATCGGGATCGACCGGCTTCGTCACATAATCGGAGGCGCCCGAGTCGATCGCCTTCTCCCGGTCGCCCTTCATCGCCTTGGCCGTCAGCGCGATGATCGGCAGCCCGGCGAACTGAGGCATCCGACGGATCGCCGTGGTCGTCGCGTACCCGTCCATCTCCGGCATCATGATGTCCATCAGAACGACCGTCACATCGTCGTGCTGCTCCAGGACCTCGATGCCCTCACGGCCGTTCTCCGCGTAGAGCACGGACAGCCCGTGCTGCTCCAGGACGCTGGTGAGCGCGAAGACGTTGCGGATGTCGTCGTCGACGATCAGCACCTTCTCCCCGTCGAAGCGGACCGTCCGGCGCGGCTGTGCAGCCGCCTCGTGCGCGGCCTGCTGCGCCCAGTGCTCCTGCGCCTGCCCGTTGCCCTGCCGGTGCACGGTGGACGGGGAGCCGGTCGGCAGGGACCTGCGGCGCCGCCTGAAGAGCGCGGCGGCGCCGTTCTGGGCCTCACGGTACGACTTCACCTCCGCCGGCGCCTCGGTGCGCTCCGCCAGCTCGTTCTCGGAGGCCAGCAGCTCCCCCGCCTCCAGCGCGGCCGGCGCGTTGTGCGCGTAGCCCTGCGGGGGCAGTTCACTCGGGTGCAGCGGCAAATAGAGGGTGAAGGTGGAGCCGCGTCCGGGCTCGCTCTGCGCGTGGATCTCGCCGCCCAGCAGCCGGGCGATCTCCCGCGAGATGGACAGCCCCAGGCCCGTACCGCCGTACTTGCGGCTCGTGGTGCCGTCCGCCTGCTTGAACGCCTCGAAGATGACCCGCATCTTGCTGGCCGCGATACCGATGCCCGTGTCCGTCACCGAGAACGCGATCATGTCGGCGTCCGCGTCCCGCAGCGAACCCGCCTCCAGCAACTGCTCCCTGATGGCCACCGGCACATCCGCGCCCGCCGGCCGGATCACCAGCTCCACGGCCCCCGAGTCGGTGAACTTCACCGCGTTGGACAGCAGGTTCCGCAGCACCTGCAACAGCCGCTGCTCGTCCGTGTGCAGCGTGGCGGGCAGCTCCGGCGAGACCCGTACGGAGAAGTCGAGGCCCTTCTCCGCGGTCAGCGGCCGGAAGGTGGCCTCCACGTAGTCGACGAGCTGGACCAGGGCGATCCGGGTCGGCGAGACGTCCATCTTGCCCGCCTCGACCTTCGAGAGGTCCAGGATGTCGTTGATCAGCTGGAGCAGGTCCGAGCCCGCCCCGTGGATCGTCTCGGCGAACTCGACCTGCTTGGGCGTCAGATTCGACTCGGCGTTGTCCGCGAGCAGCTTGGCCAGGATCAGCAGCGAGTTGAGCGGCGTGCGCAGCTCGTGCGACATGTTCGCCAGGAACTCGCTCTTGTAGCGCATCGAGACCGCCAGCTGCTCGGCGCGCTCCTCCAGGACCTGCCGCGCCTCCTCGATCTCGGTGTTCTTGACCTCGATGTCGCGGTTCTGCCGGGCCAGCAGCTCGGCCTTCTCCTCCAGTTCGGCGTTGGACGCCTGGAGGGCCTTCTGCCGGTTCTCCAACTCGTCGGACCGCTCGCGCAGTTGCTCGGTCAGCTCCTGCGACTGCTTCAGCAGCACCTCGGTCTTGGTGTTCACGGAGATGGTGTTGACGCTCGTCGCGATCATCTCCGCGATCTGGTTCAGGAAGTCCTTCTGGATCTGGGTGAACGGCGTGAACGACGCCAGCTCGATCACCCCGAGCACGGTCCCCTCGAAGAGCACCGGAAGCACGATGACCTGCGCCGGGGGCGCCTCGCCGAGCCCGGAGGAGATCTTCAGATAGCCGCTCGGCGCGTTCTCCACCAGGATCGTGCGCTTCTCCTTCGCCGCCGTCCCCACCAGCGCCTCACCGGGCCGGAACGAGGTCGGCATGGACCCCATCGAGTAGCCGTACGAGCCGAGCATGCGCAGCTCGTACTGGTCGTCGTTGTCCGGGGCCAGGTCCTTGCCGTCGAGGAACGGCAGCGCCAGGAAGAACGCGCCGTGCTGCGCGGACACCACCGGCGTCAGCTCGCTCATGATCAGCGAGGCCACGTCGTCCAGGTCCCGGCGGCCCTGCATCAGGGCGGAGATCCGGGCGAGGTTGCCCTTGAGCCAGTCCTGCTCCTGGTTGGCGATCGTGGTGTCGCGCAGGTTGGCGATCATCTTGTTGATGTAGTCCTGCAGCTCCTTGATCTCGCCGGACGCGTCGACGTCGATCTTGAGGTTCAGGTCGCCCCGGGTCACCGCGGTGGCCACGCGCGCGATGGCGCGCACCTGCCGGGTCAGGTTCCCGGCCATCTCGTTCACCGACTCGGTGAGGTCCCGCCAGGTCCCGTCGACGTCCCGCACGCGCGCGAGGCCGCCCAGCTGCCCCTCGGTGCCCACCTCACGGGCCACCCGGGTGACCTCCTCGGCGAAGGAGGAGAGCTGGTCGACCATCGTGTTGATGGTGGTCTTCAGCTCCAGGATCTCGCCGCGCGCGTCGATGTCGATCTTCTTGGTCAGATCGCCCTTGGCGATGGCGGTCGTGACCATCGCGATGTTGCGGACCTGCCCGGTGAGGTTGGACGCCATCGAGTTCACCGACTCGGTGAGGTCCTTCCACGTACCCGCCACACCCGGTACGTGCGCCTGGCCGCCCAGGATGCCGTCCGTGCCCACCTCACGGGCCACCTTGGTGACCTGGTCGGCGAACGAACTCAGCGTCTTCACCATGCTGTTGAAGGTGTCGGCGAGCTGCGCGACCTCACCGGCCGCCTCGATCGTCACCGTACGGGTCAGGTCGCCGTTGGCCACGGCCGCCGCGACCTGGGAGATGTTCCGCACCTGCATGGTCAGGTTCTTGGCCATCAGGTTCACATTGCCGCTGAGGTCCTTCCAGATGCCCGTGACGCCCGGCACGTGCGCCTGGCCGCCGAGGATGCCCTCGGTGCCCACCTCACGGGCCACCCGGGTCACCTGCTCGGCGAAGGACGACAGCTGGTCGACCATCGTGTTGACGGTGGTGACGAGTTCGAGGATCTCGCCCTTGGCGTCGACGGTGATCTTCTTCGACAGGTCGCCCTTGGCGACGGCGGTCGTGACCTCGGCGATCTGGCGCACCTGGATGGTCAGGTTGTTCGCCATGAAGTTCACCGACTGCGTGAGGTCCTTCCAGGTGCCGGAGACACCCTGCACCTCGGCCTGACCGCCGAGCTGGCCCTCCGTACCCACCTCGCGGG
Source organism: Streptomyces griseiscabiei (assembly GCF_020010925.1). Classification (NCBI taxonomy): domain Bacteria; kingdom Bacillati; phylum Actinomycetota; class Actinomycetes; order Kitasatosporales; family Streptomycetaceae; genus Streptomyces; species Streptomyces griseiscabiei. The sequence continues at coordinate 907,429 of NZ_JAGJBZ010000002.1, read as the reverse complement.
CGACGCGGGTGACCTCCTCCGCGAACGACGACAGCTGGTCCACCATCGTGTTCAGCGTGTTCTTCAGCTCCAGGATCTCCCCGCGCGCGTCCACGGTGATCTTCTGGGACAGGTCACCCCGCGCCACGGCCGTGGCGACCTGCGCGATGTTGCGCACCTGGCCGGTCAGGTTCCCGGCCATGCCGTTCACGGACTCGGTGAGGTCGCGCCACACACCGGCGACACCGGGCACCTGCGCCTGACCGCCGAGCCGGCCCTCCGTACCCACGTCCCGGGCCACCCGGGTCACCTGGTCGGCGAAGGACGACAGCTGGTCCACCATCGTGTTGATGGTGTTCTTCAGCTCCAGGATCTCCCCGCGCGCGTCGACGTCGATCTTCTGCGACAGGTCACCCCGCGCCACGGCCGTCGTCACCTGGGCGATGTTGCGCACCTGGGAGGTGAGGTTGCCGGCCATCGAGTTGACCGAGTCGGTGAGTTCCTTCCAGGTACCGGACACACCGTCCACCCGGGCCTGACCCCCGAGCCGGCCCTCCGTACCCACGTCCCGCGCCATCCGGGTCACCTGGTCGGCGAAGGACGACAGCTGGTCCACCATCGTGTTCACGGTGTTCTTCAGTTCGAGCATCTCGCCCGCGACATCGACGGTGACCTTCTGCGAGAGATCACCGTTGGCCACCGCCGTCGTCACCGCCGCGATGTTCCTCACCTGTCCGGTGAGATTCCGGAACGCGGTGTTGACGGAGTCCGTCAGGTCCTTCCACGTCCCCGCCGCGCCCGGCACCTGCGCCTGACCGCCCAGCCGCCCCTCGGCCCCGACCTCGTTCGCCACCCGCGTGACCTCGTCACCGAAGTACGAGAGCTGGTCGACCATGCCGTTGACGGTGTTCTTCAGTTCGAGCATCTCGCCGGCCACGTCCACGGTGACCTTCTGCGACAGATCACCGTTGGCCACGGCCGTCGTCACCGCCGCGATGTCCCGTACCTGGATCGTCAGGTTCCGGAACACCGTGTTCACCGAATCGGTGAGGTCCTTCCACGTCCCCGCCGCGCCCGGCACCTGAGCCTGACCGCCCAGCCGCCCCTCGGCCCCGACCTCGTTCGCCACCCGCGTGACCTCGTCCGCGAAGATCCGCAGCGTCTCGGTCATCTGGTTGATCGTCTCGGCGAGCTTGGCGACCTCGCCCCGTGCGGGCACGGTCACCTTCTGCGACAGGTCACCGTTGGCGACCGCGGTGGTGACCTGGGCGATCCCCCGCACCTGCGCGGTGAGATTGCCGGCCATCAGGTTCACCGAATCGGTGAGCTCCTTCCACACACCGGCCACACCCGGCACCTCGGCCTGACCGCCGAGCTGCCCCTCCGTGCCCACCTCACGGGCGACGCGGGTCACCTCGGAGGAGAACGCGGACAACTGGTCCACCATCGTGTTGACGGTGACCTTCAGCTCCAGCATCTCGCCGGCCACGTCGACCGTGACCTTGCGGGACAGGTCACCCTTGGCCACCGCGGTCGTCACCAGCGCGATGTCCCTCACCTGTGCGGTGAGCCGGTACGCCATCGTGTTGACGGACTCGGTCAGGTCCTTCCACGAACCGGACATGCCCCGCACCTTGGCCTGCCCGCCCAGCTTGCCCTCGGTGCCGACCTCACTGGCCACCCGGGTGACCTCGTCGGTGAACGTGGACAGCTGGTCGACCAGGTTGTTGACCGTGCGCCCGACCTTCAGGAACTCCCCGCGCAGCGGATGCCCGGACCCGTCCGGCGCCTGCGTCCGCAGCTCCATCCGCGGCGACAGATCACCGTCCGCGACGGCCGACAGCACCCGGCTGACCTCGGACACGGGCCGTACGAGATCGTCGACCAGCGCGTTCGACGCGTCGATCGCGGCCGCCCAGGACCCCTCGGTGGCCCCCGTCTCCAGCCGCTCGGTGAGCTTGCCCTCACGCCCCACCACACGCCGCACCCGCGACAACTCGCCGGTCAGATGCAGATTCCGGTCCGCCACCTCGTTGTACACGGCGGCGATCTCGGCCATCACACCGTCGCCCGAGACGGTCAGCCGCTTGCGGAAGTTGCCGTCCCGCATCGACTCCAACGCCGTGAGCAGCCGGTTCAGGGCAGCCGTGTCCACGGTGGTGGTCCCATTGCGCGGTTTGCGCGATTTGCGCTGCTCACTCAGGGACTGTCCGCCTTTCGCGCGCGCCTTAGTGCCTCGCGTCGCTGCGCCAGACTCCACTGTGTCCCTCCCGCAAGGGTCGACCGTTCCTGCTAGACGTACTCGCCGTGTGCGAGGCGTTCGAAGTGCCCGAACGCTTCGCGCTGCTCACACTGCTCATACCACTCGTACTACTTCGTACTCGGATACTTTGCTCAGCGGGCCGGGTGCCACTCCCCGACGCACTGGGAAGGTACTCGGATTCGCCCGACCTTCTCCCGGAAGCCTGCCCAGTGTTTCACCATGGCTGAACCAGGCCATAACAGTTCGGCAGCTTCGCACACGGTCCGCACACCTCCGGACGGAAACACAGACGACCGGCATCCGCATGGACGGCGAAGGTAAGTAACCTTGCATGCGGCTGTCCAGCCATGCCGGTCCCGACCCGGCCTGGACGGTGGCGAACGAGCACGAGCGGGCAGGCATCGGAGGGGCGGCCTCACCATGACCACCGGACTGCATCCCGGGGAGACCCCCCAGGACCCCAGGCCGACGGAGAACCAGCCTCTGCCACGGCAGGAGGCCGTCCACGCACCCCCGCACGTCGAGAACCGGACAAGGAGTTCTGTGATCACCGCGCGCGCGGCCGCCAGCTTCGCTGCCGTCTCACGATCCGTCGCGACCGCCCGCTCGTTCGTCCGCGACACCCTCCAGGGCTGGGGCTTCGCCGACATCGTGGACGACGCGGTGGTCCTCACCAGCGAACTCGTCACCAACGCGGTCGTCCACGCGGGCACCTCCGCCGACGTCCTGTGCCTACGGGCCGACGACGGCGTACGCATCGAGGTCGCCGACAGATACCCCGAACGCGAGATCCCCCTCCAGGGCAGTCACATCAACATGGGCAGCCCGGACCGCGAGGGCGGCCGCGGCCTCCAGCTGTGTGCGGCGATGGCCACCCGCTGGGGCGTCGAGTACACCCCCACGCACAAGCAGGTCTGGTTCCAACTCGACCTCCCCGACCGACCGGTGGGCACCCGCTCGGCCGGCCCGGCCCTCCCAGCCGACCTGCTCCCGCTCGCCGACGGCCGGGTCCGTGTCGCCGTCGTCCAGATCGACCGCGCGGGCGCGATCGGCGCCTGGAACGAGGACGCCGAGGAACTCTTCGGCTACGCCCCCGACCACGTCATCGGCAAACCCCTCACCGACCTCGCGGCCTGGCCGCACACCCCGGGCACCAGCACCGGAGTCGCCGAGGCCCTCCAACTCTCCCGCTGGGAGGGCAGTTACGGCATCCGGGGCGCCAACGGCCGGGTGATCCCGGTCTACGCCTCCCACCTCCGGGTCCGCGACACCGACGGCGACCCCTCCACGGTCTGCCTCCTCGTGCGGGACCACGAGCGCGCCGTCCTCCAGACCCCGCTGCGCATGCCGTCCGGCGACGGCCCCGGGTCGGGCGACGGCCAGGCCACGGACCCCTTCGAGGTCTTCATCGGCTCACCGGCCCCGGACGACCTCGACGGCCTCCTCCAGCGCACGGTCGAACGCGCTCGCGACATGCTCGACGGCGACTCCGCCTTCCTGCTCCTGGCCACCGACGACGAGACCGAGCTGGAGGTACGGGCCTCCACGGGCCTTCCCTCGGCCCGCCAGCGCTTCGCCCGCGTCCCGGTCGAGGCCGGCCCCGGCCGCTACGGCTCGGCCCGTATGCCTGCCGTCCACGACGACCTCACGGCCGTCCCCGGCGCCGTCCCCCTCCTCAACGGCACGGGCATGCGCTCGGTCGTCACGGTCCCCCTCAAGGTCGAGGGCCGCCTCACGGGCTCCCTGGGCGTCGCCGCCGAGGCCCACGGCCGGTACTCCAACGAGGAGGCCCTGCGCCTGCAGTTCGCCGCCGACCGCATCGCCCTGGCCGTCGAGTCGGCCCGCCTCGGCGAGCTGGAGCGGCTGCGCCGCGGTTCACTGAGCTTCCTGGTCGAGGCCTCCGACCTCCTCGCGGGCACCCTGGACCGCGATCAGACCCTGGCCCTCATGGCCCAGATGACGATCCCGACCCTCGCCACCTGGTGCGCGGTCTACACGATCGCCGACCAGGCCTCGGACCCGTACCTCTCCTACGTCCTGCACGAGGACGAGGACCTCATCGACGGCCTCAAGGCCCTCCTCGTCAAGATCCGCCCGCCGGAGCCCATCCCCACTCCCGGCGCCCGCGTCTGGACGGCTCCCGCGGAGGCGGCCCACCAGGCGGCCCTGCGCACCTCCATGCGCAGCCTGGGCCTGGGCGAACCCGCCACGGTCAGCTCCGGTATCGGCACCACTCTGGCGACGGCCTCGGCGGTCGGCGGCGAGACCGTCGTCCTCCCCCTCGTGGCCCGCAACCGCGTCATCGGCATGCTGACCCTCGGCAAGCCCACGGACGAGCACTTCCGCCAGGAGATCCTGGAACTGGCCGAGGATCTCTCCCGCCGGGCCGCGCTCGCCCTGGACAACGCCCGCCTTTACTCGGAGCGCGTGGCCATCAGCCAGTCCCTCCAGCGCAGCCTCCTCCCTCCCGAACTCCCGCAGATCGACGGTGTGGAGGTCGAGGTCATCTACCGCGCGGCGGGCGAGGGCAACGAGGTCGGCGGCGACTTCTACGACCTCTTCCCCATCCGCGACGGCGCGTACGGCTTCGCCATCGGCGACGTCTGCGGCACCGGCCCGGAGGCCGCCGCGGTCACCGGCCTGGCCCGCCACGCCCTGCGCCTGCTGGCCCGCGAGGGGTACGCCGGCCCGGCGGTCCTGGAGCGCCTCAACTCCGCGATCATCGACGAGGGCGCCCGCAGCCGCTTCCTGACGCTCCTGTACGGCGAGTTGTGGCCCCAGGAGGACGGCAGCGCGGTCCTGAAGGTCGTCTGCGCCGGCCACCCGCTCCCCCTGCGCCTGCGCCAGGACGGCACGGTCGAACCCGCCGCCGAGCCCCAGGCACTCCTCGGCGTCATGGAGGACCTGGAGCTGTACGAGCAGACGGTCACCCTCGACCCGGGGGACGTCCTCCTCTGCGTCACGGACGGGGTCACCGAACGCCGTGAAGGCACCCGCATGTTGGGTGACGACGGCCTCACCGAGGTCCTCACCACCTGCACGGGCCTCACGGCCGGCGCGGTCGCGGCCCGTGTCATGCGCGCGGTCGAACGCTTCGCCTCCGACGCCCCCTCCGACGACATGGCCATCCTGGCGATGCGCGTCCCGGGTCTCCAGCAGGACTGAACGGGGATGTGCGGGCATGAGAAAGGCCCCGCCCAAGTGGGCGGGGCCTTCTTGTCGGAGCCCCCAAACGGAATCGAACCGTTGACCTTCTCCTTACCATGGAGACGCTCTACCGACTGAGCTATAGGGGCCTGTCACCTGTTCGAGGTTTCCCTCGCGGCAACGAGATAGATCATACCCCGATCCGGCGGCTGCTTCGAACCATCCGGCGCCCCACCAGATCATCATCAGAAGAGCGGGAACGCGGAGAACTAGAACGCAGGCTGCAACAGCCCGCCGAGCGCATTGCACGCCGACACCAGCCGCTGCAGCTCGCGCCGCGACATCTCGCCGCCGATGGCCAGCGCCAGCGTCTCGTCAGCGGCCCGCTCGGTCTCCGGCAGACACACGTCCCGCCGGAATCCGGGCATCCTGTGCACGGGCGTCTTCACCGGCACACTGCACTCAACACCCCTGGCCCGCACGGCCCGGGCGAACGCGTCCCGGTCCGGCCGCCCGTTCCCGGGCACCCGCACGACGTACTGCTGAAAGGTGTGCCCGTCACACCCTTCGGGAGTCCGTACGCCCTTGAGCTTCGCGCTGAGATACGCGGCCCGCCGCCTACGCTCCCCCAGCTCGCTGTACGGCGTCTCCGACTCGCCCTGCTCCAGCACCAACAGCCCGTGCCGTTGCCCGACTTGGCGCAGTGCCGCGATATCGGCCGACCGACCGAAGCGGTGGACGACGACCGCGGCCACCGTCCTCGACGTCACCGCGGCCTCGACGGCCGAGGCATCCAGGCAGTACGTCATCGGGTCTATGTCGGCGAACACCGGCACAGCCCCTGCCAGGCTCACCGCCTGGGCGACCTCCGGATTCCCGAACGCCGGCACGACCACCTCGTCACCGACGCCGACACCCGCGGCCCTGAGCATTCCAACGGTACCCATGGCGCGGATACTGGTCGCGCAACGTGAACTCCAAGTAAAGCGCAACAAAAAAGAGCTGGTCCCCGAACCGAAATTCGGGGACCAGCTCTCAATATTTGTTCGGCGGCGTCCTACTCTCCCACAGGGTCCCCCCTGCAGTACCATCGGCGCTGTAAGGCTTAGCTTCCGGGTTCGGAATGTAACCGGGCGTTTCCCTCACGCTATGACCACCGAAACACTATGAAACACTCAACCGCACCACCACCCGTGACCAGGGCAATGGGGTTGTTCGTGGTTTCAGAACCAACACAGTGGACGCGAGCAACTGAGGACAAGCCCTCGGCCTATTAGTACCAGTCACCTCCACCCGTTACCGGGCTTCCAGATCTGGCCTATCAACCCAGTCGTCTACTGGGAGCCTTACCCCATCAAGTGGGTGGGAATACTCATCTCGAAGCAGGCTTCCCGCTTAGATGCTTTCAGCGGTTATCCCTCCCGAACGTAGCCAACCAGCCATGCCCTTGGCAGAACAACTGGCACACCAGAGGTTCGTCCGTCCCGGTCCTCTCGTACTAGGGACAGCCCTTCTCAATATTCCTGCGCGCGCAGCGGATAGGGACCGAACTGTCTCACGACGTTCTAAACCCAGCTCGCGTACCGCTTTAATGGGCGAACAGCCCAACCCTTGGGACCGACTCCAGCCCCAGGATGCGACGAGCCGACATCGAGGTGCCAAACCATCCCGTCGATATGGACTCTTGGGGAAGATCAGCCTGTTATCCCCGGGGTACCTTTTATCCGTTGAGCGACGGCGCTTCCACAAGCCACCGCCGGATCACTAGTCCCGACTTTCGTCCCTGCTCGACCCGTCGGTCTCACAGTCAAGCTCCCTTGTGCACTTACACTCACCACCTGATTGCCAACCAGGCTGAGGGAACCTTTGGGCGCCTCCGTTACCCTTTGGGAGGCAACCGCCCCAGTTAAACTACCCATCAGACACTGTCCCCGATCCGGATCACGGACCCGGGTTAGACATCCAGCACGACCAGACTGGTATTTCAACGACGACTCCACCCGAACTGGCGTCCGAGCTTCACAGTCTCCCAGCTATCCTACACAAGCCGAACCGAACACCAATATCAAACTGTAGTAAAGGTCCCGGGGTCTTTCCGTCCTGCTGCGCGAAACGAGCATCTTTACTCGTAGTGCAATTTCACCGGGCCTATGGTTGAGACAGTCGAGAAGTCGTTACGCCATTCGTGCAGGTCGGAACTTACCCGACAAGGAATTTCGCTACCTTAGGATGGTTATAGTTACCACCGCCGTTTACTGGCGCTTAAGTTCTCAGCTTCGCCACACCGAAATGTGACTAACCGGTCCCCTTAACGTTCCAGCACCGGGCAGGCGTCAGTCCGTATACATCGCCTTACGGCTTCGCACGGACCTGTGTTTTTAGTAAACAGTCGCTTCTCGCTGGTCTCTGCGGCCACCCCCAGCTCACCGAGTAAATCGGATCACCGAGCGTGGCCCCCCTTCTCCCGAAGTTACGGGGGCATTTTGCCGAGTTCCTTAACCATAGTTCACCCGAACGCCTCGGTATTCTCTACCTGACCACCTGAGTCGGTTTAGGGTACGGGCCGCCATGAAACTCGCTAGAGGCTTTTCTCGACAGCATAGGATCATCCACTTCACCACAATCGGCTCGGCATCAGGTCTCAGCCACAAGTACGACGGATTTACCTGTCGCACGGCCTACACCCTTACCCCGGGACAACCACCGCCCGGGATGGACTACCTTCCTGCGTCACCCCATCACTCACCTACTGCAAGTCTGGTCCGTCGGCTCCACCACTCCCCTTTGCCCGAAGGCTCCGGGGCGGCTTCACGGACTTAGCATCGCCTGGTTCAGTGTTTGACGCTTCACAGCGGGTACCGGAATATCAACCGGTTATCCATCGACTACGCCTGTCGGCCTCGCCTTAGGTCCCGACTTACCCTGGGCAGATCAGCTTGACCCAGGAACCCTTGGTCAATCGGCGCAAACGTTTCTCACGTTTGTATCGCTACTCATGCCTGCATTCTCACTCGTGAACCGTCCACCACTGCCTTCCGGCGCGGCTTCACCCGGCACACGACGCTCCCCTACCCATCACGATCCCCGTTGGGGGTACATATCGCAATGACACGACTTCGGCGGTACGCTTGAGCCCCGCTACATTGTCGGCGCGGAATCACTAGACCAGTGAGCTATTACGCACTCTTTCAAGGGTGGCTGCTTCTAAGCCAACCTCCTGGTTGTCTCTGCGACTCCACATCCTTTCCCACTTAGCGTACGCTTAGGGGCCTTAGTCGATGCTCTGGGCTGTTTCCCTCTCGACCATGGAGCTTATCCCCCACAGTCTCACTGCCGCGCTCTCACTTACCGGCATTCGGAGTTTGGCTAAGGTCAGTAACCCGGTAGGGCCCATCGCCTATCCAGTGCTCTACCTCCGGCAAGAAACACACGACGCTGCACCTAAATGCATTTCGGGGAGAACCAGCTATCACGGAGTTTGATTGGCCTTTCACCCCTAACCACAGGTCATCCCCCAGGTTTTCAACCCTGGTGGGTTCGGTCCTCCACGAAGTCTTACCTCCGCTTCAACCTGCCCATGGCTAGATCACTCCGCTTCGGGTCTTGAGCGTGCTACTAAAATCGCCCTGTTCGGACTCGCTTTCGCTACGGCTACCCCACCCGGGTTAACCTCGCAACACACCGCAAACTCGCAGGCTCATTCTTCAAAAGGCACGCAGTCACGACGCACCGAGTAAACTCGATGCGCGACGCTCCCACGGCTTGTAGGCACACGGTTTCAGGTACTATTTCACTCCGCTCCCGCGGTACTTTTCACCATTCCCTCACGGTACTATCCGCTATCGGTCACCAGGGAATATTTAGGCTTAGCGGGTGGTCCCGCCAGATTCACACGGGATTTCTCGGGCCCCGTGCTACTTGGGTGTCTCTCAAACGAGCCGCTGACGTTTCGGCTACGGGGGTCTTACCCTCTACGCCGGACCTTTCGCATGTCCTTCGCCTACATCAACGGTTTCTGACTCGTCTCACAGCCGGCAGACTGTGAAAGAGAGATCCCACAACCCCGTATACGCAACCCCTGCCGGGTCTCACACGCATACGGTTTGGCCTCATCCGGTTTCGCTCGCCACTACTCCCGGAATCACGGTTGTTTTCTCTTCCTGCGGGTACTGAGATGTTTCACTTCCCCGCGTTCCCTCCACATACCCTATGTGTTCAGGTATGGGTGACAGCCCATGACGACTGCCGGGTTTCCCCATTCGGAAACCCCCGGATCAAAGCCTGGTTGACGACTCCCCGGGGACTATCGTGGCCTCCCACGTCCTTCATCGGTTCCTGGTGCCAAGGCATCCACCGTGCGCCCTTAAAAACTTGGCCACAGATGCTCGCGTCCACTGTGCAGTTCTCAAACAACGACCAACCACCCGTCACCCCACTGGAGATCCAGTGAGTACACCGGGGCCGGCACTGAAGGAAGTTCATTCCCTCAGACACCCAACAGCGTGCCCGGCCGCTCCCCGTCCGGAGATCATGTTTTCCACACTCTGACGAGCAGTACTCACAGCCTCCGGCCCGGTGAACCGGCCGAATAATCAACGTTCCACCCATGAGCTGACCACCGCAGAACGTTTGTCTGCGTAGTGGCTCTGGCTGCCTTGCGGCAGCTAGATGCTCCTTAGAAAGGAGGTGATCCAGCCGCACCTTCCGGTACGGCTACCTTGTTACGACTTCGTCCCAATCGCCAGTCCCACCTTCGACAGCTCCCTCCCACAAGGGGTTGGGCCACCGGCTTCGGGTGTTACCGACTTTCGTGACGTGACGGGCGGTGTGTACAAGGCCCGGGAACGTATTCACCGCAGCAATGCTGATCTGCGATTACTAGCAACTCCGACTTCATGGGGTCGAGTTGCAGACCCCAATCCGAACTGAGACAGGCTTTTTGAGATTCGCTCCGCCTCACGGCTTCGCAGCTCATTGTACCTGCCATTGTAGCACGTGTGCAGCCCAAGACATAAGGGGCATGATGACTTGACGTCGTCCCCACCTTCCTCCGAGTTGACCCCGGCAGTCTCCTGTGAGTCCCCATCACCCCGAAGGGCATGCTGGCAACACAGAACAAGGGTTGCGCTCGTTGCGGGACTTAACCCAACATCTCACGACACGAGCTGACGACAGCCATGCACCACCTGTACACCGACCACAAGGGGGCGACCATCTCTGGCCGTTTCCGGTGTATGTCAAGCCTTGGTAAGGTTCTTCGCGTTGCGTCGAATTAAGCCACATGCTCCGCTGCTTGTGCGGGCCCCCGTCAATTCCTTTGAGTTTTAGCCTTGCGGCCGTACTCCCCAGGCGGGGAACTTAATGCGTTAGCTGCGGCACCGACGACGTGGAATGTCGCCAACACCTAGTTCCCACCGTTTACGGCGTGGACTACCAGGGTATCTAATCCTGTTCGCTCCCCACGCTTTCGCTCCTCAGCGTCAGTAATGGCCCAGAGATCCGCCTTCGCCACCGGTGTTCCTCCTGATATCTGCGCATTTCACCGCTACACCAGGAATTCCGATCTCCCCTACCACACTCTAGTCTGCCCGTATCGAATGCAGACCCGGGGTTAAGCCCCGGGCTTTCACATCCGACGCGACAGACCGCCTACGAGCTCTTTACGCCCAATAATTCCGGACAACGCTCGCGCCCTACGTATTACCGCGGCTGCTGGCACGTAGTTAGCCGGCGCTTCTTCTGCAGGTACCGTCACTTTCGCTTCTTCCCTGCTGAAAGAGGTTTACAACCCGAAGGCCGTCATCCCTCACGCGGCGTCGCTGCATCAGGCTTTCGCCCATTGTGCAATATTCCCCACTGCTGCCTCCCGTAGGAGTCTGGGCCGTGTCTCAGTCCCAGTGTGGCCGGTCGCCCTCTCAGGCCGGCTACCCGTCGTCGCCTTGGTGAGCCGTTACCTCACCAACAAGCTGATAGGCCGCGGGCTCATCCTTCACCGCCGGAGCTTTCCACACTCATCGGATGCCCGAGAGTGTTGTATCCGGTATTAGACCCCGTTTCCAGGGCTTGTCCCAGAGTGAAGGGCAGATTGCCCACGTGTTACTCACCCGTTCGCCACTAATCCCCACCGAAGTGGTTCATCGTTCGACTTGCATGTGTTAAGCACGCCGCCAGCGTTCGTCCTGAGCCAGGATCAAACTCTCCGTGAATGTTTACTCGGCCGGAAAACTAATTCAGCCGGTGCACACACACGAGAGCGGAACCACCGGAGGAATAGTCCGATGGTTCACAGCGTCCTCGCTGTGTTTTGTTTCAAAGGAACCTCGTCCCAGCAGATGCTGGAGACGGGGTATCAACATATCTGGCGTTGATTTTTGGCACGCTGTTGAGTTCTCAAGGAACGGACGCTTCCTTTGTACTCACCCGAGCTTCTCGCTCAGGCTTTCCTCCGGGCAGTTTCCCTTCGGTCTTGCTGTCTTGCGTTTCCGACTCTATCAGACCGTTTCCGGTTCCGATTTCCTCGGTGCTTTCCAGGTTTCCGCTTCCGCGTTTCCCTTTCCGGCGACTCCGACTTTATCAGAGGTTCTGAGTCGGAATTTCCACCCGGTCCGGCGGCTCCTGACGCGTAGTTGCGTCGGGTTCCCCCCTGGGCGGAGCCGTAAACGTACTGGAGCGGGGCGCCCCGATGCAAATCGAGGAGCCCCGCTCCGGGACGAGCACTGACGGAGGGTCAGACCTCCACCACCACAGGCAGGATCATCGGCCTGCGCCGGTAGGTGTCGGAGACCCACTTGCCGAGGGTGCGACGGATGAGCTGTTGCAGCTGGTGGGGCTCGACCACCCCGTCCTGTGCCGAACGCTCCAGCACCTCGGTGATCTTCGGAACGACCGCGCTGAACGCGGAGTCCTCGATACCGGAGCCACGGGCCTGGATGTGCGGGCCCCCGGTGATCTTGCCGGTGGAGGAGTCCACGACGACGAAGACCGAGATGATGCCCTCGTCGCCCAGGATCCTCCGGTCCTTCAGGGCCGGCTCGCCGAGACCGACCGAGAGGCCATCGACATACACATACCCGGCCTGGACCTTGCCGGAGATCTTCGCCTTGCCCTCGATGAGGTCGACGACGACGCCGTCCTCGGCGATGACGATGCGGTCGTGCGGTACGCCGGTCAGGGCGCCCAGTTCGGCGTTGGCCCGCAGATGGCGCCATTCGCCGTGCACCGGCATCAGGTTCTTCGGGCGGCAGATGTTGTAGAAGTACAGCAGCTCGCCGGCCGAGGCGTGTCCGGAGACATGGACCTTGGCGTTGCCCTTGTGGACGACGTTGGCGCCCCAGCGGGTCAGGCCGTTGATGACGCGGTAGACCGCGTTCTCGTTGCCCGGGATCAGGGACGAGGCCAGGATCACCGTGTCGCCCTGGACGATCCGGATCTGGTGGTCCCGGTTGGCCATGCGGGACAGGGCCGCCATCGGCTCGCCCTGCGATCCGGTGCAGACGAGGACGATCTCGTGCTGCGGCAGGTCGTCGAGCGTCTTGACGTCCACGACCAGGCCCGGCGGAACCTTGAGATAACCGAGGTCCCTGGCGATGCCCATGTTCCGGACCATCGAGCGGCCGACGAAGGCGACCCGGCGGCCGTACTCGTGGGCGGCGTCCAGGATCTGCTGGATGCGGTGGATGTGGCTGGCGAAGCTGGCCACGATGATCCGCTTGCTGGCACCCGCGAAGACCTGGCGCAGGACGTTGGAGATGTCCCGCTCGGGCGGAACGAATCCGGGGACCTCGGCGTTCGTGGAGTCGGAGAGAAGGAGATCGATGCCCTCTTCGCTCAGCCGTGCGAACGCGTGTAGATCCGTCAGACGGTTGTCCAGCGGGAGCTGGTCCATCTTGAAGTCACCCGTGTGGACCACCATGCCCGCGGGGGTGCGGATGGCCACGGCGAGGGCGTCCGGGATGGAGTGGTTGACCGCGACGAACTCGCAGTCGAAGGGGCCGATGCGCTCGCGGTTCCCCTCGGCCACCTCAAGGGTGTACGGGCGGATGCGGTGCTCCTGGAGCTTGGCCTCGATGAGAGCGAGGGTCAGCTTGGAGCCGATCAGCGGGATGTCGGGCTTCTCGCGCAGCAGATACGGGACCGCGCCGATGTGGTCCTCGTGGCCGTGCGTGAGGACGATGCCCTCGATGTCGTCGAGGCGGTCCCTGACGGACGAGAAGTCCGGCAGGATCAGGTCGATTCCGGGCTGCTCCTCCTCGGGGAAGAGCACCCCGCAGTCGACGATCAGCAACCGGCCGCCGTATTCGAATACGGTCATGTTCCGGCCGATCTCGCCGAGACCGCCCAATGGGGTGACCCGCAGGCCCCCCTCGGGGAGTGGCGGCGGCGGGCCGAGTTCAGGATGCGGATGACTCAAAAGACTCTCCTCACCACGCGCGCCACGTACCTCTGTGGCACGTGGCGCGCATGACGTTCGTGCAAAAGCAGTTGTGGATGGGAACGCAGGCGCTGTCGTCCTGCCTATTCAGTTGTGAAGTCTCAGATGTGTTCAGAGATGTCAGAGGTGTCAGGTCCGACATCACCTTGCGCGTCGTACGAAAGTCCGGTGTCAGAGCTGTACCCCGCCGGCGCCAAGATCGATCTTGAGCTGGGCCGTCTCCTCGGGGGAAAGCTCCACCATGGGGGCGCGCAGGGGTCCGGCGGGCAGTCCCTGGAGGGCGAGCGCCGCCTTGGTGGTCATCACGCCCTGGGTGCGGAACATACCGGTGAAGACGGGCAGCAGCTTCTGGTGGATCTCGGTGGCCTTCTGGACGTCACCGGAGACGTACGCCTCGACCAGGGCGCGCAGCTCGGGGGTGACGACGTGACCGACGACCGAGACGAAGCCGACCGCGCCCACGGAGAGCAGCGGGAGGTTCAGCATGTCGTCGCCCGAGTACCAGGCGAGGCCGGAGCGGGCGATGGCCCAGCTGGCGCGGCCGAGGTCGCCCTTGGCATCCTTGTTGGCGACGATGCGCGGGTGCTCGGCGAGCCGGACGATCGTCTCGGTGTCGATCGGGACTCCGCTGCGGCCCGGGATGTCGTAGAGCATCACCGGCAGGTCGGCGGCGTCGGCGATGGCCTTGAAGTGCCGGTACAGGCCCTCCTGCGGGGGCTTGTTGTAGTACGGCGTGACGACGAGGAGGCCGTGCGCGCCGACCTTCTCTGCGGCGCGGGCCAGCTCGGTGCTGTGGTGGGTGTCGTTCGTGCCGACGCCCGCGATGATGTGGGCGCGGTCGCCCACGGCTTCGAGGACGGCTCGTACCAGGTCCGATTTCTCCGCGTCACCGGTGGTGGGGGACTCGCCGGTGGTGCCGTTGATGACCAGGCCGTCGTTGCCTGCGTCCACCAGGTGGGTGGCGAGCCGCTGCGCGCCGTCGAGGTCGAGTGCGCCGTCCGCCGTGAAGGGCGTGACCATGGCGGTGAGGACCCGCCCGAAGGGGGTCTGCGGAGTCGAGGTCGGAGCCATGGGTAACACGCTACTCGCTGCTCAGGGCACGGTCTGCCCTCGGGGGGCGGGAAAAGTCAGGACAAATGCGGAGCCCGGCACTGCCTGCTCGGGGGTTCAAGCAGTGCCGGGTCCGTTTGATCAGGCTAGATGAACTTCGCGAAATGCCGCAATCCGGACACTTCGCTCGGCTGACCCGTACATCTGTGCCTGGCCGAAAGTCGGCGGTCCGTTAGGGCGCGACCCGGCCGTTGGCATTGAACGCGGCGTGTGTGAGCGGCATGAGCCCCGCCCACTCCGCCTCCATCCGCTCGCCCACCATCTCGATCTCCCGCTGCGGGAAGGACGGCACCTTGGCAAGCTCGTGCTGTGTGCGCAGACCGAGGAAGTGCATCAGCGAGCGGGCGTTGCAGGTGGCGTACATCGAGGAGAAGAGACCGACCGGCAGAACCGCGCGGGCGACCTCACGGGCCACACCGGCGGCGAGCATCTCCTGATACGCCTCGTACGCATGCACGTACGAGTCCTCCATGACCCGCCCGACCAGCTCCTGCTGCGCCTGCGTGCCCTCCACGAAGACGTACTTGCCGGGACGGCCCTCCTGGACCAGCTTGCGGGACTCGTCGGGGACGTAGAAGTGGGGCTGGAGCTCCCTGTAGCGGCCGGATTCCTCGTTGTACGACCAGCCGACCCGGTGGCGCATGAACTCGCGGAAGACGAAGATCGGGGCGCTGATGAAGAAGGTCATCGAGTTGTGCTCGAAGGGGCTGCCGTGCCGGTCCCGCATGAGGTAGTTGATGAGACCCTTGGAGCGCTCGGGGTCCTTCGTCAGCTCTTCCAGGGACTGCTCGCCGGCGGTGGAGACGCGGGCGGCCCACAGGACGTCCGAGTCGGCCGCGCTGTGCTTCACCAACTCGACGGTGACTTCACTGCGGAAACTGGGTTTGAGGTCGTCGGCGGGGGTGTCGGTCACGGCTCGGAGGGTCCTTCCCATGGCTGCTCTCGGGCGGCGACCACTCTACGGCCCGGCACCGACAAGAGGCCCGGATGCCCCGAGTTGCACCCTCTTGGGCGCCTGTCGGACCCCCGGGAGTGGTGAGGAGGGAGCCGGCTCGATAGCCTCACCCGGCGAACCTGTGCGTGGATTGAGTGAGGATCAGCCGTGCCCCTGCCCTTCCTGACCGCCGACCGCGCCTTCGACCAGGCGGTGGACGAAGCGCTGCCCTTCGAGGACCGCGACCGCTGGCGGCGCCCCTACCGGCCCGGCCCCTGGCGGGTGGGCGCCGCCGCGCTGTTGCTGCTGCTCGCCTCGTACGTGCTCGTCGCGGCGGTCATCATCGCGGTGGCCGAGACGCTCCAGGCGGGCGCGATCTGCTTCGCGGGCGCGCTGCTGATCATCGGCTGCGCCCTGCGGCTGCTCCGGGTCGGCATCTGGGTGAGCGCGCGGGGCGTGCGTCAGGTGGGCTTCTTCCGCACACGTACGGCGTCCTGGGAGCCGAACGTGTCGGTGCGTACCGTGCAGCAGCCCGTGCGCTGGCTCGGGCTGCCGCGGACCGTGCAGGGGCAGGCGCTGCTCCTCGTCCGCAGGGACCAGGTGCAGGAGTACGTGACCCCGCTGATGACGACGCACAACGCCGACTTCCTGGCCCGTACGGAGGCCTTCGACCGGGCGGCGGACATGATCGAGGCGTGGGCGGCGGAGTACCGGCGCGCCGCGTAGCCGGGCGGTCGAGCACATGGGCGAGGGGCCGGTCCGCGGGTGCGGGCCGGCCCCTCGGCCGTGTACGGGGGCAGCGGGCGGGTCAGGCGGCCGGGGTCGGTCCGCCGTCGTGGAGGGCGATCGCGCGCTGCATCGCCTTGCGGGCCCGGGGTGTGTCGCGGGCGTCGTGGTAGGCGACGGCGAGACGGAACCAGGTGCGCCAGTCGTCGGGGGCGTCCTCGGTCTCCTCCTTGCGCCGTGCGAAGACCTCGTCGGCCGAGTCGCGGTCGATACGGCCGCTCGGGGTGCGCTTCAACTCGTCGATGGGGAGGCCCCCTTCGGCGTCGAGTTCGGCGGCGAGCAGGTTGGCCCGGCGGACGAACTGGGTGTTCTTCCACAGGAACCAGAGGCCGATCCCCGGCAGGACCAGCACGGCCGTGCCGAAGGCGATCGTGATCGGTGTGCCGGTCTCGATGAGCAGGATCCCGCGGCTGCCGACCAGGACGAAGTAGACGACCAGGACGGCTGCCGTGACGGCATAGGTGAGCTTCGCGCGCATGACGTTCCTTGGGCCTGTCAGCCCAGGTCGAGGAAGTGTTCGAGGCCGAAGGTGAGGCCCGGGGTGGTCACCACGCGGCGGGCGCCGAGCAGGATGCCCGGCATGAAGCTGCTGTGGTGGAGGGAGTCGTGGCGGATGGTGAGGGTCTCGCCCTCGCCGCCGAGGAGGACCTCCTGGTGGGCCAGCAGGCCGCGCAGACGGACGGAGTGGACGGGGACGCCGTCGACGTCCGCGCCGCGCGCGCCGTCCAGCGCCGTCTCCGTGGCGTCCGGGGCCGGGGCCGTGCCTGCCTCGCGCCGTGCCTCGGCGATGAGCTGGGCGGTGCGTGTGGCGGTGCCCGAGGGGGCGTCGACCTTCTTCGGGTGGTGCAGCTCGACGACCTCCACCGACTCGAAGTAGGGGGCGGCGAGCTGCGCGAACCGCATGTTCAGGACGGCGCCGATGGAGAAGTTCGGCGCGATGAGCACGCCCGTCTCCGGGGAGCCGTCCAGCCAGCCGGTCAGCCGCGCGAGGCGTTCGTCGGTCCAGCCCGTCGTACCGACGACCGCGTGGATGCCGTGGCGGACGCAGAAGTCGAGGTTCTCCATGACCGAGGCGGGGGTGGTCAGTTCGACGGCGACCTGGGCGCCGGTCTCGGTCAGGGTCTCCAGCTTGTCGCCCCGGCTCAGGGCGGCGACCAGCTCCATGTCCTCGGCGGCCTCGACGGCCCGGACGGCCTCGGCGCCGATCCGGCCCCGGGCACCGAGGACCGCCACGCGCAGCTTGCTCATTGCTTGGTTCCTTAACTGGGGTTAGGCGACGGCTTCGTGGAGACGCGACGCCTGTTTGTCCTTGAGCGGGCCGATCACCGACAGGGAGGGGCGCTGTCCCAGGATCTCGCGGGCCACCGAGCGGATCTCGTCCGGGGTCACCATGGCGATACGGGTCAGCATCTCGTCGACGGACATCTGCTCGCCCCAGCACAGCTCGCTCTTGCCGATGCGGTTCATGATCGCGCCGGTGTCCTCCAGACCGAGGACGGTGGAGCCGCGGAGCTGGCCGATGGCGCGCTCGATCTCGTCGTCGGGCAGGCCGTGCTGGGCGACCTGGTCGAGTTCGTCGCGGCAGATCTTGAGCACGTCGGGCACCTGGGAGGGACGGCAGCCGGCGTAGACGCCGAAGAGGCCGCAGTCGGCGAAGCCGGAGGTGTACGAGTACACGCTGTAGGCGAGGCCGCGCTTCTCCCGGACCTCCTGGAAGAGGCGGGAGGACATGCCGCCGCCGAGCGCGGTGTTGAGGACACCGAGGGCCCAGCGGCGGTGGTCGGTGCGGGCGAGTCCGGGCATGCCGAGGACGACATGGGCCTGCTCGGTCTTGCGGCCGATCAGCTCGACCCGGCCGGCCGTACGCAGGGCGCGGCGGCCCTCGCGCGGGGCGATCGGGGTGGCGTCGGCGCGGGTGAGGGCACCGGCGCTCTCGAAGGCGGCGCGGACCTGGCGTACGACCTTGTTGTGGTCGATGTTGCCGGCGCAGGCGACCACGAGGTGGGTCGGGTCGTAGTGCTTCTTGTAGAAGCGGCGGATGCGGTCGGCGCCGAGGGCGTTGACCGTGTCGACCGTGCCGAGGACCGGGCGGCCGAGGGGGGTGTCGCCGAACATGGTGTGCGCGAACAGGTCGTGCACACAGTCGCCCGGGTCGTCCTCGGTCATCGCGATCTCTTCGAGGATGGCGCCGCGTTCGACGTCGACGTCCTCCTCGCGGATGAGCGAGCCGGTGAGCATGTCGCAGACCGTGTCGATGGCCAGCGGCAGGTCGGAGTCGAGCACGCGTGCGTAGTAGCACGTGTACTCCTTCGCCGTGAACGCGTTCATCTCGCCGCCGACCGCGTCGATCGCGGAGGAGATGTCGAGCGCGCTGCGACGGGTGGTGCCCTTGAAGAGCAGGTGCTCCAGATAGTGGGTGGCGCCGTTCAGCGCGGGCGTCTCGTCGCGGGAGCCGACGTGCGCCCAGATGCCGAAGGTGGCGGAGCGCACGGACGGCAGGGTCTCGGTGACGATGCGCAGGCCGCCCGGGAGGGTGGTCTTGCGGACCGTACCGATGCCGTCCCGGCCCTTGATCAGGGTTTGGGTACGGGCGACGGCCCGCGCCTCCGTGGAGGTGCGGGCCGTCGCCTTGGAGCTACGGGACGTCACTTGTCGCCGTCGTCCTTCTTGTCCTCGGAGCCTTCTTCGCCCTCGATCACGGGGATGAGGGAGAGCTTGCCGCGGGAGTCGATCTCGGCGATCTCGACCTGGACCTTGGCGCCCACGCCGACGACGTCCTCGACGTTCTCCACGCGCTTGCCGCCGGCGAGCTTGCGGATCTGCGAGATGTGCAGCAGTCCGTCCTTGCCCGGGAGCAGCGACACGAACGCACCGAAGGTCGTCGTCTTCACGACGGTGCCCAGGTAGCGCTCGCCGACCTCCGGCATGGTCGGGTTGGCGATGCCGTTGATCGTGGCGCGGGCGGCCTCGGCCTGCGAGCCGACCTGGGCACCGATGTAGATGGTGCCGTCGTCCTCGATCGTGATCTCGGCGCCGGTGTCCTCCTGGATCTGGTTGATCATCTTGCCCTTCGGGCCGATGACCTCGCCGATCTTGTCCACGGGGATCTTGACGGTGATGATCCGCGGGGCGTTCGGGGACATCTCGTCCGGCGTGTCGATCGCTTCCATCATCACGTCGAGGATGTGGAGGCGGGCGTCACGGGCCTGCTTGAGGGCGGCGGCCAGGACGGAGGCGGGGATGCCGTCCAGCTTGGTGTCGAGCTGGAGGGCGGTGACGAACTCCTTGGTGCCGGCGACCTTGAAGTCCATGTCGCCGAAGGCGTCCTCCGCACCGAGGATGTCGGTGAGGGCGACGTAGTGCGTCTCGCCGTTGATCTCCTGGGAGATCAGGCCCATGGCGATACCGGCGACGGGGGCCTTCAGCGGCACACCGGCGTTCAGCAGCGACATGGTGGAGGCGCAGACCGAGCCCATGGACGTCGAGCCGTTGGAGCCGAGGGCCTCGGACACCTGACGGATCGCGTACGGGAACTCCTCGCGCGTCGGCAGGACCGGCACGATGGCGCGCTCGGCGAGCGCGCCGTGGCCGATCTCGCGGCGCTTCGGGGAGCCGACGCGGCCGGTCTCGCCGACGGAGTACGGCGGGAAGTTGTAGTTGTGCATGTAGCGCTTGCGCGTCACCGGGGAAAGGGTGTCGAGCTGCTGCTCCATACGGAGCATGTTGAGGGTGGTGACGCCCAGGATCTGGGTCTCGCCACGCTCGAACAGCGCCGAGCCGTGCACGCGCGGGATGGCCTCGACCTCGGCGGCGAGCGTACGGATGTCCGTGACGCCACGGCCGTCGATGCGGACCTTGTCCTTGATGACGCGCTCACGGACCAGGGACTTGGTCAGCGAGCGGTAGGCCGCGCTGATCTCCTTCTCGCGGCCCTCGAACTGCGGGAGCAGCTTCTCGGCGGCGAGACCCTTGACGCGGTCCAGCTCGGCCTCGCGGTCCTGCTTGCCCGCGATGGTGAGGGCCTGCGTCAGCTCGTCCTTGACCGCGGCGGTGAGCGCCTCCAGGACGTCGTCCTGGTAGTCGAGGAAGACCGGGAACTCGCCGGTGGGCTTGGCGGCCTTCGAGGCGAGGTCGGCCTGGGCCTTGCAGAGCACCTTGATGAAGGGCTTCGCGGCGTCCAGACCGGCGGCGACGACCTCCTCGGTCGGCGCCTCGGCACCGCCCTTGACCAGCTGGATCGTCTTCTCGGTGGCCTCGGCCTCGACCATCATGATCGCGACGTCGCCGTCCTCCAGGACACGGCCCGCGACGACCATGTCGAAGACGGCGTCCTCCAGCTCGGTGTGCGTCGGGAACGCCACCCACTGGTTGTTGATCAGCGCGACACGGACGCCGCCGATCGGGCCGGAGAAGGGCAGACCGGCCAGCTGCGTGGACGCGGACGCGGCGTTGATCGCGACGACGTCGTACAGGTGGTCGGGGTTGAGCGCCATGATCGTGGCGACGACCTGGATCTCGTTGCGCAGGCCCTTCTTGAAGGACGGGCGCAGCGGGCGGTCGATGAGGCGGCAGGTGAGGATGGCGTCCTCGGAGGGACGGCCCTCACGGCGAAAGAAGCTGCCGGGGATCTTGCCGGCGGCGTACATCCGCTCCTCGACGTCCACCGTGAGGGGGAAGAAGTCGAGCTGGTCCTTGGGGTTCTTGGAGGCGGTGGTGGCCGACAGCACCATGGTGTCGTCGTCCAGGTACGCCACGGCGGAGCCGGCGGCCTGCTTGGCGAGGCGGCCCGTCTCGAAGCGGATGGTGCGGGTGCCGAAGGAGCCGTTGTCGATGACGGCCTCGGCGTAGTGGGTCTCGTTCTCCACTAGCGATTTCTCCGTTACATGTCGTCTTTCGTCCCTGGGCCTGCCCGTGTGGCAGGGGGACGGTGGCGGAGAAGCGCGCCGTCTGGTGCGGGCCGGTCTTCGATCGAAGCCCTCGGGGTTCGCAATCTCCCGGGGGCCACTACCGAGGACCGGCGGCGGCGAGGTGCGCTTCTCCTCGTGCGTTGTGCCTTCGTCGTGCGTCGTGCGTGGTGTCTTCGTCGTGTGCGGTCGTCCGGGTCCGGGCGTCCTCACACTGTGTCGTGCGTATTGCGTTGTGCTACCACACTACAAAGGGGTGGTGACACTCCGCACGTTTCCGCACGTACGTCCCGCGTGCGGCGGGTCCTCGGGGGCGCGTACGGCGACGCGCACCACCGTGTACAGCAAACCGTGTACAGCAAACCGTGTACAGCAAAGGGAGCGGTCCCCCATTCTCCCGGGAACCGCTCCCCTGCACGGCGTCCTACTTGGCGCCCGCCGCACCGCGGCGGATGCCGAGGCGGTCGACCAGCGCACGGAAGCGCTGGATGTCCTTCTTGGCGAGGTACTGCAGCAGACGGCGACGCTGACCGACCAGGATCAGCAGACCACGGCGGGAGTGGTGGTCGTGCTTGTGGGTCTTGAGGTGCTCGGTCAGGTCCGAGATACGGCGGGAGAGCATCGCGACCTGCACCTCGGGGGAGCCGGTGTCGCCCTCCTTGGTACCGAACTCGCTGATGATCTGCTTCTTCGTAGCGGCGTCGAGCGACACGCGATACTCCTCATGAGTCTCATTGATGCCACCGAGTGCCCCTGGTCTTCGTCTCAGGGGGGCTTACACGACTCGGGTGGCCGGGATCCGTCGGCGCGGTCTCCGAGACCCGTGAAGGGGTCCCGGGTGCGAACACAGACGGCCGCCACACAGGGTACCAGTGCGGAGGGGCGCCCCGTTCCGCCTCCCCACCGCCCGCGCCTGTGACCGGGCCACCACCCCTCGTCACGGTCGTCCTTGGCCAAACCTCTGAGCAGCGAGAACGGCGGCAAGTAGGGTGACCGCACAGTGCGTTGGCGCGGAGGAAGGATCGGAGCCGTCATGGCCGAGGCCGAGGACAAAGAACTCAAAGCACGCAAGGAGCGGGAGAAGGACGAGCTCTACGCGCTCGACATCTCGGGCGTCGAGTGGCACAGCGCACCGGGTACGGAGGAGCACGAGGAGCGGGTGGAGATCGCGTACCTCCCGGAGGGCGCCGTGGCCATGCGCTCCTCCCTCGACCCCGACACCGTGCTCCGCTACACGGAGGCGGAGTGGCGGGCCTTCGTGCTGGGAGCGCGGGACGGGGAGTTCGATCTGGAGCCCGCGCCGCACAATGGGGGGCTGGACGCGTAGCCGGGCGGCGGCGAGCGGGGTGGGAAGCCGTGCCGGCTCCCTGCCCCGTCGCCCCGCACGGAACAGCGGCCGTACCGCTAGCTGGTCATGGCCCGGGCCCGTGCGTACACGTCGAAGACGGCCAGAGCCAGCGGGATCAGGGTCAGCAGGACGAAGCTCTCGGCGATCTCCAGGAAGCGTCCCCAGAACGGGGTCACACCGCGTCGCGGAGCGATGAGACCGATCGCGGTGACCAGGACCGCTGCCGCGGCGATCGCCGCGGCGAGCCAGACGCTGCGGATGTCGAGGGCGTGGGAATCACCGAGGAGCGCGTCGCGCACATAGTCCTGCGGCGGGTTCAGCGCCAGCCCGAGTCCGAGGAGGACCAGGACCGTGAGACCAGCGGCCAGGGCGGCGCCCACCTGCGCGGTGTAGCGGAAGAGATGGGCGCGCATCAGCATGGCCAGGCCGGTGGAGAGAGCCAGCAGCTGCGGATTGACGACGTTTCGACGCGCCGCTCGGAGGCCCTCGTGGGTGACCCTGCGCGTTGTCGCCCGTGAGGGCGACCGGTGCTGGTGAAGGTTCTGCGCGGGACCGGGGCGGACTTCGTCCTGCTGGACGGCGGCCCGCCCGGTACAAGGGAGCGGACCTCACTCCGGAGTGGCAACGCTGAAAAAGCTCAGTGAGGCGCGCGCCAAGCGATGAGTCAGGAGCCCGTCGCCCTCACAGCTTGCCGAAGAGCACGCCGCGCCATGTCCAGCCCGATGCGAGGACGGCGTTCCGCAGGGGGTCTCGGAGGTCGGCGCTGTCGAAGCGGAAGCCCTCTGTCGCTTCGAGGCGGTTGTCGGCCCCGCGTTGGATCGAGTACTGGCGCGAGACAGTCCTGTTCGGCCCGCGCGAGTAAGCCGCTGACACCTTGAGCTGCGGCGGATTCCCGACCCTGGTGACCTCCCACGATTCCTCGAGGACGCGTACTTCGTGGCCGCGCTGGACCGGACGCATCCGGATCCGGACGAAGCGAGACAGCTGCGACTCGATGAAGACGGTTTGCCAGGCGGGCTCCGACATCCGCCATTCCGCCACCAGGTCGACGCCCTCTCCCCCACCCTCACCCTCGCGAATGACGTAGGGGACATCGGGTCGGCTGAGGCCGAGCAGGGCTGCCCGCACCTCCTCGACCGAACGCGGTGCGACACCGTCGGCGGGGTACTTGGTTCCGGTCAGCTTGTCGAAGAGTCCCATGATGTCAATCTTGAGAGGGCCAGTTACAGGTGCGGGATGTGACGCATGCGTGGCCGCCTTACGAGGCCCCGCTGGTTTCCGGCAAGTCCCACGCGTCCACAGCATGCCGCCTTGCCGGACAGGCGACGGTCTGCTGCACTCCGATGATGTTCGGCGGCGGGCAGCCGTTCTCGTCCGAGCGGTCGGCTCGCTGTCGTCCCCCGTCATGTCACCGCGGAACGCCCAAGCTCTGGACGGCCAGGTAGATGCCGACGGTTGCCATGATGATCAGGGTGACGCGGGCGGCAGCGAAGGCGGAGTCGGTAATTCCTCGGCCGAGGGGTTGATGCGGGAGCGCAGGCGCGTACCCAGTCCGCCTTGACGCAGGCCATGACCAAGAGCAGCGCGGACAGAATCAGGCCCAGTACGGTCAATTGGGTCAGCGGGTCCCTGTATTGCCCTCCGGTCGTCGCCGCTTGCGTGGTGCGTCCCGGACGGCCACCGCCGTGCCGCTCAGCCCCGCCACCAGGACGAGGCCGACGACGGCCACATGGGGCGCCAGGCTGGTGTGTCCACGTCCGTCAGGGCCTTGACGGAGTCGACCACTCCCCAGCCGGGCGGTCGCGGCCGGGGATGGAGCGTTCTGCCGTCTGCTCGATCTGGGCGACCGCCTGCTGGGCCGTCCAGTGTGGGTACTTGGACTTCAGGAGGGCCGCCACCCCGGCGACGTACGGCGCCGGATAGGTGACCTTGACGTGGACGGCCTCCTCCAGTCGCGTCGGGTTTCAGGGCGTTGGCCGTGTCCTGCGAGATGTTGATGACATCGGCACCTTCGTCGACGGCGTAGCGGATCGACGAGGCCAGGGTGAGGCCGCACCGTCTTCCTCGGTGTTGTTCTGCTTGATCGGGATGATCCTGATGTCCGGGGCCAGGCCAACGAAGCCGGTCCCCTTCACTGGGGCGGGCCGCGATGATCCGGCCACCCGCGTGCCGTGGCCCACCGTTTCGGTGGTGCCCTGGCTGTTGCCGCGGTCGGTCTTCTCGCCCCTGGAGTTCTTCGTGGGGAGGTAGTTCGCACCGCTGGAGGCGTCCACGGCCTGGGTGACCTGGCGGTTCTTGGCATCCACTCCGGTGTCGATCACCGCACCTGAACGTTCGTCCCGGTGGATCGGGCCCACAGCGCGTCTAGGTTGACGCGTTGCACCGCCCAGCGGGGTCGGCCGCGCGCCCCGGGTGGTCAAGTGCCTCCGGATCCCCGTGTTCCACTCGTCCCCCGCGTTCGGCGGCCCCCGGCTCGTACCGGCGGTCGCCTTCACCTCGTCCTGACCTCCTGCATCGCTTCGCTCTTCTCCCGTCGGCGGCTACGAGCCCTGCGGCCGCCGCGTGGACGCGTGGCGTCGGCTCCGTGGCAGGCCGTACTCACACTTCTTCCTTATTTGAGTCCCGTCGCACCACGGTTGCTGCGTCAGGCTCGCCTCGTGGGCGTCCAGCGGGTGTCTCCGGACGAGGCCACGGAGATCGGTCGGGGGATAGGGCTGCCGCACCCCGAGACCCGGTCCCTGCCCGGACTGCAGGACGGCATCACGCTGTGGTGCACGGAGCGGGACCGGCAGTACGTGATGACTCAGGCCACGGACGCGGAGACCGGTCTCCTGGGTGCGGCGCGCCGCATGGACTGAGCCGGCTGTTCCGGACGAGCCCGACGCGTGAAGATCGAGTCGAGACCATATGTCCAAATTATTCAATTCTCTGGGCACTTGAGTGCTTCGGTGAAGCCGGTCAGGACAGACGGGCCTGCCGGGCCCGAGGTTTTGATGATTAGGCTGGGGTACAGCACGTCGCGAGTTGCCCGCAAGCGGGTGGTACGGGCTGTGCGGCATCTGCCCGGGGCCCGAGGGGGGACCAGCCCGGCGAATCAGACGACAGGAACGGTCGCCCCAGCACGGCATGAGGGTGCTCGACCACACCAGGAGGAATTGTGAGCAGCGATCGGGACGGGATGCGCGGGGGCTGGGCCACACCCGACGATGACCAGCCCGACGCCGAGTCCGCCGTCGAGGCGACGGGCGAGTTCACCATCGATTACGCGCCGCCTGCCTGGTACACGCAGAACGCGTCATCGCCAGGGGCCGGTTCGGAACCGGGTTCGAGTGCGGGTGCGGGTGCGGGTGTCGACGCGGCTTCGGGTACGGGTGCGGATGCCGTGCCTCCGGTTGCCGGTCCGCCGGTGCCTCCGGTGGCCGGTCCGCCGGTGCCTCCTGTGCCTCCCGCTCCTCCTGCGCCGCCGGTCGCTCCGCCCCCCGGCACGCCTGGCGCGCCCGCCGTGGCTCCGGGCGCGGTTGCGCCTCCCTGGCCGCCTGTTGCCGCCGTGTCGTCGGCGGGCGTCGACAACGGGGACATCGAGAGCGGCTCCACCATGCGGATTTCCGCTGTCGCGCTGAAGCATGAGATCGAGGACGCCGCTACGGCCGCTGGTACGGCTGTGGGCGCTGGCTCGCCTTCGGGGGCGGCGCCTGACGCGGGTGTGGCCGTGGGAGCCGCTTCCGGTGATCAAGCGGATGCCCATGATTTTGAGTTGAACGCACCACAGGTGACCGAGAGCGCGGCCGTCGAAGCTGCGGAGTCCGGCTCCGAGGGCGCGGCCGAGGGCGAGGGCAGCGACAGTGACCATGCCGGGGCGGATCCGGCTGCCGGTGACGTCGGCGTCGGAGTCGGTGTTGTGCAGTCTGCCGAGGGTACGGCCGTCGAGGGCGCGGCCGACGAGGCCGGTGTCGCGGAGGGAGAGCTGCCCGGCGGGGTCGGTGCCGCCGTAGGCGAGAGTTCCGGGGACGACGCGAAGCCAGAGAGCGTCGGCGAGGGAGCCGAGTCTGCGGATGCCGCGCCGGAGGGCTCCGCACCGCAGGCCGCCGCACCGGCGGGCTCAACCGCACAGGCCGGCGACGCCCAGGGCTCGGCTCCGCAGGACTTGTCTGCCCCGGGCCCGGACTCCCAGGGCTCCGGCTCCCAGGAACCCGCCGTGCAAAAGGCCGACGTAGAGGAGACCGCTCCTCCACATCCCGCCCCGCATGACACCACTCCCGGCAGCACCGCACCCCAGGACGCGGCACCCGCCGCACCAGCTCCGGGTGCGCCCGGTGGTGTGCCGCAGGCGCCTCCTTCCTGGACGCCGCCCGCGCCGCAGGGTGGACTTCCGCCGTTGCCGCCCGCGTTCCAGTTGGCGGAGGCGCCCGCGCCCGCGCCGGGAGCGCAGTGGCCGCCGTCCGCGCCGGAGTACCCCGGAATGCCGGGCCAGGAGCCGGCCGCGGCGCAGGGGGAGCCCGCAGCCGTGCCCCATCAGCAGCCGTTCCATCCGCAGGCGCCGCAGGGCGCGCCCGCGGCCTGGGGCAACCCGATCGACGCCACGCCGGGGGCGCCGGCCGCGCCCGGCCAGCAGCCGCCGCCCCCGCAGACTCCCTACGCCCCCGCCCCCGCCCCCGCCCCCGCGGGCTACGGCTTCCCGCCCCCGGGCGCACCCGTACCCCCACAGACACCCGTCCCCCAGCAGGGCGGCTACGGCTTCCCCCAGCCCCCGGCCCAACCGGCACACCCCGGACAGCCAGGACACCCCGGACAGCCGGAACAGCCGGGACAACCTGCGGCCCCCACACCCGCAGCACCCCCCGCCCAACCCACCCCCGGTTACGGCTTCCCGCCCCCAGGCGCGCCCGTACCCCCGCAAGCCCCCATCCCCCAGCAGGGCGGCTACGGCTTCCCCCAACCCCCGGCCCAACCGGCACACCCCGGACAGCCGGAACAGCCTGCCGCCCCCACGCCCCACCCCAACACCCCCCACGCCCCCGTGCCCCAAGCCGGCTACGGCTTCCCGCCCTCCCCCGCTGCCCCCGGAGCCCCCACCCCCCAGAGTGGCTACGGCTTCCCCCAACCCCCCACCCAACCCACCCAGCCCACCCAGCCGGAGCACCCCGGTCAGCCGCACCCCCCCTTCCCCGGCCAGCCAGCGCACCCCGGTGAACACCCCGGCGGTCACCCTCACCCCCACACCTCCGCCCCCTCCGCCCCCGTCGACCCCCGCACAGGCGCGGCCTGGCCGCAGGCCGTGCGGCACGATCAGCGGCAGCCCACCAACCCCGGTGTGGCGCCGCTCGGTTACACCGCGGCGGTCGAGCTGTCCTCCGACCGGCTGCTCAACAGCAAGAAGCAGAAGACGAAGAGCAGCCGTCCGGCGTCCGGCGGTGGGCGGTTCAAGCTCGGCGGGAAGAAGGAAGAGGCCGAGCGGCAGCGGAAGTTGGAGCTGATCAGGACGCCGGTGCTGTCCTGCTACCGCATCGCGGTCATCAGCCTCAAGGGCGGCGTGGGCAAGACCACGACCACCACGGCGCTCGGCTCGACGCTCGCCACCGAGCGTCAGGACAAGATCCTCGCGATCGACGCCAACCCGGACGCCGGAACGCTCGGCCGTCGTGTGCGGCGGGAGACCGGGGCGACCATCCGCGACCTGGTCCAGGCGATCCCGTACCTCAACTCGTACATGGACATCCGGCGGTTCACCTCACAGGCGGCCTCCGGGCTGGAGATCATCGCCAACGACGTCGACCCGGCCGTCTCCACGACGTTCAACGACGAGGACTACCGGCGCGCGATCGACATCCTCGGCAAGCAGTACCCGATCATCCTCACCGACTCGGGCACCGGACTGCTCTACAGCGCCATGCGCGGGGTTCTCGACCTCGCCGACCAGCTGATCATCATCTCGACGCCGTCGGTGGACGGCGCGAGCAGCGCCAGTACGACATTGGACTGGCTCTCCGCGCACGGGTACCAGGACCTGGTGGCCCGTTCCATCACGGTCATCTCGGGGGTGCGTGAGACCGGCAAGATGATCAAGGTGGAGGACATCGTCTCCCACTTCGAGACGCGCTGCCGCGGGGTCGTCGTCGTGCCCTTCGACGAACACCTCTCCGCCGGCGCGGAGTTGGACCTCGACATGATGCGGCCGAAGGTGCGGGAGTCGTACTTCACGCTCGCCGCGATGGTCGCCGAGGACATCGCCCGCCATCAGCAGTCGCACGGTCTGTGGACCTCGGACGGCAACCCGCCTCCGGTGGTCGCCCCGCCGATGCCGGGCCAGCAGACACCCGGTCAGCAGCCGTACCCGCAGCAGCACCAGCCACAGCAACACCAGCCACAGGGCCAGCCGTATCCGCCGCAGCAGGGCCGGCAGCCGTACCCCGGCCAGCCCCAGCCCTACCCGGGTCAGCCGACCCCCGGGCCCTACGGCCAGCCCGGCCAGCCCGCCCCGGGCCAGCCGTACCCGCCGCAACAGGGCCAGCAGCAGCCCTACCCGCCGGCCCCGCCACAGCAGCAGTAACCGCACGACAGGAACACGGCTGAGGGCCCGTACCGTTCACGATCCACGAACGGTACGGGCCCTCAGCCCATCAGCCATACCGGTGCGCCAGGCGCGTCATCGGCCCTCGGGGTCTACTCCCCCGCGTACGCCCCGATCAGCTCCCGGCACCTCTTCACGTCCTCGCCCATCGCCACCAGCAGCGCCTCCAGCGAGTCGAACTTCGCCTGGCCGCGCACGAAGGCGAGGAAGTCGACGGCGACGTGGAGGCCGTAGAGGTCGAGGCCGACGCGGTCGATGGCGTATGCCTCGACCGTGCGCTCGGTGCCGTCGAACTGCGGGTTGGTGCCGACGGAGATCGCGGCGGGCATGGCCTCGCCGTCGACGTGCAGCCAGCCGGCGTAGACGCCGTCGGCGGGGATCGCGGTGTGCGGGAGGGTCTCGACGTTGGCCGTCGGGAAGCCCAGTTCGCGACCGCGCTGGGCGCCGCGTACCACGACGCCCTCGACACGGTGGGGGCGGCCGAGGATCTCGCGCGCGCCCTCGACATCGCCCTCGCCGACCAGCCGTCGGGTCAGGGTCGAGGAGAACGGCTGTCCGCCGCCCGCCTCGCCGGTGACGAACAGATCGACGACCTCGACGTCGAAGTCGTACGTCTTGCCCTGCTCGGCCAGGAACGCCACGTCCCCGGCGGCCTTGTGGCCGAAGCGGAAGTTGGGGCCCTCGACGACGGCCTTGGCGCGCAGTTTGTCGACCAGGACCTTGACGACGAAGTCGGCCGGGGAGAGCCGGGAGAACTCGCTGGTGAAGGGCAGGACGAGGACCGCGTCCACGCCCAGCTCTGCCATCAGCTCGGCGCGGCGGTGGTGCGGGGCGAGCAGCGGCGGATGGGTGCCGGGGCGCACGACCTCGCTGGGGTGCGGGTCGAAGGTGACGGCGACGGAGGGAACCCCCAGCTCACGCGCGCGTTCCACGGCGTGCCGGAGGATCAGCTGGTGCCCGCGGTGCACCCCGTCGTAGGAACCGATGGTGACGACGCTGCGCCCCCAGTCCTCGGGGATGTCCTCCAAGCCACGCCAGCGCTGCACTGTGACCGCTCCTCATCGAACCCGTGTCCGTATTGACGCCTGACCCTTGCGCAGGTCTAAGGGTGCCATGCCCGGTGCCCCTGGCCCGCATCGGCATCCGCCCTGTGATGCGCGGCACGGCTGCGGCACGGCTGCGGACTCGCTTCACGCGGGCACCCGCACTCCCGGGACCCCTGCCAGGTTCTCGATCATCCGGCGTGTGCTCGGGCCGACCACCGTGGCCCACTCCTGGGGCGTACCGTTGAGCCAGCCTGCCACCAGCACCGCGAATCCGGGCACATGACGGGCCAGGTCGACGAGCGCCCAGTCGAAACGGGTCGCCCCTTCGGGTGTACGGACGAGAAGCGTCCCGACCCGATGGACCAGCGACCGGGTGACCGGGTCGTCGCCCGGATCGGCCATATCCACCCCTTCGTGCCTGTCGCCCCTGGTCCCCCGGTCGGCGGTCGCCGCGCCGCCGGCCGCCGCTCCGCGTGTGGCGACCGCGCGCAGGAGCGCGTCGAGGACGGACGGGTCCCGTTCGGTCGCCATCAGCAGGTCGAGCAGCTCACGCCGGAGGGGGCCGGAGGCCGGTGTGCCGCGCTCGGCGAAGACCGCCGCGAGGGTCGCGCGGACCTGCACGGGTCCGTCGACGATGAGGCCACTGACCAGCGGGAACAGTACGGCGCAGGTACCCGGCCCGTGTTCCAGTCGGCGGTCGACGTACGCGGCGACGTGCCCCGCCAGCTCGGGGCGCAGCTCGACGGCCTCCCGTACGAGCGCGGTGACGCGGCGCGCGAGGCCGGGGGTGGTGACCTCGGCGAGCGTCCGCAGGGCCTCCCCGTCGGAGCCCTCGGCGCCCGGGGTCCGCAGCCGGGCGCGGAAGGCGTCCAGGACCGGGTCCGGGTCGGTGGCGAGAGCGGTGACCAGGGCGCTCGCGGGCAGTTGCGGATCACCGGCTGCGAAGCGTTCCAGCGCCTGCGGCAGATACCGCGACCTGGTCCGCGGGTCCCGTACGAGCAGGGCGAGGGCGCCGCTGTGCAGCGTGACGTCGGCGGGGCGGGCCAACAGGGCGAACGCCGCGTAGCGGAGCAGCTCGCGGTCGGCCTCCGTGCCGACCTGAGGAGCGGTCCGCAGGGCGTACGCGAGCCCCGCGACCCGGCGCGCCGGGCGCTCGTCCCGCACCCACCGGTCGACGGCCCGGCACACCGCCGAGGGCTCCTCCTCGGAGAGTACGGCGAGCAGTTCGTCCCCGCGCCGGTGCGCGCTGTCGACCAGCGCCTCGGTCAGGTCGTCCAGGGCGCACCGGCGACGGGTGTGCAGCAGCGCCTGCGCGGCCGTCGCCACGGTGGCGTCCGGTGTCGCGACCAGCGGGGTGTCGTCGAGGAACCAACGGGTCAGCAGCGGCTGCACGGCGACGGGGTCGGCGGCGAGGAGCCGGGAGACCACGTCCAGATAGCGGGGTCCCCCGCCGGTGGGCGGGTCGGCCACGACGAGGCGTCGTAGCAGGTCGAACCGTTCCGCCTCGGGCAGCCGCAGGGACGCCCAGAAGTCCGGCCCGAACTCCCCGGGCACGCCCCGGCCCTGGGCCCGCCAGGCGCCGATCCGCTCGGTGAGGAAGCGCAGCACCCTGGAGTACGGCGTCGCGTCGGGCACCCGGAGCAGGACCTCCCCCAGGAGGCGGGTGGCCCACCAGGTCGGATCGTCGGGGGCCGGGGCGCCGGGCGGCAGCAGGGCGTCCAGGGCGTCGAGCAACTCCTCCAGCCGTCCGGCCAGTTCGGTGGGGCCCTGCTGTCGGCCGAGGAGCAGCAGGGCGTGGACGACGGGGCCGATGCGGTGGCGGGGCACGGGGAGGTTGCGGGTGGCCCGGCGGGCCTGTCGCCGCACCCGGGCCTCCGAGGGCATGGTGCCCCAGCCGCGCCGTGTCTCGGCCTGGGCGACCCAGCCCCGGTGGACCAGGGCGTGGAGGGCCGCGTCGAGGTCCAGGTGTGCGCCCTGGATCCAGTCGGCGAGCTCCTCGTGGGCGAAGCGGTAGCCGTCGCCGGCCGGGACGAGCAGGCCCTCGGTGAGCACGGCCGAGGCCCAGCCGGTGGTGCCGCCGAGCCGCCGCCCCGACACGGGCCCCCAGGGGAACACCGCCTCGAACGCCGCCCGGTCCAGCTCCCCCTGTCCCGGTCCCAGACACCGCCGGGCCGCCTCGTGCACCTGCCCGGACACCTGTGCCGCCAGCCGCCGTACGGCCGCTCCCCGCACCCCGTTCCCCGCGGCCAGCCGCACGGCGACCCGCAGACACATCAGATCCAGATAGCCCGCCAACACGTCGTCCCGGTCCGGCCGCCCCGAGGGGGTGGGGGGCGGGGAGGGCGGTGCGGTGGAGGCGGAAGCTGACGCCGTCGGGTCGAAGGAAGGCGACGGCGTACCGGCGGATGACGCCGCCCGGCCGTACGGGAACCCATCGGCACCCGAGGCGGAGGCCGCCGCGCCGGAGGGCCCCCCGCCCCCGTTGCACCGGCCGGTGAAGCCGTCGTCCTCGTGGTGCCGGTCGCCTGGCCGCCCGCCCGCGGGCTCCGGCAGTGCCGCACGGATCTCGGACAGCAGACGCAGGGTGAGCGGGTGGCGGGCGTCGGCGGCGGCCAGCGCGTCCTCGGGGAGCCCGTACCGGAGCCGGGCGCGGCGGGCCTCGCTCCGCGTCAGGTCACCGAGCCGTACGCAGGCGGGCAGCGGCTGCCCCTCTGCGCCGGAGGCCTCCCCGTACAGCAGCTCCGCCGGGAACTGCGCCCCGGCCCGCTCCCAGTACTCGGCACGGCAGGCCACCACGAGCCGCGCCCCGTTCTCCCGCAGCCACGCGGCCGTACCGGCGGTCCACTCGGCCAGCCGGTGCGCGAGCGTCGGCGGCATCTCCTCGGGGCCGTCGAGAAGCAGCAGCAGGGGCCGCCCCGCCGCACCCGCGAGCCGCGCCAGCCGCTCCGGCCGGATGTCCCCCAACTCGCCCTCGTACCGACCAGGCAGCCACGGCCGCCCCACCGCACCGGCCCGCCCCTCTCCGAGATCGTCGGCACCACCCGACGCACCCCAGCCGGCCGTCGCGGCGGAGGCGGCCGAGAAATCCGAGGCGGCCCATCCGCCCGACCCGGCGAGCGCGTCCGAAGCCCCCGCCGCACCGGACTCGCCCACAGCCCCACCCCGGCCGCCCCGCTCCCCCATCGACCCCATCGACCCCGCCGGCGCGCCCCCCGTCCCCGGAACACCCGCCGCCCACGACGCCGCCACGATCCGCCCGGCCCTTTCCAGCGCGCGGCGGGCCGCGTCCGCGACGGAGTCGTCGTCGGCGAGGAGGTCGGCGCCGCGGAGCCAGAGGGTCGGCGCCGGTTCGGGGTCGCGGCCGCGCCGGGCGGCAAGGGCGGCCAGTTCCGTCGTACGGCCGCTGCCGGGCGGGCCGACGAGTCCGAGGACCGTCGCCGGGCCCTCGGTGAAAGCGGTGAACTCGCTTACGACATCGGTCCGTTCGACCGGGGCGGGCCCCCCGGTCGCGGCGACGGCTCCGGCCGCCGCCCCGGGCCCGTCCGACCCGACGGTGGTGGCCGTGAGCTCCAGTACCCCCGCGAGGTTCAGATCGGTCCCGTACGCCCCCACGGTCGCCGCGTTGCGCGCGAGCAGTTCGGCCAGGGGCCGCTCGGACCGCCAGCCACGCAGGGGTACGGCGAAACCGGTGGCCCGGTGCTGTGCCTCCAGGGCGGTGCCGAGCACCCCCACGACGGCCCCGGTGGTCACGTCGAGCACGGGGCCGCCGGCCGCGCCGCCGCCCAGCCTCAACGCCTCGCTCCCGGCCGTGCCGATGGCCAACTCCATTGCGCCGCGCAGCAGATGGAAGCCGTCGGTCGCGGTGTAGGTGACGTCCGCCGTGCCCAGCACCCGTGCCTCGCGCCAGCTGCCGGCCGCGATGCGGACGTACGCGCCCGTCCCGACCTCGTCCCGCAGCGCGAAGGGCAGCGGGTCCACGCACAGCCCCTCGGTGCGGATGAGCGCGAGATCGAGGGCGGGCAGCGGGGTCACCGCGTCGGAGGTCACCACGCAGACACGGTCGCCGGTGGCGCGCACCACGATCCGGGCCAGCCCGTCCACCGCCTCGTGGCTGGTGACGACCGTGCCGTGGTGGTCGGCGACGAAGCCCGTGCCGCGCGGTCGTCCCGCCAGATCGCCGACCCGCACCAGGACTTCGTCCCGCGCCGCCCGACGGCCGTCGTCGGTTGCCCGACGGCCCCGTACCGCCATGTCCTGACCTCCCCGTCGTACCTGTGTTCCGACGGTAGGCACGTGAAGATCAGCGGAACAGATCGCGCGGCGAACGCGCCCCCTTCCGCTCCCTCGGTTCACTCCGAGCGCCTGCACGAAGGGGTGAATAGCCCCGGGGAGATGGATACACCTCTGGGTGGGGGAACCGAGGGGGGACCGTGGAGCGGCGGGAACAGCAACCCCGTGACCGCCGCTCCACGCTCCACCGGACGGCCGGACGGCCGGACGGCCGGACGCCTCACGCCCCGGCCGAGGACCGCCGGCTCTTCAGCCGGATACGGCTCCTCAGCCGAAGACCGCGAGGCTCTTCGCCTTGCCCTTCTGGCTCTCCACCAGGGCCAGGAAACGGCCGGTGGGGTCGAAGACGGCGACGGCGCCGCGGTCCGCGTACTCCTCGGGCATCTCCAGACGGACCCCGTTCAGCAGCAGCCGGGCGCGCTTGTCGTCCACGTCCCAGCGGGGGAACGCGGCCGTGGCGGCGTCGGCGACCGGCATCACCGTCAGCTCCTCCTGGAGCTGGTCGAGGGTGCGGGCGGAGTCCAGCTTGTACGGCCCGACGCGCGTGCGGCGCAGCGCCGTGAGGTGGCCGCCGACGCCGAGGCCCGCACCCAGGTCGCGGGCGAGGGCGCGGATGTACGTCCCGGACGAGCACACCACGGAGACCACCAGGTCGAGGACGGGGGTGCCGTCCTCGGCGACGGCCTCGCGGACGTCGTACACGGCGAAGGAGGAGACCGTGACGGGGCGGGCGGGGATCTCGAAGTCCTCGCCGTCCCGGGCCCGTTTGTAGGAGCGCACGCCGTCGATCTTGATGGCGCTGACCTTGGACGGGACCTGCATGATCCGGCCGGTCAGCTCGGCCACACCGGCGTCGACGGCGTCCCGGGTGACCTTCGACGCGTCGACCGACGCCGTGATCTCGCCCTCGGCGTCGTCGGTGACCGTCGTCTGCCCGAGCCGGACCGTGCCCAGGTACTCCTTCTCGGTGAGCGCGAGATGGCCGAGCAGCTTGGTCGCCTTCTCCACCCCCAGGACGAGCACTCCGGTGGCCATGGGGTCGAGCGTCCCCGCGTGCCCGACCCGTCGGGTCCGGGCGATGCCGCGCATCTTGGCGACGACATCGTGCGAAGTGAAGCCCGACGGCTTGTCGACGATGACAAGGCCGTCGGGCGTGGTGTTCTTCTGGCGCTGCTGGGTCATTCGGCGGCGGCGTCCTCGTCGGCGTCATCGGCGTCGTCGCCCGGCCTGCGGTACGGGTCGGCCCCGCCGGCGTACTTGGCGCCCGACGCGCTCTCGCGGACCTGGGCGTCGGAGGCCCGTGCCTTGTCGAGGAGGTCGTCGATGGTCTTGGCGGTGTCCGGGAGGGCGTCCGCCACGAAGGTGAGGGTCGGTGTGAACTTCACCTGCGCGGCACGGCCGACCTCGGAACGGAGGATGCCCTTGGCGCTCTCCAGTCCCGCGGCGGCGGCCGCCCGCTCCTCGTCGTCCCCGTACACCGTGTAGAAGACGGTCGCCTCCCGCAGGTCCCCGGTGACCCGGGTGTCCGTGATGGTGACGTGGGAGCCGAGCCGCGGGTCCTTGATCCCGCGCAGCAGCTTCTGGGCCACCACCTCTCGGATGAGGTCCGCCAGCCTCTTGGCACGCGCGTTGTCGGCCACTGGTCCGTCTCCTAGCTCTTTCTGCGTTTGCTGATCACTACCGGGTCAGTCGTCGTCGCCGTGGAGACGGCGTCTGACCGACAGCAGTTCCACCTCGGGGCGCCCGGCGACCAGCCGCTCGCACCGGTCCAGTACATCGGTCAGATGCCCCGTGTCACCGGACACCACCGCCAGTCCGATCACGGCCCGGCGGTGCAGATCCATATGGTCGACCTCCGCCACGCTCACCGCGAACCTGCGGTGCAGCTCGGCCACGATCGGGCGGACGACGGAGCGCTTCTCCTTCAGCGACCGTACGTCGCCGAGCAGGAGGTCGAAGGACAGAGTCCCCACGTACATGTGTGTATCCGGTTCACCCGCCGGTACGGGATCGATGGCCCACCCGTAGGCCGGGCGGCAACATCAGAACCGTACATCGAACCCGGCAGGGGCTCGATCGCTTTTAGGGGCGCGGGGAACCGCGTGAAGGGGGTCCGGGGGCGAGGCCCCCGGAACGGCCACACCGGCCGGGGGTACCGAATGGCACCCCCGGCCGGCATGGACCACCGTCTTACGACCGCGGCTTCTCGCGCATCTCGTACGTCGCGATGACGTCGTCGACCTTGATGTCGTTGAAGTTTCCGAGGTTGATACCACCCTCGAAGCCTTCGCGGATCTCGGTGACGTCGTCCTTGAAGCGACGCAGACCGGAGATGGTGAGGCTCTCCGCGATGACCTTGCCGTCGCGGACGAGGCGCGCCTTGGTGTTGCGCTTGACCTCGCCCGAGCGGACCAGGACACCGGCGATGTTGCCCAGCTTGGACGACTTGAAGACCTCGCGGATCTCCGCCGTGCCGAGCTCGACCTCCTCGTACTCCGGCTTGAGCATGCCCTTGAGGGCCGCCTCGATCTCCTCGATGGCCTGGTAGATCACCGAGTAGTACCGGACGTCCACGCCCTCGCGCTCGGCCATCTGCGCGGCACGGCCGGCCGCGCGGACGTTGAAGCCGATCACGATGGCGTCGGAGCCCATCGCCAGGTCGATGTCGGACTCCGTGACCGCACCGACGCCGCGGTGCAGGACGCGGATGTCGACCTCTTCGCCGACGTCGAGCTGGAGCAGCGAGGACTCGAGGGCCTCCACCGAACCGGACGCGTCGCCCTTGATGATGAGGTTGAGTTCCTGCACCAGACCGGCCTTGAGCGCCTCGTCCAGGTTCTCCAGGGAGAACCGGACGCCACGCCGGGCGAAGTTGGCGTTGCGCTCGCGCGCCGCCCGCTTCTCGGCGATCTGACGGGCCGTACGGTCCTCGTCGACGACGAGGAAGTTGTCGCCGGCGCCCGGGACGTTGGTGAGACCCAGGACCAGGACGGGGGTCGAGGGACCCGCTTCCTCGACGTTGTTGCCGTTGTCGTCGAGCATCGCCCGGACGCGGCCGTACGCGTCGCCGACGACCATCGTGTCGCCGATGCGCAGCGTTCCGCGCTGGACCAGGACCGTCGAGACGGCACCGCGGCCGCGGTCGAGGTGGGACTCGATCGCGATGCCCTGCGCGTCCTGCTCCGGGTTGGCCCGCAGGTCGAGCGAGGCGTCCGCGGTGAGGACCACGGCCTCCAGCAGGCTCTCGATGTTGAGGCCCTGCTTGGCGGAGATGTCGACGAACATGGTGTCGCCGCCGTACTCCTCGGCCACCAGGCCGTACTCGGTCAGCTGACCGCGCACCTTGGTCGGGTCGGCACCCTCGACGTCGATCTTGTTGACCGCGACGACGATCGGGACGTCGGCCGCCTTGGCGTGGTTGAGCGCCTCGACCGTCTGCGGCATGACGCCGTCGTTGGCCGCGACGACCAGGATCGCGATGTCGGTCGACTTCGCACCACGGGCACGCATGGCGGTGAACGCCTCGTGACCCGGGGTGTCGATGAAGGTGATCTTGCGCTCTTCGTCGTTGACCGAGGTCGTGACCTGGTAGGCACCGATGTGCTGGGTGATGCCACCGGCCTCGCCCGCGACGACGTTCGTCTTGCGGATGGTGTCGAGCAGGCGGGTCTTACCGTGGTCGACGTGACCCATGACGGTCACGACCGGCGGACGCGCGACGAGGAACTCCTCGCCACCCTCGTCCTCGCCGAACTCGATGTCGAAGGACTCGAGCAGCTCGCGGTCCTCCTCCTCCGGGCTGACGATCTCGACGACGTAGTTCATCTCGCCGGCGAGCAGCTGGAGGGTCTCGTCGGAGACGGACTGCGTGGCAGTGACCATCTCGCCGAGGTTCATCATCACGGCGACGAGCGACGCCGGGTTGGCGTTGATCTTCTCCGCGAAGTCGGTGAGGGACGCACCGCGCGACAGGCGGACGGACTGTCCGTTGCCGCGAGGCAGCATCACGCCGCCGACCGACGGGGCCTGCATGGCCTCGTACTCCTGGCGCCTCTGCCGCTTCGACTTGCGACCGCGACGCGCGGGACCGCCGGGACGGCCGAAGGCGCCCTGCGTGCCACCACGGGCACCCGGGCCACCGGGACGACCGCCGAAGCCGGGACGGCCACCGCCGCCGGCACCCGGACCACCGGGACGACCGGCGAAACCGCCACCGCCACCGGGAGCGCCGGGACGACCGGCGAAGCCGCCACCGCCACCGCCACCGGGACGACCGGCGAAGCCGCCGCCGCCACCGGGACGACCGCCGCCACCGCCACCGGGGCGACCGCCGCCACCGGGACCGCGGCCACCGGGGCCACCGCCGCCGGGACGCGGGCCGGCAGCCGGACGCTGCGGCATCATGCCGGGGTTCGGACGGGGGCCACCGGGGCCACCGCCGGGACGGGGGCCGCCGCCCTGCGGACGGGGCATGCCGCCCGGGGTCGGACGGGCGCCGCCCGGAGCCTGCGGACGGGGACCGCCGCCGGCACCCTGCGGACGGGGCGCCTGGCCGGGAGCCGCGGGACGCGGACCGCCCTGGGCGCCACCGGGACCACCCTGGCCGCCGGGACGCGGGGCGCCGCCGGGACGGGGGCCCTGCGGGCGACCCATGCCGGTGGAGCCACCGGAGGTGAAGGGGTTGTTACCGGGACGCGGACCGGCCGGACGGGCACCGCCCGGCTTGGGCGCGCCGGCACCGCCGGGACGCTGGCCACCGGGGCGCGCGGCCTGGCCGCCACGCTCCTGGCCGCGATCCTGACGGTCCTGACCGGGACCACCGGGACGCTGCTGGCCACCCGGACGCGGCGCACCCGGGCCGGGACGGGCGCCCGGACGCGGAGACGACGACGAGGGGGCGGCCGGAGCCGACGGGGGCGCCTGGAACTCGGGCACGCTCGGGGCCGGGGAGGCCGGAGCGGGCTTCGGCGTCGGCGGCTTGGGACCCGGCAGCGGGCGCGGGCCCGGGGCGGGAGCCGAGGACGCGGGCTTCTCCGCGGCGGGCGGCTTCGGTGCTGCCGGACCCGGGCGCGGGGCGGCCGGACGTGCGGCCTGCGCGGGAGAGGGGGCCGCCGGACGTGCCGGGGAGGCCTTGCGGGGGGCGGGCTTGCCGCCACCGCTGCCCTGCTGGAGGGCGTCTGTCAGTTTACGGACAACGGGCGCCTCGATCGTCGAGGACGCCGAACGGACGAATTCACCGAGCTCTTGGAGCTTGGCCATGACGACCTTGCTCTCAACCCCGAACTCCTTGGCGAGTTCGTATACCCGGACCTTAGCCACTTCGCTCCTTTTTAGGTCCGGGTGCGTCCGGACCGTCGCTACTTCATGGGCGTACTCATCGCGTGCTCATCGAGTGCTCATCGCAATCTCGACCTACTTCCAACTCGCGGGGTACCAGGGCCGCACGGAGGCTCCGTACGACACGTCTTACGGTGTTGCCTGTTCGGCAACTGTTGTCTGCTCCACGTATCGGCGCAACGCCTTTGTGTCGAGCGCTCCCGGGGCGCGCAGCGCCCGCGTGAACGCCCGGCGGCGTACACCCAGGTCGAGACAGACCTGAACGGGGTGTATGTACGCACCCCGGCCGGGCAGCGTACCGCGAGGATCGGGGACGCATTCGTCCTCGACCGCCACGACGCGCAGCAGTTCGGTCTTGGCCGCTCGCTGCCTGCACCCCACACAGGTGCGTTCAGGGCATGCGCGGGCACGCGTCCGGCCAGACACCGCTAAGTCTACCTCCCCGCAGCGACCTCACCCCTTT
Organism: Streptomyces griseiscabiei; assembly: GCF_020010925.1. Taxonomy (NCBI): domain Bacteria; kingdom Bacillati; phylum Actinomycetota; class Actinomycetes; order Kitasatosporales; family Streptomycetaceae; genus Streptomyces; species Streptomyces griseiscabiei. The sequence goes on along the minus strand of NZ_JAGJBZ010000002.1, from coordinate 866,823 downwards.
GGGGCAAGAATCGAACAGTTGCCGCGCATATAACTGACGTGATCTAAGCGACCCGCGGCCTGGATCTATTCCCTGCCCGCCGTGACGCCTGCTGCGACACCTACTGGGACGCCTGCTCCGACGGCTGTTCGGTGTCCGGTCGGATGTCGATCCGCCAGCCGGTGAGGCGGGCGGCGAGGCGGGCGTTCTGCCCCTCCTTGCCGATCGCCAGCGACAGCTGGTAGTCGGGCACCGTCACGCGCGCGGAGCGGGCCGCGAGGTCCACCACCTCGACCTTGGAGACCCGGGCCGGGGAGAGCGCGTTCGCCACCATCTCGGCCGGGTCGTCCGACCAGTCGACGATGTCGATCTTCTCGCCGTTCAGCTCGCCCATGACATTGCGGACCCGGCCGCCCATGGGGCCGATGCAGGCGCCCTTGGCGTTCAGACCGCTGCGGGTGGAGCGGACGGCGATCTTGGTGCGGTGGCCGGCCTCGCGCGCGATGGCGGCGATCTCGACGGAGCCGTCGGCGATCTCCGGCACTTCGAGCGCGAAGAGCTTCTTCACCAGATTGGGGTGGGTGCGCGAGAGCGTCACGGACGGGCCGCGGACACCCTTCGCCACCCGGACGACATACGACCGGAGCCGCATGCCGTGCTGGTAGGTCTCGCCGGGGACCTGCTCCTGCACGGGCAGGATGGCCTCCAGCTTGCCGATGTCGACGAGCACGTTCTTCGGGTCGCGGCCCTGCTGGACCACTCCGGTGACGATGTCGCCCTCACGCCCGGCGTACTCGCCGAGCGTCGCGTCGTCCTCGGCGTCCCGCAGACGCTGCAGGATCACCTGTTTGGCGGTGGTGGCGGCGATGCGCCCGAAGTCCGACGGGGTGTCGTCGAACGCGCGTGCCTCCTGCCCCTCCTCCAGGTCCTCGGGGTCCTCCTTCGCCCACACGGTCACATGGCCGGTCTCCCGGTTGAGCTCCACGCGCGCGTGCCGGCGGCTTCCCTCGGTGCGGTGGTAGGCGATGAGGAGGGCCGCCTCGATCGCCTCGACGAGCAGGTCGAAGGAGATCTCCTTCTCCCGCACCAAGCCCCGCAGGGCGCTCATGTCGATGTCCACGGCTACGCCTCCTCCTCTTCCGTCATGTCCTTCTTGTCCTTGCGGTTGAACTCGACCTGGACGCGGGCCTTGTCGATCGCGTCGAAGGCGAGCCGGCGGGAGGTGGCCTTGCGGCCCTTCACGCCGGGCACTTCGAGGTCGAGGCCCTCGTCGTCCACGGTCAGGATTCTGGCGATCAGTTCCCCGTCCTCGCGGAGCTGGAACTTCACCAGGCGGTCGACGGCGCGGCGGTAGTGACGGTGCTCGGTGAGGGCGCGCTCGGCGCCCGGCGTACCGACTTCGAGGGTGTACTCCGCCTGGCCCATCGCGTCCGTCTCGTCCAGCGTGGCCGAGAGCGCGCGGCTGACGTCGGCGACCGCGTCCAGATCCGCGCCCTCGTCCGAGTCGACGACCACGCGCAGCACCCGCTTGCGTCCGACCGAGTCCACTGCGATCTCTTCGAGATCGAGGCCCTGGGAGCGTACGAGCGGTTCCAGCAGTTCTCGCAGCCTCTCGCTCTGGGTGGTGCTCATCCGGGTGACTCCTCGGCCGCGTGTGCTGTTGTGGGTAGGGCGCGTGTCAGGTCAAAGGGTAGCCGCTCCACCGGGGTGTTGCCGTCCACGAGTTCCCCGCGCCCCCGGGGCAGGTCCTAGCGGGCCACGGCGCGTTTCACGGGTACGGTGATCGCACCGCTTCTTTGTTCGTACGACTCCCCTAGGACGTCTGCTGTGTCGTTCAGCCTGCCGTCGCGTGCCCCGTCGGGGCCGCGCAGAAGGAGTTTGCTCGTCGGGGCCGCCGGTGCGGGGCTGCTCGTGGGGTGCTCGTCCGGGGGTGAGGGGTCCGGGGGCGTGGGCGGTGCGTCGGAGGTGGAGCGAACACGCGCGCGAGTGGCACGGGACAGCGAGGGGTTGGTGGAGCGGTACGACCTCGTGCTGGCCGCCCATCCGGATCTGGCCGCGCTGCTGACCCCGCTGCGGGCGGAGGTCGTACGGCACGCCAGGGCGTTCGGGGGCGCGAAGGGGGCGGGCAAGGGAACGGGGAGCGCTTCCCCGTCGTCCCCGTCGGGTTCGCCCTCCCCGTCCTCCCCCTCCGCCTCGCCCTCCCCCGTGCCCGGCGACCCCAGGGCGGCCCTCTCCGAGCTGGCCGCCGCCGAGCGGGGGCTCGCCGACCGGCGGGCCAAGGCGTTGCTGGACGTGCCGGGTGAGGTCGCGCGGCTGATGGCCTCGGTGGCCGCCGCGGGAGCCGGGCACGCGTACATGCTGACGGAGGGCGCGAAGTGAGCGGCGGGGAACTGAAGGCGGCACAGGCGGCGCTCGGGGCCGAGCACGCGGCCGTGTACGGGTACGGCGTCGTCGGCGGGAAGATCGGCGAGGCCCGGCGGAGCGAGGCCCGGGAGGCGTACGACGCGCACCGGGCCCGCCGGGACCAGCTCACCCGGGCCGTACGGGACCTGGGCGGCGAGCCCGCTGCGGCGGCGGCCGGCTACTCCCTGCCCTTCCAGGTGTCCGATGCCGACTCCGCCGCACGCCTCGCCGCGGAGCTGGAGGAGCGGGTGGCCGGTGTGTACTCGGATCTCGTCCGGGCGTCCGAGGGTGCCCGGCGGGCCACGGCGGCGGAGGCGCTGCGGGAAGCGGCGGTGCGGGCGGTCCGGTGGCGGGGCGCAAGCGTAGCCTTCCCTGGTCTCGCCGAGCGGACGGCCGCCGCCGGTCCGTCGGCGACACCGCACACCTGATCACGGCCCTGATCACGCTCCGGAAGGGAACCACTCGCACATGGCTCGCATGGCTTTCGAGGACTTCGAACCGCCGCAGCGGCTGGTGCGGGCGCTCGCCGAGACCCGGCGGCCGGACGGCGGTGACGGGATCGGCGAGTGGCTGGAAACCCTCCCCGGGCTGCTTCAACAGGCCGTGGATCTACGCGAGTTGACCGCGGAGCGGGTACAGGCCCCGGGTGGCCGCAGCAGTCTCGTCCTGCTGGTGCGGATGATCGACGACACCCCCGCCGTGCTCAAGCTGGCGCCCGAGCGGGCCCGGCCGGAGGCCGAGCGGGCGGCCCTCGCGCACTGGGACGGGCGGGGCGCGGTGCAGCTGCTCAACCCCGGGGACAGCCATGGCGTACTGCTGCTGGAGCGGCTGCGCCCCGATCTGTCGGTGCGGTCACTGCCGGAGGCGAAGGCCCTGCTGGAGGCCGCGGGGACGCTGCGGCGGCTGTGGGTGGAGCCGCCGGCGGCGCATGTCTTCGAGACCGTGGCGGAGCGGACGGAGCGGCAGGCGGAGGCCCTCCGGGCGGGCGCCGGGGAGGACTCCGAGGTGCGGGGGCTGGTCGACGCGGCCCTCGGGGTACGCGCGGAGTTGCTGGCCTCCACGCCCGAGGAGCGGTTGCTGCACGGCACCTTCCGGCAGAGCAAGGTACTGGCCGGGGAGCGGTTGCCGTGGCTGGCCGTGGGGCCGGATCCGGTGGTGGGCGAGTGTGCCTTCGATCTGGCTCGGCTGGTACGGGACCGGGTGGAGGATCTGATCGCTTCACCGTCGGGGGCGGCGATCACTCGGCGGCGGGTGAAGAAGCTGGCCGAGTCGCTGGACGTGGAGCAGGAGCGGCTGCGGGGGTGGACGCTGTTCCGGGCCGTGGAGTCGGGGGTGCGGGCACTGCGCGTGGGGCGGCCTCGGGACGCGGAGTTGTTGCTGGAGTTCGCCGGGTGGCTTTGACCTGGGCAGTTGAAGGGCTGAATCGGTTCTGAGCGTTCGGACAGCGACGGTGGTTCGTGGCTGGTCGCGCAGTTCCCCGCGCCCCTCAAAGACTCGGGGCTGTCCTTACCCGGCGTTCAATCGCAGAGCCAGCGCCGGGCAGTCGGCCGCCGCTCGCTTCGCTCGTTTCAGGGCCGCTCTCGGGATCGGGCCGTCCGCGACGATCGGGTAGCCCCACTCGTCCGGCTCCATGTGGTCGGGGAGGAGTTCCGCGCAGAGGCCGTGGGCCTGGCAGGCGGTCCAGTCGACGGCGAGGGTCGGGGCCGTGGGGGTGGTGGTCATCGGGTCAGCTCTCGTTCTCGGGGACCGGCAGGACGGGGGTGTGGTTCGTGGCCGTGCAGTGGCCCCGGGCGTGGGCGTCCAGTTCGGGGGCGAAGGTCGTCAGGGCGCTGCGGACCAGGCGGACCGTGCCGTCGGGGTGGTGGCAGGCGCCTCGGCCTTCCACCAGGCCGGCCCAGCGGGCGATGTCGGTGCGGGTGGTGCCCTGGGGGCCGGGGGTGGCCAGGGTCCGGAAGGCGGCGGCGATGCGGGGCAGGCCGTTGAGGCAGGGGCCGCACTGTCCCGCCGACTGCAGGGCCAGGTAGCGCAGGACCCGGGCCGTCTCGGCGAGGCCGCAGCGGTCGGCGGGGAGGGCGGCGAGGACTCCGGCTCCCAAGTGGGTTGTGCCGAGGGTGAGTTGGGCGGCCTGGCGGGTCGGGATCCAGGTGCCGTGGTAGCCGCCGACGAGGATCGCGCTCGTGCCGTGCAGGGGGAGCAGGCGGTGCAGGGGCATTCCGTAGGGGGCCTCCACGACTCGGGGGGTGTGGCCGGGGACGTGGAGGGTGCACAGGACGCTGCCGGGTTCGGCGGGGGTGCCGGCCGAGCGGTACCAGTCGGGGCCGTAGCGGGCGATCAGGGCCAGGTGGGCGAGGGTCTCGACGTTCTGGACGAGGGTGGGGGCGCGGTGCACGCCCTGTGCGCGGACCGGGGGGTTCTGGTGGCGGGGCAGGGCGGCCCGGCCCTTCAGGTGCTGGGTGAGGGCCGAGGACTCGCCGGACAGGAACCGCCGGGGGACACGGACGACACGTACGGGGATGGGGTCGCGGCGTTCGGCCACCGCGGCCTCCAGGTGCGCCGCGTCTTCCTCCACCGCGAGGTACGCCTCCCCCGCGCCCGTCGCCTCGGCGGCCAGGCGGAGGCCGTCCAGGACCAGGTGAGGTGACAGGCGCAGCAGCGTCTTGTCCTTGGCGCTGGCCGGTTCGCCCTCGGAGCCGTTGGCGACGACCACGGGCGTACGGCCGGTGCGGCGGCCCGCCTCGGCGACCGAGGCGAGTTTGCGGTACGTGGGGAAGGCGGCGCCGCCCCTGCCGGTCAGGCCGGACTCGGCGGTGACGCGCAGCAGGTCGTCGGGGGTGAGGGAGGTCAGGGGGCCGTAGCGCTGTTCGTGGGTGGTGTGGTCGGCCGGGGTGCCGCCCGGGGCGAGGAGGCGGGGTGGCATGTGGAGGCCGGGGACGGCGGGGGCGGTCGCGGTGGTCATGGGCGGGCTCCTTCGGCCGTGCGGAGCAGGGTGGCGGGGGTGCGGCGGGCGTCCCGTACGGCGTGGGCGGTGCGCGCGGCGAAGGCGGCGAGCACCGCGGCGGCACAGGCGACGGTGAGCCAGAGCATCCAGGCGGTGCCGTTGTCCGTGCCGATGCCGACGCCGTGGACCAGGGCGAACGGCCAGGACGCGTACGCCAGCAGGTGCACGGTCCGCCAGGCACGACGGCCGACGCGGGCGCGGAGGAGGCTGGTGATCAGGACGGCCAGCAGCAGGTCGAGGGCGACCGTGCCGAGGCCGAGCCAGAGGGGCTGGTAGTCGGAGACGAAGGGGACGAGCACGTCCAGCGCGGTGATGTTCACGTAGTCGTCGACCACGGCCGTCGCGATGTGCAGGACCAGGAAAGCGGTGGCGGAGAGGGAGAGGGCGCGGTGGAGGGAGACCGTGCCGAACCGGGGCAGGCCGGGGACGCGGGCGCGCAGCCGTACGGCGATGCCGAGGAGGACGACGACGGTGAAGAGGACCAGACAGACGGCGCCGGTGGCTCTGTTGGCGTACCAGAGGATCTCGTCGCTCATGGGGCGGTCTCGGCCTTCGGGGTGGCGGAGGGCCAGCCCGGGGTCGTGACGACCGTGCCGTCGTGGCTGACCAGCCGGGCCGGGAGTCCCAGGCGGGACAGCCAGCGGGGGGCCGTGTGCCCCTTGACCAGGGCGGCCGTGGTGGCGGCGTTGGCGTCGGCGCAGGTGGCGGCGGCCACCGAGACGGTGCGCCAGGGGGTGGTGGCGGGCAGGCCCGTACGGGGGTCGACGATGTGGTGGAGGTCGTGGTCACCGCGGCGCCAGCGGCGGGCGGTGGTGCCGGAGGTGGCGAGGCCGCCGCCGCGGATGCCGACCGTGGCGTAGGAGCCGTGCTCGGGGAGCCGGTCGACCGGGGCCGTCTCGTCCTGGACGCGGACGCGCCAGCCGCCGGCCGGGGGTTCGCCCGCGACGGCCGTGTCGCCGCCGAGGCTGACGAGGATGCCGCAGTCGGCGGTCCGGGCCAGTGTCCGGGCCGCTCTGTCGGCCGCCCACGCCTTGGCGGTGGCGCCCAGGTCCAGGCTGACGCCGGGCGGGAGGGTGACCGTGTTCGTGGCGCGGTCCAGGCCGACCAGGCTCCAGCCCGGCACGCGGCGCACCGCCAGGCGTACGGGGCGGTCGTCCTCCTGGACCAGGGTGAAGTCCCGGTCGTAGCCGAGGGCTTCCATCGCCGAGCCGACCGTGGGGTCCACCGCGCCGTCCGTGGCGCGGGCGGCGCGCAGGGCCACCGCCAGGGCCTCGGCCAGCAGCGGGCTGACCTTCGTGGGCCGGCCTTCGGCCGTGTTCAGCGCCGTCAGCTCCGAGTCCGCGCGGAAGCGGCTGCACGCGGCGTCGACCTCGGCCAGGTGCCGGGCCAGGAGCAGATTGCAGGAGTCGAGCAGGGCCGGGTCCGTGGTGACCAGACGGACGCTCGTGCCGAGGGCCCGCCAGTCGGCGGCGGCCGTGGAGCGGGGGGTCGTCGTCGGCGCGGTCATCACGACGCCCCCGAGGTCGAGTCGGCGGAGTCGTCCGTGGAGGACGTCATGCCGTCGGAGGAGGACCGGAGGTCCGAGGAGGAATCGGTGGACGTGTCGGTACCGCCACCGGTGCTGGTGCCGGTGTCGGTGCCCGTGTCACTGCTGGTGTCGGTACTGGTGTCGGTGGTCGTGGTCGACGACGTCGAGCTCGTGCCGCTGCCGCTCGCGGTGGTGTCCGCGTCCGCCTGCATCGTGCCGATCAGCGCGAACATCCCGGCGGCGGCCGCGAGCGTCACCGCCGCCGCGGTGGCCGCCGTGCGCCGGGCGCCTCTGCGGATGCCCGCGACGGCCCCTCGTTCCCTGGTCGTCATGACCGTTCCCCTCCGTAGTGACGTTCTGTCACGCCCTACGGTCGGGGAACGGTCTGAGAGAAACCTGTGAGGCGGCTATACGCCCCGGGAGAAGTTTCTGAGGGTTTCCTTTAGGCGGTGGTGAGACTAAGCGGTGGTGAGGCGGGCGATCGCCTCGTCGACCGTCAGCTCCTCGCGCTCGCCGGAGCGGCGGTCCTTCAGCTCCAGGACGCCCTCGGCGGAGCGGCGGCCGGCGACCAGGATCTTCGGGACGCCGATCAGCTCGGAGTCGGTGAACTTCACGCCCGGGGAGACACCGGCCCGGTCGTCGACGAGGACGCGGAGGCCGGCGGCCCGCAGCTTCTCGGAGACGTCGAGGGCCAGTTCGGTCTGGAGGGCCTTGCCCGCGGCGACCACGTGGACGTCGGCGGGGGCGACCTCGGCGGGCCAGCACAGGCCCTTGTCGTCGGCGGACTGCTCGGCGAGGGCGGCGACCGCGCGGGAGACGCCGATGCCGTAGGAGCCCATGGTGACGCGAACCGGCTTGCCGTGCCGGCCGAGGACGTCGAGCTTGAGGGCGTCGGCGTACTTGCGGCCGAGCTGGAAGATGTGGCCGATCTCGATGGCGCGGTCCAGCTTGAGGCCGGTGCCGCAGTTGGGGCAGGGGTCGCCCTCCTGGACCACGACGACGTCGACGTACTCGGCGACCTCGAAGTCACGGCCCGCGACGACGTTCTTCGCGTGGGTGCCCGGCTTGTTGGCGCCGGTGATCCAGGCGGTGCCCGGGGCGACGCGCGGGTCGGCGATGTAGGTGACCTTCTCGCCGAGGCCCTGCGGGCCGACGTAGCCGCGGACCAGGTCGGGGCGGCCGGCGAAGTCCGTCTCGGTGACCATCTCGACGACGGCCGGGGCGAAGTGTGCCTCGACCTTGCCCATGTCGACCTCGCGGTCACCGGGGACGCCGACGGCGACGATCTCGCCGTCGACCTTCACCAGGAGGTTCTTCAGGGTGTCGGAGGGCTGGACGCCGAGGTACGCGGCGAGGGTCTCGATGGTGGGGGTGTCCGGGGTCGGGATCTCTTCGAGGGCGGCCACGTCGCCCGCGTCCACCGGCTTCGACGCGAAGGTGATCGCCTCGGTGTTGGCCGCGAAGTCGCAGGCCGGGCAGTCCGCGAAGGTGTCCTCGCCGGCACCGGCCGGGGCGAGGAACTCCTCGGACTTGGAGCCGCCCATCGCGCCCGCCGTGGCGGCGCAGATGCGGTAGTCGAGGCCCAGGCGCTCGAACACCTTCTGGTAGGCCTGGCGGTGCAGGGCGTAGGACTGCGCGAGGCCCTCGTCCTCGGTGTCGAAGGAGTACGAGTCCTTCATCAGGAACTCACGGCCGCGCAGGATGCCGGCGCGGGGGCGGGCCTCGTCACGGAACTTCGTCTGGATCTGGTAGAGGATCACCGGCAGGTCCTTGTAGGAGGACGCCTGGTCCTTCACGATCAGCGTGAAGATCTCCTCGTGGGTGGGACCGAGGAGGTAGTCGCCGCCCTTGCGGTCCTTGAGGCGGAACAGCTCCGGGCCGTACTCGTCCCAGCGGCCCGTCGCCTCGTACGGCTCCTTCGGCAGCAGCGCGGGGAGCAGCACCTCCTGGGCGCCGATCGCGTCCATCTCCTCGCGGACGATGCGCTCCACGTTGGAGAGGACCTTCTTGCCGAGCGGCAGCCAGGTCCAGACTCCGGCGGCGGTGCGGCGGACGTAACCGGCGCGGACGAGGAGCTTGTGGCTGAGCACCTCGGCGTCCGCGGGGTCGTCGCGCAGCGTCTTCGCCATCAACTGGGACATGCGCTGGACCGGTGCGTTCGCCATGGCTTCTCGTACTCCTGCCGGGATCGGGTGATGGCAGGAGGTTAGCCGGGGGGCGGGGGCCCGTGGAAATCCGGTGGTGGCGGTGGAGAGGCGACGGGTCGGCTATCTGCGGCGCAGGGGCAGGGGGGCGCCCATGACCGCGTACGGCTTGGGGGCGCTGGGGAAGACGACGCGGCGGGCCAGGTCGGTGTAGCCGAGGGAGTGGTAGAGGCCGCGGGCCGGGCTGTCGATGTCGATCGCGGAGAGGATCGAGCGGGGTTCGGTCGCGCTGTCGGTGATGGTGGTGATGAGGGCGCGGCCGACGCCGTGGTTCTGGTGGCCCGGGTGGACGTGCAGTTCGGTGATGACGAAGGAGTCGTCCAGCCAGTGGTCGTGGCCGAGGGCGCGGAGGTAGGGCTCGACGACGGTGGACCACCAGTGGGCGCGGTTGTTGGGCATGCCGTAGACGAAACCGACGAGACGGCCTCCGGCCGTGGCCCCCAGTGCGCGGGCCCCCGGGTACGTCATGTGGCGGAGGACGATCTGGCGGCGGACCGCCACCTCGTCGGGGCCCAGGCCGAAGGCTACGGCTTGGACTGCCAAGGCCTCGTCCACGTGGGCGGAGAGGTCCAAGGGGCCGATGACGAGGTCCATGTTGCGGATGCTACAGGGGGGTTCGGGATGTCGGCGGGGTGCGGGCCGGATGTGGCTGGTCGCGCAGTTCCCCGCGCCCCTTTCGAGGCGCGCACCTTGCCCGGCGTGCAGAAGTGGAGCCCTCTGCGGCCGAAGCTCAGAACAGGACGCTCATGAACGCGCCCACCTCTTGGAAGCCCACCCTCTGGTACGTGCGCCTCGCCGCCGTGTTGTAGTCGTTGACGTAGAGGCTGACCAGGGGGGCGACGTCGGCCAGTGCGTAGCGCAGGACCGCTGCCATGCCGGGGGCGGCGTGGCCCTGGCCGCGGTAGGCGGGGTCGACCCAGACGCCCTGGATCTGGCAGGCGCGGGAGGTCGCGGCGCCGATCTCGGCCTTGAAGACGACGCGGCCGTCGGCGTCGAGGCGGGCGAAGGAGCGGCCGGAGCCGACGAGTTCGGCGACCCGGGCCTGGTAGAGGAGGCCGCCGTCGCCGGCCAGCGGGGAGACGCCGACCTCCTCGGTGAACATCGCGACGCACGCCGGCATGATCGTGTCCATCTCGTCCTTGCGGATCCGGCGGACGTACGGGTCGGGGGTGACCTCGGCGGGGTCGGGGAGCCGGTCGGTGACCATGAGGGGCTGGTGGGAGCGGACCTCGCGGGCCGGGCCCCAGCTGGGTTCGAGGAGGCGCCAGAGCTGGGCGGTGGGTTCGGCGGGGCCGACGACCGAGGAGCAGCGGCGGCCGGCCCGGCGGGCGCGGTCGGCGAAGGCGCGTACGGCGCGGGGGGTGGCGCAGATGGGGACGAGGTTGGCGCCGGCGTAGCAGAGGGAGGTGAGGGCGCCGTCCTCGTACCAGCCCCACATCTCGCCGCCCAGCCGCCACGGGTCCAGCCCGGCGACCTGGACGCGGGAGGTCACGAAGGCGTTCGCGACGGGGTCTCGGTCCAGGACGGCGAGTGCGGCGTCCAGGTCACTCGGTTCGAGGACCCTGGTGGTGGTCTGGGTCAACACGTGCGGGGGCCTCACCCTGGGGTCTGCGCTGGTCTCCGCACGATACCCTGCCGGGCTGTGCGAGGGCGCCTCAGAACTCGGGGGCTCCTGTGCGTTGGCGGGTGCGGGTGCGTCGTGGCTTGTCGCGCAGTTCCCCGCGCCCCCGGAGGACGGCCTGCGGCCTGCCCTCCAAGAGCAACGGCCTCAGCCCGCTACCGCCACCGTCGGTTCGCCGGAGGCCACGCCGTCCGCCTCCATCTGCTCGGCGATCTTCATCGCCTCCTCGATGAGGGTCTCGACGATCTTGGACTCGGGGACGGTCTTGATGACCTCGCCCTTGACGAAGATCTGGCCCTTGCCGTTGCCGGAGGCGACGCCGAGGTCGGCCTCGCGGGCCTCGCCGGGGCCGTTGACGACGCAGCCCATGACGGCGACGCGGAGGGGGACCTCCATACCGGTGAGGCCGGCGGTGACCTCCTCGGCGAGCTTGTAGACGTCGACCTGGGCGCGGCCGCAGGAGGGGCAGGAGACGATCTCGAGGCGGCGCGGCTTGAGGTTCAGCGACTCCAGGATCTGGTTGCCGACCTTGATCTCCTCGACCGGCGGGGCCGACAGGGAGACGCGGATGGTGTCGCCGATGCCCTCGGCGAGCAGCGCGCCGAAGGCGACGGCCGACTTGATGGTGCCCTGGAAGGCGGGGCCGGCCTCGGTGACACCGAGGTGCAGGGGGTAGTCGCACTGGGCGGCGAGCTGGCGGTAGGCGTTGACCATGACGACCGGGTCGTTGTGCTTGACCGAGATCTTGATGTCCCGGAAGCCGTGCTCCTCGAAGAGGGAGGCCTCCCAGAGGGCGGACTCCACGAGCGCCTCGGGGGTGGCCTTGCCGTACTTCTGGAGGAGGCGGCGGTCGAGGGAGCCGGCGTTGACGCCGATGCGGATCGGGGTGCCGTGGTCGTTCGCCGCCTGCGCGATCTCGCGGACCTTGTCGTCGAACTGCTTGATGTTGCCCGGGTTGACGCGGACGGCGGCGCAGCCGGCCTCGATCGCGGCGAAGACGTACTTCGGCTGGAAGTGGATGTCCGCGATCACCGGGATCTGCGACTTGCGGGCGATGGTGGCGAGGGCGTCCGCGTCGTCCTGCGTCGGGCAGGCGACCCGGACGATCTGGCAGCCGGAGGCCGTCAGCTCGGCGATCTGCTGGAGCGTGGCGCCGATGTCCGACGTGCGGGTCGTGGTCATGGACTGGACCGAGACCGGGGCGTCCCCACCGACCGCGACGGACCCGACCTGGATCTGCCGGCTCTTGCGGCGCTCGGCGAGCTTGGTCGGAACGGACGGCATGCCGAGAGAAATCGCAGTCATCTGCTGTGCAACCCCAAGTTGTGGATCAGGATCGGGTCCCGGTACGGGCGGGCTCCAGGCTTCGAGATTACGGCACCGGCAGGGGCCCGAGCACATCACCGTCCGGCCGGGCCCACCGCGTGAGTGTGCCCGGCCGCCGTGAACTCCGTGTGTCTAGGAGATGCGCACCGGGTTCACCAGGTCCGCGATCAGCACCAGGAGCGTGAAGCAGACGAAGATGCCGGCCACCACGTAGGCGATGGGCATCAGCTTCGCCACGTCGAACGGGCCGGGGTCGGGCCTGCGCAGCAGCTTCGCCGCGTTGCGGCGCAGGGACTCCCAGAGGGCGCCCGCGATGTGGCCGCCGTCGAGCGGGAGGAGCGGGAGCATGTTGAACAGGAACAGGGAGAGGTTGAAGCCGGCCAGCAGGATGAGGAAGCTGGCGAGCTGCTGGCTGGCGGGGATGTCCATGGTGAAGATCTCGCCGCCGACGCGGGCCGCGCCGACCACACCCATGGGTGAGTCGGCCTCGCGCTCGCCGTCGCCGAAGGTGGCGTCCCACAGGGCGGGGACCTTGGCGGGCAGGGAGAGCAGGGACTGGACGCCGTTCTCCATCATGTCGCCCATGCGGTCCACGGACTCGCCGAAGGAGAGCGGGACGATGCCGGAGGCGGGGGTGAAGCCGAACCAGCCGGCGGAGACGTACTTGTCCTGGACGTAGCCGCCGTTGCCGTCGGTCTTGCTGACCTGGTTCTCCACGAGGGTGGCGGTGAGGTCGAGCTTCTTGCCGTCGCGGTCGACGGTGACGGTGACCTGCTCGCCGGGGTTGGAGCGGATGTCGGACTGCAGGGCGGACCAGTCGTCGACGGGCTCGCCGTCGAACGCGACGATCTTGTCGCCGGGCAGCAGGCCCGCAGCCTTGGCGGGGGCCTCCTCGTCACCGGCCCGGCACTTGGAGCGGTTCTCGCTGGCCTCGATGACGCAGTCCGAGACCTTGCTGACCGTGGTCGTCTGGGTCTGGGCGCCGAAGGTCATCATCACGCCGATGAAGATCACGACGGCCAGGACCAGGTTCATGAAGGGTCCGGCGAACATCACGATGACGCGCTTCCACGGCTTGCGCGTGTAGAACAGGCGCTTCTCGTCGCCGGGCTGCAGCTCCTCGAAGGAGGCCGCGCGGGCGTCCTCGATCATCACGCGCCACGGGGAGGTCGAGCGGGACTCGATCCGGCCGTCCTCGCCGGGCGGGATCATGCCGATCATGCGGATGTAGCCGCCGAGCGGGATCGCCTTGACGCCGTACTCGGTCTCGCCCTTCTTCTTCGACCAGATCGTCGGGCCGAAGCCCACCATGAACTGGGGCACGCGGACGCCGAAGAGCTTGGCGGTGGAGAAGTGGCCCAGCTCGTGCCACGCGATCGAGAAGGCCAGGCCGATCACGAAGACCACTATGCCGAGGATGAACATCAGGGTCGTCATGCACGGGCCTCCGCGGTCGTCCGCTCGGTGGGTTTGCCGGTCGAGGTGGTCAAGGTGGTGGGGGTGGTCGACGTGGTCAGCTCACGGGCCCTGGCTCGCGCCCAGGTCTCCGCTTCGAGTACGTCCGCCACGGTCAGGGAAGTTCCCGTTCCGGGGGTGCCGTGCTCCTCGACGACCCGGGTGACGGTCTCCATGATCGCGTTGAACGGGAGACCGCCGTGCAGGAACGCGTCGACGCACTCCTCGTTGGCCGCATTGAACACCGCCGGGGCGGTGCCCGCGAGCTGTCCCACGTGCCGGGCGAGCCCGACCGAGGGGAACGCGTCCTCGTCGAGGGGGAAGAACTCCCAGGTGGACGCCTTGGTCCAGTCGAAGGCGGGCGCCGCGTCCGGGACGCGCTGCGGCCAGCCGAGACCGATGGCGATGGGCCCGCGCATGTCGGGGGGCGTCGCCTGGGCCATCGTCGATCCGTCCGTGAACTCAACCATCGAGTGGACATACGACTGGGGGTGCACGACGACCTCAATGCGGTCGAAGGGAATGTCGTAGAGGAGGTGCGCCTCGATGACCTCCAGGCCCTTGTTCACCAGGGTCGCGGAGTTCACGGTGATGACCGGGCCCATGGCCCAGGTGGGGTGCGCGAGGGCGTCGGCGGGCTTCACATCGGCCAGTTCCGCCTTCGTACGGCCGCGGAACGGGCCCCCGGAGGCGGTAACGACGAGCTTGCGGACGTCGGCCCGGGTGCCGGAGGCGAGGGCCTGGAAGAGGGCGGCGTGCTCGGAGTCGACCGGGATGATCTGGCCGGGCTCGGCCACGGCCTTCACCAGCGGGCCGCCGACGATGAGCGACTCCTTGTTGGCGAGCGCGAGGGTACGGCCCGCCTCCAGGGCGGCAAGGGTCGGGGCGAGGCCGATGGAGCCGGTGATGCCGTTCAGCACGGTGTGACCGTCGGAGGCGGCTAGGTCGGTGGCGGCATCCGGTCCGGCGAGGATCTCGGGGAGGGCCTCCCCCGCACCGTACGCACGGGTCAGTGCCTCACGCAGGGCCGGTACGACGTCCTCGCGGGCGACGGCGACGGTCCGTACGCGCAGCCGGTGTGCCTGCTCGGCCAGCAGCTCCACCTTCCCTCCGGCGGCGGAGAGCCCGGTGACGCGGAAGCGGTCCGGGTTGCGCAGGACGAGGTCGATGGCCTGGGTGCCGATCGAGCCGGTCGATCCGAGGATCACGGTGTCCCGTACGCCGTCGACGGGGTCGAAGACGAGATGCGGATCGGCGAGAGGGGCTGGACTGTCGCTCATCCCCCCATTGTGGCCGCATCCGGTGTCCGGCAGGACCGCGCGTCCCCCTGATGACCCGCTTCGTGCCGTCTGTGAGTGACGGGGCTGTTTCTCCGTTTGTGAAGCACACGTGAAGAAGGGGTGATATGACTTCTGACCTGTTGATCCGATTGTCAGATCAACGGGCCGTGAACGAGGACCCTGGGGGGATCCATGCACAAGCGCATACGCGCTGCCCTGCCCGCGCTCGCCGGAGCCGTCGCCCTGACCGGCACGCTGCTCAGCAGCCCGGCCGAGGCGGCGGGCGGGGTGATCATCTACCGCGTGTACTTCGACAGCCCCGGCAAGGACACGCGGACCAACGCGCAGTACAACGCGGAGTGGGTGCAGATCAAGAACACGAGCTCGTCGGCGATCTCGCTGAAGGGCTGGGTGCTGAAGGACCTGGACAACCACAAGTACACGTTCCCGAACGTCAAGATCGGGGCGAAGAAGTACATCAAGATCCGCACGGGGTCGGGTACCGACACGTCCGCGACGAAGTACCAGAACCGCAAGGCGTACGTCTGGAACAACACCAGCGACACGGCGAAGCTGACGAAGGCCAACGGGTCGAAGGTGGATTCCTGTTCCTGGACCACTCGGGACGCGAGCGACAAGTATTGCTAGCCGGGCGCCTATCGGGGTGCCACGGTCTGCCGTCGGGCGAGTGCGGCGCCGTGGGGGCTGGTCGCGCAGTTCCCCGCGCCCCTGAAGGCGGCCCTGCGGGCCTGCCTTCAGGGGCCTTGCCCGGGGTCACCGGATACGGCGGTGGACGTTCTCCTTCGTGCTCTCGCCCGGTGTGGCGTCCGCGATCCACGGGCCCTCGCCCGAGGGGTCGATGACGCCCTGCTCCAGCCATTCGTAGGCGCCGCCGAGGACGCCCTTGACGACCTTGCGGTCGACGTCGTCGGTGTTGGTCCACAGACGGCCGAAGAGTTCCTCGACGCGGATGCGGGACTGGCGGCAGAAGGTGTCGGCCAGTTGGTAGGCCTCGCGGCCGTGGTCGGTGGTGGTGCGGAGCAGTTCCGCGCGGACCACGGCCGCGCTCATGGCGAAGAGTTCGGCGCCGATGTCGACGACCCGGCCCAGGAAGCCCTGCTTGGTCTCCATCCGGCCCTGCCAGCGGGACATGGCGTAGAACGTGGAGCGGGCCAGCTTGCGGGCGTTGCGCTCGACATAGCGCAGGTGGGTGGCGAGGTCGGGGTGGCCCGCCGGGTGGAAGTCGCCGTAGGTGCGCGGGAGTTGGCCCGGTCCGGCGACCAGCTTGGGCAGCCACTTGGCGTAGAAGACACCCGCGTTCGCGCCTGCCTTGGCCTTGTCGGAGAGGGACTTCTCCGGGTCGATGAGGTCACCGGCCACGGTGAGATGGGCGTCGACCGCCTCACGGGCGATCAGCAGATGCATGATCTCCGTGGAGCCCTCGAAGATCCGGTTGATGCGCAGGTCGCGCAGCATCTGCTCGGCGGGGACGGCCCGTTCGCCGCGGGCCCGCAGGGAGTCGGCGGTCTCGAAGCCCCGGCCGCCGCGGATCTGGACCAGTTCGTCGGCGATCTTCCAGCCCATCTCGGAGGCGAACAGCTTCGCGAGGGCGCCCTCGATACGGATGTCGTTGCGGTCCTCGTCGGCCATCTGGGAGGAGAGGTCCAGGACGGCTTCGAGGGCGAAGGTGGTCGCCGCGATGAAGGAGATCTTCTGGCCGACCGCCTCGTGGTGGGCGACCGGCTTGCCCCACTGCTCACGGGCCGCGGACCATTCGCGGGCGATCTTCAGGCACCACTTGCCGGCGGCCACGCAGGAGGCGGGCAGCGAGAGGCGGCCGGTGTTGAGGGTGGTGAGGGCGATCTTGAGACCCGCGCCCTCGGGGCCGACGCGGTTCGCGGCGGGGACCCGGACCTGGTGGAAACGGGTGACGCCGTTCTCGATGCCGCGCAGGCCCATGAAGGCGTTGCGGTTCTCGACGGTGACGCCGGGCGAGTCGGCCTCCACGACGAAGGCCGTGATGCCGCCCTTGTGCCCCTCGGACTTCGGGACGCGCGCCATGACGACCAGGAGGTCGGCGACCACGCCGTTGGTCGTCCAGAGCTTCACGCCGTCGAGGACGTAGTCGTCGCCGTCGGGGACCGCCGAGGTGGCCAGCCGGGCGGGGTCGGAGCCGACGTCGGGCTCGGTGAGGAGGAAGGCGCTGATGTCGGTGCGGGCGCAGCGCGGCAGGAACTTCTCCTTCTGCTCGGGGGTGCCGAACAGTTTCAGCGGCTGCGGTACGCCGATCGACTGATGTGCGGAGAGCAGGACGCCGATGGCGGGGCTGGCCGAGCCGACCAGGGCCAGCGCCTTGTTGTAGTACACCTGGGTGAGACCGAGGCCGCCGTACTTGGGGTCGATCTTCATGCCGAGGGCGCCGAGTTCCTTGAGGCCGTCGATGACCTCGTCGGGGATACGGGCCTCGCGTTCGATGAGGGCGCCGTCGACCTTCGTCTCGCAGAAGGCGCGGAGCTTGTTCAGGAACTGCTCGCCGCGCCGGACCGCCTCGTCCGTGGGCGTGGGGTGGGGGTGGATGAGGTCGAGACGGAACCGGCCCAGGAACAGTTCCTTGGCGAAACTGGGCTTGCGCCAGGCCTGTTCCCGGGCGGCCTCCGCCACTTGGCGGGCCTCACGTTCTGTGACGACGGGCTTCTTGAGGGGTGGGGCGGACATGAGGCTCACCTCGCCGCGAATCGGGATCTTGTACCGGTGGGTACCTGATTGGTTACCGATGGGTGCTACTCGATCGTTGGTACCCGATTCGGGATGACCCCGCCACCCCTCGCGTGCCACCGCGCCACCGTCCCGGCCGATGTCCGCCGATGTCGACCGAGCGCGCCGTGGTGCGATGCGGGTGCCGGTCGCCGTCGGGGCGCACGGAGGCTGCCGTCCGGCTCTAAGCTGAAGCTTCCCCCCACCCCCGCGCTCCCGGGTGTCCGGCGAATAATCGAAGCGCTTCGACAACCTATGGACACCCATCCGGCACCGAGCTACTGTCGAGCCACCCTCACTCGCCTTTGTTCAGAGACAGCGCGCTGTCGAAGCGCTTAAACACGCTTGGAGAGCTGGATGGTCACCCTCGCCGAGGTCGCCTCGCACGCCGGAGTCTCGGCGAGCACGGTGAGCTATGTCCTCAGCGGCAAGCGGTCCATCTCCGCGGGCACCCGGCAGCGGGTCGAGCGGAGCATCCAGGAGCTCGGCTACCACCCGAACGCGGGGGCCCGCGCCCTGGCGAGCAGCAGGTCGAACATCGTCGCCCTGATGGTCCCGCTGCGCACCGACATGTACGTCCCGGTGATGATGGAGATCGCCATCGCGGTCGCCACCACCGCCCGGACGTACGGCTACGACGTGCTGCTGCTCACCGGCGAGGAGGGCCCCGACGCGGTGCGCCGGGTCACCGGCAGCGGGCTCGCCGACGCGATGATCCTGATGGACGTGGAGCTGGACGACGAGCGGCTGCCGCTGCTGCGCGGCACCGACCAGCCCTCGGTGCTGATCGGACTGCCGGCCGACACCAGCGGTCTGACCTGCGTCGATCTCGACTTCGCTGCGACGGGCGCGCTGTGTGTGGAACATCTGGCGATGCTCGGCCACCGTGACATCGCCGTCGTCGGCGAGGCACCCGCGGTGTACGAACGGCACACCGGTTTCGCCGAGCGCACCCTCGACGGACTGAGGTCCCGGGCACGGGAGTTGGGTCTGCGGGTGCTGCACCGGCCCTGCGAGGGCGGCTATGACGCGATGGCCGCGACGCTGGCCCGGATCTTCGACGAACGGCCGGGCACCACGGGCATCGTGGTGCAGAACGAGTCCGCGGTGGAGCCGCTGCTCGCGCTGCTGCGGCAGCAGGGGCGCGCGGTGCCGGAGGACGTCTCGGTGATCGCGGTCTGCCCGGACCAGGTCGCCGTGCAGGCCTCGGTACGGCTGACGTCCGTGGCCATCCCCGCCCAGGAGATGGGCCGCCGGGCCGTGGAGCAGCTGATCGCCAAGCTGGAGGGCCGGGACACCGACGAAGTGGTGCTTCTCGCCCCCGAGTTGACGGTCCGCGCCAGCACGGGGCCGCTGTCCGTCACCGGCTGAGCCGACGTCGTACGACCACTCCCCCTCCTCCCCTCTTCTCTCCCCCCTCCTCCCTTCCCCTCCCCTCCCCTCCCCTCCCCTCCCTCACCGTCGTTCCCTCCTGTCTTCTGTCTTCCTTCACCTTCACCCCTCCCTCCCAGGAGACCTCTCGTGAATCAGCATGCCGAGAACCGGACCCCGACGGGTGCGGTCAGCCTCGCCCAGTCCTCCCCCACCGTCGGTACGTTCCGTGAGCGGGACGGTGCCCTGGAGTGGAGCGGACGTCAGGAGACCCTGCGGATCGAACCCTGGGGCCCGGACGCGGTCCGGGTCCGTGCCCGTCTCGGCGGCCCGGTGCTCGACGGGCTGCCGGGCGCCCTGCTCGACGAGGCCGAGTCCACCGAGAGCAGCGTCAAGATCGAGGACGGGCTGGGGCGGCTGACCGTCGGCGCGCTCACCGTCGAGGTCGACGCCGAGGGCCTGATCCGCTACAGCCGGACGGCCGACGGGAGCGAGCTGCTGGCGGAGGCCCGCGCCCACTTCTGGTGGCCGGGTCCGCGCCTCTACACCGCCGTCGGCAACGGCCACCACCGCCTGGAGCAGCGGTTCGCCGCGTACGACGACGAGAAGCTGTACGGCCTCGGGCAGCACCAGCACGGGCGGCTGGACCAGAAGGGGCTGGTGCTCGACCTGGTGCAGCGCAACGCCGAGGTCGGTATCCCGGTCCTCACCTCCAGCCGTGGCTACA
The DNA here is from genome assembly GCF_020010925.1 of Streptomyces griseiscabiei. Taxonomy (NCBI): domain Bacteria; kingdom Bacillati; phylum Actinomycetota; class Actinomycetes; order Kitasatosporales; family Streptomycetaceae; genus Streptomyces; species Streptomyces griseiscabiei. The sequence continues at coordinate 847,177 of NZ_JAGJBZ010000002.1, read as the reverse complement.
CCCTGCTGTGGAACAACCCGGCGATCGGCCGCGTCGAGCTGGCCGGCAACGGCACCCGGTGGGTCGCGGACTCGGCCCGGCAGATCGACTACTGGATCACCGCGGGCGATCCGGCCGCCGCGCAGCGCCGCTACAGCGCGGCGACCGGCCGTACGCCGATGCTGCCGGAGTGGGCCGCCGGGTTCTGGCAGTGCAAGCTGCGCTACCGCACCCAGGACGAACTCCTCGCGGTGGCACGGGAGTACAAGCGGCGGGGCCTGCCCATCGATGTCATCGTGTGCGACTTCTTCCACTGGACGCATCTGGGTGAGTGGAAGTTCGACCTCGACGAGTGGCCCGACCCCGCCGCCATGGTCCGGGAGCTGGCGGAGCTGGGCATCAAACTGGTGGTGTCCATATGGCCGTCGGTGTCGCCGCTGAGCGAGAACCACCCGGTGATGGAGCAGCGCGGTTACTTCGTCGGCACGCAGTACGGCCCGATGGCGCACGCCGACTGGCCGGACAAGGGGGTCGCGTCGACGGTGCAGGTCGCCTTCTACGACGCCACGAACCCGGAGGCCCGGGAGTTCGTGTGGTCGCGGATGAAGGAGAACTATCTGGAGCCGTACGGCATCGACGCCTTCTGGCTGGACGCCTGCGAGCCCGAGATCAAGCCGGGCTTCCAGGAGAATCTGCGCTACTGGGCGGGGCCCGGTCTGGAGGTCGGGAACATCTATCCGGCCGAGAGCGCGCGGACCTTCTACGAGGGGCTGCGGGCGGCCGGCCGGGAGGAGATCGTCTCCCTCAACCGTTCGGCGTGGGCCGGCAGTCAGCGCTGGGGGGCCGCGCTGTGGTCCGGTGACATCGGGACCGACTTCCCGACCCTGCGGCGGCAGATCGCGGCGGGGCTCAACACGGCCCTGTCCGGCATCCCCTGGTGGAACACCGACATCGGCGGCTTCCACGGGGGCGACCCCGACGACCCGGCGTACCGCGAGGTGATGGTGCGCTGGTTCCAGTTCGGGGCGTTCTCGCCGCTGATGCGGCTGCACGGGTTCCGGGACCCCGGGATGCCGCTGGGGCCGGACATGACGGGTGGGCCCAACGAGGTGTGGTCGTACGGGGAGGAGGCCGGGGCGGTCCTGGAGGCGTATCTGCGGCTGCGGGAGCGGTTGAAGCCGTATGTGCTGCGGGTGATGCGGGAGGCGCACGAGGAGGGGCTGCCGGTGATGCGGCCGCTGTTCCTGGAGTTCCCGGAGGACGCGGCCGCGTGGGGGGTCGACGACGCGTATCTGTTCGGGCGGGATGTGCTGGTGGCGCCGGTGCTGGAGGCGGGGGTCACCCGGTGGACGACCTATCTGCCGGCGGGGGCGCGGTGGACGGACGCGTGGACCGGGGAGACGTACGAGGGGGGTGCGTCCGTGACCGTGGACGCGCCGCTGGAGCGGATCCCGGTGTTCCTGCGGGACGGGGCGGTCCTGCCGATCGCCGAGTAGGGGGCCGGTGCGGGCGGGGGTTCCCGCCCGCACCGGCCGGAGCGCCGGGCGCGGACCGGCCCGATGGCCGTGCGCCGGCCGGGTCTACGCTATGGCGCCACGGCCATCCCATGATCCTCAGGGGTGTGCGCGATCTCTGAGCGAGTGGAGTTGACGGAGGATGAACAGCCGTACGGGAGACTCTCGCGGAATCCGCGGGGGACGGCGGGGCGGAACGGGCGGGCCGGCGCGGAGGCGGGTGCACCGGGCGCGGACGACGATACGGACCACCGGTGGTGGGTATGTGGAGGCGCCGAGGGCGGTGGCGCCGTCGGAGCCGGTCGCTCCCCGGGGTTTCCTGCCGGGGCCGGCGCGGCACGTCGCCGTGTGGAGCGCGCTGACGCTGCTGGTGACCGGGGTCGTCTATGTGGGCGTGTGGATCTGTGTGACGTTCCAGACGGCGGTCACCCCGGTGCTGATCGCGCTGCTCGGTACGGCGCTGCTGGGCCCGCTGTTCCGGCGGCTGGTGGCGATGCGGATCAACAGGTCCCTCGCCGCCGGGCTGACCTGTGCGGCCGTGATCGTGGTGATGGGCGGGGCCGCGTACATCGTGGTGGCCGCGCTGATCGACACCGGCGATCAGATCATCTCCTCGCTGCGGGAGGCGGCGAAGTCGCTCAGTGAGGAGTTCGGTCTCGCGGGGACCTCGCTGGACGACCTCGCGAAGAACGCGAAGGAGCTGATGTCGAAGTTCGGCGGCACGGCGGCCTCCGGGGTGCTGACCGGGGTCAGCGCGGTCAGTGAGTTCGTCGCGATGGCGATCCTGGCGATGCTGCTGATGTTCTTCTTCCTGCGGGACTCCGACAAGGCGGTCGCGTCCCTGCACTCGCTCGCGCCGCGCGGCAGCGGGGAGACCCTGGAGGTGATGGCCCGGCGCGCGTTCCGGGCCATCGAGGGCTATATGCGGGGGACGACGATGATCGCCTTCATCGACGGCGCCTGTATCGCCATCGGTCTGCTGATACTGCAGGTACCGGGGGCGATCGGCCTCGGCGCGCTGGTGTTCGTCGGCGCGTACATCCCGTATCTGGGCGCGTTCCTGTCGGGCGCGGTGGCGATCCTCGTCGCGTTCGCGGACCGCGGTCTGGTGACGGCGCTGTGGGCGGTCGGTGTCGTCTTCGCGGTGCAGATCCTCGAAGGGAACGTGCTCCAGCCGATGATCCACAGCCGGACCGTGCAGATGCACCCGGCGGCGATCCTGCTGGCGCTCACGGCGGGCGCCTCCATCGCCGGCATCCTCGGCATGCTCCTCGCGGTGCCGCTCGTCGCGGCGGCCAGTGGGGTGCTGTCGGAGCTGCGGGCGCGGTACGGCGACGGGGCGGGGGCGGCGGCGACCGCACCCCCGGGGACGGCGGAGGTCGCCCGCGCGGCAGGATGATCACCGGTGGCGCGTCCCGAGCGGACGTCCACCGCCGGTACCGGACCCGCGCCGAAGGGAACCCTCGATGTCCTCCGCTCCCGTCCCCCTCAGGCTGGCCAATCTGTTACTCCGGCCGACGCTCGGCTCCCGGCGCGACCCCGACCGGGTGTTCGACCAGATCGCCGTGAAGGCAGCGCGGGAGGGCGGGGCCGGGGAGGGGGAAGGCAGCGGGGACGAGGAGTTCGCCGAGAGCTTCCGGTTCCTGCTGCGGGAGTGGGCGAAGGACGAGCAACTCAGCCCGGTCGGCTGGCAGTCCGCGCAGGCACACGTCCGGCGGCATCTCACCAACCGGGCCCGGATACGCGGGCTGATCGCCGAGAACCCGGCCGTCGTGGAAGAGCCCGTCGAGAAGCCCGTGTTCGTGGTCGGTCTGCCGCGCACCGCGAGCACCCTCACCCACGGGGTGCTCTCCCTCTCCGACGACCACCGGTGCCCGCGGCTCTGGGAGCTGCTGGCGCCCGGTCTCGAACCCTCGCCCGAGGAACGGCGGAAGCGGATCACCGCCGCGCGCCGTGTGCTGGACGCCAGCCATCTGCTCAGCCCGCGTTTCCGTGACATCCACCCGATGACCGCCGAGGGCCCGGAGGAGTGCACCTTCCTCCTGCCGCACGCCCTGGTGCCGCTGTCGCAGGCCCATCTCCCCGCCTACCACGCCTGGCACTTCGAGCACGACTTCGAGCCCGACTACCGGCACCTCAAGCAGGCGTTGCAGGTGCTCCAGTACGGCCGTCCGCGCCGCCGCTGGATCCTCAAGTCCCCCTTCCACACCGGGAACCTGGACGCGCTGACCAAGGTGTTCCCCGACGCCACGCTCGTGTGGACGCACCGTGACCCGGCCGCCGCCGTCGCGTCCTTCTGCAGCCTGGTCGAGGTCGGCATGGTCACCTCCCGGCGCGAGGTGGACCCGCACCGGCTCGGCGCGACCTGGCTCGACCTGCTGAGCCGGTCCGTCCGGCGGGGCCTCGCCGCCCGTACGGCCGTCGGCCGCGAGGCGCTGGTCGACGTGCCGTACTCCTCGCTCGGCTCCGACCCGGCCGCGGGCGCCCCCAAGCTGTACGAGGCGGTCGGCGCCCGCTGGACCGAGGCCGAGGCCGCCCGGCTCCCGGAGGCCGCCACCCGCTCCAAGGGCGGCCGGCCCCACCGCTACGACCTGGGCCGGTACGGCCTCACCCCCGCCGCCATCGAGTCCGCGTTCGCCGACTACAACGCGCTGCGGGCCGAGGTCGACCGGGCCTGAGGTCTCGGGCGCACACGGGCCCGGCCGCCGGCACCTACAACCGGTGGCCGGGCCCCCGCGCGTGCTAGCCGACGACCCGGCCCACCTCGATCCGGTCGATGTTCGGCGCCCAGGCCCCCGCGTTACCGAAGGTCACCTTGTTGGCGCCCTTCCTGAGGTCGACGGGGACGCCCACGGTCCAGTAGTCGTCCCAGCCCCAGGTGTTCTTGAAGGTGACCGTGCGCGGGTCGCCGTCCCCGACCGTGATGTCCGCCGTGCGGGACATGATGTCGGTGTTGTAGGCGTGCCCGTTGTCGCGGCGGTCGTTGTGCGCGTAGTGGACGACCAGGACGTAGCGGCCCGACGTGGGGGCGTCCACCGTGAACTCGGCGGTGCTGTCCGCGCCGTTGCCGAGCCAGCCGATGTACGAACCGGCGGACGCGTACGCGGAGTCGACCAGCCTGGCTCCACCGGCGAGCGTGGCCGAGGAGCCCTCGTGGGTGAGGACGCCCGTGGTCGAGCCCGCGCCGGTGACGTCGAGGGAGCGGACGGCGGTGTGCTTGGCGGTGGCGGTGATCCGGTTGTTGCCCGCGACGAGGTAGAGCCGCAGCGGCCGGTCGGGCACCGCGGCCACCGACTGCCCGTGCAGGGCGAGCTTCACCGGGGCGGAGGCCCGGGGCACCACCCGGTAGTAGCCGTCGCGCGGGGCGTACACGTCGAAGACCGCCTTGTCGCCGGGGCGCAGCACGAGGGCGCCGGTTCCGGTTCCGGACGAGGAGGAGTAGTCGTACGACGGCCTGCCGCCGATGTCGGCGAGGGTGGCCTCGTAGGAGGCGGCGGGCTCTGCGGTGCGGGCGGTGAGGTCGATGCGGTCGAGGGTGACCTCGGTGGCGCCCTTGGCGAGGGTCAACCGGTGGGTGCCCGCGGTGAGTCGGACGGTGAGGTCCTTCTTGGCGCGGTAGGTCCAGTTCTCGGTGGAGGGGTAGGTGACGGTGACCGGGTCGCCGCCGTCGATCGACAGCTTCTGGGTGGCCGGGGTCCCGGACTGGTTGCCGTAGAGGATCGCCAGGTCGTACGTGCCGTCCTCGGGGACCGAGACGGTGAAGTCGACCTTGCTGCCGGGCTGGTTGAGGGAGCCGACGTCCTTGGTGCCGGAGGCGGCGTAGCCGTTGGCGTTGCTCACCGTGCCCTGGGTGTAGACCTTGCCGTCCGTGATGGCGGCGTCCTCGGCCTCGTAGGAGGCGGTCCAGGGGACGGACGGGGTGGCCGGGGTGCCGTTGCCGCCCGGGGTGAGGACGACGCGGTAGGCCGACATCCTGTGCAGGCCGCGCAGCGGGACGGTCACCGTGCCGTCGTCCGCGACCTTGACCTTCGTCCGGGCGAGGACGCGGGGGGCCGCGTGCTGGCCCTCGTAGCCGGACCAGGCGGCCTCGGCGACGGTCGCGGTGACCGTACGGCCGAAGAGGGAGCGGGGGACCTTGCGGACCACGACGTCCGTGTCATCGGCGGAGCCGCCGAGGATGACCTGGGCCTGGCGGCGGGAGGTGTCGAGGGAGGCGAGGCCCTGGAGGGTGTCGATGGTGTCGGCCTGCGGCGGGGTGACCCTGACGGTGTCGCCGGTCAGGCCCGCGTACCAACGGAACAGCCACCAGCCGCCGTTGGGGATGTTGGAGCGGACGACGTTGCCGTCCATGTTGCCCGCGGCGTCCCAGTAGGCCTGGTTGGCGTACACCTTGTTCCGCTCGAACATCGAGACCCACTGGACGAGTTGGCCGGGGACGGAGAGGTCGCGGCGGTTGGCGTACTCGTCGATATTGATCTTCAGCGGGGCTATGCCGGCCGCGCGCTCCAGGGCGCGGTAGTCGTCGTAGTGGGCCTGGAAGTCCCTGAGGGAGCCGGAGCCCAGCTCGTGCCAGGTCATCACCTGGGGCAGGACGTTCTCGCGCTTGGCGAAGGCGAGGAAGTCCTTCAGCAGGCGGGTGTGGTAGCCGGCCTCGTTGGGACCGGCGATCCGCGCGTCGGGGTCGATCGCGCGGATGCGCTGGTAGACCGTCTTCCAGTCGCGGAAGAAGCGGTCGCGGTTGATCTCGTACTGGGCCTGGTCGGCCACGTCGAGCTTGTACCAGATCTGGTCGGGCTCGTTGAAGGGGATGTAGACGAAGCGGTCGCCGTTCGGGTCCGCCGAGACGTCCTTGACGATTCTGTCGACCTTGGGGAGGTAGTCGTCGATGCCGAGGTCCTCGTAGGGCCACTTGGCGTAGATGTCCTGCATCATCACGTTGATCTCGCCGCCGCCGTTGCGGAAGAACGACTTGGAGACGGTGAGCGCGTCGCCGTTGGGGTGCTGGGCTCCGCCCTCCGGCTTCTGCGAGATGCTGGTGATCTTCAGGGGGGCGAGGGCCGCGTCGCTGGGCACCCCGTCGTCGCTGAGCCCGTACAGCGCGCCGTTGGCGCCGCGCATCACCGGACCCTCGGAGGCGGAGAGGTCGACGGTGAGGCGCTGCGGGTCGGCCGCCGCCGCGGCGGACGACGCGGGGGCGGGAAGGGTGGCTGCCATGGCGGTGACTCCAAGTACTGCTGTGACCAGGGCGGTTCTGGTGCGGGATCTCATGGGGGTGCTCGTACCGGTGTGGGGGCTCACGCTGCTGGACCTCCGGTCATTTGACGGCTCCACTGGTGATTCCGGACACGATCTTTCGCTGGCCGACGACGAAGACGGCGACCAGCGGCAGGCTCATCACCACGACGTACGCGAAGACGAGATGCCAGTTGTTGAGGTAGAGCTGGGCGCTCGCGACCTTGTAGAGGTTGAGCGGGAGGGTGGCCCGGTCGCCGCCGCCGAGGACGAAGAAGGCGTAGAAGATGTCGCTCCAGGCGTAGAGCATCACCATGATCGTCGCGGTGGCGATGACCGGCCGGAGGAGCGGCAGGACGATCCGGGCGAAGATCCGCAGCGGCTTCGCCCCATCGATCCGGGCCGCCTCCTCCAGCTCCATCGGGATGGCGCGGATGAAGCCCGTCATGAAGAAGATCGAGGTGGAGAGGTACATCCCGGTGTAGACGGCGATCATTCCGGGCCGGGTGCCGGCCAGGCCGAGCTGTCGCAGCTCCATCACGATGGTGATGACCGCGGGCGGCAGCAGCAGTCCGCTGATGCACAGCGCGTACGCGGCCGACACCAGCCGTGACTTCCGGCGGGCGAAGACCCAGGCGGCGCCCGCGCCGAGGAGCAGCACGAGGACCACCGAAGGGACCACGACGAGGAGGGAGTTGAGGAGGCCCCGCAGCATCTCGCCCTGGGCGACGGCGTCCGCGTAGTTGGCGCCGGGCTGCCATTGCCCGGGCAGGTCCAGGTTCGGTCTGATGGCCTCCGCCTGCGGTTTGGCGGAGGTGACGAGGACCAGCCACAGCGGGACGCCGACGGCGAGCCCGGCGAACAGGAGGACGAGGGCGGGGCGCCCGTAGCGCCACAGCACCGCGCTCACAGCAGCTGCTCCCTTCGGCGCAGGCCGATGACCAGCGGGATCGCGACGGCGACCACGACCAGGAAGAGGACGAGACTCATCGCGGAGGCCTGTGCGTACAGGCCCTGGCCGAAGATCCGGAACATATAGATGTTGAACACCTCGGTGGAGGCGGCCGGACCGCCGCCGGTGGTGGCCTGCACGATGTCGAAGGTGTTCATGGAGCCGATGAGCGCCGTGGTGACGTTGAAGGTGAGCGCCGGGGCCAGCATCGGCCAGCGCACCGACCAGAACGTCCGCCAGGGCCCGGCACCGTCCATCCGCGCGGCTTCGAGCATGTCGCCGGGGATGCCCTTCAGGCCCGCCAGATAGATCAGCATCGACAGGCCCATCCACTTCCAGCCGTGGATCAGGGTGACGACGACGAGCGTCCAGGTCGTCGAGCCCAGCCAGGGGACGTCCGTGCCGAGCACCGAGTTGACGGCGCCGTCCTGGTCCAGGAGTGCCTGGAAGACGTACCCCGTGGCGAGGGCCGAGATGAGCACGGGCAGGAAGAACACGGCGCGGAAGAACCGGTTGAAGCGGGTGTCGTCCTCCAGCAGCAGCGCCAGCACCAGCCCGAACACGTTCTGGAAGACGGCCGCGAGGAGCGCGTACAGCAGGGTGGTGCGGATCGCGCGGACGAGGCTGCCGTCGTCGGCGACGGTCCTGAAGTTGTCGAGGCCGGTGAAGGCGATGTCCGGGTGGTAGGAGGACCAGTTGGTGAACGGGTAGTAGAAGTTGAGCAGGTTGGGCACCAGGAAGAAGCCCGCGAAGACGACGATCGCGGGGAGCGCGAACCACCAGGGGTGGTGCACGGCGGCGCGGGGCAGCCGGCCCACGCCCTTGGGTGCGCCCGGCGCGGGGGCCTGCTGCTTGCGCGCGCTGCGTACGACTGTGTCCGCCATGGCTAGAAACCGGGCGCGCCCTGGGCCTTGGCCACCTGCGCGAACTGGTCCTGGATGGCCTGGGCGACCTGCTGCGGACTCTTCTTCCCGAAGAGCATGTCGGCGAGGTAGAGGTGGGTGTCGGGGGCGACGATCGCCTTGGCCTGGAAGACGCCGACGGCCGTGGGAAGGGCCGCGACCTGGGCCTTCGACGCCTCCGGGAGGCCGTCCGGGGTGGGCACGGAGGGCTGCACCGACGGGATCTTCATCGCCTTGATGTAGTCGGGGTAGTCCGGGCCCAGCCAGAAGGCGAGGAACTGCCGGGCCGCGTTCTGCCGCTTCTCGTCACCGGTCCTGAAGGCGACGACACCGTTGGTCTGGTCGGGCGAGTACAGGCCGGTGGCCGCCGAGTTGGCGACCGGGAACCAGCCGATCCGCTCGTCGATCTCCTTCGTGGAGTGCTTGGCCTGCAACTGGCTCTGGAAGGAGGTGACGTTGAGGACCATGCCGGCCTCGCCCTTCCACAGCGCGTCCGCCTGTCCGGTGAAGGTCCCGGTGCGGTGGTTCTTCTGGGCGAGCCCGGCGTCGAGCAGTTTCTCCTTGTACTTCTTGATCGCGCCGACGACGACCGGGTCGGTCCACTTCTCCTTGTTCTCGTTCAGATCCGCCCACCACCGCTCGTCCAGGTCGGTGAGCTGCACCTGCATCTGCCACTGGAGGGGCCACTTGTCGCCGCCGGCCTCGTAGAAGGCGGCGGCGTCGGTGCCGTCGACGACCTTGTGGCCGAGGGCGAGCAGTTCGTCGTAGGACTGGGGGAAGTCCTTCTCGGTGATGCCGGCCCGCTCGAAGACGTCCTTGTTGTAGTAGACGCCGAGCATGGCGGGGCTGGTGACGATCGCCGCGTACCGCTTGCCGTCGATGACGCCGAGCGACTTCTCGGTGTCGCCGAGTCTGGAGACCCACTCCTCGCCGTCGAGGGTGAGGAGGTTCTGCTGTGGCTGGACGAACGGGAGCGTGGAGACGGAGGGCTGCCAGAACATCAGGTCGGGGCGGTCGCCGGAGGCCAGCTTGGTCGGCACGTTCTGCTCGTAGAGGTCCGGGACCGCCTGGGTCTCCACCTGGGCGCCGGTGGCCTTCTCGAAGGCCTGGACGACCTGCTTCGGGGCGGTGACCGTGTTCTGCGCCGTCCACATCGTCAGCTTCACACCGTCGAGGCGTGCGGTGGGATCGACGGCCGTCCGCTTCGCGTCGGTGTCCGTGCCCGGGGTCCCCGCCGTGGGATCGCTGCACGCGGTGGCGGCCAGACCGAGGGCGCAGACGAGGGCCAGCGTCGGGAGAGCTCTTGTCTTCATCACGTGCCTTTCGAGAACGGGTGGTTCAGGGCAGGGCAGGATGCGGAACAGCTGTGCTCGTCATGCTCGTCACGGGAGTCGGCGGTCGTGAGCGGGGGCGTTCAGGCGTCCGTGCGGCTCGCGGGCGGGCCGGTCGGGGACGTGGGCGGCGGGCCCGCGCTCTCCCGCACCACGAGGTGCGGCACGGAGACGGGGTGCGGGGCGATCTGCGCGGACTCCTCCACCACCCCGTGCAGCAGCGCGAAGGCGGCCCGCCCGAGGCCGGTGAAGTCCAGCCGTACGGTCGTCAGGGACGGGGTCAGATACGCGGAGTGCGGGGCGTCGTCGAAGCCGGCGACGCTCACCTCGCCGGGTACGGACCGTCCGGCCTCGTGCAGCGCGCGCAGCACACCGAGGGCGAGGTCGTCGTTGCCGCAGAGGATCGCGGTGACCGCCGGGTCCTGTGCCAGGGCGAGACCGGCCGCGTGACCGCCCGCCGGGCCCCAACTCCCCTGCACCGGACGGGGTTCGGGCGCTCCCGCCTCCTTGAGCGCCTGCTGCCAGCCGGTGGTGCGGGCGCCGGTGCGCCGGGTGCTGGACGGGATCGCCACGTAGTGCACGGTCTCGTGGCCGAGGGAGAGCAGATGCCGGGTCGCCTCGTAGGCGGCCTCGCGGTCGTCGGTCCACACCCAGGGGCGGTCGCCGCCGGGCGGGGTCGCGGGGGTCTCGACGACGCCGACGACCGGCAGCGCGGCGGGGACCGCGTCCAGGGCGGCCACCCCGGCGGGGTCGTAGGCGATCACGATGAGGCCGCCGCCCGCGTCGGTGGCGCGCTGCACCTCGGCGGCGACCGCGGCCTCGTCCGCCGATTCCAGGACCCCGATCCCGACCGCGTACGACGCCGCCCGCGCCGCCTCCTCGATGCCCTGGAGGATCGAGGCGTAGCCGTAGTGCGTGGTGTTCGCGGTCAGCACGGTCACGGCCCGGGTGCGCCCGCTGGCCAGCGCGAGCGCGGTGGCGTTCCGCCGGAACCCCAGCTCGTCGATGGCCGCCATCACCCGTGCCCGCGTCGTCTGCTTGACGCTGGGGTGGTCGTTGATCACCCGGGAGACGGTCTGGTACGAGACGCCGGCGGCCGTGGCGACGTCCCGGATGCTCGCCGGGCGCCTTGTGTGACCGGTCACATTCATGTCAGGATTGTGACCGGTCACACAGGTGTCGTCAAGAGAACGTAACGAGAGATTCACGCGGGCGCCCCCGGTGGCGGGCGGCGTCCGGGCGGGGCACGGACGGGCCGGCTCGAGAGGGGAAGCGACTTGGACTTGCGTGCGAGCGACTTCGGCGGGAGCGATCCGGCGGAGAGCGCCGGTGGGCACAACAGCGTTGCTCCGGGCTTCACTTGGGGTCATCCGGAGATCGAGAGCGTGTTCGCGACGGCCGCCGACGGGACGCTCCGGCTGGTCCGGCTCGGGCCGTCCGGTGACACCGCCGATCCCGACGTCGCGCTGCCCCTGGTCGAGTTGACGGCGTTCGGGCATGGGAGCGGGTGGTCCGGGCCGCGGTTCACGGGGACGGCGTTCGGGGGGCGGCTGAGATATCGGGGGCACCGGGGCGATCGGGGGGACGGTGGTGGGCGCGATGGTGGCGGCGTTGGTGGCGGTGGTGGCCGTGGGTGGGAGCGGCTGACGGTGGAACTGCACGACGCGGTCAGCGGGTTGACCGCGTTCGTCGAGCTGTCGTCTCCCGTCGGAGTGGCCGCGCTGCGGTCGCGGGTGCGGCTTCGCAACGACGGGACCGAGCCGATCGTCGTCCAGTCCGTCAGCAGCCTGCTTCTCGGCGGGCTCCCCTCCCCCGGCCTCCTCGACGTGCACCGGGCGCGCAACGACTGGCTCGCGGAGTGCCGTTGGTACGCCGAACCGCTGCGGGCGACGGTCGCGGACATCGGCGCCGACGCCCACCAGCACGACAGCCGGGCGGCGCTCTCCCTGACCGGGCGCGGGAGTTGGCCCAGCGACGGGCACCTGCCGATGGGGGCGCTGACGCAACGGGGCGGGCGGGGGAGGCCGGGCCGGGCGTGGGTCTGGCAGGTGGAGTCACCGGCCGGGTGGCGGTGGGACCTCGGGGAACGGGCGCACGGCACATACCTCGCCGTGAACGGCCCGACGGACGCGGAGCACCAGTGGCGGGTGCGGGTGGCGCCGGGCGAGGAGTTCACGACGGTGGGGGCGGTGGTGGCGCTCGGGGTTGCGGGTGGGGTGACGTCTGGGGGTGGGGCTGGAGCGATGGCTGGGTCTGCGGTCGGCGCGGTCGCCGGGTCGGCCCTCGGTTCCTCCGCCGGGGCAGCCGCCGACGCGGAGGACGGAAGCGCGCCCGGGGTGGGGCCGGGCGAGGTGTTCGCCGGGCTGGACGAGGCGTTCGCGGCGCTGACCGCGTACCGGCGGGCCGTGCGGCGCCCGCATCCGGACCACGAGGCGCTGCCGGTCGTCTTCAACGACTACATGAACACCCTGATGGGCGACCCGACCACGGAGAAGCTGCTCCCGCTGATCGACGCGGCGGCGGAGGCGGGCGCCGAGTACTTCTGTATCGACTCCGGCTGGTACGACGACACGGTGGACGGCGGCTGGTGGGACAGCGTCGGCGCATGGCTGCCGTCGCCGCGCCGCTTTCCCCAGGGCGGCGAGGGCGGCGGGGCCCCGGCCGACGGCGGCATCCGGGCCGTGCTGGAGCGGATCCGGGAGCGGGGGATGGTTCCCGGGCTGTGGCTGGAGCCGGAGGTGGTCGGGGTGCGCAGCGCGGTGGCGGCGGAGCTGCCGGACGATGCCTTCTTCCAGCGGGACGGGGTGCGGCTGGCCGAGCAGGGCCGTCATCAGCTGGACCTGCGGCACCCGGCGGCCCGCGCGCACCTCGACAGGACAGTGGATCGCATCGTCGGCGACTGGGGCGTGGGCTACCTCAAGCTCGACTACAACATCGTGATCGACCCCGGAACCACCGCCCCCGGCGACCTCGCCCCCGGCGCCGGCCTGCTCGGGCACGCCCACGCCTACCTGGACTGGCTCTCCGCCGTCCTGGACCGCCACCCGCGCCTCGTCGTCGAGAACTGCGCCTCCGGCGGCATGCGCATGGACGGCGCCACCCTCGCCGTCTCCCAGCTCCAGTCCACCAGCGACCAGCAGGACCCCCTCCGCTACCCCCCGATCGCCGCCGCCGCGCCCACGGCGGTACCGCCGGAACAGGGCGCCGTCTGGGCCTACCCGCAGCCCGAGTACGACGACGACCTGATCACCCTCACCCTCGGCGGCGCCCTCCTCGGCCGCATCCACCTGTCGGGCCACCTCGACCGTATGACGGCACGTCAACTCGGCCTCGTACGCGAGGCGGTGGCGACGTACAAGTCGGTGCGCGCCGACCTGGCCCACGCCGAGCCCTTCTGGCCGCTCGGGCTGCCCGGCTGGACGGACGAGTGGCTGGCGCTGGGAATGCGCGTGCCGGGCGGGGACGGGCGGGCGTACCTCTCGGTGTGGCGCAGGGGTGGTGAGGCCGAAGTACGGCTGCCGGTCGCGCACTTGGCGGGTCGGGACGCCCCCGTCCGCGCCGAGATCCTGCACCCGTCCGCCGCCCGGACGGACGCGGCGGCGGCCTGGGACCCGGCCACCGGCGAACTGCGGGTGTCGGTGCCCCGCGCCCCCGGCGCGCTGCTGATCCGTCTGACGGCGGAGGCCCGCCCCGAGGGGTTGTAGGTCGGCCCGGGCCGGTGCCGCGTGGGGGTGCGGCACCGGCCCGGGCCTCCCTGCCTACGGCTCGGTCGCCGTCGGGTGTCAGCTGCTGCTGACGGTCAGGTTGTTGGTGGCGAAGTCCAGGCCACCGGAGGACGAGGTGACCTCGAAGCCGAACTGCACGTCACCGATGATCTCGTTGCCCATCCAGCCCTTGGTGTCCTTGATCCACTTGAGGATGGGGAGGATCTGGACCGTGCCGGAGTTCGAGTCGGAGGTGCGCAGGAACGAGAAGACCTCGTTGGCGCCGTTGCTGCCCTTGTAGACGCTCCAGGTGTGGCCGCCGAGCGTGACGTTGCCCTGCGCGGTGCCGAGCGGGCCGACGGCCCCGTTGTAGTTGACCCAGAGCATGATCTCGTAGTCGTAGTCCGTGTCCCAGATGTCGTACGACGTGTTGTACGCGCCCGACGACGGCACCGTGACGTTGTAGCTGCTGTTGAGCGAGCCGAGCGAGGTGATCGTCCTGTTGATCACCTTCTTGGAGTTGGGGTACGACTTGATGCCGCCGGTGTTGGGGTGGTTGGCCCAGACCCCCCAGTTGGTACCGGAGTTGGCCCAGATGCACTGGCTGCCGGCGCCGGAGCCCCAGATGTTGTTGTAGAGCGTGTAGCCGTTCAGGTTCGTGTTGCCCCACTGGTCGCAGGAGTTCCAGACGGCGGCCGAGGCGGGGGCGGAGGCGAGACCGATGGTGGCGCCGAGCGCGAGGGCGGGGGCGAGCAGGGCCTTGCCGATCCGGCCCAGGGTGCGGGGACCCGTGCCGGTCCCTGTGCGGGTACGTGTGCGGGTGCGTGTTGCCATGGGTGTCGTGTCCTTCCATGGGTGGGGGGAACTGCGTGTGGGGAGAGCTACCGCGGCCCCTGGACGAGGACGCGGTCTTCTCCGGCACCGGGGTGGAGCGGAACGAGCGGTTCGGCGCCGGGGGAAGTGATCATGGTTTCAGCACCGCCACGCCGTGGCGGCCGAGCGACAGCGCGCCGGTGACGGTCGTCCCCGTGAGCAGGTCGCGGTGGGTGCCCGGCACGTCGACGGTGACCTCGTCACGGCCGTGGTTGAGCACGAAGAGCACCTCGCCGCGGCGGACCGCCTCGACCCCGTCGGGCAGGCCCTCCAGCACCGGCCGCACCCCGGCGTCGGCCGCGATCCGTGCCAACAGGCCGCGCAGCGCGGCGGGTTCGGGCAGCGTCGAGACGTACCGGGCCCGCCCCCTCCGCAACACCGCCGGGAGCCCGTCGAGTTCGCCGCCCCGGTACCGCCAGGGGACGGTCTCGTCCGTGTCCGCCGCGTCCGCCGCCTCGATCTCCTCGGACCAGAGCGTGCCCCGGAAGGTCCCCGAGGGGCCCTCGCACTCGACCGTCTCCCCCGCGTCCAGGGGCCACCACTCGTGCAGGGTGCGGATGCCGAAGAGGTCGCGGAGCCGTACGTCCACACCGCCGGGGCGTACGCGGTCGTCCTGGTCGGCGACGCCGGTCAGGAAGCCGCTGACGAGGGTGCCGCCGCCTCGTACGTACGCGAGGAGGTTCTCGATCGCCGCGTCGGTGAGCAGGTACAGCTGGGGCACGACGACGAGCCGGTACGGGGTGAGGTCGTGCTCGGGGTGGGCGAAGGCGGTGGTGAGGTGCGACTCCCAGAGGGCGCGGTGCCAGGCGCGGACGACCTGGGGGAGGTCGACCTCGGACGACGGCCGGCCGTCCTGGGCACCGGCCCACCAGGAGTTCCAGTCGAAGAGCACGGCGATGTCGGAGGAGAGGTGACGGCCCGCCACCTCGTTGCCCACCGCCGCCAGTTCCGCGCCCAGCTGTGCGATCTCCTGGTAGGTGCGTCCCTGTTCGCCCGCGTGGCTGACCATGCCGGAGTGGAACTTCTCGGCGCCCTGCCGGGACTGCCGCCACTGGAAGTAGCAGACGGCGTCCGCGCCCCGGGCGACCGCCTGGAGGGACCACAGACGGTTCAGGCCGCGGGGCTTGGGGTGGTTGACGCCGCGCCAGTTGACCGGTCCGGCCGCCTGCTCCATCAGCATCCAGGGAGCGCCGCCCGCCTGGGAGCGGGTCATGTCCTGCACCAGCGCCCCGTGCTGCGCGCCCAGCGGGTCGCGCGGGTCCGGGTAGAGGTCGACCGAGACGACGTCCTCCTCCTCGGCCCACCGCCACGCGTCCTGGCCCACCCACAGCGGCATGAAGTTGGTGGTGACCGGGAGGTGCGGGGTGTGCCGGCGGACGATGTCCCGCTCGGCGACGTAGCACTCCAGGAGCATGTCGCTCGTGAACCGCTTGAAGTCGAGCACATGGGTGGGGTTCTTCATGTAGTGGGCGCGGCGCGGCGGCAGGATCTCGTGCCAGCCGTCGTAGCCCTGGCTCCAGAAGGCCGTGCCCCAGGCCTCGTTGAGCGCGTCGAGGGTGCCGTACCTCCGCCGGAGCCAGTCGCGGAAGGTGGCCGCCGCCTCGTCGCCCCAGTCGTAGGTGCAGTACTCGTTGTTGATGTGCCACATGGTGAGCGCCGGGTGGCCGCCGTAGCGTGCGGCGAGGTCCTCGGTGATGGCGGCGGCGTAGCGGCGGTAGGTGTCGCTGGAGTGCGAGAAGTGCTGGCGGGAGCCCCACCACTCGGTCTGCCCGTTCTCGTCGCGCGGCAGCGTCTCGGGGTGGAGGCGGCCCATCCACGGGGGCGGGGAGGAGGTGGGGGTGGCGAGGACGACACCGACGCCGTGCTCGTGCATCAGGTCCATCAGCCGGTCCAGCCAGCCGAACTCCCGTGCCCCCGGCCGGGGTTCGAGCTTCGCCCAGGAGAAGACGCCGAGGGTGACGGAGTTGACGCCGGCCCGCTTCATCAGGCGGACGTCCTCGTGCCACACCTCCTCGGGCCACTGCTCGGGGTTGTAGTCGCCGCCGAAGAGGATCCGGCCGCGGGTGGCGTCGGCCAGGGAGGGGCGGGTCGGCTCCGGCATCAGACGGGCTCCCCGTACTGGATGCCGCGCCCGTTCGTCGCCAGGTACACCCGGCCGTACACACGCGGGTCGCCGACGATCACCTCGCCGGTCCAGCCCCACTGGTGGGCGTCGTCGTTGACGCGGGTCCAGGTCTTCGCGCCGTCGTCGGAGCGGTAGACGGCGGTGATGGTCTCGGTCGAGCCGACCTGGTAGACCGCCGGGTAGCCGGCGCCGGGGGCTGCCTTGCCGAAGCCGAGGGTGTACGAGGAGCGGCAGCTGTCGAGCTTCGCGAAGGTCACCCCGCCGTCGGTGGAGCGGTACAGCCCGTTCCCCTTCACGCTCAGCCACAGGTCACCGGACCTGCCCGGGGCCGCGACCAGCTTGAACTGGCTGTCCCCGGACGGCAGTCCGCTCGCGCGGGCCGTGAAGGAACGGCCGCTGTCGGTGCTGGCGTACAGCGTCCCCGTGTCGGTGTCGTAGGCGTAGAAGCGCGTCGGGTCGGCCGGGTCGGCGACCGGTGTGGCGCCCTTCGGGAAGGAGGGGATCTCGGTCCAGGTCGCGCCGTTGTCGGCGGAGCGGTGGGCCGGGTACTTCGTGCCGTCCCAGTGCACGAAGGACCACAGCAGCGCGCTGCCGTCGGCGGCCGCGGCGATCGGCCCCGGCGCGTCCCTGGCGATGTCGGGCTGGGCCGTGAAGGGCGCCCAGGTCCGGCCCCCGTCGTGCGAGTACGCGCCGTTGCCGTGGTCGCCCCAGCCGGTGCGGACCACGTACGACGGCTTCGCCGCGGCCTGCGCGAGCCCGGTCGCCGACCCGAACACGGGGTTCGACGCCATCCCGCGCGACGGGGACGCCGTGAGGCGCTCGTGGTACATGGTGCCGATGTCCCCGAGACCGCTGATCAGATGCGCCTCCCCGACCGGAGGCGAGATCAGCTGGCGTACGGACGTCTCCTCCAGACCCCGGATCTGCGGCGCCCAGCGCTTGAGGTCCCGGGTGCCGTAGAGGGTCGCGCCGGTGCCGTACACGAGGTGCTTCGAGTCGAACGGGTCGAGGGCGAGCGCCTGGATCCACCAGCCGAACTTCGGCTTGTCCGCACCCCACGTGAGATAGGGGGTCTCGGACACGTCGAAGACGGCGGAGTCCTTGAGGGACGTCCAGGAACGGCCGCCGTTCGTGGAGCGGTAGACCGTGTCGACGTCGGCCCAGCGGTTGTTGGTGGACACGACCACCGTGCCGGGGCGGCGGGCGTCGACGTCGACCCCGCCGTAGCCGAAGGTGTCGGCGGAGCCGTCGCCCGTCGTGCCGCCCGGCTTCACCGGGGTCACGTCGGTCCATCTCCCGTCGGTGGTGCGGAGCTTGTGCACACTGCCGTCGGACTGTCCGTTCGGTCCGGGGGCGTTGGCGTACGTCACGTACAGCTCGCGGGAGTGCCGGTCGTACGCGGCGCGGATCGGGACCTTGGCGGAGACACCGGTCGGCCCGCCGGGGACGGCCTCCCAGGTGGTGCCGTCCTTGGTCCGGAAGAGGTTGGCGGAGGTGCCGTCCGCGTCGCCCCAGCCCGCGTAGAGGGTGCGTCCGGCGGCGACGAGCAGGGTGACGCCCTGGCCGGAGGCGGTGGGCGTCGCCGGGAAGCCGGTCGCCGCCGCCCAGGTGGCGCCCCGGTCGGTCGATCTGAGCAGGCCGTCGTGCCGGGTGCCCAGCCACAGCGTGTCGCTGTCGCGCGGATCGACGAGGAGGCGCTCGCCCGCGCCCCGGCCGTCCTCGTTGGCGCCGAGCTTGACGGTGAGGTCGGTACGGGTCCAGGTCGTGCCCCGGTCCTCGGAGCGGAGGATCGCGCCGTCGCCGGCCCAGGACTGGGCGTAGGTGCCGAGGGCGAGGTAGAGCCGGTTCGGGTGGGCGGGGTCGAGGGCGATGGCCTCCACACCGAGGAGGTTCCAGTCGTCCCAGCCGAGGTGGTCGGTCAGCGGGGTCCAGCGGGCCTTGCGGTCGTCCCAGCGGTAGGCGCCGCCGATGTCCGTGCGGGCGTAGGCGAGACCGGGTCGCGCCGGGTGGAAGAGGACGCCGGTGACGAAGCCGGTGCCGCCGATGACCGCGTTGCGCCATCGGTACGTCGTGCCTCCGGCGGTTGAGCCGCTTCGGGCCCCGGCCGCGTGGGCCGGGGTGCCCAGGGTGGTGGGGAGGGCGGTGAGGGCTGCGGTGGCTGTGGTGGCGGCGAGTACGGTGCGGCGGGTTGGCTTGGGGGTGTGCATGACATACCTCGTCTGTACGTGTGGGGAGGGGGTGGGCGCCTGTGAGCTCGGGGGTGCGGGTGGCTTGGCGGGTGCGGGTGGTGGGTGGTTGCTCGCACAGTTCCCCGCGCCCCTGAAAAGCAGGGGCCGCGCCCCGTGCTTTTCGTCCCGGAAGGGCCGTAGGCCTCTTTCAGGGGCGCGGGGAACTGCGCGAGAAGCCCCACGCACCCGCACCCGCCCACGAGACCGGCCCCCCGAGCCATCAGGCGCCCCGGTCACCCCTTGACCGCACCGGTCAGCATCCCCTTCTTGAAGTGCTTCTGGACGAAGGGGGACAGAACGGCGACGGGCAGCAGGGCCATGACCATGACCGCCATCTGGACGGCCAGCGGCGAGAGCTGGCCCGTGTTGATCTGGGCGGAGAGGCCGACCGGGCGTTCCTGTTTCTGGACGAGCTGGATCATGACGTTCTGCAGCGGCATCATGTCCTGGTCGGTGAGATAGATGGACGCGTTGAACCAGGCACTCCAGTAACCGACCGCGTAGAAGAGGGCGATGACCGCGAGGACCGCCCTCGACAGCGGCATCACGATCTGCCACAGGATCCGCCAGTCGCCGGCGCCGTCGATCCGCGCGCTGTCGATGAGTTCCGGTGAGATGCCCATGAAGAACGCGCGCAGGACCAGGATGTTGAAGACGCTCACCGCGCTCGGCAGGATCAGCGCGAGATAGGTGTCGGTGAGGCCCAGGCCCTGGACCAGCAGATAGGTGGGGATGAGTCCCGCGCCGAAGAACATCGTGGCGAGCAGGGTCATCAGGATCCAGCGGTGGCCGAGCGAGCCGACACGGGAGAGGCCGTAGGCGCACAGCACCGACACGGTCATGCTGAACAGGGTGCCCACCACCGTCACCCCGACGCTGACCAGCGCGGCCGTCTGGACCTGGCCGCCGCCGAGGAGCTCCTTGTAGGCGATGAAGGTGATCCCCTTGGGGATGACGACCAGGCCGCCCGCCGCGTCGATCGTCTTCTTCGTCTGGAGGCTGGTGACGATGACGATCCACAGGGGGAAGAGGATCGCGAAGCAGGCGAAGCCGAGGGCGATGCCCTTGCCCGCGAGGCCCGCCCTGGCGGGTTCCTCCTCCCAGACCGGGCGGGGCGGCGCGGCCCACCGGCCCGGCTTCCGCGCCGCGGGCTCGTCGACCGGCTTGGCCGTGTTGTCGAGGAGTGCGCTCACTTCTTGTACACCCCCTGCTCGCCCATGAGATGGGCGACCTTGTTGGCGGTCAGGACCAGGGCGAGGCCGACCACACCCTTGACCAGTCCCGCGGCGGCGGCGTAGCTGAAGTCCTGGTTGCGGATGCCGTTCCACCAGACATAGGTGTCGAGGACGTCCGAGGCGTCGACGCCCACCGCCTGCCGCTGGAGCAGCAGTTGTTCGAAGCCGACGGTCAGGGCGTCGCCGACGCGCAGCACCAGCAGCAGGGCGATCACCGGGCGCAGGGCGGGCAGGGTGATGTGCCACATGCGCCGCCAGCGTCCGGCGCCGTCCATCGCGGCGGCCTCGTACAGGTCGTGGGAGACGGAGGAGAGCGCGGCGAGGAAGACGATGATGCCCCAGCCGGCGTCCTTCCAGATCATCTCGACCGTGACCAGGTACTTGAAGATCTCCGGGTTGGTCATCAGGTCGAAGCCGTCGTAGCCGTGCTGCCGGAGGGTCTGCGCGATGACGCCCGCCCCGCCGAAGATCTGCATGAACACGGTGACGACGAGGACCCAGGAGAAGAAGTGCGGGAGGTACATGATCGCCTGGGCGACCGCCCGGATCCTGGGCCTGACGATGCTGTTGATGAGCAGCGCGAGCAGGATCGGGATGGGGAAGAACAGGACGAGCTGGAGGAAGAACAGCACGAACGTGTTCTGCACCGCGTGCCAGAAGGCCGAGTCCGCGAAGATCCGCTCGAACTGTTCGACGCCGACCCAGGGGCTCTGGAAGATGGCGACGAAGCCGTTGTCGCTGAGGTAGGGGTCGTAGTCCTGGAAGGCGACCACATTGCCGAGGATCGGTATGTAGTTGAAGACCAGGACGAGCAGGACGGCCGGCAGCGTCATCAGGATCAGGGTGCGGTCGCGCCGGAATCTGAGGCGCAGGCTCAGCCTGCCCGTGTGCTCGCCCGCGCGCTTCCGCGCCCGTCCGCCCGCGCGCCCGCCGCCTCCGCGGCCGGTCCCGGTGGCGTCGTCGGACGCGCCCGGGGTCCCGTCGGGGGTCTTCGCCTCGGCCCTGGACCGGGGCACCGTGCTGTGGGACACGGCCGTCTCCTCGCCTCTGCCCCGGGTCAGTTCGCCGAACCGGTGTCGTCGAGCAGCTTCTTGTACCAGTCGCGCAGACCGTCGCCGCCCTTGCTCTTCCAGTCGGACACCGCCTGCTGGACGTCGCTGATCTTCTTGCGGCCCCGCACGACGTCGTCCTCCAACTGCTCGAAGTTGTCGGCGAGGTTGGTCCAGCGGTTCGGCTCGGTGACGGTCAGCCCGAAGAAAGAGGTCTTCTCGGTGAAGGCGCCCATCCGCTGCATCCACTCGACCATGCCCTTGGTGACCTCGGGGAAGTCGGGGTAGGCGGTGTACGGGGCCGGGTTGCCGGTGTAGTCGTAGGCGCCGTTGACCTCGTTGACGCCCGTGGTGGTCTTCACCGGCAGGCCCTTCTTCACGTCGTAGTCCGTGCCCTCGACGCCGTAGGCGGTGAGCATGAACTCCTTGGTGCCGTAGGGCGCGGCGCAGTAGTTGCAGAGGGCGAGGAAGTCCTTGATCTGCTGGGCCGACGCCTTCTTGCTGATGAAGGTGAAGATGTTCGCGGGCTGCACCGCCCACAGGGACGGGTCGCCGCCGTCGGGGCCGAAGATGTCGAAGGCGCCCATCTCGAAGTCGGGGTTCTGGGTGGCCTGTTCGGAGACCGAGCCCCACCAGCCGGAGATGTTGCCGTTGAAGACGAGGGACTGCCCGGCCGTGAACCGGTTCCTGGCATCGCCGCCCGCCTTGCCGGAGACCGCGTCCGGGTGGACCACGTCGGCGGCGTAGAGCTTGCGGGTCCACTCCAGCGCTTCGAGGTACTCGTCGGTCTCGACGCGGTTGACGAGCTTGCCGTCGACCATGTTCCACCACAGCGCCTTGTCGCTGCCGGGGAAGACACTGAAGATGTTGAACGCCGTCCACTTCATGTCGTCGCAGGCCCATACCTTCGACTTGGCGTCCGTGGCCTCCTTCGCCCAGGACAGGAACTCGTCGGGGCTCGTCGGGACGCTGTAGCCCTTCTTGTCGAAGAGGTCCTTGCGGTACATGGGCGCGATGTCCGTGACGTACGGGGCGGGCATCGGGATCGCGCGCAGCTGGCCGCCGAAGATGCCGCGCTGCCAGGCCTCGGAGGGGACGGCCGCGAGGTTCGGGTACTCCTTGACCTTGTCGCCGGAGAGGTAGGGGCCGAGGTCGGCGAACTTGGCGTTGATGGCGCTCGGTATCTTGCCCATCAGGTTCCAGCCGGGGACGACCACGACGTCCGGGATGTCGCTGGAGGCGAGGACCGCGCCGAGCTTCTGGTCGTAGGTGACACCGTCCTGGTTCTGCCAGGTGACCTCGACGCCGACGGCTTCGTTCATGGCCTTGTAGTAGGGGTTGCCGCCCTTCGGCGGGGTCCCCCAGAACGGGGACATGACCTTGAGCCCGCCGCCGCTGCCGAGCTTCTTCGGGACCGAGGTCTTCAGGTCGGCCGTCGCGATCGCCTGGGTGAAACCGGCGGGCGCGCCGTTCTTCGCCGGCAGGTCGGGCGCGACGACACTCGACGCGACGAACGTCGGAAGGATCTTCTGCGCGTCCTTGCCCGACGTCGTGCCCTCCTTGCGGCCCTCCTGCGAGCCGCCGCAGGCGGACAGCAGCGGCACACCCCCCGCCACTACGGCGGCGGCGACCGCCGTGGAGGCGAGGAAGCTTCTCCGGCTGGGCTCGGCGGAGGTGGCGGAGTTCGGCGTCATTGCGTCAACCCTTCATGGCGCACACCAGGACACCCGGCGGTGGCCGTCGGCTGCGGTGTCTGAGAGGAACTGGCTGTGCTGAAGCGAGGGAACTGACGACCGGCGGAGGGAGGTGAGCACGCGAAGCGGTTCCCTCCGCAGCCGAGGCAGTCGAAGCGCTTCGATGTTGCTGCGAGGTTAAGTGAACGACCGGGGGTGCACAAGGGTCGATTCGCAGATTCCTCGGAGGTGTGAACGACGTACGGACGACCGGAACACCCCCTTCCCACCATCGATATCCGGGCCTGCGTGACGGTGCGGAAACGGATCTGCCGCGCCTTGGTCCCTTGACACCCACCCCACGGTCGAATGAGCATCGAAGCGCTTCGAAAGCGCCTCGTCGCTCCACCGCAAAGGGATGCCTCACGTGACCGCACAGACGACGCCCACGCCGCCTTTCCGCGATCCGCAGCTGTCGCTCGCGAAGCGCGTCGACGATCTGCTCCAGCGGCTCGCCCCGGACGAGAGGATCGCGTTCCTGCACCAGTTCGCACCCGCGGTCGAGCGTCTCGGGGTGGCCGCCTTCCGCACCGGCCAGGAGGCCCTGCACGGGGTGGCCTGGATGGGTCCGGCCACGGTGTTCCCGCAGGCCGTCGGCCTCGGCGCGACCTGGAACGAGGAGCTCGTCCGCCGGGTGGGAGAGGCCGTCTCCACCGAGACCCGCGCGATGCGCGCCCGCGACGACCGGGTCGGCCTCAACGTCTGGTCCCCCACGGTCAATCTGCTGCGCCACCCCCTGTGGGGCCGCAACGAGGAGGGCTACTCCGAGGACCCGAGGCTGACCTCGGCCATCGCGACCGCGTACACCCGCGGTCTGCGCGGCGACCACCCGACGTACTGGCGCACCGCCCCCGTGCTCAAGCACTGGCTGGCGCACAACAACGAGACCGACCGCTCCACCACCTCCTCCTCGGTCCGCCCGCGCGTGCTGCACGAGTACGACCTGCGCGCCTTCCGCGCGACCGTGGAGGCGGGCGCGGTGGCCGGTGTGATGCCCGCGTACAACCTGGTCAACGGCCGCCCCAACCACGTCTCGCCCTCGCTGGCCGAGCATCTGCGCACCTGGACCGACGAGGACCTGCTGGTCTGCTCGGACGCGGGCGCGCCGTCGAACCTGGTCGACTCCGAGCACTACTTCGACACCCACGAGGAGGCCACCGCCGCCTCGCTGCGCGCCGGCGTCGACAGCTTCACCGATCACGGCACCGAGAGTTCGACGATGATCGGACGAATCCGGGGTGCCCTGGACCGGGGCCTGCTGACCGCCGACGACATCGACACCGCCGTCCGCCGCCAGCTCTCCGTCCGCTTCCGCCTCGGCGAGTTCGACCCCGGCACCGACCCGTACGCCGACCTGAAGGACTTCGACACCCCGGCCCACCGCGCCCTCGCCCGGGAGGCCGCCGAACAGGCGATCGTCCTGCTGAAGAACGAGGGAGGCCCGGCACGGGAGGGTGACGGTCCGGCGCGGAAGGACGGAGGCCCGGCTCGGGAGGGCGACGGTCTGCTGCCGCTCGCCGCCGACGCCCGGATCGCCGTGGTCGGGCTGCTGGCCGACGAGTGCAAGCTCGACTGGTACAGCGGCACCCTGCTCCACCGCTCGACCCCGCTCGAAGGCCTGTACGACCGGTTCGGCGCCGAGCGCGTGACGTTCGCGGAGGGCGTGGACCGCGTACGCCTGCGGGCGCACTCCACCGGCGCGTACCTGTCCGTGCCCGAGGCGCCAGACGCCGCCGACGAGGCGCGCGGCGCCGAGGGCGCGCTCGACCCGGCGCTCCTGGCGGGCCGCACGGACCTGCCGCCGCTCACCACGGACGCGACCGGCACCGAACTGGCCCTCGTCGACTGGGGCGAGGGTGTGCTGACGCTCCGCGCGCCGGACGGCCGCTATCTCTCGGTCGCCGACGACGGCCGGCTGCGCGCCTCGGCCGACCAGCCGGGCGGCTGGGTCGTCCAGGAGACGTTCCGCCTGGAGCCCTCCGGATCCCATGGGAACGGTCACCTCCTCCAGCACACAGGGACAGGCCGGTACGTCACTGTCGGCGCCGACGGAGTAAAGGTTGCCGACGGCAATCCGGAAATCTTCGACCTGGTGGTGACCGAACGGGGCGAGGCGTCCGTCGCCCGCGCCGCCGCCGAGGCCGACGTGGTCCTCGTCGTCGCGGGCAACGACCCGCACATCAACGGCCGCGAGACCGAGGACCGCGCCTCTCTCGCGCTCCCCGCCCACCAGGAACGCCTGCTGCGCGCGGCCCGCGCCGCCAACCCGAACACTGTCCTGATCCTGGTCTCGGCCTACCCGTACGCCGTCGACCACGCCGACCTGCCCGCCGTCCTGTGGACCGCGCACGGCGGCCAGGCCGCGGGCACCGCCCTTGCCCGGATCCTCGCCGGTGACGTCTCCCCCGCCGGCCGCCTCCCGCAGACCTGGTACGCCGCCGACGCGGACCTCCCCGGCCTCCTCGACTACGACGTGATCGGCGCCCGTCAGACGTACCTCTACTTCGAGGGCGTCCCGCTCTTCCCGTTCGGCCACGGCCTGTCCTACGCGGAGTTCGCGTACGAAAACCTGGTCGCTCATGTGGGTGACTCCGAGCTGACCGTCTCCCTCACCGTCACCAACACGGGCGCGATGACCGCCGACGAGGTCGCCCAGCTCTACGTCCGCGCCGAGGCCCCGTCGGTCCCGCGCCCGCGCCGCGAGTTGCTCGGCCACCGCCGCATCACCCTCGCCCCCGGCGCCTCGACGGAACTGACCTTCGACCTCCCCCTCTCCGTCCTGGAGTTCTGGGACGTGGCCCACGGCGCCTGGCACCTGGAGCCCGGCGCGTACGAACTGCTGGCCGGCGCGTCGAGCGAGGACATCCGCCTCCGGACGACGGTCACGGTGGCGGGCTCCCCGGTCGCCCCACGCCCGGTGGTCACCCACGGCCTGGCCGCGGCGGACTTCGACGAGCAGCGCGGCACGGAGATCGTCGACCGCGCGAAGGTGTCGGGCGACGCGGTGACGCCGGCGGACGGCGGGTCCGGTGAACTGCTCTTCCGCGCCTGCGACTTCGGTGCGGGGATCACCGAGGTGACCGTGGAGGTGTCGGGCGGGGGCAGCGTCGAGTTCTCCCTCGTCGGCGGCCCGGTGCCGGCCACCCTGTCCCTCTCCCCGCCCACCGCGGACCCGTACACGTACACCACCCTGCGCACCGCCGTCTCCGCCACCGGCGTGCACGACGTCCGCCTCCGACTGCGCGGCCCCTTGCGGCTGGCGCACGTCGGCTTCTCCGGTTGAGGGTCCGGAAGCAGGCCGGCACACAGAAGGGGCCCGGCACCGGAAGGCATCGGTGCCGGGCCCCTTCATCCCGGGATCTGACCCGAGAATACATGAAAATGATTGTCACAAGCTAGGGGTGGGCGGACCGATTTCGACGGTGCCCCCGCGATGCCTCAGAGCTGCAGCCCGGTCAGCACCATCACCCGCTCATAGGTGTAGTCGTCCATCGCGAAGCGCACGCCCTCACGTCCCACACCGGACTGCTTCACCCCGCCGTACGGCATCTGGTCGGCGCGGTAGGAGGGCACGTCCCCGATGACGACCCCGCCGACCTCCAGGGCGCGGTGGGCGCGGAAGGCGGTCTGCAGGTCATGGGTGAAGACGCCCGCCTGGAGGCCGTACTTGGAGTCGTTGACGGCGGCGAAGGCCTCGGCCTCCCCCTCCACCTTCCGCACGGTGAGGACGGGCCCGAAGACCTCCTCGCAGGAGACGGTCGTGTCGGCGGGTACGTCGGCGAGGACGGTCGGCGCGTACGAGGCGCCGTCGCGCTTGCCGCCGGCGAGGAGGGCGGCACCGGCGTCGACGGCCTCCTGGACCCACGCCTCGACCCGCTTGGCGGCGTCCTCGTTGACGAGCGGCCCGACATCGGTGGCCCCGTCGGACGGGTCGCCGGTCACCTGCGCCTCGACGGCGGCGACGATGCGCGGCAGCAGCCGGTCATAAACGGAGGCGTCCGCGATCACCCGCTGGACGGAGATGCAGGACTGGCCGCCCTGGTAGTTCGAGAAGGTCGCGATACGGGAGGCGGCCCAGTCGAGGTCCTCGTCGCTCGCGTAGTCGGCGAGCACGACCGCCGCGCCGTTGCCGCCCAGCTCCAGCGTGCAGTGCTTGCGCGGCGCCGAGTCCATGATCGCGTAGCCGACCTTCTCGGAGCCGGTGAACGAGATCACGGGCAGCCGCTCGTCCTGGACGAGGGCGGGCATGCGGTCGTTCGCGACGGGAAGGATGCTCCAGGACCCGGCGGGCAGGGCCGTGGCGGCGTCCGCGAGCAGCTCTCCGATGATCAGACCGGAGAGGGGGGTCGCCGGGGCGGGCTTCAGGATGATCGGCACACCGGCCGCGATCGCCGGGGCGATCTTGTGGGCGCAGAGGTTGAGCGGGAAGTTGAAGGGCGCGATCCCGAGGACGACTCCCTTGGGGAAGCGGCGGGTGAGGGCGAGCCGCCCCTGTCCACCGAGGTCGGTGTCGAGCCGCTGCGCCTCGCCGCCGTTGAACCGCCGGGCCTCCTCGGCCGCGAACCGGAACACGGAGACCGCCCGGCCGACCTCGCCGCGCGCCCACTTGACCGGCTTTCCGTTCTCGGCGGAGATCAGCTGCGCGATCTCCTCGGTCCGCTCGACGAGACTCCGGCTGACGTGGTCCAGGACGGCGGCCCGTACGTGCGCCGGCGTCGCCGCGAACTCGTCCCGCACGGCGTACGCGGCGGCCACGGCCTCCTCGACCTGCCCGTCCGTCGGCACGCTCACCCTGCCGACCAGGCGGCCGTCCCAGGGCGAGTTCACATCGAACGTGGTCTCACCGGTGGCCTGACGGCCGGCGAGCCAGAAGGCATGGGTGGCGGTCATAGTCGATCCCGGCCCTTCGGTGGGTGGCACATGTCGTCTTCCGGCTCCACGGTAGGGCCGGGGTGGCGGGGGGTCGTTTGTCCGGCGCGTATGAGTGGGGGTGGGGGTTGCGCCGGAATGGTGGGGTGGGGTCGGTCCATCGGCGGGTGCGGCTCCGGTGGTGGCTGGTCGCGCAGTTCCCCGCGCCCCTAAAAGCTTCAGGCCCCTGCGGGCCTGAAAGACCAGCCCTCCACGGCCTGAAGGCGATCGGTGGCGGGGCTGAAGGCGATCGGTGGCGGGCCTGAAGGCGATCGGTGGCGGGCCTGAAGGCGATCGGTGGCGGGCCTGAAGGCGATCGGTGGCGGGCCTGAAGGCGATCGGTGGCGGGCCTGAAGGCGATCGGTGGCGGGCCTGAAGGCGATCGGTGGCGGGCCTGAAGGCGATCGGTGGCGGGCCTGAAAAGCACGGGGCGTAGCCCCTGCTTTTCAGGGGCGCGGGGAACTGCGCGACCAGCCCCCACCGGACGCGCGCGTACCCACCCACCCCCGCGCGGAGCGCGAAAATGGGGGGCGAAGGGGCGCAGCCCCTGGATGGGGGCACCTCCCGCTCGAGCGAAGCCGAGAGTGGGGGAGGGACGGGTAGGGGCGGCGGGGGCGAGGAAGACCCGCTCACTCCCCCGCCGCAGCCGTAGCCTTCAACGCCAACCACAACTCCATCCGCACATCCGCATCATCCAGCGACCGCCCCAGAATCTCCTCCACCCGCCGCATCCGATACCGCAACGTATGCCGATGAACCCCCAGATCGGCGGCAGCCGCATCCCACTGCCCATGCCGCGACAACCACGCCCGCAACGAAGCCACCAGATCCCCCCGCCCCGTGGCGTCATGCTCACGCAACGGCCGCAGCAGACTGTCCGCGAACGCCCGCACCGCGTCGTCACCGAGCAACGGCAGCACCGACCCGGCCGCCAGCTCCTCGTGCTCGACCAGACACCGCCCCCGCCGCCGGGCCACGGACAACGCCTGCTCGGCCTGCTTGTAGGCGGCCGCCGCCGCGATCGGCCCGGCCGGCGCGGACAGCCCGACGACGAGTTCCTCCTCGTCCACGGGGACGGAATCCGACGTCAGGGGCACCACGTCCCGCCCGACCGCCCGAGACGTCTCCAGCCCCAGCGCGAACTCCCCGCACGCGGCGACCACCGCGCCCCCGTCCACGGCGAGCACCACCAGCCGCTCCCCGTCGGGCACGACGAGCACCGTCTCCCCGGCCCGCGCGGCGGCCGCCTCCACCACCTCGACGAGCCGCCCGAGCAGATCCCCGCCCGGGTCGACGACACCGGCCACCGCCCGCCCGGCCTCCACAACCCCCTGCACGGCTCGTGGGACGCCCACGCCCCCGGCCGCCGCCCCCTCCACGGCACCCACAGCCCCCGCGGCCCCCTCCACCCGGGCCCGCGCAGCCGACGCGGAGGCCGACTCCGCGAGGATCACCCGGAACGGGGCGTCCAGCAGTTCCCCGTAGAGATCCTGGGCGACGGCACGCGCGTGGTCGCACTCCCCGGCCAGCAGCATCCGCAGCACCGCCGCACCGATCCGCTGCTCGGCGGCGTGCAGCGAGCGCGACCGTTCCGTCGTGAGGGTCAGCAGGGCGATCGCGGAGTGGACGGCGTACCGCTCGGCCGTGCCGAGGGCCGCCGCCGTGCCGACGGCGAGAGCGGCGCGGGCGCGGCGCCCGGTGCCGAGGGAGTGCAGTTCGACGCGGTCCTCGCCGCCGACGACCGCGCTGGCGGGCGCGGGCCGGTCCCGCAGCCGTTCGACGTCGGCGGTGAGCCGCCCGGCCCGCCGCTCCGCCCACTCGGGCGCCACCGCGACGACCGCGCCGGAGGCGTCGTACAGGGCGGCCCACCCGTCGACCTGCCCGGCGAGCGCGCTCAGCAGCCCTTCGGGGCCGTCGGTCAGCGCCTGCTTGGTGAGTTCCCGCTGCGCCGCGAACCCCGCCGTCACGGCCCGGTACTGCTCGGCGGCGATGGCGGCCGACACGGCCTTGCTGATGGCGAGGAACGGCGTACGCCGGGGCACTTCCAGCAGTGGCAGCCCTTCCCCCTCGGCCGCCGCGAGGAGCGCCTCGGGGATGTCCTCGTAGTGCACCCCGACGGCGAAGCCGAGCCCGACGACCCCGGCCCCCACCAGCCGCCGCACATAGCGCCGCATCGCCTCCGGATCCTCCGCGTCCAGCTTCAGCGCGGTGATCAGCAGCAGCTCCCCGCCCTCCATGTACGGCACCGGGTCGGCCAGCTCACTGGCGTGCGCCCAGCGCACCGGCACATCCAGGCGGTCCCCGCCCGCCCGCACGGTCAGCTTGAGCGCGGAGTGATGGACGAGCGAGGCGAGCGTGGGGGGCATGGGACCTTCAGGTCGACGGAGGCTCGGACGGGGGCTCGTGGGCTTTTGGCCGCCGCGTATGAACGACCTGTCCCGATTCTGCCTCACCGTACGATCACAAGCCCCCCACACCCCCACCCGAATGGCTCAGAACATACGCCGTGCCGGACCGCCGTCCAGGGCCCCTCGGCCCACCCCGCCCACTCGCTCAGCCCCGCAGATCCACCAGCAGCGGCGGCGCGTGCTCGCCCCGCACGGTGGTCAGCGACAGGACCGCGTGCCCCGGCGGCACACCGTGCGCCAGTTCGGAGGCGGACCACCGCTCCCGCTCCACCTGCCGTACGGTCACCGCCCGCGCGGTGGGCGCGTGGCCGGTGATCATCCGGCGCAGCGCGTGCCAGGCCTTGCCCGCCGGGGAGTCGGCGATGATCTGCCGGTCGGTGACGTCCCGCGCCTCGGTCCACTCCTTGCCCCACACCTCGGCGAAGTCCTGCCCGTCCCACGGCGTGAGCCCGGACAGCGCCATCCGGCAGCCGGTGGCCCCGAGGAGCGGCCCGCGCAACGGCCGGGGCACGTCGTCGAGGGTGCGCAGGGTGAGGACCGCGCCCGCGCCCGCGGACCGCAGCCGCTGGATGCCGCGGACGGCCTCCGGGGTGACGACCCCGGTCGCGTCGTCCAGCACCAGACAGGCGAAGAGCGACCGGTCCTCCCGGACGGCGACGCTCGCGGTGAACTGCGCGAGCACCAGCCGCGCCAGGATGCGCGAGGCGTCGGCGTGGCCGCGTTCGGGGAGGTCGATCCGGACCCGGACGGGGTGGTCGAGGGCCTTGAGGGAGAAGGGCCGGGACTGGCCGGAAGTGTCGAAGAACCCGGCGAACGCGGGCCGGTCGAGGAGGGCGATCCGGTCGGCCAGCACGGAGCCGACGTCCCCGGGGTGCCCGAGCTGGCGTTCCCGGGCGTCCAGCTCCCGCAGCAGCGACTCCTGCCCCGCGTCCTGGAGGGCCCGGCGCAGCTCGCCCAGCGGACCGGGGGCGCCGTCCAGCAGCTGCCGCAGCTGCGGCACCGACGGGAACCGCCCGTGCACCGCCCGGAACGGTCCGAGCAACTGGGCCAGCACCGTGGTGGAGCGCCGGCTGTCACCGCCGGGATGCGGGTCGGCGAGATCACCGACGAGCGCCTCCGCGAGCACGGCCGCCGCCTCGTCGGGGTCCGTGGTGCCGCCGTACAGATCGAGGTCGTACACGGACTGCGGGTTCCCGATCCGTACGACGACGTCGTACGCGTCGGCCGGTCCGAGCCCCGCCCCCGCCGCGCCCACGACCACCACCGCGGCCCGCCCGGCGAGCGCGTGCAGACACAGCGACTCGGCGACGGGCCACACCACACTGCCCGTCTTCCCCGACCCCGCCGGTCCGACGGCCAGCAGGGACGTGCCGAGCAGCTCGGGTCCCAGGGCGAGGCCCGAGCCCCGGTAGGCGTAGGGGTTGCGCGGGTCGTCGACGGTGCCGCCCAGGCGGACCTGCCCGGTGACCATGTCGTGCCGGGCGAGCCGGGCCGGCAGGTCCCGCTCCCCGGAGGGGTGCAGACACGCCGCCGCCCCGTCCTTCAGCACCGCCCCGGTGAACGTCGCCAGACTGTGCCGCCCGCTGCGCACGCCCTGCCACGCCCGCATGATCCGCGCGTGGTCCACGTCCCGCATCAGCCCGGCCCCCGCCTCGGCCACCAGCCGCTCGGCGGCCTCCCCGGCCCCGGCCTCCCGGAGCTGGTTCCACTGGGCGGGGTCGTCCTGGGGAGCGGGCGTCGCCTGCTCCGGCGGCCGGCCGCGGAAGCGCGGAACGACGAAACGGCGCCACACCTCGCCCCAACGGCCGAGCCGGGCCACCGCGACCAAGATGATCAGGGCGACGAGCAGTTCGTAACCCCGGTACAGGATGAAGGTGCCGACCTGGCCTCCCTCTCCGGAGCCTCCCTGCCAGGAGTCGGGGGCGATCAGGTCGAGCGGGATCCACCACCAATAGCCGAGATAGCCGTTCTGCAGCAGCGACCAGAGGAGCCAGCCCACCAGAAACGCGATGAGGGCCCCGCCCAGCAGCTGCCGCTTCGGGATCTCGTCGGGTTCCTCGTCGGGGCGCGGCGTGTGCCCGAACCGCCACACACCAGGTGCCACGTCCGGCCTCGGTGCCCGCAGCCAGGCGAGGAAGGAAGCCCCGTCCGGCATCGGGGGAACCCCTGGTGCGCGCGAGGGCCGAGGAGGCGCCGAAGGCATCTCCGGCGACCCCGTCGGGCGCGGCACAGGATTCGCATGCGTGCCCCGCGCGTCCCGCGTCCCGTCGCTGTTCATCGCGCCTGCCCCCTGACCAGCCGTTCCGTCCACCATCAGCGAGCCAATCTAACGCCCCCGCAAGGGGAGTTCACCGCTTACGCGGCCGGGTGGACCCGTGTGCTCACCGTATTACGCGGCCGGGCGCACACCCGTGCCCACCGTTCGTCCCTGTCCAACCCGGACAAGACGAACACCCGACAACGCCCACATGGAGCATGCCCACCCACCGGCCCCCGCCCTAGCCTGCGAGAAAAGAAGACAAGCGTCCGTCAGACCCGTCCGCAAGACCCCAGGAGCCCCACATGAGCGCACTTCCTCAGGAGCGCCGCGTAGTCACCGCCATCCCCGGACCGAAGTCCCAGGAGCTGCAGGCCCGCCGTGTCGCCGCGGTCGCGGCGGGCGTGGGGTCGGTGCTTCCGGTGTTCACCGCGCGCGCGGGCGGCGGCATCATCGAGGACGTCGACGGCAACCGGCTGATCGACTTCGGTTCGGGCATCGCCGTCACCAGCGTCGGCGCCAGCGCCGAGGCCGTCGTCCGCCGGGCCACCGCCCAGCTCCAGGACTTCACGCACACCTGTTTCATGGTCACCCCGTACGAGGGCTATGTCGCCGTCGCCGAGGCCCTCGCCGAGCTGACCCCGGGCGACCACGCCAAGAAGTCCGCGCTCTTCAACTCCGGCGCCGAGGCCGTCGAGAACGCGGTGAAGATCGCCCGCTCGTACACCAAGCGGCAGGCCGTCGTCGTGTTCGACCACGGCTACCACGGGCGCACCAACCTCACGATGGCGCTGACGGCCAAGAACATGCCGTACAAGCACGGCTTCGGCCCGTTCGCGCCCGAGGTGTACCGCGTCCCGGTGGCGTACGGCTACCGCTGGCCGACCGGTCCGGAGAACGCCGGCCCCGAGGCCGCCGCGCAGGCGATCGACCAGATCGCCAAGCAGGTCGGCGCGGAGAACGTGGCCGCGATCGTCATCGAGCCGGTGCTCGGCGAGGGCGGCTTCATCGAGCCCGCCAAGGGCTTCCTGCCCGCGATCGCGCAGTTCGCCTCCGACAACGGCATCGTCTTCGTCGCCGACGAGATCCAGTCCGGCTTCTGCCGCACGGGCCAGTGGTTCGCGTGCGAGGACGAGGGCATCGTCCCGGACCTGATCACCACCGCCAAGGGCATCGCCGGCGGTCTCCCGCTCGCCGCGGTCACCGGGCGCGCGGAGATCATGGACGCGGCGCACGCGGGCGGCCTCGGCGGCACCTACGGCGGCAACCCCGTCGCCTGCGCGGGCGCCCTCGGCTCGATCGAGACGATGAAGGAGCTGGACCTCAACGCCCGGGCGAAGCACATCGAGGCCGTCATGAAGGCGCGCCTGACCGCCATGGCCGAGAAGTACGACGTCATCGGCGACATCCGGGGCCGCGGCGCCATGATCGCCATCGAGCTGGTCAAGGACCGTACGACGAAGGAGCCGAACCCGGAGGCGACCGCCGCGCTGGCGAAGGCCTGCCACCAGGAGGGCCTGCTGGTCCTGACCTGTG
The DNA here is from genome assembly GCF_020010925.1 of Streptomyces griseiscabiei. Taxonomy (NCBI): domain Bacteria; kingdom Bacillati; phylum Actinomycetota; class Actinomycetes; order Kitasatosporales; family Streptomycetaceae; genus Streptomyces; species Streptomyces griseiscabiei. The sequence goes on along the minus strand of NZ_JAGJBZ010000002.1, from coordinate 813,211 downwards.
GCACCTACGGCAACGTGCTGCGCTTCCTGCCGCCGCTGGTGATCGGCGAGGACCTGCTGACCGAGGGCCTCGACATCATCGAGCAGGCGTTCGCCGGTATCTGACGCGCGTCCGAAACGCCTCCGACCCGTGTGCGAGTGTCCGATTCCGCAGGGCGCTCGCATACGGAATCCCCTGCCCGGGTGGCCCGCCGGTCCCCCACCCGCCTCCGCCGTCCCACGCCGCGCGGAAGCGGAATCCGGGGCCGGATTCCGGTCCCTGTGGACAAGCGTCGGACCGCGTGAAGAAGGTGTGCAAGGTGCATGACGGGTCCCGATTCCGCCTGTCGTCACCGCGTTCCCTGCCGTAGGTTCTTACGCAGATGAGAGATACACCCCGCCCACAGGGGACTGTGGGCGACACAGGGTCGGGGCCTCCCCAGCTTCGCCCTGGTCGTGCCCTCGCGCACACACCCGGAGCTTCCGGCTCCGGATCTCCTCACCGATCGGATGGCCGCGCGTCCCAAACCCCCCGGGGCGTGCGGCACACCGATCCGGACGGCCGCCCCCGAACCACCCCCCCTGTTCGGGGGTGGCCGACCATCCCCTCCGGCCGCCGCGCCGCCTTCCTCCTTCTCGGCCTTCCGGCCCTGCTCTTCGCGCTGATCACCTGGCAGGTCCTCGCGCACGGCCCGCTGGCCCGCGCGGACGAACGCCTCAGCGACTCCCTGGTCCACCGGGGCGCCCCCACCCAGTTCCTCGCCGACCTCGGCAACGTCACGGTCGCCGTCCCGGTCCTCGCCGCCGTACTGCTGTACGTGGGGTGGCGCGCGCGTGCCACCGGTCGGGACCACTGGTGGCGGCCGTCCGCCGCGGCGGCGGTCCTGATGGTCACCGTGCCCCTGTGGGTCGTCCCGCTGAAAGAGCTCATCGCCCGGTCGGGCCCGCCGGTCATGGGCCCCGGCACGGGTTTCTACCCCTCCGGCCACACCGCGACCGCCTCGATCGCGTACGGCGGTGCCGTGCTGCTTCTGCTGCCCCTGCTGCGCGGCGCCCCCGCGCGCCGCGCGGTCGTCGTCCTCGCGGTGGTCCTGAACATCGGGGTCGGCTTCGGCCTGGTGCGCCAGGGCTACCACTGGCCGCTCGACGTGCTGGCGAGCTGGTGCGTCTGCGCGGTGCTGCTCTCCTCGCTGTGGTTCCGGGTGCGCCGGTCCTCCGGGTGAGGGCATCGCCACCACTTTCGGGCGGACCCCCGCCGGGCGGTGTCCGCGTCGGCCGCACGGGCGGCCGACGAGCGCGCGGTGCGGCCGGGGGACGGCCGCCTCACGGCGTGGGGCGGTCAGCCCCCGGCTACCGGTTCTCGTCCCTGGCCAGGTTCGCCGCCGCCTCGTGCATGGCCAGTTCGAGCAGGGCCGGGTCGGTGAGGGTGCCGCTGCCGTCCGGTGGGATCAGCCAGCGGACGCCACCGGTCTGCCGGCCCGGGTACGGCACCACGATCCAGGTGCCGCGGCCCGCGCTGCGCACGCCCGTGCCGAGCCACCGGGAGGCCGTGCCCGGCGGGACGAAGAACCCCATGCGGTCGTCGCCGAAGTCGACGAGCACCGGCCCGGGCTGGTCGATGATGCGGGTCAGGACGTCCAGCGTCGGATAGCCGAGTGTGCCCGGCAGGATCAGCACGTCCCAGGCCCTGCCCGCCGGAAGCAGGGCGACCCCCAGGGGGTTGCGCTCCCACTCCCAGCGGCAGGCCTCGGGATCCGGTGATACGGATGCCAGCCACTCGGCCGCCGTCTTGGCCCCAGTCATGACAGGGACCTTCCTCTCTCTAGAGCTCCGTCGGACGCGGTTTCGCGTCAGGAGCACAGACAGAGGTTGGGGGCCTGCATTACGCGGGTTCCGACCACTTCTTGGTGGTGAATGAGGTAACACGGTCCGGCCGGGCGTACGCCCGTTGATCACATGTGCGCCTTCACGCCCCACCGACCGGGGTTTGCGGACCTCCCCGTGTCAGCTGTCGAAGCCCAGCCCGAGCCGGTCCATGGCCTTCAGCCACAGGTTGCGGCGGCCCGCGTGGGAGTCGGCGCGGGCCAGGGACCACTTGGTGAGGGCGATCCCGGTCCAGGCGAACGGCTCGGGCGGGAACGGCAGCGGCTTGCGGCGGACCATCTCCAGCTCGGTGCGTTCCGTGCGCTCGCCCGCGAGCAGGTCGAGCATGACGTCCGCGCCGAACCGGGTGGCGCCCACACCGAGCCCCGTGTAGCCGGCCGCGTAGGCGACTCTGCCCTGGTGGGCGGTGCCGAAGAACGCGGAGAAGCGGGAGCAGGTGTCGATGGCGCCGCCCCAGGCGTGGGTGAAGCGGACGCCCTCCAGCTGCGGGAAACAGGTGAAGAAGTGGTCGGCGAGCTTGGCGTAGGTCTCCGGCCGGTCGTCGTACTCGGCGCGCACCCGGCCGCCGTACTGGTACACCGCGTCGTAACCGCCCCACAGGATCCGGTTGTCGGCGCTGAGCCGGAAGTAGTGGAACTGGTTGGCGGAGTCGCCGAGCCCCTGCCGGTTCTTCCAGCCGATCGACGCCAGCTGCCCGTCGGTGAGCGGCTCGGTCATCAGGGCGTAGTCGTAGACGGGGACGGTGTACGCGCGGACGCGCCTGACCAGGCTGGGGAAGATGTTGGTGCCGAGCGCCACCTGCCGGGTACGGACCTGGCCGTAGGGGGTGCGGACGGCCATGCCGGTGCCGTACGCCTTGAGGTTCAGCGCGGGGGTGTGCTCGTACACGCGGACGCCGAGCCGCAGGCAGGCCCGCTTGAGGCCCCACGCGAGCTTCGCGGGGTGCAGCATGGCGACGCCCCGGCGGTCGTGCAGCCCGGCCTCGAAGGTGGGTGAGGCGACCTGGTCGCGGACGGCGTCGGCGTCGAGGAACTCTATGCCGTCGGCGAGGCCCTTGCGGGCGATCTCGTCGTACCAGTCGCGCAGTTCCCAGGCCTGGTAGGTCTCGGTCGCGACATCGATCTCACCGGTGCGTTCGAAGTCGCAGTCCAGGCCGTGGCGGGCGACCGCGGTCTCGATCTCGTCGAGGTTGCGGGCGCCCAGCTCCTCCAGCTTGTGGATCTCGCCCGGCCAGCGGGCGAGGCCGTTGGCCAGGCCGTGGGTGAGGGAGGCGGCGCAGAAGCCGCCGTTGCGGCCGGAGGCGGCCCAGCCCACCTCGCGGCCTTCCAGCAGGACGACATCCCGCTGCGGGTCGCGCTCCTTGGCGTTGAGCGCGGTCCACAGTCCGCTGTAGCCGCCGCCGACGACCAGCAGATCGCAGGTCTCGGCGCCGGTGAGCGCGGGCTCGGGGTGGGGCTTGCCGGGGTCTTCGAGCCAGTACGGGACCGGCTGTGCGTCGGAAAGAGACTTCGTCCAGCGGTTCATGGCGCTTGGGGCCATGATTTCAACTCCCTACAGAGCCGACAGAGGCAGCGGAACCGATGGCGGTCCTATGCCTTTTGCTTCTTTCTGCGATTTCCGATGGCCATTCCGGCCACCACGAACAGTACGGCGACCAGGAACATGGCCGTACCGACGACATTGATCTGGACGGGTGTGCCGCGCTGTGCCGAGCCCCAGACGAACATGGGGAAGGTGACGGTCGAACCCGCGTTGAAATTGGTGATGATGAAATCGTCGAAGGAGAGCGCGAAGGCGAGCAGCGCGCCCGCCGCGATGCCCGGGGCGGCAATCGGCAGGGTGACCCGGACGAAGGTCTGCACGGGCCCGGCGTACAGGTCGCGCGCGGCCTCCTCCAGCCTCGGGTCCATCGACATCACCCGCGCCTTCACCGCGACCACGACGAAGCTGAGGCAGAACATGATGTGGGCGATGAGGATCGTCCAGAATCCCAACTGAGCACCCAGATTCAGGAAAAGGGTGAGCAGGGAGGCGGCCATCACGACCTCGGGCATCGCCATCGGCAGGAAGATCAGCGAGTTGACGGCGCCCCGCGCGCGGAAGCGGTACCGGACCAGCGCGAAGGCGATCATCGTGCCGAGGACGGTCGCGCCGAGGGTCGCCCAGGCGGCCAGCTGAAGGCTGAGCGAGAGCGAGCCGCAGAGGTCGGCGACCCCGCACGGGTCGGTCCAGGCGGCCGTGGAGAATTCCTGCCACTCGTAGTTGAAACGGCCCTTCGGCTGATTGAAGGAGAAGACCGTGACGACGACGTTCGGCAGCAGCAGATATCCGAGCGTCAGAAGTCCCGCGATGACGACGAGACGGCGCTTGAGCCAGTTGACGAAGGCCATTTAAACCAGATCCTCCGTCCCGGACTTGCGAATGTAGACGGTGACCATGAGCAGGATCGCGGCCATGAGAAGGAACGAGAGCGCCGCCGCTGTCGGATAGTCGAGAATCCGCAGGAACTGGCTCTGGATGACGTTGCCGATCATCTGGGTGTTGGTGGAGCCGAGGAGTTCGGCGTTCACGTAGTCGCCGCTCGCCGGGATGAAGGTGAGCAGTGTGCCGGAGACGACGCCCGGCATGGAGAGCGGGAAGGTGACCTTGCGGAACGTCGTGAACGGCCTGGCGTAGAGGTCGCCGGCCGCCTCGTGCAGCCGTCCGTCGATGCGTTCGAGGGAGGTGTAGAGCGGCAGGATCATGAACGGCAGGAAGTTGTACGTGAGGCCGCAGACCACCGCGAGCGGGGTGGCGAGCACCCGGTCCCCGGCGGTGAGGCCGAGCCAGCTGGTGACGTCGAGGACGTGCAGGGTGTTGAGGGCGCCGACGACCGGGCCGCCGTCCGACAGGATCGTCTTCCAGGCGAGGGTGCGGATCAGGAAGCTGGTGAAGAACGGCGCGATCACCAGGATCAGGATCAGATTGCGCCAGCGGCCCGCGCGGAACGCGATCAGATACGCCAGCGGATAGCCGAGCAGCAGGCACAGGACCGTCGCGGTGCCCGCGTAGAGCACCGAGCGCAGGAACTGCGGGTAGTACTCGCTCAGCGCGTCCCAGTAGGTCGCGAAGTGCCAGGTGACCCGGTAGCCGTCCTCCAGGGAGCCCGTCTGCACGGACGTGGAGGCCTGGTAGACCATCGGCATCGCGAAGAAGACCAGCAGCCAGATCAGACCGGGCGCGAGCAGCAGATACGGCGTCCAGCGGCCCCGTCTGCGGGGTGGTTTCCCGGTGGCCGGGGCGGGGGCGAGGGGCGGGGGCGGTGGCGCCACGGCCTCGGTGAGGGTTCCGGTCGACATCAGACGGCCGCCCCCTCGTCCACGCCCGCGTCGATGTCCTGGGCGGCGTCCAGACCGAACGTGTGCGCGGGGTTCCAGTGCAGGACGACCTCGGCACCGGGGACGAGCCGGGTGTCGCGGTCGATGTTCTGGACGTACACCTCGAACTCGGGGCAGACCGCGCTGTCGATCACGTACTGCGTGGAGACGCCGATGAAGCTGGTGGCGGCGATCGTGCCGGTGACGCGGTTGCGGCCGGCCGGTATCTCCCCGGCGTCGTCGGCGTGGGTGAGGGTGATCTTCTCGGGGCGGACGCCGACGAGGACCTTGCCGCCGGCCGTGGCGGGCGCCGGACAGCGTGCCTCGGGGAGGACGAGCTTGCCGTCGCCCGCCTTGAGCACGATGTCGCCGCCGTTCTTCGAGTCGACCTCGGCCTCGATGAGGTTGGAGGTGCCGAGGAAGTTGGCGACGAAGGTGGTCCGCGGGTTCTCGTACAGGTCGGTGGGTGAGCCGAGTTGCTCGACCCGGCCGCCGTTCATCACCGCGACGGTGTCGGCCATGGTCATGGCCTCCTCCTGGTCGTGGGTGACATGGACGAACGTGATGCCGACCTCGGTCTGGATGCGCTTGAGCTCCAGCTGCATCTGCCGGCGCAGCTTGAGGTCGAGGGCGCCGAGGGGCTCGTCGAGGAGCAGGACCTTCGGGTGGTTGATGAGGGCGCGGGCGACGGCGACGCGCTGCTGCTGGCCGCCGGAGAGCTGGTGCGGCTTCTTGCGCGCCTGCTCGCCGAGCTGGACCAGGTCCAGCATCTCCTCGACCTGCTTCTTCACGCTCTTGATGCCGCGCCGGCGCAGTCCGAAGGCGACGTTCTCGAAGATGTCGAGATGCGGGAAGAGGGCGTACGACTGGAAGACGGTGTTGACCGGCCGCTTGTACGGGGGCAGGTTCGTCACGTCCTGGTCGCCGAGCCGGACGGTTCCGCAGGAAGGTTCCTCCAGGCCCGCGATCATGCGCAGGGTGGTGGTCTTGCCGCAGCCGGAGGCGCCGAGCAGGGCGAAGAAGGAACCGGCCGGCACGGTCAGGTCGAGCGGGTGCACGGCGGTGAAGGAGCCGTAGGTCTTGCCGATGCCGGAGAGACGGACGTCGCCGCTGCCCTCGGCTGTGCTCTTCTTGCTGGTCATCGTCCTCGTCACGCCCCTGTCAGCTTCGCGAACTTCTCTTCGTACGCCGTCTCTTCCTTCTGGCTCAGGGAGCGGAAGGCGTGCGACTTGGCCGCCATGGCCGCGTCGGGAATGATCAGCGGGTTGTTCGCCGCGTCCGGGTCGATCTTGGCCAGCTCCGCCTTCACCCCGTCGACCGGGCACACGTAGTTGATGTACGCGGCGAGTTCGGCGGCCGGCTTCGGCTCGTAGTAGTAGTCGATGAGCCGTTCGGCGTTGGTCTTGTGCCGGGCCCTGTTCGGGATCAGCAGGTTGTCGGTCGAGGTCATGTAGCCGCTGTCGGGGATGACGAAGTCGACGTCCGGGCTGTCGGCCTTGAGCTGGACGACGTCACCGGCCCAGGCGACACAGGCAGCGAGGTCGCCCTTGGTGAGGTCCGAGGTGTAGTCGTTGCCGGTGAAGCGGCGGATCTGGCCCTGGTCGACGGCCTTCTGGAGGCGGGCGATCGCCGCGTCGTAGTCGTCGGCGGTGAACGTCGCCGGGTCCTTGCCCATGTCCAGCAGGGTCATCCCGATGCTGTCGCGCATCTCGGAGAGGAAGCCGATGCGGCCCTTCAGCTTCGGGTTGTCGAGCATGTCGGAGACGGAGGTGACCTCCTCGCCGTCGAGGGCCTTCTTGTTGAAGGCGATGACGGTCGAGATGCCCTGCCAGGGGTAGGAGTAGGCCCGCCCCGGGTCCCAGTCGGGGTCGCGGAACTGCTGGGAGAGGTTCGAGAAGGCGTGCGGGAGGTTCGACGCGTCCAGTTTCTGCACCCACCCGAAGCGGATCAGCCGGGCGGCGAGCCAGTCGGTGACACAGATGAGGTCGCGGCCGGTGTCCTGGCCGGCGGCGAGCTGCGGCTTGATCTTGCCGAAGAACTCGACGTTGTCGTTGATGTCCTCGGTGTAGTCGACCTTGATGCCGGTACGCCGGGTGAACTGGTCCAGGCTGGGGTGGCGCTTGCCGCTGTCGTCGACGTCCATGTACTCGGTCCAGTTGGAGAAGTTGACCTCCTTCTCCTTGGCCGAGTGGTCCTCGGACGAGCCGCCCGAGGTGTTCTTCGCCGCGGGGATGCCGCAGGCGCTCAGCGCGCCGAGCCCGCCGATCGCGAGTGCGCCGCCGGTGGTGGCGCGCAGCAGCGAACGGCGGGTGAGGGCGGCCCGGCCGTTCCTGGCGCCGCGCCGCACGGCGGCCACCTGGGCCGGGGACAGGCGGTCGGGCTCGTACTGCTCCATGCGCGTGATGCCCTTTCGGAGGTGCCCTTTCGGGAGGGTGGGCGGGGACCGGCCGGGGGTCGGACGGCCGGTCCCCGGGCTGGCTAGCGGTCCCCGAAGATCGTGCGGTGCCAGTCCTTCCTGGCGATCGCCGTATTGTCGAACATGACGTGCTTGATCTGGGTGTACTCCTCGAACGAATACGAGGACATGTCCTTGCCGAAGCCGGAGGCCTTGTAGCCGCCGTGCGGCATCTCGCTGATGATCGGGATGTGGTCGTTGATCCACACACAGCCCGCCTTGATCTCGCGGGTGGCGCGGTTCGTCCGGTACACGTCCCGGCTCCAGGCGGAGGCGGCGAGGCCGTACGGGGTGTCGTTGGCGAGGCGGATGCCCTCGTCGTCGCTGTCGAAGGGCAGGACCACCAGCACCGGCCCGAAGATCTCCGACTGGACGATCTCGGAGTCCTGGGCGGCGTCCGCGACGAGCGTGGGCCGGTAGTAGGCGCCGTCCTTCAGCTCCCCCTGGGGAGCCTCTCCCCCGCTCACCACGCGCGCGTACGCGCGTGCCCGCTCGACGAACCCCGCGACCCGGTCGCGCTGGACGTGCGAGATCAGCGGGCCCAGGTCGGTGCCCGGGGCGAAGGGGTCGCCGAGCCGGACGGTCTCCATGAGGGCGGCCGTCCGTGCGACGAACTCCTCGTAGAGGGGCCGCTGCACGTACGCGCGCGTGGCGGCCGTGCAGTCCTGGCCGGTGTTGATGAGGGCGCCCGCGACCGCCCCGTGCACGGCGGCCTCCAGATCGGCGTCGTCGAACACCACGAACGGGGCCTTGCCGCCCAGTTCCAGATGGAGGCGCTTGACGGTGGCCGTGGCGATCTCGGCGACCCGCTTGCCGACGGCCGTGGAGCCGGTGAAGGAGGTCATGACCACGTCGGGATGGCCGACGAGGTGCTCACCGGCCACCTTGCCGGTCCCGGTGACGATGTTGATCACACCGTCGGGGATTCCGGCGTCGGTGGCTGCCTGTGCGAAGAGCAGCGAGGTCAGCGGGGTCGGCTCGGCGGGCTTCAGGACGATCGTGTTGCCCGCGGCGACCGCCGGGAGGATCTTCCAGGCGGCCATCTGCAGCGGGTAGTTCCAGGGCGCGATGGAGCCGACGACGCCGATGGGCTCCCGGCGCACGTACGAGGTGTGGTCGCCGGAGTACTCGCCCGCCGACTGGCCCTGGAGGTGCCGGGCGGCGCCCGCGAAGAACGCGGTGTTGTCGATGGTGCCGGGCACGTCGAACTCACGGGTCAGCTTGAGCGGCTTCCCGCACTGCAGGGACTCGGCCCGTGCGAACTCCTCCGCCCGGTCGGCCAGGACCGCGGCGAAGCGGTGCAGCGCGTCCGACCGCTCACCGGGGGTGGTGGCGGCCCAGCCGGGGAACGCCGCGCGGGCGGCGGCTACGGCCGCGTCCACGTCGTCGGTGCCGGCCAGTTCGTAAGTGAGGACCTCGTCGCCCGTCGCGGGATCGACGACCGTGTGGGTGCGGCCCGATGTGCCCTTCGTCAGGCGGCCGGCGATGTACTGCGCGCCGACCGCGAAGCGGTCCTGTGCGGGGAATCGGTCCGGGGTCGCGGTGCCCGGGTTCTGCATGTCGCTCTCCTCCGCCGGCGCCCCCTCTGTCCCCGGGGGCGGGTGGCGTAGCTCCAGCTCGATTTGAGTGCCGATCCTGACAGAGGCATGCGGCACCAACAAGTGATTCCGTTGTTGCCTTTTGGTTACGCGACGGAATCTGTCGACCAGGTGTCCAGTCGGGACAGGAAATCGAGGACGGAATGTCAGTGGTGGCTGCCAGACTCTTCGACATGACGAAGATCGATTCTTGGGACACGCTGACGGAGGCGGTCCGCTCGGGGGCGAGGATCAAGTACCTGCACTTCTGGGGACACCGCCCGCTGCCCGACGGCCGGATCGGCGCGAGCTGTCTGAGCCAGTGGTGGCCGTCGCCGTTCACGGTCGACGGCGTGGAGTACGCGACGGCCGAGCACTGGATGATGGCGTCGAAGGCCCGGCTGTTCGGGGACACCGAGGCGGAGCGCAAGGCGGTCGCCGCGGCGGGACCCGCGCAGGCCAAGAAGATCGGCAGACTGGTGCGCGGCTTCGACGACGCCGTGTGGGAGCGGGAGCGCTTCGCCGTCGTCGCCGAGGGCAGCTTCCACAAGTTCGCGGCCGACGCGGATCTGCGGGCGTTCCTGCTGGGCACGGGCGACCGCGTCCTCGTCGAGGCCAGCCCTCTGGACCGGGTGTGGGGGATCGGCCTCGCGGCGGACGACGAGCGCGCGTCGGACCCCGCGCGGTGGCGGGGTCCGAACCTGCTGGGCTTCGCGCTGATGGCGGCGCGCGACCGCCTCGCGGGGGCCGGCGACTCCGAAGGTTGAGTGTGAGTGAGGCGAGGGAGCGTGGGCGACCGCGGGTCCGCTGTGGCTGGTCGCGTGCGGCTGGTCGCGCCCGCGCGGTGGGCGCCCGCGATGTCAGCCCCGCCCCTCCGACGGCGCGCTACACGCCGCCCTCTCCCCTCTGCAGCGCCAAGGACAGTGACGTGGAGTAGCCGTCGTCGAAGGGGTCGGTGTCCGAGTCGTAGCCGTCGCTGTTGGACGCCAGGACGATGAGGACGATGAAGCCGATGCCGAGCAGGATGCCGACGACACCGCAGATGATCCCGGCGAGGGCGTGCCCCGGGTTCGTCGCCTCGCCCCGGCGGACCTTGGCCCGGCCGATGAAGCCGAAGATCATGGCCATGATCCCGAGCAGGATCGCCAGCGGCCACAGACAGAACAGCACGGCGGCGCAGATCCCGAGCACCATCGCCGCGATCCCCATCCCGTTGCTGGGCGGGGGCGCCATCGGGGCCCACGCGTAGCCGCCGCCGGGGGCGGGGTAGCCGGCACCGGGATGGGCATGGGCGCCCGGGTACCCCGGGTACTGCGGGTAGCCGTACGGGACCTGGCCGGGCCCCTCGGGACCGATGGGCGGGGGCGGTACGGCGCCGCCGACGGGGGGCGTGGCGTAGGCGGCGCCGGGCGCGGGCGACGGATAGGACGCGTGGGGTGCGCCGGGCATGGGGGAGGCGCCCGGTGCGGGCGGGGCGAACGGGTTGGGGCCGGCCGGGTCCACCCCCGGCATGGCCATGACCGTCCGCTGGTCGTGCACCGAGGGCACAGGAGCGGGCGCCGGGTTTCCCTGCGCCGGGGTGTCGGCCGGAGGGGCCCAGGGGTCGCGGGCGGCCGGAGCGGCGCCGGCGGCGGACGGGGCCGACCAGGGCGGCGGGGCCGGTGCGTGCGGCCCGGGCCCGGCGGGGGCGACGGCCCCGGCGGACGCGCCGGAGTCCCCGGTCGCGCCGGAGTCGCCGCCCATCGCCGGAGCGATCGGCTTGTCCAGGGCGATCGTCGGGGTGGGTATCGCGTCCTCGGGCGGCTGGACGGCGCCCGGCGGGGTCGCCAAGGCCGGCGCGGTCGACAGGGTCACCCCGTCGGCCACCGTCGGCAGCTCGGCACCGCCCGCCACCCGTGGCGGTACGGCGTCGTCGGTCATCGTCGGCAGCGTGGCGCCGTCGACCACCGTGGTCGGGACGGCGTCGTCGACCACGGTCGGCAGGGCGGCCCCGTCGACCACCGTCAGCGGGACCGCGTCATCGGTCACGGTCGGGAGCGTCGCGCCGTCGACCACCGTCGGCGGCAGCCCGGTGTCGGTCTGGGGCGGTGCCCATGGGTCCGGCTGCGGGTCGGCCGGTGTTCTGGGAATCGGTGCCTCGTCGGACGGCATGAATGGGTCCCCCTGTAGTGTTCCGCAGCGTTCCGTGCCATTCCGCGTAGATCTGCGACGATCTGCTTCGCCTTTTCCGTCATACGCGATCGGCTGTACGTTCGGTCATGCTAAGGCCCGGGGCCCGGCGGGCGGATCGCCGCCTACGATGATCCCGAGTCATCGATCAGCCGATCACCCGCGTCCCCCGGCGCAGACCACGCTCCGGGGCGGACGCCGTTCCCGGGGAGGAACCTTGACCGACCACCGCACCACGCAGGGCGTGCCCGTGCCCCCCGCGGTCTCCGCCGCGTCCACCGTGTCTGGCGCCTTCGGCACCCGCGACCCGCACGGCTTCATCGCCGGTCTGCCCAAGGCCGAACTGCATGTGCACCACGTCGGCTCCGCCTCCCCCCGTATCGTCGCGGAACTCGCCGCCCGCCACCCCGACTCCCAGGTGCCCACGGACCCCGAGGCGCTCGCGGACTACTTCACCTTCACGGACTTCGCCCACTTCATCCAGGTGTATCTGTCCGTGGTGGACCTGATCCGCACCCCGGAGGACGTCCGGCTGCTGACCTTCGAGGTGGCGCGGGACCTGGCCCGGCAGCAGGTCCGGTACGCCGAGCTGACCGTCACGCCCTACTCCTCCACCCGGCGCGGCATCGACGAGCGGGCCTTCATGGAGGCGATCGAGGACGCGCGGAAGTCGGCGGAGGCCGAGTTCGGGACCGTACTGCGGTGGTGCTTCGACATCCCCGGCGAGGCGGGGCTCCAGGCCGCCGAGGAGACCGTCCGGCTCGCCACCGACGACCGGTTGCGGCCGGAGGGGCTGGTGTCGTTCGGGCTCGGCGGGCCCGAGGTCGGCGTACCCAGGCCGCAGTTCAAGCCGTACTTCGACCGGGCGATCGCGGCCGGGCTGCACTCCGTCCCGCACGCCGGCGAGACCACGGGGCCCGAGACGATCTGGGACGCGCTGACCGTGCTGCGCGCGGAGCGCATCGGCCACGGGACGAGCGCGGCCGGTGACCCGAAGCTGCTGGAGCACCTCGCCGAGCACCGGATCGCGCTGGAGGTCTGCCCGACCTCGAACATCGCCACGCGCGCGGTCCGCACCCTCGACGAGCACCCCGTCAAGGAGTTCGCGCGGGCCGGGGTGCTGGTCACGATCAACTCCGACGACCCGCCGATGTTCGGTACCGACCTGAACACCGAGTACGCGGTCGCCGCCCGCCTCCTCGAACTCGACGAGCAGGGACTCGCCTCCCTCGCGAGGAACGCCGTGGAGGCGTCCTTCCTCGACGGGCCCGGCAAGGCCCGGCTCTCCGACGAGATCGACACCTACACCTCGGCCTGGCTGACCCCCTGACCCGCCCCGTCCAGACCAGACCCGATCGGCACCGGAAACCACCATGCGCACCGTGACCGCCGTCGCCCATCGCGGCGCCCCCTACCGCCACCGTGAGAACACGCTCGACTCCCTGCGGGCCGGGCTCGAACTGGGCGCGGACGCCGTCGAGTTCGATGTGCGGACGACCCGCGACGGCGTGCCCGTCCTGCTGCACGACTCGACACTGGAGCGGCTCTGGGAGGTGGATAGGCCGCTGGCCGCGCTCTCCGCCGCGGAGCTGCGCGGGCTGACGGCCGACGGGGTGCCGACGCTGGCCGACGCGCTGCTCGCCACCAAGGACAGCCGGGTGATGGTGGACCTGCCGGGCCCGGTGAACGCGCGGGCGGTACGGCAGATCCTCGGCGTCGTACAGGAATGCGACGCCGAGGACCGTGTGTACTACAGCGCCGACCCGCCCGCCATGCTGGCCGTCCGCGCCGCCGCGCCCACCGCCGAGATCGCCCTCACCTGGAAGACCCTCGCCCCACCCCGCCCGGCCCTCCTCGACGCGATCCGCCCGCGCTGGCTCAACTACCGCTTCGGCCTGGTCACCCGCCCGCTGGCCGACCGGATCCACCGCGGCGGCCACCTGCTCTCCGTCTGGACCCCGGACACCCGCCGCTCCATGCGGCGGCTGATCGACCTGGGCGTCGACTCGATCACGACGAACCGCGTCGACGCCCTGTGCGCGCTGAGGCGCCACCTCTAGGACGAGCGGACGCGCGGGCGAGCGGGCGGCGTCCCGCGTCGGGCTCACCGCCGGCTCCCCTACACCTCCGACCGCTGCGCCACGGTCGCCGCGTCCGCCGGCTTCTCCCGGGTGACGTACTGCGGTACGGGTGCCGAGTCCTTGCCGTCGTCGCGCACGAGGCCGTAGCGGAGGGCGCCCCGGTCGGGGCCGTAGGTGATGTCCTCGGTGACGGCGTCCCAGGTGGAGGGGGCGACGGTGATGCCGTAGTCGGCGCCGCGTTCGTTCTGGGTGAGGGTGACCGTGCCGTCGAGGTAGAAGTACTCGTTCTGCCACATCTGCTGGGTGCCGTCGGGCAGGACGGTGTAGCCGGTGTCGGGGCCGCCCATGCCGGAGGTCTTCCCGTCGGCCGAGGTCGGGTCGTCCATGCGCCGGCCACCGCCCGAGGCGACGTGGAAGAGCTTGCCGTCGAGCCCTGTCCAGGCCGGCATGACCAGGCCGCCCGGCCGGTACTGGGGCGAGATCTGCCAGCGGACCAGGACGTAGCCCTCGCCGGTGAACGTCACGTGGTCGCCGCGGTGGTTCATCACGGTCCGCGCGCCGCCGCTGCTGGTCACGCCTGACCCGGGGCGGCGCGGGAGGGCGCCGGGCGGGGTGTTCCGGTCCGGTGCCTCGTCCGGGGCGTCCACGACGGTGCCGTACAGGTCCCGCTTCTTCGTCGGCGACGGCGAGGCGGAGGGCGACGGAGAGGACGACGGGGACGGGGAGACGGAGGGCGACGGGCTCCGGGGCACGGCGGGCGCGGGCGCGCGGGCCGTGCTCAGCGCGGTGGGCGCGGCCTGCGCGGGCCGGTCCTCCGAGGGCTTGGTGACGACGTACGCGCCCCCGGCGACGATGGTCGCGCCCGCCGTCACCGCGACGGCGGGCTTGGTGAGGACGCCGAGCATCTTGGCGGACCAGCCCACCGAGGCGGTCGCGGCCGTCGCCGCGGCGGCGGTCTTGCCGCCGAGCGCCAGGGACAGGGTGAAGCCGACGGGGACGGGGACCAGGGCGAGGCCGACCAGGAGGCGTTCGGCGGGGACGACGACCTCACCGGGGCGGCCGTCGCAGCGCGCACAGCCCCGGATGTGCCGGGCGATGCGCTTGCGCCACACCGAGTCGGGCCGTCCGCTCCAGCGGGCGGTGACCCCGCCCAGGTCGGGGCAGGAGGAGTCGAGGGCGCGGACGATGCCGCGCGCGGTCTCCAGTCGGGCCTTCATCCGCTGCACCCGTACGGCGGCGTGCTGCCTGCTGATGCCGACGGCGGCGGCGAGTTCCCGCCGGGTGAGTTCGCCCGCGACCTCCAGCCACCACAGCGACAGCAGCTGGCGGTCCTCGTCGTCGAGCCAGCGGACCGCTTCCGCGACCTCCTTGCGCTGCCCCTCCAACTGCAGCCGCAGCACGGTCAGTTCCGCGAAGTCGGCGGCGTCGTGGGCGGCGGAGTCGTCGAGCCGGTCGGCGGTGCGACGGCGGGCCCGGTCCCGGATCTGCCGCATGGCGATGGCGACCAGCCAGGAGCGGAAACTGTCCGGATCACGCAGCGTGCCGAGGTTGTCGACGGCACGCAGCATGGTCTCCTGCACGACGTCGTCGACATCGGCGTGGCCGTTGAGGGCGCGGCCGACGATGTTGTAGACGAGCGGCAGCCAGCCCTCGACCAGTTCGTCGAGGGCGCGCCGGTCCCCCGCCTGCGCGGCCGCGATGGTGGAGCGCCACTGCCGCCCGTCCACGTACGTTCCCTCCGGTCCCGCCGGCCTCACCCTGGTCACCCGGCCGTGTTCCGTACCTTCTCAGCCATCCCCGCGACGTGGGGAACCTCCGAGGCGGAGATCACACCGCGCTCGCGCTGCCTACGGAGACGGGACGGACGCGGCCGGGATAACAGTTTTTTCGTCCCAGCCGCCGGTGAGCGCCTCCAGCCGCTTGATCCGCCGCCGGACGACGTACAGCGGGATCACCCCGAAGACCCCGAACGACATGTCGATCACCGTCCACCAGAAGGGGATGCCGCGGATCGGCCCGCAGATCAGGGCCAGCGGGACGATGCCGGCGCAGGCGATCATGCCGAACTCGATGATCCAGATGTTGCGGACCGGGTCGCGGTAGGGGCCGTAGAAGGCCACGGCGATCACCAGGTGGGCGAAGGCCAGCCAGTCCGTGCCGTAGAGGAGGAAGGGGTACTCGGCGTCGGCCTCGTCGAGACCCGCGCGGACGCGTTCGATCCACTCCATGAGGGCCGGGAGGTGCTCCCCCACGGACAGCGACCGCAGCAACTCCTCGGTCCAGCGCAACTCGTGGACCAGGGGGAACGCGGTGGCGCCGCTCAGCACCAGACAGACGACGAAGAAGACCAGCCACGCACGGATGCCCTTCAACAGGGCGGCTCTGTCGCTCATGGCATGAGCGTACGCCCCTCCTTGAACGTGTTCAAAAGTGGGGGTCCGGCGACCGCCGGACCCCCAGGAGCGGGCGGAACGGGCCGTCAGCCGCCGGGAATCGAGCGGATCGCGGCGATGTCGAACTGCAGGCGCACCTTCTCGCTGACCATGGCACCGCCCTCCGCGAGCCGCTGGTTGTAGGTGAGACCCCATTCGGAACGGTTGATGGTGGTCGTCCCGTCGAAGCCGACCCGCTCGTATCCGAAGGGGTCCATGACATGCCCTATGTAGGTGAGTTCCAGATCGACGGGCCGGGTGATGCTCTTGATGGTGAGTTCACCGGCCATGCGGTAGACGTCGTTGCCGACCAGGCGCACCGCCGTACTGACGAAGCGCATACGTGGATAGCTCGCGGCGTCCAGGAAGTCACGGCCCATCAGATGGGCGTCGCGCTGTTCCACTCCGGTTTCCACGGAAGCGGTGGACAGAACTATTTCGGCGCGTGAACGAGCGGGATCACGGCCGTCGAAGTAGAGCCGGCTCTGATACTCGGTGAAGGCCCCGCGCACCGTCGTGACCAGGGCATGTCGGACGGAGAAACCGATACGGCTGTGCGCCGCGTCGATCATCCATTCGCCGGTCAGGATCGCCAGCGCGGGGTCGGCCGAGCCATGGGAAGCGAAAGCCGGGGACTCGTGGGGGAGTTGTGAGGCTGTGGGGGCTGCCGGGCGGCGCAGCGACGCAGCACGGGTGAACAGGTTCATGATTCACGTAACTACGGCACGACGGAATCCGCCGCAACCCTTCGGCCATCGATCCACCAGGTCCGAATCGACACCGAAAAGCCGATAAAGCGCCACCGGGCCACGGACAGTTGCACGATCTCCACAGGGTCACCACGAATTTCCCGCCGTAATTCGCCTCGGGACGACCGGAATACGTCTACGGATTCAGCGCCGCGCCTTGAGCGCCACCGGGATGCGGTCCAGCACCGGCAACGGCACGAGTCCGTAGTGGTAGAAGTCCACGGCGTCGGCCCCGCCCGGCCCGGTGGCCGCCGCGGTCTTCGCCGCCAGCGACTCGGCGGAGTCCGTGTCCGGAACTCCCGGTCGCAGCACGGCCCGCAGGGAACAGCCCTCCCGCAGCGCGGCCCGGTAGGCGGCGACATCGGCCGCGATCCGCTCCGGGTCCCGGGCGTACGCGAGCACGGCGTAGCCGGGGACGACGGCGCTCACGGCCGCCGCGTCGACGCCGATCCGCCAGGCCTCGTCGACGGCGGGCGCGCCCGTCGGCCGGCCGTCCGCGTACCCCTTCACCGCACCGGTCAGATCGAGGAAGACGAGCCGCGATCCCTCCTCCGCCACCGCGTCGGCCACGTCCGCCGCGAGCGAGGTGACCGTGTCGGTACGGGTGCGGACGTAGGCGGCTACGGACCCGGGCAGGTCCGCCACGGTCATGGCTCGCGGCTCGGCCGTGGCCCGCGGGTCCGCTCCGTCCAGCGCCCGGCCCACCAGCCGGGCCGCCTCGGTCCGCGCGGCTTCCGCGTCCGCCCCGGCGGCCTCCGCCCGCTCCCCGCAGTACGGGCAGAAGCAGAGCCCGAGCAGGAACTCCTCCACCGGGCCCAGGGCCACGAAGTCGCGCTCGTGGTGGTACCCGTGGCCGAAGGTGCCGTAGTGCAGGGACTCGGCGACCACCTCGTCCACCCCGGCGCGTGCGACCGAGCGTGCCAGCGCCACCGCGTACGCCCGCACGTCCGGGTGGGCCGGGCAGAGGTCGGCCGGGGCCGCCCGGTCGCCGAAGCAGTTCAGCTGGGTGACGTCCGGGTGTGCGAGGCCCAGGGTGGTGTTGTGCAGGAACACGGTCCACCCGTGCAGCGCCGCCCCCCGCTCGGACGTACGCCGGCGCAGCCCGCGCAACGGCTCCTCCTCGGCGCCCGCCTGCACGGGAGGCACCAGCCGCAGCCCCGCGAACAGGTCGGCGGGCGGCACGAAGTGGGTCCCGTCTCGGCGCAGGGTGACCCGGGCCGGACCGTGCGGGGTGACGTCCCGCGCCTGGTGGTAGGCGGCGGCGACGGTGACCGTGTCACAGCCGTGGTCGTCGAGGATCCGGCCGAGCACGGTGTCGACGCCTTCGGCACGCAGGTCTTCGACGAAGACGTAGACCGAGGCGGTGGAGGTGGCGGTGGAGGTGGAGGTGGCCATGCGGCTCCGTTCGAACAAGGTTGGGCGACCGACGCCCCAGGGAGCGCGGGCCTGAATCGATGTGCGGCTCGCCGTCAGCGGCTGCCGTCCCGCAGCCGCGACGACCCCAGCACATGCGAGATCTCCAGCCCCGTACGCACCACCATGGGCCCGACCTCCCGCACCCGCGCCGGAGTCATCCGCGTCGTGAGCCCGGAGACGCTGACCGCGCCGACGGCCGCGTCGGTGTGGTCGAACACGGGCGCGGCGACGCACCGCACCTCGGGCTCGTTCTCCCGGTCGTCGATGGCGTAGCCCTGTCGGCGGACCCGGTCCAGTTCGAGGCGCAGCCGCTGCGGGTCGGTCGTCGTGTGCGGGGTGACCTGCGGCATTCCGGCGGCGACGACGACCCGGAACTCCTCCTCGCCCAGCCAGGCGAGGACGGCCTTGCCCACGGCGGTGCGGTAGGCGGGGACCCGGCTGCCGACCCGGGAGGCCATCCGGACGTTGGTCTCGTTCTCGACCTTGTCGATGTAGACGATGTCCGGCGCCTCGTACACCACGAGGTGGCAGGTCTCCCCCACCGCGTGCTGGAGCAGCCGCAGCGGCTCGGTGGCCACGGTCCGCAGGTCGAGCGAGGACAGATAGGCCTGGCCGAGCCGCAGGGTGCCGTGCCCGAGCCGGAACCACCCCGTCTCCCGGTCGCGGACCAGCAGATCGGCCTCCAGGAGCGGCGCGGCCAGCCGCAGCACCGTGCTCTTGTTGATGCCGAGTTCCTCGGCGAGCCGGGTCAGCGAGATGCCCCGGCCGCTGCCGGCGTGGTCGCGGATGTGCTCCAGGACCGTCAGCGCCCGGCGCAGCGAGGACGCCTGGTTGCGGCGGGCGGGGGCTCCGGGGGTGGTGGTCATGTCGTACTCCTCGGCAGCAGTCCACGGGCGACGGTGTCGCCGGCGGCCTGAAGGTGCCGCCCGGCACGGGCGAGCGAGATCTCGTGGTGGCCGGGGAACAGCGCGTCGACGTCGAGCGCGGCCAGCAGGGTCAGGCTCGCCGCGTACTCGGGGACGCGGCAGTCATGCAGATTCTGCAGGGAGACGCGGCCCCCGGTGAAGACGCAGTCCCCGGAGAACAGTGCCCGGTGGTCCGGGGTGCGCAGGTGGTAGCAGAGGTGGCCGTCCGCGTGGCCGGGGGTCGCGACGGCCTTCAGGACCACACCGCCGCCGAGGTCGATCTCCTCACCGTCGGCCATGGGCTCGACCTGGGGGCAGGGGGTGAGGGTGTAGTCGTCCGGGTAGTAGCCGGCGGCCTTTCCCCGGTCCAGGCTGACGCCCGGTTCGTCGCCCGCCGCGATCCAGGCCACCGCCTCGGCACCGGCCCGTACCCGCAGACAGGGCAGCCGCTCGGCGAGCGCGGCGGCTCCGCCCGCGTGATCGGCGTGGCCGTGGGTGAGGAGGAGATGGGCGGGGTCGGCGCCGGTGGCACGGACGGCGCGCACGATGGTGTCGGCGGACCGGCCGGCCCCCGCGTCCACGAGCGCGCTGTGCCGTGCGCCCCGCACCAGATAGACATGGCAGTCCAGCGGGTCGGTGAGATCGAACCCGTACGCACCGCTGGCGACGAGCGTGACATGGCTGGTCAGCCGCATGACGGACCTCCTGCTTCCGTTGCTGAGGGGGACGAGGCCGGGGGCGGAGGCGAGGACGGGACGGCCGGCCGGCCGCGCGACACCTCTCCCCCGCCCTCCCCAACGCCGGCGCCGGGCACGAGGTGACCCTTCAGCCGCACGACGGCCCTCCTTCACCCGGCGCCGAAGCCACCGCTCGTTCCTCGGCCCCCGTCTCCATCCCCCGCACCGCCGCCACCACGATCCGCGCGGCCAGCTCCACATCGGCGAGCGCCACCGACTCCGCCGCCGCGTGGGCGTCCGCGACCGACCCCGGGCCGAAGACCACGGACGGGACACCGGCGCGGGCGAGCTTGCTGGCGTCCGTCCCGAACGGCATGCCCCGTGCCTCGGCGGGCCGGCCGTGACCGGCGAGGGCCCGGCACAGCGCGGTGACGATCTCGGCGTCCGGCCGGGTGTCGAGCGCCGGGTCGACGGTGAACGGCGGGTCCACCTCCGCCCCCAGCACGGCGAGTTCGGCGCGGTCGTCGCGCCAGACGGTGTCGGGGTCCTCGCCGGGAAGCGTCCGGCGGTCGACGTCCGCCTCGCAGCTGCCGGCGATGGTGTTGGGGCCGGTGCCGCCCCGGATCCGGGTGACCGAGCGGGTGGCGGGCCCGAGCAGCGGGTGCGGCGGGACGGCCGGGGGACGGTCCGCGAGGTGGGCGAGGACCGGCCCCATCAGCGTGATCGCGTTGACGGCCTCCTCGGGCCGCGAACTGTGCCCGGCACGCCCGGTGGTGCGCACGGTGTAGCGCACCACCCCTTTGTGCGCGACCGCCGGAACGAGCGCCGTGGGCTCCCCGACCACAGCCCCCACCACCACGCGCCCCCGGAGCGTGTCCAGCAGCCCCAGCACGCCCCGGTAGGCGTGCTCCTCGTCGCACACGCCCGCCAGGACGACCGTGCGCGGCGGCGGTTCCCCGGCCGCGAGTTCGGCGACGGCCAGCAGGAACGCGGCCAGCGGCCCCTTCGCGTCACAGGCGCCCCGCCCGTACAACCGCCCGTCCCCGACCTCGCCGTCGTACGGGCCGACGGTCATCCCGTCCGTCTCGACGGTGTCGAGGTGCGTTTCCAGCAGGACCGCCTCCTCGGACCGCCCCGGTACGACGGCGACGACATTGCACCGCCCCGGCAGCACCTCGTGCAGCTCGGCCGGCACCCCCCGCTCCGCCAGCCAGTCGCGTACGTACGCGGCGACCGCCGTCTCGCCCCCGTCGCCCGCCCCGTCGCGGGGGTTGACGCTCGGGATGCGGACGAGGTCCCGCAGCAGCTCCTCCACCTGGTTCGTCGCGGCCGTCATGCCCGGCGCTCCCTCGCATAGACCAGCAGCAGTCCGATGATCAGCACGCCGAGCACGACCTGCCGTACGCCCTCCGAGAGGTTCCAGGAGGTCAGCAGCGCGGTGAGAAGCGTGAGCAGGAGCGCGCCGCCGACCGTGCCGAGGAGGTGGCCCCGGCCGCCGAGGATGGAGGTGCCGCCGAGGACGACGGAGGCGATGGACAACAGCTGGTACGGGTTTCCCATGGTCAGCGAGCTGGTGCCGGTGAAGCCGAGCAGCACCAGGCCCGCGATCCCGGCGAGCAGGGCGCAGGAGACGTACGCGACGAAGGCCGTGGAGACGAGCGGTACGCCGGAGGCGCGGGCCGCGTCCTCACCGGCGCCCAGCGCGAACGCGTACCGGCCGGTGCGGGAGAGGTGCAGCAGCCAGAAGGCGACGGCCGTGACGACGAGCCACAGCACGAAGGCCCAGGGGACGCCCAGCAGGCGGCCGTTGGCGAGGGTGTCGAGCAGCGGGACCTGCGCGGAGCTGGGCGACCCGTCGGTGTAGACGAGCAGGGCGCCGGCCAGGATCGTGCCGGTGGCCAGGGTCATCACCATCGGCGGCACCCGCAGCCACACCACTCCGGCCGCGTTCACGGCGCCCACGAGCGCGCTCAGCAGCAGTGCGACCAGGACGGCCGTGGTGCCGCCCGTGCCGGAGGCGACCTTGGCGCACACCACGGCCGACAGGGCGACCACTCCGGAGACGGACAGGTCGATGCCGCTCATCATGACGACGAGGGTCTGGCCGACCGCGACGATGCCGAGGAACGACGCGGTCTGCACCAGGTAGCGGAAGTTGGAGACGCTGTCGAAGCCGTCCGCGAAGAGGATCGCGGCGATCCAGGTGACGGCCAGGACACCGAACGCCCAGGTCGCTCTGGAGGTGGGTAGCGCCAGGCTGCTCATACGGCCGCCTCCCTCGTGAGGTACGTCTTCAGCGCGAGCGCCACCACGAGGATCACGCCCTGCACGATGAGCTGGTAGAAGGGCGAGATCCCGGTGAACAGCAGCAGGTTGGTCAGCAGTCCGATGACGAGCGCGCCGAGGACGGTGCCGCGCATCCGGCCGATCCCGCCGAAGAAGCTGATGCCGCCGAGCACGCACGCGGCGATCGAGTTGAGCGTGTACGGCGCCCCGATGGTCGGGTCCGCCGAGCCGGTCTGCACGGCGAGCCCGATCCCGGCGAGCCCGGTGAAGGCGCCCGCCAGCGCGTATCCGGCGATCTTCACGCCCCGGGTGTGCAACCCGCTCGCGTAGGCGCCGTGTTCGTTGCCGCCGACGGCGTAGAGGGCGAGCCCGTGCCGGGTGGTGCGCAGCAGCTTCCACAGGCCGAGGACGACCGCGACGGTGACGGCGGGCAGGGCGATGCCGTACCAGCCGTTGTTGTACGCGTCCACCAGCCCGGCGGGCACCGCTCCCCCGGGCTGCGGCAGCACCACCAGGGTGACCCCGCCCCACAGGAACGAGGCGGCGAGGGTCACCACGATCGGCGGGAGGCCGGCGTACGCGACGAGCGCGCCGTTGACCGCGCCGGCCGCGACCGCCACGCACAGGGCGAGCCCGGCCGCGGCGAGCACACCGCCCGCGCCCTGGGCGTCGTACGTCGCGAAGACGGCCATCGCGAGCGCGAGCACCGCCCCGAGCGAGAGGTCGATGCCGCCGAGCAGCATCACCGTCGTCTGCCCGGCCGCCGCCAGGATCAGCGGCAGGAACTGGGCGGACAGGATGGTGATCGAGGCGGGGGTGAGCAGACTGGGGTCGTAGTGCTGGTACGCGACCAGCACCACCAGCAGCAGCGCCGCGAGGGCGAGCAGATCGGTGTTGCCGCGCGCGGCGACGGCGAGGCGTTCACGCATGGACCACGCTCCCGGAGCCGGGGGCGTCCATGGCCGGGGTCCCCATGACCGAGGCCCTGACCAGGTTCTCCTCAGTCAGTTCGGGTCCGGTGAGACGGTCGACGACCGTCCCCTCGTACAGGACGGCGACCTCGTCGCACAGGCCGACCAGTTCCATGGTGTCTCCGGAGGTGACGAGCACCGCGAGGCCTTCGTCGGCCAGGCGGCGCAGCAGGTGGTAGATCTCGCGCTTGGTGCCGATGTCGATGCCCCGGGTCGGTTCGGCGAGCAGCAGCACCCGGGGGGCGGTCGGCAGCCATTTGGCGAGCGCGACCTTCTGCTGGTTGCCGCCGGAGAGCCGCCGGGCCTCCTGCGCCGGGGAGGCCGTCTTGATCCGCAGCCGCTCGATCAGGTCGTCGACGAGCGCGGTCTCGGCACCGCGCGAGACGGTGGTGAGACGGCTCGCGGGGGCGAGGGAGCGCATGTTGGGGAGCGCGAGGTTGGCGCGCACGCTGCGTACGGTGTGCACGCCCTCGGTCTTGCGGTCCTCGGGCACATAGGCGATACGGTGCCGGATCGCGTCCCGGGGCGATGCGAGCCGTACCGGCCGCCCCTCGAAGCCGATGTCCCCGGTGTGCCTGACCAGGCCGAACAGCGCCCGCAGCACCTCGCGTTGCCCCTGCCCCTGCAGCCCGCCGAGTCCGAGGATCCGCCCGGGGACGAGATCGAGGTCGACCCCGGAGCAGGCGCGGGGGACGGTGAGTCCGCGGACGCGCAGGAGGGGTTCGGCGCCCTCGTCCGCCGCGGCGTTCCCCGCGCCCCGGACAGAGGCCTGCGGCCCTTTCGCCGCCTCCGCCTCCGCCGCCTTCGCCGCCTCCGCCGCCTTCGCCGGGAAGAGGTCCGACAGCTCCCGCCCCACCATCAGCCGCACGATGTCGTCGTGATCGGTGTCGGCCCGTTCCCGGGTCGCCGTCACGGCGCCGTCTTTCAGTACGGTCAGCCGGTCGCCGATGGCGAAGAGTTCGCCCATCCGGTGGCTCACCAGGATCACCGAGCCGCCCTGGTCGCGCAGTTCGCGCACCACCCGGAACACGGCCCCCACCTGGTCCTCGTCCAGCGCCGAGGTGGCCTCGTCGAGGATGAGCAGCCGGGGCTCGCCGGCCAGGGCCTTGGCCAGCTCCAGCAGTTGCTGGGCGCCCAGCGGCAGCCGTCCGGCCGGGGTGCGCGGGTCGACGTCGAGGCCGACCCGCGCGAGCAACGGCCGGGCCCGGGCCACGAGATCACGGCCCCGGACCAGGCCCCGGCGGCTGGGCCAGGCGCCCAGGAACACGTTCTCCGCGACGCTCTGGTGCGGGTTGAGGCTCAGCTCCTGGTGGACGGAGCCGACCCCGGCGGCCCGGGCGCGGTGGGGAGACCACGCCCGGGGGACGGGGGTGCCGTCGTAGACGACCCGGCCGGAGTCGGGGGTCAGGAGCCCGGTGACGAGGGAGAGGACGGTGGACTTGCCGGCCCCGTTCTCCCCGACCAGGGCCAGCACCTCCCCCGGTTCGACGTCGAGGCTCACCTCGGTGAGCACCCGGTTGCCCGCGAACGACTTCGACACCTTCTCCACGCTCAGCAGCGGCACGGTGGTCACCCGCTCACTTGCCGATGAGCTTGTCGATGTCGGCCTGCGGCAGGTCCTTGATCGGGTAGGAGTCGTCGGCCTGGTCGGGCTCGGCGTAGTCACCGAGGTTGTCGTCGGTGATCTCCGGCAGCGGTACGTCGATGTCCTGGGGGACGTCCACGCCCTCCAGCTTGGCCACGGCCGCCTCCAGGGCGATCACGGAGAGGTAGTTGGGCTGGGCGGTGGCCAAGGAGGAGAATCCTTCCTTCTGCTTGCTCTGCCAGAGCTTCAGGAAGCCGTTGTAGTTCTCGCCCGTGATCGGGACGAGCTTCTTGTCCTGCTTGACCAGCGTCTGCAGCGCGGCGGCCGAGAGCGCGCCGCCCTGCGAGAAGACGCCGTCGATGTCCGGGTGGGCGGAGTAGGCGGAGGCGAAGGCCTGGGCGGCCGGGGCGAGGTTGTACTCGCTGTGCACATTGCTGACGATCTTGATGTCCGGGTACTTCTTGAAGACCGTCTCGGCCCCCGACCAGCGGTCCTCGCTCACCGCGACGCCGGCCGGCCCGTTCATGGCGATGATGCTGCCCTTGCCGTCCAGCTTCTTCGCCAGCCACTCGGCCATCATCGAGCCCCAGGCCTTCTGGTCCGTGCCGACCCGGATGACCTTCGTACTGGTCGGCAGCGAGTCGAAGGCGACGACGGTGATCCCGGCGGCGACGGCCTGCTCCAGCGCCGGGTTCAGCGCGGTGGAGGAGCCCGCGTCGACGAGGATCACGTCGTACTTCTGCTGGATCATCGCCCTGATCTGCGCGATCTGCTGCGAGGTGTCGCCGTTGGCGTTGAAGGTCTTGAACGACGACACCTTGCCCGCCGACTTCAGCTTGTCGACGTCCGTCTGCAGCATCTTCAGGGTCTGCTGCATCCACGACGGGGTCAGATAGATCGTCGACCAGCCGACCTTGAGGTCCTTGGCCCGCGGCGCGGACGACGCGCTCCTGTCGGCCTTGTCGGCGCCGGCGCTCGTGCTGCCGGACTCCACGTTGCAGGCGGTGATCCCGGCCAGTGCGCAGAGAGAGGCGGCCACGGCCAGCGCGCCACGTACGGAACGTGCGTTCATCGAAGTTCCTCAAATCCCTCGAAAGGTGCCCGGGTCGCCGAGACGACCCGGATGACAGGTGAGTTGGGGAAGGGGCTTCTCGCTCCGGGATCCGCGCACAGGAACATCGCTGTTCCGGCCGTGGGGGGCGGTTCGCCCGGTGAGGACCGGTCTGTTGAGACGGGAAGGTAGGAGGTGCGCGACTGCGCGCACCACGTCTGCAACACAAAATTTCGCATTGCACAACGCACCCGCTCCGGGGCATACGTCGATGGCCCTGGGACGTTGCGGTCCGGGGCGCGGGTCCGGTATGACCTGATCCGGATCAGAGGTGACGAACACAGGGGGAATCCGCCATGCCGCCCTACCGGCTCGACAACCGACTGGTCGTCGGAATAGCGTCGAGCGCCCTTTTCGACCTCGACGAGTCCGACGGTGTGTTCCGGGAGAAGGGCGAGGACGGCTATCGCGTCTACCAGCGGGCGAACCTCGACAACACCCTGCGACCCGGCGTCGCCTTCTCCTTCATTCGCCGGCTTCTCTCGCTGAACGACCTGAATCCGGAGGACGACCCACTGGTCGAAGTGATCATTCTTTCCCGTAACGACCCCGACACGGGACTACGGGTCATGCGGTCCATAAAGACGCACGGTCTGCCCATAAGCCGCGCGGTCTTCACGCAGGGCCGGGCCCCCTACAGGTTCATGCCCGCCCTGCACATGTCGCTGTTCCTGTCCGCGGACGGGAACGACGTCCGGGAGGCCGTGGCCGCAGGTCTGCCCGCCGGCCGGGTCCTCGGTTCCGCGGTCGCCGACGACCCCGAGGACAGGGAACTACGCATCGCCTTCGACTTCGACGGCGTCCTCGCCGACGACGAGTCGGAGCGTGTCTTCCAGCGGAACGGGCTCGCCGAATTCCGTGCCCACGAGACCATGAACGTGGCGACTCCGCACGACGCGGGCCCGCTGAGGGATTTCCTGCGCGAAATCAACAAACTGCAGCGGCGGGAGGAGGAACGCCGCCGGGAGAACGGGGACTACACGATCCGCGTTCACGTGTCCGTCGTCACGGCACGCAATGCGCCGACGCACGAGCGCGCGATGACGAGTCTGAACAACTGGGGTGTGACCGTCAACGACGCTTTCTTCCTGGGCGGCATCGACAAGAGTTCGATCATGGATGTGCTACGGCCGCACATCTTCTTCGACGACCAGGAGGCCCATCTGAGGGGGACCTCCCGGACGACCCCGAGCGTCCACATCCCCTTCGGGGTCGTCAACCAGGGCGAGAGCGCGCGGCCGTCGCCCGAGCGGACGTAGACACAGGGCGGCGGACGGTCCCGGGGCCGCATCAGGCCACCGCCGAACCGTCCGCCGCCCGCGAACCGTCAGCCCAGCGACGTCATCACGTGCTTGATCCGCGTGTAGTCGTCGAACCCGTAGCCCGACAGGTCCTTGCCGTACCCGGACTTCTTGAACCCGCCGTGCGGCATCTCCGCGACCAGCGGGATGTGCGTGTTGATCCACACGCACCCGAAGTCCAGCGCCTTCGACATCCGCATCGCCCGCGCGTGGTCCTTCGTCCACACCGACGAGGCAAGCGCGTACTCGACCCCGTTCGCCCAGCCCACGGCCTGCTCCTCGTCGGTGAACGACTGGACCGTGATGACCGGCCCGAAGACCTCGTTCTGGATGATCTCGTCGTCCTGCTTCAGCCCGGAGACGACGGTCGGCGCGTAGAAGTACCCCTTCTCGCCGACCTGGTGCCCCCCGGCCTCGACCTTGGCGTGGGCCGGCAGCCGCTCGATGAACCCGGAGACCTGCTTGAGCTGGTTGGGGTTGTTGAGCGGGCCGTACAGCACGTCCTCGTCGTCCGGCTGCCCGGTCTTCGTCTCGGAGGCGGCCTTCGCCAGCGCGGCCACGAACTCGTCGTGGATCGACTCCTGCACGAGCACGCGGGTGGCGGCCGTACAGTCCTGCCCGGCGTTGAAGAAGCCGGCCACGGAGATGTCCTCGACGGCCTTGGCGATGTCGGTGTCGGAGAAGACGACGACCGGCGCCTTGCCGCCCAGCTCCAGGTGGACGCGCTTGACGTCCTTGGCCGCGGACTCGGCGACGGACATGCCCGCACGTACCGAACCGGTGATGGACGCCATCGCCGGAGTCGGGTGCTCGACCATCAGCCGCCCGGTGTCACGGTCACCGGTGATCACGTTGAAGACGCCCTTCGGGAGGATCGCCCCGATGATCTCGGCGAAGAGGACGGTCGAGGCCGGCGTCGTGTCCGACGGCTTCAGCACGACCGTGTTGCCCGCGGCGATCGCCGGCGCGAACTTCCACACGGCCATCATCATCGGGTAGTTCCACGGCGCGACCTGGGCGCAGACACCGACCGGCTCACGGCGGACGATCGACGTCATCCCCTCCATGTACTCACCGGCCGACCGGCCCTCCAGCATCCGGGCGGCACCCGCGAAGAAGCGGATCTGGTCCACCATCGGCGGGATCTCCTCGGAGCGGGTCAGCCCGATCGGCTTGCCCGTGTTCTCCACCTCCGCCGCGATGAGTTCCTCGGCCCGCTCCTCGAACGCGTCGGCGATCTTCAGCAGGGCCTTCTGGCGCTCGGCCGGGGTGGTGTCGCGCCAGGCCGGGAACGCGGCCGCGGCGGCGGCCATGGCCGCGTCGACATCGGCCTGGCCGGACAGGGGCGCGGTCGCATAGGCCTCGCCCGTCGCGGGGTTGACCACCTCGGTGGTCCGTCCGTCGACGGCGTCGCGGAATTCCCCGTCGATGTAATTGCGCAGACGACGCAGCTCGGTGCTCACTGCCGACCCTCCAGATGTGGGTGTCCATTCCTTGAGACACCACCCTAATCGGCAGCCCCACGTTTTCAACACCCCTGACACCCCACTTGCTGCGAAATCCGCAAGCTGATGGCTCGTAAACAACGAATTTCATCGATCCAGCCTTGCGGAACTGTCGAGACGTCGTGCACAGTGACCCCGTGGCCAGTCGAAGCTCAGACCAGAAGGACTCCAGGGAGCCCAGGAACGGCACTCCGCAGCTGGACGCCGTCTCCCTCGCCATCGTCGAGCAGCTGCAGGAGGACGGCAGACGGCCGTACGCCGCGATCGGCAAGGCCGTGGGCCTCTCCGAGGCGGCCGTGCGCCAGCGCGTCCAGAAGCTGCTCGACCAGGGCGTGATGCAGATCGTCGCCGTCACCGACCCGCTCACCGTGGGCTTCCGACGGCAGGCGATGCTCGGCATCAACGTCGACGGCGATCTGGACCCGGTGGCGGACGCGCTGACGGCCATGCCGGAGGTCGAGTACATCGTGATCACCGCCGGCTCCTTCGACCTGATGGCGGAGATCGTCTGCGAGGACGACGACCACCTCCTGGAGGTCATCAACAAGCGCATCCGGACCCTGCCCGGGGTGCGGTCGACGGAGAGCTTCGTCTACCTCAAGCTCAAGAAGCAGACCTATATGTGGGGAACCCGATAACCGTGAGGACGCGATACCCGTGAGCCCCAAGGACCTCAGCCAGACCGCGTACGACCACCTGTGGATGCATTTCACCCGCATGTCCTCGTACGAGAACTCCCCGGTCCCCACGATCGTCCGGGGCGAGGGCACGTACATCTACGACGACAAGGGCAAGCGGTACCTCGACGGTCTCGCCGGTCTCTTCGTGGTCCAGGCCGGCCACGGCCGCGTGGAGCTGGCGGAGACCGCCTTCAAGCAGGCGCAGGAACTGGCCTTCTTCCCCGTGTGGTCGTACGCCCACCCGAAGGCCGTCGAGCTGGCGGAACGTATCGCCTCCCATGCGCCCGGCGACCTGAACAAGGTCTTCTTCACCACCGGCGGCGGCGAGGCGGTCGAGACCGCCTGGAAGCTCGCCAAGCAGTACTTCAAGCTCCAGGGCAAGCCCACCAAGTACAAGGTGATCTCCCGCGCGGTCGCCTACCACGGCACCCCGCAGGGCGCCCTGTCCATCACCGGCCTGCCCGCCCTCAAGGCCCCCTTCGAGCCGCTCGTCCCGGGCGCGCACAAGGTCCCGAACACCAACATCTACCGCGCCCCGATCTTCGGCGACGACCCGGAGGCCTTCGGCCGCTGGGCCGCCGACCAGATCGAGCAGCAGATCCTCTTCGAGGGCCCCGAGACGGTCGCGGCGGTCTTCCTGGAGCCGGTGCAGAACGCGGGCGGCTGCTTCCCGCCGCCGCCCGGCTACTTCCAGCGGGTCCGCGAGATCTGCGACCAGTACGACGTGCTGCTGGTGTCGGACGAGGTCATCTGCGCCTTCGGCCGGCTCGGCACGATGTTCGCCTGCGACAAGTTCGGCTACGTACCGGACATGATCACCTGCGCCAAGGGCATGACCTCGGGCTACTCCCCGATCGGCGCCTGTGTCGTCTCGGACCGTGTCGCCGAGCCCTTCTACAAGGGCGACAACACCTTCCTGCACGGCTACACCTTCGGCGGCCACCCGGTCTCCGCGGCCGTCGGTCTCGCCAACCTCGACCTGTTCGAGCGCGAGAAGCTCAACCAGCACGTCCTCGACAACGAGACGGCGTTCCGCTCCACGCTGGAGAAGCTCCACGACCTGCCGATCGTCGGCGACGTCCGCGGCAACGGCTTCTTCTACGGGATCGAGCTGGTCAAGGACAAGGCGACGAAGGAGAGCTTCGACGACGACGAGACCGAGCGCATCCTCTACGGCTTCCTGTCGAAGAAGCTGTTCGAGAACGGCCTCTACTGCCGTGCCGACGACCGCGGCGACCCGGTCGTCCAGCTCGCGCCGCCGCTGATCTCCGACCAGTCGACCTTCGACGAGATCGAACAGATCCTGCGCGCGACGCTCTCGGAGGCGTGGACCCTGCTGTAACCCGCGCCCCGAACGGGCGATCCGGTGCTCGAAACGGCCCGGGAGGCCCCCATCCGAGTGAGATGGGAGCCTCCCGGGCCGTGTGCTGTCCGACCCCCGCCGCCCTGACTCCCTAGCGTGCCCCTGTAACCGATCGGCCCTGCCTTCGTTCCCCCGGACGGGGGACTCCCCCGGCAAATCCTGATCCGAACCGAGGTGTACGCCCATGGTGGCCCCGCCGGACAACGACGTGCTCTGGGCACGTGGTCTGACCTACGCGCACGACGGCTCGCCCGCTCTGCAAGGCGTGTCGATGGGTGTCCGGGAGGGCGAGATCCTCGCCGTCACCGGCCCACGCGGCAGCGGCAAGACCACGCTCCTGCGGTGCCTGTCCGGACAGCTGCGGGTGCGGCAGGGCGAGGTCTGGTTCAACAGCGTCCCCGTGCACACGATGGGCCCGCTCGCCCGGGAGCGGCTGCGCCTCGACCGGTTCGGCTGGATCGACCCCGAGCCGGTCCTCGTCCCCGAGCTGAACGCCTGGGAGAACACGGCCCTGCCGCTGATGCTGCGCGGGACGGGCCGCCGGGCCGCCAAGGCGGCGGCCCTGGAGTGGCTGGAGCGCCTCGACATCCGCGACGCGGCCCGCAAGCGTCCGCACGCCCTCCTGCAGTCCGAGCGCCAGCGCGTGGTGGTGGCGCGCGCACTGGTGTCCGCGCCCACCGTCCTCTTCGCGGACGAGCCGACCGCCCCCCTCCACCGCGCCGAACACACCCACGTCCTGCGCACCCTCACCACGGCGGCCCGCTCCCACGCCATCACCGTCGTCCTCGCCACCCACGACCCCGAGACCGCGGCCCTCGCCGACCGCACGGTGTCCCTTCTGGACGGCCGCCGCATCAGGACGGTCCACCTGCCGACGCCCCCGGGAGGGGAGCACCGCGCCGCGACCGAGGCGGACCGCGGCACCACCGCCCCACCGGAGGCCGAGCCCGACCGCACCGCCGCGGGGGCCTCGGGCCACCGCCCGGCCGGAGCGGGGAGCGCGCCCTGCGACCGGCGCGTGGGCCCGCCCGCCGACACGGGTTCGGACCGGCCGAGCGGCGCAGGCGCGGAGCGGCCCGCCGAAGGTGGCCCGAACCGGCCCCCCGCGAAGCAGAACAGCCGCCCCATCGCCGAGCAGGCGGGCGGCACCGGCACCGGCACCGAGGCCGAAGGAACGGTCGACGCCGAGGCGGAGCGTGTCGCCGCCGGCTCCGAAGGGGAGGGCACCGCGGACGCCGAAGGGGAGCGCACCGCCGGTGCCGACAGGGACGATCGCGCCGTCGCCGGCGGAGACGATCGCACCGCCGTCGAAGGGGAAGGCCGGGCCGCGTGCTCGCTCTCCGTCTAGCGCGCCGGGCGCACCCCGTGGTGCAGATGCGCCGTCTCCTGGTCGCCGCGGCCGCCGGCGGCACCGGCTTCCTGCTGCTCTGCGCCCTCGGCCACGCCCTGACCCACCCGCACGCCCCGGCCGGCTCGGTGCTGCGCCTGGCCTGGTGCGTGGTGCCCGCCGCCGCCACCGTCCACTTCGCGGTGACCGTGGCCCGCACCGACCCCGGCACCCGTCCCCGCCCCGGCCTGTCCGCGATCGGCCTCGGCCCCGCCCGGCTGATGGCCGTCTCGGCGGTCACGACGGCCCTGTCCACCGTCCTCGGCTCCCTCCTCGCCCTGCTCTTCTTCCTCCATCTGCGCGGCGACCTCACGGGCATGCCCTTCGACGGCGCCGCCGCCGACGTCCTCGCCGCCGACCGCCCCCTGCCCCTCCCGGCGGCCCTCACCCTCCTCGCCCTGGTACCGGCCGCGGCCTCCGTGGCGACCGCGCTCGTCCTGCGCCCCAAGGACACCGCCGCCCGGCCCGCCGGACTGCGCACCCGCTTCATGGCGTACGACAGCTTCGCCCTCGGCCGGCGCGCCGCGTCCCCGGCGGGCGCCACCCGGTACGAGGAGGAACCGGACGAGGAGGCCGCCGCCCCCACGGACTCCCGGGAGCCGGCGGACCCACCGGCTCCGCGCCCCGCCCCCGGCGGCCTCCCCTGGGGCATCGCCGTACTCGCCGTGGGCCTCGCCGTCGAGACGTACGCCGGACAGTCCGACCACGCCCCCGGCCTCACCCTCCCCGGCGGCTTCGCGGACAGCCCCGCCGGTGTCCTCGGCGGCTGGCTGCTCACCGCGCTGGGCCTGATCCTCGTCGGCCCCGGCCTCACCCATCTCACCGGGCTCCTGCTGCAGTCCGTACGGCCCGGCGCGCGGCGCCTGCTCGCCGGGCGCGTGCTCCAGGAGGAGGCCCGGCGCATCGGCCGTCCGCTCGGGGTGGTGTGCGCCGTGGCCTCCGGGGCGTACGCCATGGTGACGCTCTCCTCCGGTGTGCGCCCCACGGTCGGTCCGCTCACCCTGCTGGGCGCGTTCGTGGTGGCCGGCTGTGCCGTCCTCACCCTTGCGACGGCCGCCGTCGAGGCCCGGCGGGCGCACGCGGACACCACGGCCGCACTGCTGCGGCTGGGGGCGCCCAGCGCACTGCCCCGGCAGGCGGCCCTGCTCCGCGCGGGCGCCCTGCTGGCCGTGTTCGGCCCTCTGACCTGGACGGTCGCGCAGCTGGCGGCACTCCCGCTGGCCGCCTGAAAACTCGTACGAAAAAAATTCGCGCGGGCCGATGAGTTCCGCGGGGGCCCTCGGTCTACCCCTTCGAACGGACCGAAACCGATCGGCCATCCACCGGGAGAGACCTCACCATGTACCAGCAGATGATCTTCGTGAACCTGCCCGTGAACGACCTCGACGCCTCGAAGAAGTTCTTCACGGAGCTGGGGTACGCGCTCAACCCCCAGTTCAGCGACGAGAACGCGGCCTCGGTCGTGATCAGCGACACCATCGTGGCGATGCTGCTCACCAAGCCGTTCTACGCGTCCTTCACGAAGAAGGAGATCGCGGACGCCACGAAGACCAGCCAGGTGATCCTCTGTCTGAGCGCCGAGAGCCGCGCGAAGGTGGACGAGCTGGTCGACAAGGCGGTCGCCGCCGGCGGCACGGCCTCGGAGAAGGTCCAGGACATGGACTTCATGTACGGCCGCGCCTTCGACGACCTCGACGGCCACACGTGGGAGGTCGTCTGGATGGACCCGTCCGCCATCGAGGGCTGAGACCCCGCGACATCACTGCTCCGTGCCACCGCGCCCCGCAAGGGGCGCGGGGAACGGCGCGAGCGACCACCCACCCACTGACGGCCGCACACCCACAGGCACCCCCCACCCCATGGGCGCCCGGCCCGACCAGCGGAGCGCCCTAGCATGGGGCGGGTGCAGACGATGCCCGCCCACGCGGCCCACCACGACGACCACGAGATAGAGACGATCGAGGAGTTCGACGCCGTCGTCTCGTCCCGTGGCACCCTCTCCGGCTTCCGGGTCCAGGCCGTCGACCTGACGGACCGTACGCGCGAACTGCTCACCACCGGCACCGCCGGCGCCGTCTTCCTCGGCTGCCGGATGCGCGACGAGGCCGCCGCGAAGATACGCGCGGACGGCGCCCTGGTCTTCCCGCCCGTCCCCGGCCTGCCGTTCGATCCGTACCGGGGCCTGCTCTACTCCCCCGACGAACTCTTCGCGTCCCTGTCGGAGGGCGGCTACGAGGCGACCCCGGACGCTCTCGCGTACGCCTGGTTCCAGCGGACCAAGGCCGACCGGGACGTCTACGCCTCGACGCTGCGCGCCGTCCACGACGACTCCGTCTCCGACGCCCTCGACGAACTCCTCTCCGGCGCCCGCGTGGTGGGCGTGATGGGCGGCCACGCGATGGCGCGCGGTACGCGGGCGTACGAGGACGCCGCCCGCCTCGGCCGCGCCCTGGCCCGCTCGGGTCTCACCGTCGCGACCGGCGGCGGTCCGGGGGCGATGGAGGCCGCGAACCTGGGCGCCCACGCGGCCCCGTACGACGACGAGATGCTCGCCGAGTCGCTCCGACTCCTCGCGGGGGCACCGAAGTTCACGCCGTCGATCACCGAGTGGGCGGCCGCCGCCTTCGAGGTGCGCACCCGCTGGCCGAAGGGCGGCACGTCCGTCGGCATCCCCACCTGGTTCTACGGCCACGAGCCGCCGAACCCGTTCGCCTCGCACATCGCCAAGTACTTCGCCAACGCCACCCGCGAGGACGGGCTGCTCGCCCGCTCCAACACGGGCGTCGTGTTCCTGCCGGGCGCGGCCGGAACCGTCCAGGAGATCTTCGACAACGCGACCCCCAACTACTACGAGTCGCGCGGCGAACCGACGCCCATGGTCCTCGTCGACCGCGCCCACTGGACGGAGAGGCTGCCGGCCTGGCCGCTGCTGCGGTCACTGGCCCGGGACCGTTCGATGGAGGCCCGGATCGCCCTCGTGGACCGGATCGAGGAGGCCCCGGAGGCCCTGGCGCGTCTCCACGCCGACAGCCCAAACACTTCTTCGGATTGACAGTGCTTATGGCGCGCTTATAAACCTGTGAGGCACATGGGGAGGCCGTCCCTCCGGCGGCCCTCCGTCACCCCCACTCCCCCTGTGCTTCCCGTGAAGGGCAAAAGTGTCCATAATCCCCCGTACCGCGCGGACTTCGCGTTATGTCGGTGTTGCCGTCGCATCCGCCGCACTCGTGTTCGGCGCCGCGGGCAACGCCATGGCCTGCAGCATCAAGGACTTCTCCGCCGTCGCCGAGTGCGACGGCGGCAAGGGCGTCATCCGGGTGACCGACGTGGACCCCGAGGGCGTCAAGGCCGAGATCACCGTCTATCTGGAGAACAACGGGGCAGACCTGCGCCAGGTCGGCAGCAGGACCATCGAGAACTCCACCGCCGACGGTGTCACCGTCACCTTCGAGGAGGACTGGGAGCCGGAGGCCGAGTACCGGATCCACGTCACGGCGGCGGACTATGTCGACGAGGACATCGCCCCCAACCTGATCGCCCCCGCGGAGGCCTGCGCCGAGGACGCGGTGACCCCGCCGTCCGACGCGAAGGACCCGGAGAAGCCCGCGGACGACAAGGGCAAGGACGAAGGCAAGGGCACGGGCAACGGCAAGGGCGAGGACGAGGACGAGCCGTCCGAGACCAAGAACTCCCCCGCGCCGTCCGCGTCCGAGGGCAGCACCACCCCCGTGGGCTCCAACGGCGACAACGCCCCGTCCCCCGAGGGTGACTCCAACCTCGCCGAGACCGGTGGCGACTCCAACACCGGCACGATCGCCGGCGCCGCGCTGGCGCTGGTGGCCCTCGGCGCCGGTGCCGTGTACTACAGCATGCGGCGGCGTGGGGCCTCCACACGCTGATCACCGCCGGTCAGGGCCGTGGCCCGTACCCCTTCACCACGGGGTACGGGCCACTCGCCCGTCCGCCCCGGCTCCCCCGTCACCGTCAGCCGAACGTCGCCCGCCGCAGCCAGAAGTCCAGCAGCCCCCGGTCGCCCAGCACCTCCAACTCGCCACCGTCCGGCGGCAGCCGCCGGTAGAACGCGAGGAGCACCTCGGTCAGGGGTCCGCGCAGCGCGACGGTCGCCTTCTCATGGCCGCGCCGCCAGCACACGACGTCCTCGGTCAGCTCGACCAGCCACTCGGCATCGACCTCGGCGGACGTGTCCGTGGCGTGGAGATGGATGCTGCGTCCGGGACCGCGCAGTTCGGCCGCCTCGTCGTGCGGCATGGTCCGCTGCACGAACGCGACGATCTCCAGCCATTCGTCGATGGCGTCGGCGGCGATCTCCGGTGCCACCTCGACCGGCCGCCCTACGGTGAGCGCGGCGTCGGCGCCGTGGATCACCTGCTCATGGGCCATCCGGCGGGCCCAGAACCCGGCGCTGTGCTCCCAGCCCCAGGACCACACGGGCGCCTCGGGCCCGGCTTCGCGCAGCGTGGCCACGGTCATCTCGCCGGTCTCCGCGAGCCACGCGTCCAGTGCGGCAGGGTCGCCCTGCCGCTCCGGACCCTCGTACAGCGGGACGTCGGCCTCGGTCACCTCGTCCTTCGCCCGGGTCCGTACGTTCAGCTCGACCCAGCGCATGGCACCGCCGGTGTGCCGCAGCAGTTGCTCCAGCGACCAGTCGGGGCAGGTCGGCACGGTCGCCGACAGATCGGCGCCGGAGGTCACGATGTCCCTCAACCTCCGTACCTGGAGCTCGATCTCGGCGCAGTAGCGCTCATGCCGGACCTGGGGTTCTCGCGCAAGCATGGCCATGGTGCGGCACCCTATGCGGCCGGACCCCCTCCCAGCACGACGATTTCCGCCGCGTCGAAGCCCACGCCGACCTGCTCCCCGGGCTCCGGCGCGTCCCGCAGCGCGCACGCCGCCTCCAGTCGCGGAGCGCCCTCCGGCTGGAGGTGCACGGCGACATGGGTGCCCCGGAAGGTGCGCGCGGCCACGGTGCAGCGCAGCCCGTCGGCCGCCCCCACCAGGCGTACCCCGGCGGGCCGCACCAGCAGCGCGCACGCCCCCTGCGGTGAGCCCTCCGGCACCGGCACCTTGCCCCACGCCGTGTCCGCGACCGCCCCGGTCACCGTCGCCTCGACCACATTGTCGAAGCCGAGGAAGCGGGCCACGAACTCGTCCACCGGCCGCTGCCACACCTCGAGAGGCGTACCGGACTGGGCGATCCGCCCGTCCCGCATCACCACGACCCGGTCGGCCAGCGCGAACGCCTCGCCCTGGTCGTGCGTGACCGCCAACACGGTCGTCCCCAACTCCCCGAACACCTCACGGAGTTCGACGACCAGCCGCTCCCGCAGCGACCGGTCCAGCTGCCCCAGGGGCTCGTCGAGCATCAGCAGCCGGGGACGCGGGGCGAGCGCACGCGCCAGCGCGACCCGCTGCTGCTCACCACCGGACAGCTCCCCGACGCGCCGGCCCGCGGCCCCGGGCAGTCCGACCAGCTCCAGCAACTCCGCCACCCGTACGGCCCGTTCGTCCTTCGCCGCGCCATGCATCCGGGGCCCGAAGGCGACGTTCCCGGCCACGTCCCGCTGCGGGAAGAGCTGGTGGTCCTGGAACATCAGGCCGACACCACGCTTGTGCGCGGGCACGTCCCGCTGGTCGCGTCCGTCGAGCAGCACGCGCCCCCCGTCCAGCGGCTGTAGCCCCGCGACCACCCGCAGCAGCGTCGACTTGCCGCTCCCGCTCGGCCCCAGCACGCACACGATCTCGTGCTCGGCGACCTCCAGCCCGACCGCGTCGAGCACGGGCCGCCCGTCGAACCGTACGGTCGCGTTGTCGAGCCTGAGCAGCGCCATCAGAACTCCCCCATACGGTCGGTGCGGTCGCCGCGACGGCCGGGTTCCGTACGGAGACGTTCCAGCACCAGCAGGGCCACCGCGCACACCACCATCAGAATCGTCGAAAGGGCCATCGCCTGGCCGTAGTTGATTTCTCCGGGCCGCCCGAGCAGCCGGGCCACGGCGACCGGGAGCGTCGGGTTGTCGGCGCGCGCGATGAACACGGTCGCCCCGAACTCCCCGAGGGACACGGCGAAGGCGAACCCGGCCGCGATCAGCAGGGCCCGCCGCACCAGCGGCAGATCGACCTCGCGCCACACCCGCCACGGCGACGCCCCGAGCACGGCCGCCGCCTCCCGCAGCCGATCGTCCACCGCGCGCAGCACGGGCAGCATGGTCCGTACGACGAAGGGGACGCCGACCAGGGCCTGGGCGAGGGGCACCAGGATCCAGGACGACCGCAGATCGAGGGGCGGTTCGTCCAGCGCGATCAGGAACCCGAAGCCGACGGTCACCGCGGACACCCCGAGCGGCAGCATCAGCAGCGCGTCGAAGCCCCGGACCAGCCGTCCGGCCCGCCGGGTGAGCGCGGCGGCGGCCAGCCCGCCGACCAGCAGGGCGATCGCGGTCGCGACCGCCGCGTACCGGAGCGAGTTCCCGACCGCCTCGATCGGCGCCACCAGGAAGATCCCGCTGTCCTCACCGGTCAGCGCCTTGTAGTAGCCGAACGCCGACCCGGACGACGTGTCGAACGACCGTTCCACCAGCACGCCCAGCGGCAGCAGGATCAGCACCACGACGGTGGCCAGGACCCCGCCCAGCAGTGCCCACTGGCCCGCCCCGCGGGGCCGCCGGGCGGTGAGCGACGCGTCCACCAGCCGCAGCGCGGTCTCCCGTCGCCGTACGGTCCAGGCGTGCACGGCGAGGATGAGCCCGACGGCCGCGAACTGCACGAGCGTCAGCACGGCGGCGGCGCCCAGGTCGAAGATCTCCGAGGTCTGCCGGTAGATCTCCACCTCGAGTGTGGAGAAGGTGGGACCGCCGAGGATCTGCACCACCCCGAAGGAGGTGAAGGTGAAGAGGAAGACCATCAGCGCGGCGGCGGCCACGGCGGGCGCGAGCGCGGGCAGCGTCACCCTCCGCCAGGCCGCGAAGGGCGACGCCCCGAGCATCCGCGCGGCCTCCTCCTGCCGCGGGTCGAGCTGCGACCACAGCCCGCCGACGGTCCGTACGACCACCGCGTAGTTGAAGAACACATGCGCGAGCAGGATCGCCCACACGGTCGTGTCCAGCCGTACGCCCCACAGCTCGTCGAAGAGCCCGCCGCGCCCGACCAGCGCCAGGAACGCCGTGCCGACGACCACGGTCGGCAGCACGAACGGCACGGTCACGACCGCCCGGAGCATGTTCTTGCCCCTGAAATCGAAGCGCGCGAACACATAGGCGCCGGGGAGCGCGATCAGCAGCGTGAGCACCGTCGAGACGAGCGCCTGCCAGGTGGTGAACCACAGCACGTGCCGGATCCCGGAGTCCCCCAGCACCTCCCCGATCCGCCCGAACCGCCAACCGCCGTCCACCTTCAGCCCACGGACGACGATCGCGGCGACGGGGTAGGCGAAGAACAGCCCGAAGAAGGCGACGGGCACCGCCATCAGCCCGAGCCGCGCCACGTTCCCCGACCGGCCGGACGCACCGTCCGACCGGCGGGGACGGGGCGCACGCGGCGCGGGCCCGGTCTCCCCCGGGGCCTTGGCTACTTCAGTACGAGCGAGGTCCACGACTTGACCCACTGGTCACGGTTGTCGGCGATCTTCGCGGGCGCCATGGTCTCGGGGTCCTTCGCCGCGGGCCCGTACTCGGTGAACTCGGCGGGCACGGCAGCCCCCTCGACCACCGGGTACACGAACATGTTGAGCGGCATGTCCTCCTGGAACCGCTTCGAGATCAGGAAGTCGATCAGCGCCTTGCCGCCCTCGGCGTTCTTCGCGTTGCTCAGCAGCCCCGCGAACTCGATCTGCCGGAAGCAGGTGCCCTCCGCGACCCCGGTCGGCGCGGTCTTCGGACGCGGGTCCGCGAAGACGACCTCGGCGGGCGGCGAGGACGCGTAC
Source organism: Streptomyces griseiscabiei (assembly GCF_020010925.1). NCBI lineage: Bacteria > Bacillati > Actinomycetota > Actinomycetes > Kitasatosporales > Streptomycetaceae > Streptomyces > Streptomyces griseiscabiei. The sequence continues at coordinate 773,404 of NZ_JAGJBZ010000002.1, read as the reverse complement.
GACACGACGAGCGGCCGGTCGCCACCGGCCTTCTTGCCGTCGGTCGACCCGGAGAACTCCTGGTAGTAGGCCTGCTCCCACCCGTCGACGACCTTCACACCATTGGCCTTGAGCTTCTCCCAGTACCCTTCCCACCCCTCGTCGCCGTACTTCGCGGCCGTACCGAGGACGAACCCGAGCCCCGGCGAGGAGGTGGAGGCGTTCTCGGTGACGAGGAGATCCTTGTACGCGGGCTTGACGAGATCATCGAACGACCGCGGCGGCTCGATGCCCTTCTCCTCGAAGTACGCCTTGTCGTAGTTGACGCAGATGTCACCGGAGTCGATGGGCGTGACCCGGTGCTCGTCCTTGTCCAGCTGGTACTGCGCGCCGACCTTGTCGAGCCCCTTCGCCTCGTACGGCTGGAAGAGGCCGTTGTCGAGCGCCCGGGACAGCAGCGTGTTGTCGACGCCGAAGAAGACGTCGCCCTGCGGGTTGTCCTTGGTCAGGATCGCCTGGTTGACGGCCTGCCCCGCGTCCCCGCTCTTGAGGACCTTGACCTTGTAGCCGGACTCCTTCTCGAACGCCTTCAGCACGTCCTTGGAGTAGGCGAAGGAGCCGTGGCTGACGAGGGTGACGGTCTTGGAGCCACCGGCCGACCCGCTGTCGTCGGAGGCCGACGAGCCACACGCCGACAGCGTGACGAGCCCGAGGCCGACGGCGAGAACCGTCGCTCTTCTGGTGATGGTGTTGCCCACTGGATTCATTCCTCCTGGAGGTGACCAGGAAGAGACGCGGCCCTGCCCGGGACCGTCGGACGTCGGACCGTCCGAAGGCTCCCGGGCAGGGCGCAACAGCTCGAGTGAAGACCGAACTTCCTACCCAGAATGACCTGGGCGAGGTTCAGAGGGTCTGCGGCCTGGTTGCCGCACTCTCAGCGCTGTGGCGCTCCCCTGTCGGAATATGAATATGTACGTACGGGTGCTACGGGTCTCAGACTACCTCTCGGTCTGTCTGTCGCTATCTCTCGGTCGCCGCGAGCTGACCGCACGCCCCGTCGATCTCCTGCCCCCGGGTGTCCCGGACCGTCACCGGCACCCCGTGCGCGGCGATGGCCTCGACGAACGCCTTCTCGTCCTCGGGCCGGGAGGCGGTCCACTTCGACCCCGGAGTCGGGTTCAGCGGGATCAGGTTCACATGCACGGGCTTGCCCCTGAGCAGCCGGCCCAGCCGGTCACCGCGCCACGCCTGGTCGTTGATGTCCCGGATCAGCGCGTACTCGATGGACAGCCGCCGCCCGGACTTCGCCGCGTACTCCCACCCGGCGTCGAGGACCTCCCGCACCTTCCAGCGCGTGTTGACGGGCACGAGGGTGTCGCGCAGCTCGTCGTCCGGCGCGTGCAGGGAGATCGCGAGCCGGCACTTGAAGCCCTCGTCGGAGAACCGGTGGATGGCGGGCACCAGCCCGACCGTGGACACGGTGATCCCGCGCTGCGACAGCCCCAGCCCGTCCGGCTCGGGGTCGGTCAGCCGCCTGATCGCCCCGACGACGCGGTTGTAGTTGGCGAGCGGCTCGCCCATCCCCATGAAGACGATGTTGGACAGCCGCGCGGGGCCCCCGGGAATCTCCCCGTCCCGGAGCGCCCGCATCCCGTCGACGATCTGGTGGACGATCTCGGCGGTGGACAGATTCCGGTCCAGCCCGGCCTGCCCGGTCGCACAGAACGGGCAGTTCATCCCGCACCCGGCCTGCGAACTGATGCACATGGTCACCCGGTCCGGGTACCGCATCAGCACCGACTCGACGAGCGTCCCGTCGAACAGCCGCCACAGCGTCTTCCGCGTGGTCTCCTGGTCGGTCGACAGATGCCGTACGACGGTCATCAGCTCCGGAAGCAGCGCCTCCTGAAGCTTCGTACGCGCACCCGCGGGGATGTCGGTCCACTGCTCCGGGTCGTGCGCGTACCGCGCGAAGTAGTGCTGCGACAGCTGCTTGGCACGAAAGGGCTTCTCCCCGATCGCGGCAACAGCCTCCTTCCGCTCCACAGGCGAAAGATCAGCAAGATGCCGCGGCGGCTTCTTGGCTCCGCGGGGGGCGACGAATGTGAGTTCTCCGGGCTTAGGCATAGCCGTACCAGTGTCGCAGATCGTTTGAGGTGTACCTGCGGCCATGGCAGGGGCCCCCGCCCCGGCGAACCAGGACGAGGGCCCTCAGGCACGAGCGACGGCTCCGACCGTCAGCCGGAGCCCACGAACAGCACCAGCAGGAGCCAAACCACCGGAGCGGTCGGCAGGAGGGAGTCCAGGCGGTCCATGATGCCGCCGTGGCCCGGCAGGAGCGTGCCCATGTCCTTGATGCCGAGGTCCCGCTTGATCATGGACTCGCCGAGGTCGCCCAGCGTGGCGCTGGCCGCGACGGCGAGACCGAGCAGCAGACCCTGCCACCAGGCACCGTCGTCGATGACGAACTCCATGAGCAGCGCGCCCGCCACCATGGCGAAGGCGATCGCGCCGAGCAGCCCCTCGCGGGTCTTGCCGGGGCTGATGCGCGGCGCGAGCTTGTGCGTGCCGAACCGCCAGCCCACCGCGTACGCGCCCGTGTCGCTGACCACGGTCAGCAGCAGGAACACCATGACCCGCTGCGCCCCGTCGTCGGCGGTCAGCATGAGCGCGACGAACGTGGCCAGGAACGGCACGTAGAAGGCCGCGAAGACCCCCGCCGTGACGTCCTTGAGGTAGTTCTCCGGCGGTTCCGTCATCCGCCAGACCAGGACGGCGAGCGCGGTGAGCGCCATGGCCACCCAGGCGCCCTCGGGTCCGCGGACGTACCCGGCGACGACCATGGCGGCCCCGCCGACCGCGAGCGGTACGAGGGGCGCCTTGATGCCCTTGCGTTCCTGCAGACGTGAGGTGAGCTCCCACAGCCCCACCACCACGGCCACCGCTATCACGCCGACGAAGGCCGCCTTGACGATGAACAGCGACGCGATGATGACCGCGCCGAGCGCGAGGCCCACCCCTATGGCGGAGCCCAGGTCACGGCCCGCGCTCTTCTTCTGCGGGGCGGGCTGCGGGGCGTCGGGCATGGGCTCCGGCTTCTGCGGCGCCTCCCCGTAGGGGTGCGCCGACGGCGTCTCGTCGCGGAACAGGGGACCGGCCTGCCGAGCGGCCCCCCGGTCGTCGTCCTGGTTCCCGCCATGCGCGGGTACGTCGGGCACGATGGGCATGGGGCGAGTCTGCTGGGCCTCAGGCGCATCGTACGTGGGACCCGCCGGGGCATGCCCCTGGACAGGTCCCCGGTCGGTCGGCGCCCAGTACCCGGCTTGTGACGGCGCCCCCCAGGAAGAGTCGTTCATCAGACCTCGAGGAGCTCCGCTTCCTTGTGCTTGAGCAGCTCGTCCACCTGTGCGACGTACTTCGCGGTGGTGTCGTCGAGCTCCTTCTCCGCACGGCGGCCCTCGTCCTCGCCGACCTCGCCGTCCTTGACGAGCTTGTCGATCGCGTCCTTGGCCTTGCGACGGACCGAGCGGATGGACACCTTGGAGTCCTCCGCCTTGCTCTTGGCGACCTTGATGTAGTCGCGGCGACGCTCCTCGGTCAGCTCGGGGAACACCACTCGGATGATGTTGCCGTCGTTGCTCGGGTTGACGCCGAGGTCCGAGTCACGGATCGCCTGCTCGATGTTGCGCAGGGCGGTCTTGTCGAACGGGGTCACCACGGCCATGCGCGGCTCCGGCACCGAGAACGAGGCCAGCTGGTTGATCGGCGTCAGCGCGCCGTAGTAGTCGGCCACGATCTTGTTGAACATCGCCGGGTGCGCACGACCGGTGCGGATCGCGGCGAAGTCGTCCTTGGCGACCACGACGGCCTTCTCCATCTTCTCCTCGGCCTCGAGGAGGGTCTCTTCGATCACCACTTGCTCCTGCGTGTCTTGAGTGGGCCCGGCAGCTGTACTTGGTCTGGTCGGCGGCCGGCTGCGTCGCGTCTTGTTCCTGCACGGTTCCCGACCGGTAGGACATTGTCCATCCCTCGGTCAGGCTCCGTCCCCCGGGCAGGGGAAGGACCCGGTCAGGCCCGGCTTCCCTGATCACCCACGAGAGTGCCGATCTTCTCACCCTTGACGGCCCGCGCGATATTGCCCTCCTTGAGAAGCTCGAACACGAGGATCGGGAGCTTGTTGTCACGGCAGAGCGTGATCGCGGTGGCGTCGGCGACCTTCAGTTCGCGGGTGATGACCTCGCCGTAGCCGAGGGAGTCGAAACGGACCGCGTCCGGGTTGGTCTTGGGGTCGGAGTCGTAGACCCCGTCCACGCCGTTCTTGCCCATCAGCAGCGCCTCGGCGTCGATCTCCAGGGCGCGCTGGGCGGCGGTGGTGTCGGTGGAGAAGTACGGCATGCCCATACCGGCGCCGAAGATGACCACTCGGCCCTTCTCCAGGTGGCGCACGGCGCGCAGCGGGATGTACGGCTCGGCGACCTGGCCCATGGTGATGGCGGTCTGGACGCGGCTGTCGATGCCCTCCTTCTCCAGGAAGTCCTGGAGGGCGAGGCAGTTCATGACCGTGCCGAGCATGCCCATGTAGTCGGAGCGGGCCCGGTCCATGCCGCGCTGCTGGAGTTCGGCGCCGCGGAAGAAGTTGCCGCCGCCGATGACGACCGCGATCTGGGCGCCGTCGCGTACGACGGCCGCGATCTCCCGGGCGATGGCGTGCACCACGTCGGGGTCGACGCCGAGGCCACCGCCCCCGGAGAACGCCTCTCCGGACAGCTTCAGCATGAACCGGCCGCGTTCCGCTTTGCTCGCGTCGCTCTTCTCGGGCTTGGTGGTCATGAAGATTTCGCCTCTTTACGTGTCGCACATACGAAGAAGGCCACTGCCGGTGGGGTGGTGTTCGCATCCCATGCGCGGCAATGGCCTCCTCGTCAGATCTGCTGTCGTCCGTCGCGCGTCACGCGCGCGCGTGGCGGCGTACGCGAACGACTGCACCCGACCCTATCGGGGCCGGGCGCCCGTCGCGTAACGGACTCAGATGCCGACCTTGATGCGCGTGAAGCGCTTCAGGGTGACACCGGCCTCGTCCAGGACCTTCTGGACGGACTTCTTGTTGTCCAGCGCGTACGGCTGGCCGAGCAGCGTGGCGTCCTTGAAGAAGCCGTTGAGGCGACCCTCGACGATCTTCGGCAGGGCGGCCTCGGGCTTGCCCTCGGCGCGGGTGGTCTCCTCGGCGACGCGGCGCTCGGACTCGACGACCTCGGCCGGCACGTCCTCCTTGGCCAGGTACTTCGGCGCGAAGGCGGCGATGTGCTGGGCGATGCCCTTGGCCACGTCGGCGTCGGCCTTGTCCAGCTCGACCAGGACACCGATCTGCGGGGGCAGGTCGGGCATGGTGCGGTGCATGTAGGAGAAGACGAAGCCGTCCGCGTACTGCGCGAAGCGGTCGAGGACGATCTTCTCGCCGAGGTTGGCGTTGGCCTCGTCGACGTACGCCTGGACGGTCTTGCCGGCCTCGATCTCGGAGGCGAGCAGGGCCTCCAGGTCGGCCGGGGAGGTCTTGGCGACGTGCTCGGCGATCGCGTTGGCCGCGGCCTGGAACTTCTCGCCCTTGGCGACGAAGTCCGTCTCGCACTTCAGCTCGACCAGGACACCGGAGGTGTTGTCGTCGGCGATGAGGGAGACCACGGCGCCGTTCTCGGCGGAGCGGCCCTCGCGCTTGGCGACGCCCTTCTGGCCCTTGATGCGCAGGGCCTCGACGGCCTTGTCCACGCTGCCGTCGGCCTCGTCCAGGGCCTTCTTGCAGTCCATCATGCCGGCGCCGGTGAGCTCACGGAGCTTCTTGACGTCCGCGGCGGTGTAGTTCGCCATGATCTGTGAATCTCTTCTCGGAGTTCGAAGTCTCGAAGTCGGCGTCCGCCGCCGCTCGTAGGGCGGGCGCCCGCCGAAAGATCTACGGGCTGTGGGTGAACGGCGGGTGGCGCGCTCGGCGCCACCCGCCGTCATGTCGACAGCCCTACGACCGTGAAGGTCAGGCCTGCTCGGCGTCCGCGGCGGGGGCCTCAGCCGGAGCCTCGGCGGCGGGAGCCTCGGCAGCGGCCTCGGCCGGAGCCTCAGCGGGGGCCTCGGCGGCAGCCGGAGCCTCAGCGGCGGCCGGAGCCTCGTCCGCCTTCTTCTCGCCCTCGAGCAGGTCGCGCTCCCAGGCGGCCAGCGGCTCGCCGGCGGCCTTGTCGCCCTTGCCCTCGGTCGCGACACGCGAGCGGGAGATGAGGCCCTCGGCGACCGCGTCCGCGATCACACGGGTGAGCAGCGTGACGGAGCGGATCGCGTCGTCGTTGCCGGGGATCTTGTAGTCGACCTCGTCGGGGTCGCAGTTGGTGTCGAGGATGGCGACGACCGGGATGTTGAGCTTCCGGGCCTCGCCGACCGCGATGTGCTCCTTCTTGGTGTCCACGATCCAGACGGCGCTGGGCACCTTCTGCATCTCGCGGATACCGCCGAGGGTCTTCTCCAGCTTGGCCTTCTCGCGCGAGAGCACGAGAAGCTCCTTCTTGGTCAGACCCGACGCGGCGACGTCCTCGAAGTCGATCTGCTCGAGCTCCTTGAGGCGCTGCAGACGCTTGTAGACGGTCGAGAAGTTGGTGAGCATGCCGCCCAGCCAGCGCTGGTTGACGTAGGGCATGCCGACGCGGGTCGCCTGCTCGGCGATCGCCTCCTGCGCCTGCTTCTTCGTGCCGACGAACATGACCGTGCCGCCGTGGGCGACGGTCTCCTTGACGAACTCGTAGGCGCGGTCGATGTACGACAGCGACTGGAGCAGGTCGATGATGTAGATGCCGTTGCGCTCCGTGAAGATGAAGCGCTTCATCTTCGGGTTCCAACGACGGGTCTGGTGACCGAAGTGGACGCCGCTTTCCAGCAGCTCCCGCATCGTGACGACGGCCATGGCCGTTCTCCTTGAATTTCTCGGTTGTGCCGCGAGAACCGGACGGCTCCCGCGCCTGACGCCCGCGATGCGCCGTTGCCACTAAGGACCGAGGGGCGCTGATACAGGCCTGGAAAGGCCTCGTACCGGGGCGTGCGAAGTCGACCCGGTGACCCGGATCGCCACCAGAAGTGTACGGGACCCGGGAGGCCCCGGGTGACGCCGATATCCACAACCGACGAGTACTCCACAGTTCCCGGCCATGACCGCGCCACGTGCGGGACGCTTCGCCCATGTCCCACGAGATGCCTCACAAGACGACTCACCGGCCGCCCCGGGCGACGCCTCTCCGGCCGACGACCGCACGCCGACGTGCCGCCGCGTGGCTGTCCCTGCTCCCGTGCCTGACGACGGCCCTCCTGGTCACGGCCTGGGCACCGGCACCGCGCGCGGCACCGGGCCCACGCGCAGCGCCGGGACCACCGGGCCCCGACGAGCGCGTCCCGGCCCTGGCCCGCACCTGGCCGGTGGGCCTCCGCCCCCTGGTCGCCCGCCTCTGGGAACCCCCGCCGACCCCCTACGCCCGGGGGCACCGGGGCGTCGACCTGTCCGCCCCGGCCGGCTCCCCGGTCCGCGCGGTGGCCCCGGGCCACGTCTCCTTCGCGGGCCGCGTGGCAGGCCGGGGAGTCGTCACGATCACCTTCTCCGACACGGGCGATCCACCCCTGCGCACGACCTACGAACCGGTCCGGACATCCGTGGAGAAGGGCGACGAGGTGACCGCGGGCACCGTCCTCGGCACTCTGGAAGCAGCCCCCTCCCACTGCCCGACGGCCTGCCTCCACTGGGGCCTGCGCAGAGGCGACACCTACCTCGACCCCCTGACCCTGCTACCGCCTCGACTCCTCCATCGGGGCCCGTCCCGCCTGCTACCGGTCCCGCAAGAACCAGACGGTCACGCCCTGCCCTGACCATCGGCCCAGCCACACCGAGGAGGCCCCACCCACGCAACCGCCGACCTGCGAGCAGCGACGCCACGACGCAGCACTGGCCCGCTCGCTCGACTGACACGCAGCCTCGCCATGGTGCAGCCCCGGCCCGCCCGCTCAACCTGCGGTGGCCGCAGCCCGGAACAGCATCCGCCAGCTCACCCAACCTGCGGGTAGCCGAGCCCCGATACACCTCACCCGTCCGCTCAACCTGCGGGCAATCGTGCCGGCGGCACGGGTGGGCGCGGGCGGCACCCGGCAAGCGCCGGTGAGCGAAACCCCGCCCCGAGTCGAGCCCCGGACGGAGGGCGCCCGGCCACGCGAAGGCTCGGCCCCATCCCCAGGACGCCCGGTCACAAAGGCTCGGCCCAGCCGAAAGGCCCCGCCCCTCAGCCCCGCACACCCCGCACACCCCGCAGAGCCATGGTCACAGCCGCCTCCGTGATCGCGGAGGGATCCTCGGCGGCCCCCAGCTCGATACGCCGCGCAGCCGCGTCCACGACCCCCTGCAGCAGCATCGCGCCCAACCGTGGCTCCGCCTGCCCGAGCCCCGCGAGCGCCTCCACGATCATCGCGACGAGCCCACCGTGCGCGGCCCGGATCTTCTCCCGCGCGCCGGCGTCCAGCTCACTCGCCGAGATCGCCACCACGGCCCGATGCCGCCGGTCCCCGACCAGCTCCAACTGCTTGCGTACATACGCCTCGACCTTGCCCTCGGGCCGGTCGGCCGAGGCCATCGCCGCCTCGACCTCCGCCGCCCAGACGGGGAAGTCGACCTCGCACAGCTCCTCGACCACGGCGGCCCGCGACCGGAAGTACTCGTACACGGACGACCGCGCCAGCCCCGTCCGCTCCGCGAGCGCGGGGAACGTCAACGCCTCCGTCCCGCCCTCGGACAGCAGGGACCGAGCCGCGTCCAGCAGGGCGGCTCGCTGCATCGACCGGTGCTCGGCCACGGAGGCCGCTCGAATCCTTGGCACGCCATCCACTTTACGGACGGACCGCCACCCACGGGAGTGCCTTCCCCCGACGGAACGCCCGGCGAGCCACCACCCAGCCAACACCCAGCCGCGACCGAACCCTCGACCGCCCCTGGCCGGAGCCACACCGAATCCGCATCGACGCCGCGCCGAGCCCTACCCGAAGCCCTGTCGTCACCCAGCCCCAGGCCGACCCGTATCAACGGCCGAAGCTCGCCAGCTTCGCCCTCAGCTGCAGCACCGACTTCGTATGGATCTGGCTCACCCGGCTCTCGGTGACCCCCAGCACGTTCCCGATCTCCGCGAGCGTGAGCCCCTCGTAGTAGTAGAGCGTGACGACGGTCTTCTCCCGCTCGGGCAGTGTGTTGATGGCCCGCGCCAGGTAGCGGCGCAGCTCCCGGTCCTCGGCGATCTCGACCGGGTTGTCCGCGGCGGTGTCCTCCAGCGTGTCCATCAGGCTCAGCCGGTCGCCGCCCTCGCCCCCGACATGCAGCAGCTCCTCCAGCGCCACCACATTGGCCAGCGACAACTGGCTGAAGACCGCGTGGAGTTCGTCGACCGCGATCCCCATCTCGGTGGCCACCTCACCCTCGCTCGGGGTGCGTCTGAGCCGTGACTCCAGCGTGGCGTAGGCCCGCTCCACATTGCGCGCCTTCTGCCGCACCGACCGGGGGATCCAGTCCAGCGCGCGCAGCTCGTCGATCATCGCGCCCCGGATCCGGGTGATCGCGTACGTCTCGAACTTGATCTCCCGGTCGATGTCGAACTTCTCGATCGCGTCGATGAGCCCGAAGACCCCGGAGGAGACGAAGTCGGCCTGCTCGACATTGGCCGGCAGGCCGACGCTCACCCGTCCCGCGACGTACTTCACCAGCGGTGAGTAGTGCAGGATCAACTGCTCGCGCAGGCGTTCGTCGCCCGTCGTCTTGTACGTCCGCCACAGCTCGTCGAGTGTCGAGGGGGCGGGCGGGCGCACGGTGCCGCGAGCGGCGGCGGGTACCGCCGCCCGGTCAGACCCGGAGGTGTGCTGGGGCATTCGTCGCCTTGTGCCGTTCTGCCGTGAACTGGGGGTGCCTGGGTGAGCTGTCGGTCTGATGTCGAGTTGCCTGTCCTGAGGGGGAATCCTCGTGAGCGTAGCGTGACTGAGGAGTCGCAGTGCGCGAAGGGCGGGGGATCGCCGGTGCGCAGATACGTTCCGCTGGACGCCCCACGGGGTCGTGGCGATCGCGCTGTGTGACCTGGCCGGGACGCCAACTGCCGGAAACCGCACGGCTGTCGGCGTTCCCCCGGACGGCCGAACACGCTCGGTCAACCCGGCCTCCGATCCGGCGAGACGGAGATCATCGCCTGGCGTGTCAACTTCCAGCTGTCGCCGTGTCGTTCGACGTATCCAAGTGCGCGGAGTTCGTACAGTCTCCCGACCGCCTCGTCCACCGCGGTGCCCGCGCCACGGGCGATCTCGTGGGCGTCCGCGGCGCCCCGCCCCGGCAGCGCGGCGAGCACCTGCCGCGCACCGGGTTCCAACAGGTCACGGGGGAGCACGGGCCCCCTCCGGTCCGGCGCCAGCTCGCCCATGTCACCCACCAGCTCGACGACTTCGGCGGCGTCGGAGACGAGCACGGCGTCGCCCCGCAGCAGTTCGTGCACCCCGGACGAGAGGGCCGAGGTCGCCGGCCCCGGCACCCCCATGGCGAATCTGCCCAGGCGCTGCGCCGCCCGTGCCGTGACCAGCGCGCCGCTGCGGTAGGCCGCCTCCACGACCACGGTGCCCCGGGTGAGCGCGGCGATCACTCGGTTCCGCAGGATGAACCGGCTCGGCGTCGGATGCTCCCCCGGCGGCAACTCCCCCACCACCAGCCCCTGTTCGGCGATCCTGCCGATCAACTGCGTGTGCCCCCGGGGATACGGCCGGTCCACCCCGCAGGCCAGCACGGCGACGGTCGCCCCGCCGGCCCCGAGCGCGCCCCGGTGCACGGCGCCGTCCACCCCGTACGCGCCGCCGGACACCACCACCCACCCCCGTTCGGCGAGCCCCGCCCCCAGCGAGGCCGCCATGTGGGCCCCGTACTCCGTGCAGGCCCGCGCTCCCACCACGGCCACGGACCGCAGCGCCCACATCCGGACATTCGCCGTCCCCCGCACCCACAGACCCACCGGCCGCCCGTCCCCGAGATCATCGAGCTGCCCGGGCCACTCGCCGTCCCCGGGCACGAGAAAACGGACCCCGGCCTCTCGCGCCCGGCGCAGGTCGCCCTCGGGATCGGCGCGGTCGGCGCGGGCGCACAGTCCCGCCCACCGCTTCTCCGAGGCCCCCGGAAGCGGTCGCCCGCCCCCGGAGAGCCTCCGCACCACGTCCCGGGCGCCGAGCTCCCGAAGCCATCGCCCGGCGAGTTCGTCTCCGGGCTCGACGACACGGGCCAGGAAGGCTCGGTCGAGCCGCTCGTCCTCCGATCCTCCGCCGCAGGTCACGGGCCACCTGCCGACGGATCGCAGGCCGTGGCCCTCATGTGAGCGCCCCGATCGCCATCGGCACCCCTCGGGGAACTCCGGTGCGCAGTTGCAGAGCCAGGTTGACGTCGGTCGCGTCCGGGCGGTCGTGGCCGACGAGGTCGGCCACGGTCCAGGCGACCCGCAGGACCCGGTCCAGGCCGCGCGCGGTGAGCACGCCCCGCTCCAGACAGCGCTCGGCCTCGTCCATCGCGCCCGGGGCGGCGTGCCAGCGGCTGCGCAGTTCCCGTCCCGGCAGCTCGCTGTTCGTGCGCCATGGTGTGCCGAGCAGCCGTGCGGCCGCCCGGTCCCTGGCCGCGCGCACCCGGTCGGCCACCGTCGCGGTGGACTCGCCCCGGGCGCCGGGCTGTGTAAGTTCGGAGCGGGTGACCCGGTCGACCTCGACCCGCAGGTCCACCCGGTCCAGCAGGGGCCCGGAGAGCCGGGCCTGATAGCGGCGGATCACCGCGGGCGGGCATTCACAGAAGTCGTCCGTCCGCGAGAAGCGCCCGCAGGGACAGGGATTCGCGGCGAGCACCATCAGGAATTTCGCCGGGAACCGCACCACTCCGGCGCTGCGCGCGATCACGACGTGCCCCGCCTCCAGCGGCTGCCGCAGCGCGTCCAGGGCCTGGCCGCTGAACTCGGGGGTCTCGTCGAGGAAGAGCACCCCGCGGTGGGCGAGGGAGACCGCGCCGGGCCGGGCGATGCCCTGACCACCGCCGACCAGGGCCTGCATCGTGGCCGAGTGGTGCGGGGCGCAGTAGGGCGCCACGTCGACCAGCGGTTTCCCCACCGGCAACAGACCGGCGATCGAGTGGACCGCCGTGACCTCCAGCGACTCCTCCCTGGCCAGCTTCGGCAGGATGGCGGGCAGCCGCTCGGCGAGCATCGTCTTGCCCGCGCCCGGCGGCCCCTCCAGGAAGAGATGGTGCCCGCCGGCCGCAGCGACCTCCACCGCGGTCCGGGCGGCGAGCTGTCCGACGACATCGGCCAGGTCGTGGCCCAGGTCCTGCTGCGCGGCGCCCGTGGTGTGCATCCCGGTCGCCGCGCCCGTGCCCGGCAGCCGCAGGCCCGCCAGGAGCGGGTCCGGGCGGCCCTCGTCGGGTTCCTCGTCCGGCACGGGCTCGTCCGCGAGCACGGCGATCAGCTGCCGCAGGGTGCGCACGCCCAGTACCGAGACGCCGGGCACCAGTGCGGCCTCCGCGGCGGCGCACTCCGGTACCACCACCTGTTCGTATCCGGCCTCGGCGGCGGCCAGCACGGCGGGCAGGATGCCCCGGACCGGACGGACCCGCCCGTCGAGTCCCAGCTCCCCGATCATCACGATGTCGGAGAGCACTCGTGGATCGATCCGCTCGGAGGCCCCCAGGATCGCGCACGCGATCGCGAGGTCGAACCCGCTGCCGGCCTTCGGCACCGAGGCGGGGCTGAGCCCCACCGTCAGCTTCTTCTGCGGCCACTCGGCGCCCGAGTTGACCACCGCCGCCCTGACCCGGTCCTTGCTCTCCGTCAGGCTCTTGTCCGGGAGCCCCACCAGGGTGAAGGCCGCGACGCCCGGTTCCAGGTCGGCCTGGACCTCCACGACGACGCCCTCGACACCGACGAGGGCCACGGAGCACGTACGGGCGAACCCCATCAGGCCGCCCCCCGCACATGCTCCACGACGGGGGCGCCACGGTCGGGGAGGACGACACCGACGACGTCGATGCGGACGCCGCCCGGTGGGCTCCCTCCGTGTTCCTGGAGCCAGCGTTCGGCGAGGCCGCGCAGGCGTTCCGCCTTCGTGGGCGTAATGGCCGCCATCGGATGCTCGAAGGGCCCGGCCCTGCGGGTCTTCACCTCGCAGACGACCAGCGCGTCCCCGTCACGGGCCACGATGTCGATCTCACCGGACCGGCCACCGCGCCAGTTCCGCTCCAGGACCGTCATCCCGGCGTCGGTCAGCCGCCGCGCGGCCAGTTCCTCGCCGTACTTCCCGAGTGCGCCTCGTGCCTTGTTCATGTCGGCACCACCTCCGGCGCCAACATTGGGGGCGGCTCGGCCGACTATTGGATCTTGGTGGACAAGCAGCCGATTGTGGACAACTTCGTCACCCGCACGAAGGACGGCCCACCGCCCCCGGAACCCGTCTCAGCTGCCCGGCAGCTCCAGATCGCTCTTGTTCAGCTCCTCGATGTTCACGTCCTTGAACGTGAGCACCCGCACCTGCTTCACGAACCGAGCCGGCCGGTACATGTCCCACACCCAGGCATCCGCCATCGACACCTCGAAGAACACCTCGCCCTGGACCGAGTGCACCTGCATCTCGTAGTCATTGGTGAGGTAGAAACGCCGCTCGGTCTCGATCACGTATTTGAACAGACCGACGACATCGCGGTACTCCCGGTAGAGCTTCAGCTCCATCTCGGTCTCGTACTTCTCGAGGTCCTCGGCGCTCATGGCATGTTCCCCTTCAGCCGTGCGATCCCACCATTGTGCGCCAGTCCCGCGAGCCTCTAGACAATTTCGGTGTCGAGGACCACGGGTCTGGCCGGGGGACCCTCGTCGAGCAGCGTGCGCAGCAGTTCGGCGAGTCTGGTCGGGTACACCGTCTCATGCGTGCGGGCCAGTTCCCCGCACGTCCACCAGCGTGCTCCGGCCACACTGCGTCGTTCCAGCTCCGTCAGACCCGCCGCGGCGGGCACCACCTGGTGCGTCTCGGGGGTGCGGGCGAGGTAGTACCACTCGTCCTGGTCCCAGCGGCGTCCGGCGAAGGGGAAGGAGCACATCCGCCGCCAGAGCACGGGGCCCAGCTCGACGTCCGTGATCCCGGTCTCCTCCGTGAGTTCCCGCAGGGCGGCCTCCTCACGGGTCTCCGCGCCCTCCACACCGCCGCCGGGCGTGAACCACCAGTCGTCGGCCGGATCGTCCGGCTCGTGCCCGTGCAGCAGCAGGACGCGCTCCGCCGGGTCCAGCAGGATCACCCGCGCCACCCGGCGCAGCCCGCCCTCGTACGTGTCCCCCTGCGCGGCCGCGTACGTACCCCCGGAGACGTCCCCGGCGGCGCCCCCGTGCGTGTCCTCAGCCGACACCGGCCGGCTCCGGCTGCGTCGTACGGCCGCGTCCCCCGAGGCGCTTGGCGACGGGTCCGTAGGCCGCGCCGCCCAGCACCAGCACCATGCCCACGACCAGGGCGGCGGTGATCAGCCGCAGCGGGCCGGGAGAGGAGAGCGCGCCGAGCTTCTCGAAGCCCGTGGGGCGGGCCAGCATGCCGTCCATGGGCCAGACGACGGCGTCCACGCGCGCGTCCACGTTGGCCCGGGGCACCGTGCCCCGGCCGGCCTCCGTGAGGTGCGCGGTGGAGTCCAGGGAGCCGCTGCGCTCGTCACCGAGGAGGAACAGCCGGCCCTTGGGGACGGTGATCTCGGGTATGCCGGTCAGCTCGGCGTCCTCACCGTGCAGATAGGCCTCGTCGATCTGCTTGCCGTTGACGGTCAGTTTGCCGTCGGTGCAGCAGGCGACCGTGTCCCCGCCGACCGCGACGACCCGCTTGACCATGGGCGAGTTGCCCCAGGTCTCCTCCCGGAAGACCACGACGTCACCGCGCTCGATCTCGGCGCCGTCGATCCGCTGGGCGAGTATGCGGTCCCCGGAGGTGATGGTGGGGGCCATGGAGTCGGTGGGCACGGTGTAGGGCGCGTAGACGATGGCACCCCAGACGAAGCCGCCCAGGAAGAGCACACAGCCGAGGGCCACGGCCAGTCCCGACAGCGTGCTGCCGAGCCGTCCGAGGCCCTCGTCCGTACGACGTGTCGTCCCGCTCATCCCAGTGCTCCCCCAGGTCGGAGAATCGACCGTCCCGGCCCCGTACGGGCCGCGGAAGATCGGCGATCTGGGACGGCACCCTACCCGGCGGTACGCGTGCCAGAAACCCTCGGGCTCGCGGTGGCCAGAAGGCGGCGCCGACGCCACAGCACCAGCGGCACCGCGCCGGCGAGGCCGAGCGCGCCGGGGGCGGCGGCGTTCAGGTTCTGGTCGAAGGTGTCGGGAACCGGCAGCGTGGACCAGCGGGTGGGCGGCCAGGCGACCACGATGGCGCGGCCCACGACCTGGTCGACGGGGACCATGCCCTTGTTGCTGTCGTTCTGGTGGTAGCGGGAGTCCAGCGAGTTCTGCCGGTGGTCACCCATGACCCAGATTTTGCCCTCGGGTACCTTCACCTTGAACTGGCCGCCGGTGTCGTCGACGGTGCAGGGGGTGTTGCCCGGGTACACGTACGGCTCGTTCAGCGCCTTGCCGTTGACCTTGAGCGGGCCCGTGCCGTTGCACTCGACGGTGTCGCCGGCGACGCCGATGACGCGCTTGATGAGGTCCTTCTCCTCGGCGGACGGCATCAGGCCGATCCAGCCGAGGACGCGCTGTACGGCGTTGGGCTCCAGGGTGGGTTCGCCGCGCAGCCAGCCGTCCGGGTCGTGGAAGACGACGACCTCGCCGCGCTCGGGCTCGGAGCCGAACCACGGGGTGAGCTTGTCGACCAGGACCCGGTCGCCCTCCTGCAGGGTGTTCTGCATCGAGTCGGACGGGATGGAGAACGCCTGGACCAGGAAGGTCTTGATGAGCAGCGCGAGCACCAGCGCGATACCGATCAGGATCGGCAGTTCCTTCCAGAAGGAACGCTGCTTCTTCCTGGGCCGCTCGTTCTGACCGTCGCCGTCGGCCGCGGCCGGGGTGGCGTCGCCGGTCTCCGCTCCGTTCGTTCCGTCCGGGGAGTCACTCCCGGAGTCGGCGGAACCCTCGGAATTCACGGTGCTCTCCACGTTCTCCATGTTCTCCGCGGCCGGGGAAGCCGCCTCGTCGGACCGCTCGGGACGTTCTTCGGAACCACCGTGCCCGGACCGTGCGCCGACCGCCAAATCCCCCACATCCACTCCTCACTCCGTACCGCCGCCCGCGCCACAGCCGGTGCAGGCCCACCACTCCCATAACGAGCGGGAGTTCCGCAGGGGTCGGGAGGGGGATCAATCCATTTCGATCCGCGGAGGCCACCCTATGCGAAGCGCCGAGGGCGGTGGCCGACCCGCTCGGCACGGCGGAGAACGTGTCCGGCTCCTCCAACTGCCCCCAGTGGCCCACCGGCCAGGCGATGACCACGGCCCGGCCGACGACGGCATCCTGCGGGACCGTACCGCCGAACTGAGCCGTTTTCGAATCGTCGGACTGGTGGGCGCGCGAGTCCGCGGAGTTCTCCCGGTGGTCGCCCATCACCCACAGACGGCCCTGGGGCACGGTCACCTGGAACTGCTGCGTCGAGGGCTGGTTGCCCGGGTGGATGTACGCCGTCTCGTCCAGCGGCATGCCGTTGACGGTGACGCGGCCCTGGGTGTCGCAGCACTTGACGGTGTCGCCGCCGACCGCGACGACCCGCTTGATCAGGTCCTGCTCGTCGTCGGACGGGAGGAGGCCGATGAACTGCAGGCCTTCCTTTATCTGTTTGATGACGATCGGGTCCTCGGCCGCCGCGGTCGTCTGCTCGTCCTCCAGCCAGCCGCCGGGGTCCTTGAAGACGACGACGTCCCCGCGGGTGGGTTCGGAACCGAACCAGGGGGTGAGCTTGTCGACCAGGACCCGGTCACCGATCTGGATCGTCTGCTCCATGGAGCCCGACGGGATCACGAACGCCTGGACGAGGAAGGTCTTCAGGACCAGGGCTATGAGGACGGCGACCCCGACGAGGAGCGGGATCTCCTTGACCGCGGAGCGACGTCTGCGCCGCTTGATCTTCCGGGCGAGCTTGCGCCGCTCGACCCGGCTCGGCCGGGCGGCACCGCCGGACCGCCGCGAACCGGTGGGCAGCAGGTTGGCTGCCGCGGTGGCGGGAGGGGCACCGCGGGGTTTGCCACGGTTACCCATGCGCACCGCCGGCGGCGGGCACACGCGCGTAGGCGTCCGGACGCTCCAGCCGCGTCCAGTGGTCGGCGGGCCAGGCGATCCAGTCGGCTCTGCCGATCACGGAGTCGACGGGGACCATGCCGCCGCCGGGCGATCCCAGATGGTCGCGGGAATCGCTGGAGTCACTGCGGTGGTCGCCGAGGAGGAACAGCCTGCCCTCGGGGACGACCACGTCGAAGGGTACGTTCGACGGGCTGTCGCCCGGGTACAGAAACGACGACTCGTCGACCCACCGGCCGTTCACCTCAAGCCTCCCCTCCTGGTCGCAGCAGACCACCCGGTCTCCCCCCACGCCGACAACGCGCTTGACGTAGTCGGCGTTCCCGAAGTAGCCGGTGCCGTCGAAGACGACGACGTCACCGCGCTGCGGCTCAGATCCGAAACGGTACGCCAACTTATTTACGAGAACGCGGTCCCCGATCCTCAATGAGTCGGCCATGGAGCTGCTGGGAATCTGGAACGGCTGCATCACGAAGTTGCTGAAGAGCGCCAGAAAAAGCAGGCAGATCAGCACGGTCAGGGTGTAATACCCGCCCGGTACCCATGCGGTGGTCCGGTCCACCCATGCGAAACGCGACCGCTCCCTGGGCCCTCCTGTGTCGGAGATCTCCTCGGAGACCTCGTCGCCGGAAGGGCGGGGGGAACGGTCGCGCTCCATGTGCTGCTGTGCTTCGGAGTCCATCGGGGCCAAATCGTATCCGGCCCCACTGTGACGACCTTGTGCGACGCGGGTCGCGGCACGGGCCGCGACCCGAGCGCGATCAGTTGTCGCGCTTCTCCTTGATCTTCGCCGCCTTGCCGCGCAGCTCGCGCAGGTAGTACAGCTTCGCGCGACGGACGTCACCGCGGGTGACGAGCTCGATCTTCTCGACGATCGGGGTGTGCACCGGGAAGGTGCGCTCGACGCCGACGGAGAACGAGACCTTGCGGACCGTGAAGGTCTCGCGGACACCGGCGCCCTGGCGACGGATGACTACGCCCTTGAACTGCTGCACACGGGAGCGGTTGCCCTCGATGACGCGGACGTGGACGTTGACGGTGTCACCCGGGCGGAAGGCCGGGATGTCGCTGCGCAGCGACGCGGAGTCGACGGAGTCGAGCAGGTGAGACATTTCGTCTGCTTTCTTCACCCATGCCACAGGTCATAGGCGGGAGCTAGGTGTATCGGAGGATGCTGTCCGTGTCGGGGCGGGCGTCGTGTCCCCCTGCGGCAGGGGCGCGCGCCGGACGACGCACAACAGCGACCTATTCTTCCACGTCCTCCGGTCGCCGCCAAAATCGGCCCTGTGCCGCCCCCTCCGGATCCGGGGCCCAGCCCAGGATGGAGAGCATCTCGCGGTCCTTCTTGTCGAAGGCCTTGGGGTCGCAACGCTCGATGAGGTCGGGCCGGTTGGCGGCCGTACGCTTCAGGGCCTCGTCGCGGCGCCAGCGTGCGATCTTCCCGTGGTGGCCGCTGAGCAGCACGTCGGGGATGTCACGGCCGCGCCACTCGGGGGGCTTGGTGTACACCGGCCCCTCCAGGAGGTTGGCCATGGCTCCGGGTGCGAAGGAGTCGTCCCGATGGGACTCGGCGTTGCCGAGGACACCGGGCAGCAGCCGTGCCACGGCCTCGGTGACGACCAGGACGGCCGCCTCGCCGCCGGCGAGCACGTAGTCGCCGATGGAGACCTCGTGGACGGGCATCCGGGTCGCGTACTCGTCGATCACGCGCCGGTCGATGCCCTCGTAACGCGCCGGCGTGAAGATCAGCCAGGGGCACTCGGAGAGTTCGACGGCGAGCGTCTGGGTGAAGGGGCGGCCGCTGGGGGTGGGGACGACGAGCGCGGGCCGGGCGGCTCCGCCCTCGTAGCCCCGGGCCAGCACGTCGTCGAGCGCCTCGCCCCAGGGGTCGGTCTTCATGACCATGCCGGGGCCGCCGCCGTAGGGGGTGTCGTCGACCGTGTTGTGCCGGTCGTACGTCCATTCCCGCAGGTCGTGGACGTGCACCTGGAGCTGTCCACGCGCGCGTGCCTTGCCGACGAGGGAGACGTTCAGCGGGTCGAGGTACTCGGGGAAGATCGTGACGACGTCGAGCCGCATCAGGCCTGGTCCTCCGAGTCCGCCGGCTCCTCGGCGTCCCGCGGGGAGGCGATCTCGGCCCGGTCGTCGATCAGACCGGGCGGCGGGTCGATGACCGCCTTCTGCTCCTCCAGGTCGATCTCGATGACGATCTCCCCGACGAACGGGATCATCACCTCGCTGCCGTCGGGCCGCTCGACGATGAAGAGGTCCTGGGAGGGCAGGTGCGAGATCTCGGTGATCCGGCCGACCTCGGTGCCGTCCTTGGTGACCACGTCCAGGTCCATCAGCTGGTGGTCGTAGTACTCGTCCTCCTCCTCCGGCAGCTCCTCCGGGTCCACCTCCGCGATCAGCAGGGTGTTGCGGAGGGCCTCGGCGGCGTTGCGGTCGCGGACGCCCTCGAAGCGCAGGAGCAGCCGGCCGCTGTGGACCCGGCCGGTCTCGATGGTGAGCGGGCCCGTCGAGGCGGGGTCCGTGAGCAGGACGGCGCCGGGGCCGAGCCGGAGTTCCGGCTCGTCGGTGCGGACCTCGACGGTGACCTCGCCCTTGATGCCGTGGGCGCGGCCGATCCGTGCGACTACGAGCTGCACTGTGCTCGATCTCCTGTCATACAACTCAACTGACTCATATACGCAACTGACTCAGGCGACTGATACGGCCCGTGCAGCTGATACGACTACGGGCCGGGGACGGCCGTGTGGCCCTCCCCGGCCCGAGCCGGTGCTGCGAATCTTCGTCAGCGGACGTGATCCACGTCGACGAGGTCGACACGGACTCCGCGACCGCCGATGGCGCCCACGACGGTACGCAGGGCGCGCGCGGTCCGGCCGTTGCGACCGATCACCTTGCCGAGGTCGTCGGGGTGGACCCGGACCTCGAGTACGCGCCCGCGGCGCAGGTTGCGGGAAGCGACCTGCACATCGTCGGGGTTGTCGACGATGCCCTTGACGAGGTGCTCGAGAGCCTCCTCGAGCATGCTCAGGCCTCGGTCGACTCGGACTCGGCGGCAGCCTCGTCCTTCTTCTCGGCCTTCTTCTTCTGGGTGATCGCCTCACCCTTGCCCTCGTCGTCGCCGCCCAGGGCCTCGAACGACGGGCGCGCGGACTTCGGCTGAGCCACGAGGAGCGGCGCCGGAGCGGGCTCGCCCTTGAACTTCTGCCAGTCGCCGGTCTTCTTCAGGATGGCGAGCACGGGCTCGGTCGGCTGCGCGCCGACACCCAGCCAGTACGCGACGCGCTCCTCGTCGACCTCGATGACCGACGGGTGGTACGTCGGGTGGTACTTGCCGATCTCCTCGATCGCACGGCCGTCACGACGGGTGCGGGAGTCGGCGACGACGATGCGGTAGTGAGGCGAACGGATCTTGCCCAGACGCTTCAGCTTGATCTTGACTGCCACGGGAGTGGGTTCTCCTGGTTTTGACGTGGATGGGCACGGCGGATGGGCCGCGTGGGGTTGCGGTACCCGAGTGCCCGATGGACGCGTCAGCCGGAGGAGAGAGGGGTCCTGTGCGACTGTCGAGTACAGCTGGCCATTGTGCCACACACCGCGCATCGCCTCTGACCGGGGCCGTGTGCGGCCATGGCGGAGCGGCGCCCCGCGACAGGGTGCTTCCCGGTGACCGGCTCGCTCACCGGCGCGTGCGGGGTGCCACCGTCGGTGACACCCCCCACTCCTCGCACGATTCGCTGGTACGGCTGCCACGAGCGGCCGTCTGTTCAGCTCGTCGTGTCACGCCGCGCCCACGACCTCCGGGATCCGGAAGGGCTTGCCGCAGCCGCCGCAGACGATGGGCGCCTGGGCGAGTACGGACGGGACGACCCGGACGTTGCGGCCGCAGTCGCAGACGGCCTTGACCCGGACGCCGCCACCGGAGGAACCGTGACGGGCGGCCGGGCCCCGGAAGCTGCGGGCCGTGTCCGCGGACGTCGCCGCGGTGTGGGCCTTCAGGGCGCGCTGGAGTCTGTCGATGGTCGGGCGGTAGCGACGCTTGGCCTCGGGGTTGAGCGTGACCAGTGAGAAGCCGCTGCTGGGGTGCGGCTCCTCGGGGTGGTCGAGGCCGAGTTCCTCGGCGATCGCGAGGAATCTGCGGTTGTGGTAGCGGCCGGCCCGGGAGGTGTCGCGGACCCCACGCGCGGCGGCGATGCCATGGACTGCCTCATGGAGCAGTCGCTCGAAGGAGAGTTCGTGCCCGCAAGCGGACGACGACTCTCCGATCAGGGACTCGGGAGCGGCAAGATCCGGCAGCTCGGGGTGGTGCCGTTGAATGTCGGCCCACGCCTGTGCCAGTTCTGCGGCGAGAACAGGTGGTGTCTGTGTCGTGCTCACGTAATGACAACGAGCCGGAGTGCCCCTGTGTTCCGATTCCGGGCCATCCCAAATAATTTGCACGTACCCGTCAGTTGCCACTAGTGCGTCCTGACGAGGGCGGGTGCGCTGATCTGCGGAGAAGCCTCGCAGCTCACCACAAGCCGGTACGTAGCAACGCGTACGCCCCGGCGCGTAGACGAAGTCCTCGCGCCGGGGCACCTGTGCTCGGCAGATGCGCAAGGGGCGTTTCGGTCGCTCCCCCCGCGGAACGGAGTGCGCTAGTAAGCGCGCGCCACGACGGCGACGTTACCGGGTGCGTCGTAGGAGTCGGGCACCGACCCGTCCTCGGCGACCAGACACCGTACGGTCACGGCGTGCTCCCCGAGCCTGGCCTCGCCCTCCTCGCCCAGCGTCGACCAGGGGATACGCGCCCAGCCGCCGGCCACGGCCGCCTCGACGGCCTCGTCCAGGGTGGACACCTCGGCCGTCCGGGACTCGCGGCGCTCGCGCGACTGCCTCAACAGGAGCGCCTGGTCCTCTTCGAGCATCGTGGGCAGCAGGTGGACGAGGGAGTCGAGGGCGACGGCCTCCTTGCCGCCCGGGATGCGACGGACCAGCATCGCCGTGCCGTTCTCCAGGTCACGGGGGCCGACCTCGATGCGTACGGGGACGCCCTTGAGCTCCCAGTCGACGGCCCGGCGGCCGAACGGGACGTCCGTGCGGTCGTCCACCTGGACCCGGACACCCGACGCCCTCAGCTGGTCACCGAGCTCGCGGACCTTGGCCAGAACCGCGTCGTCGCCCTTGATCGCGAGGACGACTGCCTGCACCTGGGCCAGCCGGGGCGGCACCCGCAGCCCGTGGTCGTCGCCGTGCATCATCACCAGGGCGCCGATCATGCGGGTGGTGGAGCCCCAGGAGGTCTGCCAGACGAGTTCCTGCGCGCCGTCCCTGGACAGGTACCGGGTGTTGAAGGCCTTGGCGAAGTTCTGGCCCAGTTCGTGGCTGGTGGCCATCTGGAGGGCCTTGCCGTCGCCCATCATGCCTTCGAGCGTGAGGGTGTTGACGGCGCCCGCGAACCGCTCCTTGACGGTCTTGCGGCCGGGGACCACGTCCATCGCGAGCACGTTCACCATGAAGTCCTCGTAGACGTTCCGATGGATGTGCGCGGCGAAGTCGCGCGCCTCCTCGTACGTCGCGTGCGCCGTGTGGCCCTCCTGCCAGAGGAATTCACTCGTGCGCAGGAAGAGCCGGGGGCGCAGCTCCCAACGGACCACGTTCGCCCACTGGTTGATCAGCAGCGGCAGGTCCCGGTAGCTCTGGATCCACTTCGAGAAGTAGTCGTTGATGATCATCTCGGAGGTGGGGCGGACCACGGCGGGCTCTTCGAGGTCCTTGCCGCCGCCGTGCGTCACCACGGCCAACTCGGGTGCGAAACCCTCGACGTGCTCGGCCTCACGGGTGAGGTACGACTGCGGGATCAGCAGCGGGAAGTACGCGTTCTGCGTGCCCGTCTCCTTGATCCGGGCGTCCATCTCCTGCTGCATCCGCTCCCACAGCCCGTACCCGTACGGTCGGATGACCATGGTGCCGCGCACCGGACCGTTGTCGGCCAGTTCGGCCTTGGAGATCAGATCCTGGTACCAGCGCGGGAAGTCGTCCGCCCTGGGCGTGAGTACGGGTGCCTTTGCCATGACGGAATGGTACGGGGGCATATTGCGGCGATGTGAATTCTTTTTCCCGTCCCTGGACAGTCCGCAAGCCGGTGTCCGAGACCCCTGGACTACGCGCCGGACGCGGAGTTTCCTGGCATACGGGGGGAGTGCGAGCGCGCACTGCCACGGGGGCCAGGAAATCCGGCAACGGCAACTCACGGCGGATTGGGGCGCTTTCGATATGACACCTACGCTCGTGCGGCAGCAACTGCCTCGCGCGGGGACCGCACCCCGCGTGGACCGGTGTGCACGCGCGCGTGACTGGGCCGAGATCCAGGAACGGATGCTGGTACCGCTGTACGAGGCCGTCCACCGGCGGCTCGACGTCGGCACCGGCACCCGGCTGCTCGGCCTCGGCTGCGGCTCGGGGCTCGCGCTGCTGATGGCCGCGTCGCGGGGCGCGGCGGTCACCGGCGTCGACGCGGGGGCGCCCGACAGAACGGCGCTCACGGCGCTCGCGCGGGAGCGGCTGCGACCGGAGGCGTGGGGCTCGCGTGCGCGCGCCGCCACACGGGTCGTGGAAGGCGCACCCGAGGACGCCGCACGCGCCCCCGGGGAGGGGCTGTACAACCTGGTGACCGCCTTCGAGCCGGTCGGCTCACCGGCCGGGGACCCCGAGGGCCTCGGCGAACTGCTCGCCTCGGCGACGCCGCTCGCGGAGCGCGGCACTCCCGTGGTCCTGGCCGGCTGGGGACCGCCGGAGCGCTGTGCGACCTCCGCCGTGCTCCGCGTGGCCACGAAACTCGCCGATCCCCTGCACAGCACGGGCAGTTGGCGTCCGGCGCTGCGGGACGACCTGGAGGAGGTGGCCCAGCGGGCCGGTCTGAGGCCGGACGGCTCGGGACGCGTGGCCTGCCCCTTCGGATACGCCAATGTGGACAACGCGGTACGGGGGCTGCTGTCGACCGGACTGTTCGACGCGGCGATCCGGGCCACCGACCAGGACCAGGTGGACAAGGAACTGACCGAGGCCCTGCACCCGCATCGCCGCCGGGACGGCACGGTGTGGATGCCGAACGTGTTCCGCTACCTGATCGCGCGGACACCCTGAGACGGTCTTCGCGACGTCTTCCGACGCGGGTGTGGCCGGTGTGGTGACCGGTGATGTGAATGCTGGGGCGAATGGTGTGAAGAAAGCGGGTTGGTAACGCTTTCTCTGGGCCAAGTGCCGTGCCGCCCGCCTAACGTGACGCATCGTCCAGGGGAACAACACATCCGCGTACGGGGGTTGCCAGCAGGAGCACCACGAGCGACACCACACCGATGCCGTCCACGCACACGGCAAACCGGCGCCGCGCGCCCGGCCACACCCCCCGGCCGGTCACGCGGCGTCCGTCGTGTCGGGCCTCGGCCCGCGACTCAGCCCATGAACTTCTTGAACTCGTCCGGCAGCTCGAAGTCCTGAGCGCCCTGCTGCCCCGGCAGTCCGAGGGCACCGCCCTGAGCGGCGGCCGCGCGGCGGGCGGCCTCCTCCTGCTCCTGCTGCTTGCGCTTCATCGGGTTGCCGGAGCGCTGCTTGCCCTTGGCCTGCTTGGGCTGCTTCTTGCTGCGGCCCGGGCCGCCACCCATGCCCGGCATCCCCGGCATCCCGGGCATGCCGCCGCCCTGGGCCATCCGGGACATCATCTTGCGGGCCTCGAAGAACCGCTCGACCAGGTTCTTCACCGCGCTGACCTCGACACCGGAGCCCTTGGCGATACGGGCGCGGCGCGAGCCGTTGATGATCGTCGCGTCCTGGCGCTCGGCCGGGGTCATCGACTTGATGATCGCGGCCGTGCGGTCGACGTCGCGCTCGTCGATGTTGTTGATCTGGTCCTTGATCTGCCCCATGCCGGGCAGCATGCCGAGCAGCTTGCTGATGCTGCCCATCTTCCTGACCTGCTCCATCTGGGCCAGGAAGTCGTCGAGCGTGAAGTCCTGCCCCTTCTTGGACGCCAGCTTGGAGGCCATCTTGGCGGCCTCTTCCTGGCTGAAGGTCTTCTCCGCCTGCTCGATCAGGGTGAGCAGGTCACCCATGTCGAGGATGCGGGAGGCCATCCGGTCGGGGTGGAACGCGTCGAACTCGTCGAGCTTCTCGCCGTTCGACGCGAACATGATCGGCTTGCCGGTGACCGAGGCGATCGACAGGGCGGCACCACCGCGGGCGTCACCGTCGAGCTTGGAGAGGACCACGCCGTCGAAGCCGACGCCGTCCCGGAAGGCCTCGGCCGTGTTGACCGCGTCCTGACCGATCATCGCGTCGACGACGAAGAGGATCTCGTCGGGGCTGACGGCGTCCCGGATGTCTGCCGCCTGCCGCATCATCTCCTGGTCGATACCGAGTCGGCCGGCGGTGTCGACGACCACGATGTCGTGGACCTTCGACTTGGCGAACTCGATGGAGTCCTTGGCGACCTTGACCGGGTCGCCCACGCCGTTGCCCGGTTCCGGGGCGTAGACCGCGACGCCCGCGCGCTCGGCGACGACGCTGAGCTGGTTCACCGCGTTGGGGCGCTGGAGGTCACAGGCGACGAGGAGCGGCGAGTGGCCCTGCTCCTTCAGCCAGCGGCCCAGCTTGCCCGCGAGGGTGGTCTTACCGGCACCCTGCAGACCCGCGAGCATGATCACGGTCGGCGGGTTCTTGGCGAAGCGCAGGCGGCGGGTCTCACCGCCGAGGATCCCGACCAGCTCCTCGTTGACGATCTTGAGGACCTGCTGGGCGGGGTTGAGCGCCTTGGAGACGTCGGCGCCGAGCGCGCGCTCCTTGACGTTCTTGATGAACGTGCGGACGACAGGGAGGGCTACGTCGGCTTCGAGGAGCGCGATGCGGATCTCGCGCGCCGTGGCGTCGATGTCCGCCTCGGACAACCTGCCCTTGCCGCGTAGGTTTTTGAAAGTCGCGCTGAGGCGGTCGGAGAGGGTATCGAACACGGTGGCGTCGGTCCTCGGAGTCGGAGGGCGGATGGGTTGCCCTCCAGGGTATCCGGCCCGGCAAGACAATGGTCCCCGCCCACTGTGCACAGCGGGCGGGGACAAAACCTCCACAGTGGCGGAGAGCGTGCCGCGTCCATGTCGGCCTCGCACAGCCGCCCCGGACCACCCCCGCGTCAGCGGGGACCACACCGGGCGAACGCGCGGCGCGGCGGACAGGTCACGGCCGCAGCGTCTCCTCCAGCTTCCGCGCGACCGCCACAGCCTCGTCACCCGGCAAAGGCAGCCCCTTGTCACCGGTCACGTAGAACGCGTCGACGGCATTGGCGCCCAGCGTCGACACATGCATACTCCGCACCCGCACCGCCGCGTCCTCCAGCGCCCGCCCGATCCGGTGCAGCAACCCGGGGGCGTCCTGGGCGCGGACCTCGATGACCGTGGCGTGCCGGGAGGCCGCCGGGGCCACGGTGACGCGCGGCGGGGGCGCGACGACGCCCCGCCGCCGGGGGTAGGCCGCGTCCCGCTCGGCGAGCCGCCCGGCGATGTCGAGGGAGCCGTCCAGGGCCCGTACGAGGTCGGCGCGGAGCCGGGCCGCCTGGGGCAGCGAGCCGTACTCGGCGGCCACCCGCCAGTTCAGCAACAGCACCGAGCCCTCGACGCCGTCCGGGAGGTCGAAGGTCCGCAGTTCGGCCGTGCGCACGGTGAGCCGGTGCATGGCGAGCACACCGGCGACCGCGGGCAGGACGCCCGCCTGGTCGGGTACGGCGATGAGGAGTTCCACGCCGAGCGGCTCCGGGTCGGCCTTCTCGTCCTTCTCCTCGGTGGCCGCCTCCGTCTGCGCGCGCAGCGACAGCACCGGCCCGCCCGTGCGGAACGCCTCGATGGCGAGCCGCTCCTGCTCGGCGCTGGTCTCCCCGGGCTCCGGCTCCTCGGGCGCGTCCCCGGCGAACACCGCCTCGACCCGCTGGACCAGCTCGGTCACGAGCGAGGCCCGCCACGAGGACCAGGCGGCGGGCCCGGTGGCCAGCGCGTCCGACTCGGTCAGCGCGTGCAGCAGTTCGAGCGTGCCCGGCGATCCGACGGCGTCGGCCACGGACCGCACGGTCGCCGGGTCCTCCAGGTCACGCCGGGTGGCCGTGTCGACGAGCAGCAGATGGTGGCGTACGAGGGTGGAGAGGACCGCCACGTCCTCCCGGTCGAAGCCGATCCGGGCGGCGACGTCCTTGACGATGATCTCGCCGGCGACGGAGTGGTCGCCGGGCCAGCCCTTGCCGATGTCGTGCAGCAGCGCGGCGACGAGCAGGAGGTCGGGCCGGTGGACCCGGCGGGTCATCTCGGAGGCCTGGACCGCGGTCTCGATGAGATGGCGGTCGACGGTCCAGATGTGCACGGCGTTGCGCTGCGGCCGGCAGCGCACCCGCTCCCAGTCGGGCAGCAGATGCGTGATGAGGCCCTCGGCCTCCAGCGCCTCCCAGACGTCGACGGTCGGGCGCCCGGACCCCAGCAGGGTGACGAGCTGCTCGCGGGCCTCGGCGGGCCACGGTGTCGGCAGCGGCCGGGCGGCGGCGGCCAGCCGTCGTACGGCGTGCAGGGAGAGCGGCAGCCCGGCCTGGGCGGCAGCGGCGGCGGCGCGCAGGGGCAGTACGGGGTCCCGGTCGGGCTTGGCGGCGCGCGCGAGCACGACCTCGCCGTCCTGCTCGACCACGCCCTCCGCCAGCGGCGACCGCTCGGGGGCGGGCTTCCCCCCGCCGAGCATGGCGCGCAGCCGTGGCCGTACGGCGCGCGACCGCAGCACGCGCCCCACCTCACGCCAGGTCACGTCACTGGCGTACGAGATGACGCGGGCGGCCTCGTACACCTGGCGCAGCAGGGTGTCGGCGTCCAGCAGCCCCAGTTCGGCGGCGACCTGGTCCTGTTCCTGGAGCGCGAGCCGGTCGGTCGCGCGCCCGGTGGTGAGATGCAGCGCGTCCCGGACGTCGAGGAGGCGGCGCCGGGCGTCGGCGAGCCCCTCGCGCGGGGCGTCCGCGAGCCAGGAGGCGGCGACGGCGCGCAGGGCGGTGGCGTCGCGCAACCCGCCGCGCGCCTCCTTGAGGTCGGGTTCCAGCAGGTACTGCAGCTCCCCCTGCCGCTCGGCCCGCTCGGCGCACAGTTCCTGGAGTTCGGGGAGGCGTTTGGGGGCCTGGTTGCGCCAGTCGGCGAGGACGGCGGTGCGCAGTGAGGCGGTCAGGCCCAGGTCACCGGCGATGTGCCGGGCGTCCAGCAGCCCCAGCTGGACCTTGAGGTCCTCGCCGGCGGTCTTGCGGGCCTCGGCGGGGGTCCGCACCGAGTGGTCGAGGGCCAGCCCCAGGTCCCAGACGGGGTACCAGATACGGTCGGCCAGCGCGGCCACCGCCTCCGTGTCGGACCCGTCGTGCAGGAGCAGCAGATCGAGGTCGCTGCGGGGCGAGAGCTCGCCGCGCCCGTATCCCCCGACGGCCACGAGGGACACTCCCCGTGATTCCGCGGCGCCCGCGCCGAAGAGGCCGGCCAGCCAGTCGTCGGTCAGCTCGGCCAGGGCCGTACGGCGCGGCGGCCCGGACTGCGCCCCCTCCTGGAGGAGGCGCAGCCGGGCCGCCGCATAGCCGCTGGGTCCCGAGTCCTCTGCATCCGTACGTACGTCCGTACTCGTCACCCAGCGACTCCTGTTCTTCTCTTCGGTCAGAGCGCGTCCGGGCCGCGCTCGCCGGTCCGGACCCGAACGGCCGTCTCGACCGGGAGGGACCAGACCTTGCCGTCACCGATCTTGCCGGTGCGGGCGGCCTTGACGATGACGTCGATCAACTGCTCGGCGTCGTCGTCCTCGGCGAGCACCTCGATACGGATCTTGGGAACCAGATCCACCGTGTACTCGGCGCCGCGGTACACCTCGGTGTGTCCCCGCTGCCGACCGTACCCACTGGCCTCGGTCACCGTAAGCCCGTGCACCCCGAAGGCCTGCAGGGCTTCCTTGATCTCGTCGAGCCGGTGCGGCTTGACGACGGCGGTGATCAGCTTCATGCCTCGACCTTCTTGCTCTGAGGGGCGGCAGCGACGCTGCTCGTGGTGCTGGCGGAGATGTGCGAACCGGCGGCCGAGCTGAAGTCGTACGCGGTCTCGGCGTGCAGGGCCTGGTCGACGCCGGTGATCTCGTCCTCCTCGGACGCCCGGAAGCCGATCGTCTTCTGGATGGCGAAGGCGATGATCCAGGTGACCACGAAGGTGTAGCCCATGACGGAGAAGGCGCCGGTGGCCTGCTTGCCGAACTGCTCCAGGCCGCCGATCCCGTCGGTGGCGAGGAAGCCGACCAGCAGGGTGCCGATGACACCGCCGACCAGGTGGACGCCGACGACGTCGAGGGAGTCGTCGTAGCCGAGCTTGTACTTGAGGCTGACGGCCCAGGAGCAGACCGCGCCGGCGACGATGCCGATCAGGATGGCGCCGAAGGCGTTGACGTGACCACCGGACGGGGTGATCGCGACGAGGCCGGCGACGGCACCGGAGCAGGCACCGAGGGTGGTGAACGCGCCGTGGCGAATGCGCTCGTAGATCAGCCAGCCGATGATGGCCGCGGCGGTCGCGATCTGCGTGTTGATCGCCATACGGGCGGTCGTGCCGTCGACACCGAGCCAGGAGCCGGCGTTGAAGCCGAACCAGCCGAACCACAGCAGGGCGGTGCCGATCAGGACCAGCGGCAGGCTGTGCGGCCGCATCGGGTCCTTCTTGAAGCCGATCCGCTTGCCGACGACGAGGACCGCGGCGAGCGCGCCGATACCGGCGTTGATGTGGACCGCTGTACCACCGGCGAAGTCGATGACGCCCAGTTCGAAGAGCCAGCCGCCCGGCGCCCAGACCCAGTGCGCGACCGGGAAGTAGACCAGGGTGACCCAGAACGCGACGAAGATCATCCAGGCGCTGAACTTGACGCGGTCGGCGAGGGCGCCGCTCATCAGGGCCGGGGTGATGACCGCGAACAGCATCTGGAAGAGGATGAAGGCGAACGCGGCGATCTTGTGCGGCTCGCCGTTGGCGCCGGCGACGAAGCTGTCGACCGTGCTGGTGACGTCGATGCCCTTGAGGCCGATCGCGTCCAGGTTGCCGATGAAGCCGCCCTGGTCACCGCTGAAGGCGAGCGAGTAGCCGTACAGCACCCACAGGATGCTGACGATGCCCAGCGAGATGAAGGACATCATCAGCATGTTCAGCACGCTCTTGGCACGGACCATGCCGCCGTAGAAGAGCGCCAGGCCCGGCGTCATCACCATGACGAGCGCCGCACTGATCAATACGAATCCGGTATCTGTGCCGTTCAATGCCGGTATCTCCTCGTGGTCGGAACGGCCCGTGCGGATGCGGAAGCTGGGGAGCTATCGGGGAGGGCCGACTGTGCTGAGGAGACTGACGCAGCACCGTTTCACGGGAAGTTTGGAAATGTTTCCCGGAGGTGACGAAGGCACTCATCACGTTACAGACAGGTGAAACGTGAATCCCGGAGGATTCATCCCGTGTGGGGCCCAGCCCGTGCGGGGCCCTCGGCGGATAACGGTTTCGTATCCGATGGAACTTCCGATGAAAATTCCGGGAGATCGTCCGCAGGCGCGTCCGGTGCGGTGGCCGTGAACGGACCGACCACGGCAGACCATCCGATGACCTGGCATGGGGGAGCCGAGTCGGGCAGTCGGGATGGCCGGCCGCGGCCGGAGTGCGAGGGGCCCGCGGTACGAAGGGCCCGGGTCAGACCGCCTCGGCGGTCTCGGGGAGATGGACGGCGAGCTGGTCGGTGAGGTCGACGACCTCGGCGAGCCCGCCGAAGTCACGGACGGCCGTGTCGACGGTCTTGCGGATGCGGGTGTTGACGCGCTCGGAGCGGACCTTTCCGGCGACGTCCATGGCCTTCTTGGCCAGGGCGGCCCCCTGCTCGGGCTCGCGCTGGAGCAGATGCACGGTGGCCATGCCGATGAGGTTCAGCGCGTACGACCGCTGGTGCTCGGTGTCGGTGGCGAACAGCTCGACGGCGCGGCGCATCACGGGCTCGGCGAGGGAGGCGTAGGTGGGGCTGCGGCCGGCGACATAGGCGAGGTCGCGGTAGGAGTGGGAGTTCTCGCCGTGCAGCTCGGCCTCGTTGAAGAAGCGGATCCAGTCGGGGTCCGGGTCGTCCCATTCCTCGGCGTCGGCGAAGACGTCCTCGGCCATCCGCACGGCCCGTTTGCACTTTCCGGGCTGGCCCATGTTGGCGTAGGCGCGGGCCTCCATCGCATACAGCATCGACTGGGTGCGCGGGCTCGCGCAGTCACGGCTGCCGTACTGGGCGAGGTGGATCAGTTCGAGGGCGTCGTCGGGCCGGCCGAGGTGGATCATCTGGCGGCTCATGCTCGACAGGACGTACGAGCCGAGGGGTTTGTCGCCCGCCTCCTTGGCCGCGTGCAGGGCGAGGACGAAGTACTTCTGGGCGGTGGGCTGGAGGCCGATGTCGTAGCTCATCCAGCCCGCCAGCTCGGCCAGTTCGGCGGCGACCTTGAACAGCCGCCGGGTGGTGGCCTCGGGCTGGGGTTCCTGGAGGAGGTCGGTCACCTCGTGCAGCTGGCCGACGACCGCCTTGCGGCGCAGACCGCCGCCGCACTGGGCGTCCCACTCCCGGAACATCATGGTGGTGGATTCGAGGAGGTCCAGCTCCGGCTGGGAGAGCCGGCCGGCGCGGCGGGCGGCGGGCGACGGCTCGGGCTCCGCGCGCGGGGCGGGTGGTGTGGGGACGAGCCAGCGCTGCATCGGCTCGATGAGGGCCGGGCCCGCGGAGAGCGCGAGCGAGCTCCCGAGGAAGCCGCGCCGCGCCAGCATCAGGTCGCTGCGCGAGAACTCGCTGATCAGCGCCACGGTCTGCGGGCCCGTCCAGGGCAGGTCGACACCGGAGACGGACGGTGCCTGGTGGGCCGCGCGCAGCCCCAGGTCCTCCACGGCCACGACACAGCCGAACCGCTCGGAGAACAGCTCGGACAGGATGCGCGGGATCGGTTCGCGCGGGTTCTCCCCGTCGAGCCAGCGCCGTACGCGCGAGGTGTCGGTGGAGATGTGGTTGGCGCCGAGCTGACGGGCCCTGCGGTTCACCTGGCGGGCCAGCTCGCCCTTGGACCAGCCGCTGCGGACGAACCACGAACCGAGCAGTTCGTTCGGGCGCTTCTCAGCGTTCGTGCCGCTTCCGCCGTTGCCGCCCACTGGAACGCCCCCATCCCTGAAACCACCTGTGCGCTGTGTGCGCCAAGCCCTACCAGAATGCCGGTTACCACGCCGTACGTCCGACCCTTGTCACCCATCGAACGGAAAGACGACTTGCCTCCGGCATACCCACGAGCGCGTACGTCCTCGGACCCCGTGCACTCAAAGTAATCCTACGATCACGCGTCCGGCCACGGCGATTCCAGAAACGCCACCATTCGCCACCCCTTCGAATGAACTAACGGTCCCTGGTCCGCGATTCACTTGACACATGACGGCCGGGAGTGGGCGGAGCGATGCATTCAGGGGCGCGCGTCGCCGACCACGCCACCCGTGATGCCGTAGTGCGCCGCCCATGCGGAAGCAGAGCGTCGCATTCCGACTCCGTCGCGTAACCACCGGCGCGCTGGACCCGTTGGAGGGGGCATGGGCTTCACGATCGGCGGCATCCGGGAGATGCGATCCGGCACACGTCGGCGCGGCCGTTCCTCGGAATGCACGGCCGTGGCCGAGTTCACCGGCCTCTGGGGGTGGGACGTCGTCCCCGGCGCGCGGGCGGCTTCGGGCGCGTGCTCGTGCGGCCGTAGCACCTGCTCCGCGCCCGGCGCGCATCCCCTCGACTTCGCGCCTCCGGTGCGCGCCGGAGCGACGCTCGACGAGGTGACCGAGGCCTGGTCCGAGTTCCCCGGCGCCTCCGTGATGCTGCCGGTGGGCCGCTCCTTCGACGTGATCGAGGTCGCCGAGTCGGCCGCCCGGCACGCGCTGGTCCGTCTCGAACGCATGGGCCTCCCCGTCGGACCCGTCATCGCCACCCCCGAGGGCCGCGCCCACTTCCTCGTCGCCCCGGGCTCCGCCGCCGAGTTGTCCACCCTGCTCTACCGCATGGGCTGGGACGACCCGTCCGCCCTCGACCTGCGCGGCCTCGGCCCCGGCAGCCATGTCACCGCCCCGCCCTCCGACCGCGGCGGTCTCGGCCCGGTCCGCTGGCTCCGCTCCCCCGCCCTGGACTCGGCGACCAGGCCACCGGCGGCACGGCTGCTGCTGGGGACGCTCGCGTACGTGGCCCACCGGTCGCGGGCGTAGGGCGTTAGAGACGGCGAAGCGCCCACCCCCACTGGACCGCGGGGTGGGCGCTTTCTGTATCGACCGTGGCGGCCCATACGGATGTCCGCAGGTGATGCCGGTCAGTCGCCGATCAGCGCGTCCACGAACGCCTCCGGCTCGAACGGCGCCAGATCGTCGGCGCCCTCTCCGAGACCGATGAGCTTCACGGGTACGCCCAGCTCGCGCTGGACGGCGATGACGATGCCGCCCTTCGCGGTGCCGTCGAGCTTGGTGAGCACGATGCCGGTGATGTCGACGACCTCGGCGAAGACCCGGGCCTGGACGAGACCGTTCTGCCCGGTGGTGGCGTCCAGGACGAGCAGGATCTCGTCCAGCGGCGCGTGCTTCTCCACGACCCGCTTGACCTTGCCCAGCTCGTCCATGAGACCGGTCTTGGTGTGCAGCCGCCCGGCGGTGTCGATCAGGACGACGTCGGCGCCCTCCTCGATGCCCTCCTTGACGGCGTCGAAGGCGATGGACGCCGGGTCGCCGCCCTCGGGACCGCGCACGGTACGGGCGCCGACCCGCTCGCCCCAGGTCTGCAGCTGGTCGGCGGCGGCGGCACGGAAGGTGTCGGCGGCGCCGAGGACGACGTTCTTGCCGTCGGCGACGAGGACCCGGGCGAGCTTGCCCGTGGTGGTGGTCTTGCCGGTGCCGTTGACGCCGACGACCATCACGATGCCCGGGGTGTCCAGCGGCGAGTCGGTGTTGACCGCGCGGTCGAACTCGGGGACGAGGATCGTCAGGAGTTCCTCGCGCAGCAGGGCGCGCAGCTCGGCCGGGGTGCGGGTGCCGAGGATCTTCACGCGCTCGCGCAGCCGCTCGACCAGTTCCTGGGTGGGCTGCACACCGACGTCGGCGGTGAGGAGGGTGTCCTCGACCTCCTCCCAGGTGTCGTCGTCGAGGTGCTCGCGCGAGAGCAGCGTGAGCAGCCCCTTGCCGAGCGCGTTCTGTGAGCGCGAGAGACGGGCCCGCAGCCGTACCAGACGGCCGGCGGTCGGCTCGGGGATCTCGATCTCGGGGGCGGCGGGCGGTTCCTCGACGGCCACGGGCGCCGACGCCGAGCCGTCCGGAAGATCCACCTCCTCGATCGTGCGGCGCGGTTCGTCGCGCGGCGTCTCGGCCTCGTCGCCGACATGCGGCTCGGCCGGGGGTGCGGTGATGTCGGGTGTCGTGGGGGGCGCCGGGGGCAGCGGCTTCTTCCTGCGGCTGCCTACGACGAGCCCGCCCAGCACGCCGAGCACGACCACGGCGATGACTACAGCAAGGATGAGTTCCATAACCCGACCAGTATGCGGGACCGCCCGGCGCCGCGTTCGATCGCCGTACGGGGCGACACGGGCCTTCCGTACCCCTGGATACCTGATGACCCGTCAGCTACCGTCCCCCTCCACAGCCGCCCGAAGGGGGTCCCCCATGCCCGTCACGGTCGTCCGTTTCAATCTGGTCGAGCCCGGCGCCACGCCCGCCTCGCTCCGGGCCCGCTACCGGGCCGCCGTCGAGATGGCCGCGTACGCCGATGAGCAGGGCATCTCCACCGTGCAGACGGAGGAGCACCACGGGGTCGAGAACAACTGGCTGCCGTCGCCGTTCGTCTTCGCGGGGGCCGTGTTCGGCGCCACGCGGCGGATCGCGGTGACGGTGTCGGCGGCGATCGGGCCGCTGCACGATCCCCTGCGGCTGGCCGAGGACATCGCCGTACTGGACCTGGTGAGCGGTGGGCGGCTGGTGACCGTGGCCGGGATCGGGTACCGGCCGGAGGAGTACGCGCAGTTCGACGTGGACTGGAAGAGCCGGGGGAAGCTCCAGGACGAGGTGCTGGAGACGCTGCTGCGGGCGTGGACCGGTGAGCCGTTCGCCTACCGGGGGCGCACGGTCCGGGTCACCCCTCGTCCGGGCAGCGAGCCGCATCCGCTGCTGCTGGTCGGCGGTTCCTCGAAGGCGGCGGCCCGCCGGGCGGCGCGTCTGGGGCTGCCCTTCTTCCCGAGCGCGCATCTGCCGGAACTGGAGGCGTACTACAAGGAGCGGCTCGTCGAGTACGGCACCGACGGCTGGACGATGATGCCCGCCGCCGTGACGCCGTTGCTGCACGTGGCGGAGGATCCGGACCGGGCGTGGGCCGAGTACGGCGGGCATTTCCTGCACGAGGCGCGGACCTACGCCTCGTGGCAGTCGTCGGGCATCCGCTCGGCCGTGCGGTCCGGGGCGGCGACGGTGGCGGAGCTGCGGGCGGAGGGCGTGTACCGGATCGTGACGCCGGACGAGTGCGTGGCGCTGGGCCTGGACAACTACGTCCTGCATCCGCTGGCCGGCGGGGTGCCGGTCGAGGAGGGGTGGCGCGGGCTGCGGCTGTTCGCCGAGCGGGTGCTGCCGCGCCTCGACGCCTGAAGCCCCTCCCCGAGGGAGGGGCCGGCCCTGGGCTAGCCCATCTCCTCCAGCGACTTGCCCTTGGTCTCCTTGACGAATTTGAGGACGAAGGGGATGGAGAGCGCGGCGAAGACCGTGTAGATCAGGTACGTCACCGAGAGGTTCCAGTCGGCCAGGGACGGGAAGCTCGCGGTGATGGCCCAGTTGGCGATCCACTGCGCGGAGGCGGCCACGCCCAGGGCGGCGGCGCGGATCCGGTTGGGGAACATCTCGCCGAGCATGACCCAGACGACGACACCCCAGGAGAGGGCGAAGAAGAGGACGAAGGCATGGGCGGCGATCAGGGCGACCCAGCCCTGGGCGGCGGGCAGCTTGCCGTCCACGAGGTCGAAGGAGAAGGCCCAGGCCTCCAGGGCGAGTGCGAGGACCATGCCGACGGAGCCGATGAGGGCGAGCGGCTTGCGGCCGATCCGGTCGACGAAGATCATCGCGATGACGGTGCCGACGATGTTGATGATCGAGGTCGTGAAGGAGTAGAAGAACGACTCGGCCGGGTCGACGCCGACGGACTGCCACAGCGTCGCGGAGTAGTAGAAGGCGACGTTGATGCCGACGAACTGCTGGAAGACCGACAGGCCGATACCGATCCAGACGATCGGCCTGAAGAGGAAACTCCCGCCGAGCAGGTCCTTGAAGGTCGACTTGTGCTCGCGGTGCATGGCCGACTCGATCTCGGCGACCCGGGCGTCCAGGTCGGTGTCCCCGCCCTCGACCTCGGCGAGCACCTCACGGGCGCGCTCGCGCTTGCCGACGGAGATCAGGAAGCGCGGCGACTCGGGGATGGCGAAGGAGAGCAGGCCGTAGAGCACCGCGGGGACGACCATGACGCCGAGCATGACCTGCCAGGCCTCCAGGCCGAGCAGTTCACCGCGCTGGTCGCCGTCGGCGGCGTTGAGGATGCCCCAGTTGACCAGCTGGGAGAGGGCGATGCCGACGACGATCGCGGCCTGCTGGAAGGAGCCGAGCCGTCCCCGGTAGGCGGGCGGGGCGACCTCGGCGACGTAGGCGGGGCCGATGACCGACGCCATGCCGATGGCGAAGCCGCCGACGATCCGCCAGAAGGCGAGGTCCCAGAGCGCGAAGGGGAGCGCGGAGCCCACGGCGCTGACCGTGAAGAGGGCGGCGGCGATCTGCATGCACCGGATGCGGCCGATGCGGTCGGCGATCCGGCCGGCCGTGGCCGCGCCGACGGCACAGCCGATCAGGGCGATGGCGATGACCTGGGCCAGGGCCGTGGAGCCGATGTCGTAGCGGTGCCGGATCGCTTCCACGGCGCCGTTGATCACGGCGCTGTCGTAGCCGAAGAGGAAGCCGCCCATCGCGGCCGCCGCCGCGATGAAGATCACGTGCGAGAGGTGGTCGGGGTGGGCGCCGCGCGCTCCTGCCCCGGGCTGCGCTGTGCTGGTCACGTCTGTACTCCTCGGCGGGCACGTCGCCGATGTAGGGGGAACGGGCCTGGTGATCTGCTGGACCAGCCCCGCCTACCCCCGCTCGGAAACGCCTAACGCAACCGCTGGCTGATCACCTTCGAGACACCGTCGCCCTGCATGGACACGCCGTACAGCGCGTCGGCGACCTCCATGGTCCGCTTCTGGTGAGTGATCACGATCAGCTGCGAGGCCTCCTGCAGCTCCTGCATGATCCGGATCAGCCGCTGGAGGTTGGTGTCGTCGAGCGCCGCCTCGACCTCGTCCATCACATAGAACGGGCTGGGCCGCGCCTTGAAGATCGACACCAGCATGGCCACGGCGGTCAGCGACCGCTCCCCACCGGAGAGCAGCGACAGCCGCTTGACCTTCTTGCCCGGCGGCCGGGCCTCGACGTCGACGCCGGTGGTGAGCATGTTGTCCGGGTCAGTGAGGATCAGCCGTCCCTCGCCACCGGGGAACAGCCGGCTGAAGACGCCCTCGAACTCCCGTGCGGTGTCCCAGTAGGCCTCGGTGAAGACCTGCTCGACCCGCTCGTCGACCTCCTTCACCACCTGCAGCAGATCGGCGCGGGTCTTCTTCAGGTCCTCCAGCTGCTCGCTGAGGAACTTGTGCCGCTCCTCCAGCGCGGCGAACTCCTCCAGCGCCAGCGGATTGACCTTGCCGAGCTGCTGGTACGCCCGCTCGGCGGCCCTCAGCCGCTTCTCCTGCTCGGCCCGGTGGAACGTCTTCGGCTGGTTGCGGGGATGCTCCGGATCGTCCGGCAGTTCCTCCCCGTCCGCCGGGGGCGACGGCGGTACGAGCTGGTCGGGCCCGTACTCCGCGATCAGCCCCTCCGGCTCGACGCCCAGTTCCTCCAGCGCCTTGGTCTCCAGTTGCTCGATCCGCATCCGCTTCTCGGCACCGAGCACCTCGCCCCGGTGGACGGAGTCGGTCAGTTTGTCCAGCTCGGCCTTGAGATCGCGCCCCTCGCCACGGGCCTGCGCGAGTTCCCGCTCCCGGCGGGCCTTGGCGGTGTCCGCGGCGGTGCGCTCTGCCTCCGCGCGGGCGAGGGAGACCTCGACGTGCAGGAGCAGCTGCCGGGCGCCGGAGCCGACGGCCTCCGCGACGGCCGCCTCGTGCCGCAGCCGCGCCCTGCGCTGTTCGGCGCGCGCCCGCGCCTCGCGCTCGGCGCGCGCGGCCCGGTCGAGGGAGTCGGCACGCCCCGCGAGCCCCTTCACCCGCTCCTCGTGCGTCCGCACCTGGAGCCGCGCCTCCATCTCGGTCTGCCGCGCGTTGGCCCCGTCCGCCGCGAGCCGGTCCCGTACGAAGGTGTCCGGTTCCTCCTCGACGGGCATCTCCTCGGCCACCGCGAGCCGTTCGGCCAGCTCCTCGGCCTCCTCCACGGCCCGGTCGAGCGCGTCCTGCGCCCGGGCCGCGGCGGCCGTGGACCGCTCGGCCTCCCCGGCGGCGCCCCTGGCCTGTCCGGCGAGCCGTCCGAGCTGCTGGGCGACGGCGGACTTCTCCCGCTCGGCCGCCCGGCGCCGCTCCCCCAGCTCCTCGACGAGCCCGGCCCGTTCCCGGCGCAGTTCGACGGCGCTCTCCTGGGCCTCGGCCAACTCCTCGCACCGTACGGCCAGTTCCTCCAGCTCGGCCGCGGCCTCGTCGACGGAGGCCTGCACCTCCAGCAGGCTGGGCGCGCCGGCGGAGCCGCCGTGGGCGAAGTGGGCCCCGAGCAGGTCACCCTCGGCGGTGACGGCGGTGAGGTCGGGGCGGGCGTAGACGAGGGCCTCGGCGTCTTCGAGGGTGTCCACGACGACGATGCGGTGGAGGAGGCGGCGGACGGCGGGGGTGAGGTCGGAAGGGGTGCGGACCAGGTCTGCGGCGAAGTGTGCGGCAGGGGACGCCGGGAGGGGCCCTCTGTCGTCCGCGGATCCGTCGTGGCCGGTCGCGTGGTTCCCCGCGTCCCTCGGAGGTGCTGGAGTCGGCTCTTCGGGTGCCCCGGCGAGCAGCAGGGCAGCGCGGCCGGCGTCCTGCTTGCGCAGCAGGCGGATCGCCTCGGCGGCGGAGGCGGGGCTGGTCACCGCGATCGCGTCGGCCGCCGCGCCGAAGGCCGCCGCGAGGGCGACCTCGTGGCCCGGGGTGATGGTCAGCAGTTCGGCGGCCGGGCCGAGCACTCCGCCGAGCCGGTCCGTCGCGGTGAGCAGCGCGCCCGTGCCGTCCTTGCGGCGCAGGCCCAGGGCGAGGGCCTCGTGGCGGGCCTGGGTGGCGGCGCGGCGGCGTTCGGCGGTGGTGGTGGCCTCGCGGGCGGCGGTGAGCGTGGACTCGGCCTCGGCCAGGGCGCGCTTGGCGGTGTCGTGCAGCTCGGCGAGTTCGGAGTCGTCGGCGTCGAGGCCGTCGACCTCGGCCTTCAGCGCCTCGTACTCCTCCTGGGCGGCGACGGCCCGCTCCCGTGCCTCGTCGCGGGCGGCGGCGAGGCGGTCGATCTCGGCCTGGGCGGAGGCCGCGCGGGAGCGGGCGGCGTTGACCTGGCCGCCCAGCCGGGCGAGGCTCTCGCGGCGGTCGGCGATGGAGCGGGCGACGTCCTTCAGCCGGCGTTCCTCGACGGCCAGTTGGCGTTCCAGTTCGGCCCGGTGCTCGACCGTGTCCTCCAGCGCCCGCTCGGCGGCTTCGCAGGCCGCCTCCAGCTCGGCCTCCTGTTCACGGACACGGGCGGCCTCGCGCTCCATGTCCTCCGGGTCGCGGCCCCGCCGCTCCTCGGGGGGAGAGGAGGTGGCGCTCTTGACCCGGGCGTCGGCCAGCGAGATGGTGCCGCGCACCCGCTCGGCGAGCTGGGACAGTTCGTACCAGGTCTCCTGGGCCCGCTGGAGGCGCGGGGCCAGTCGGCGTACCTCGCCCTCCAGGTGTGCTTCGCGCTGGAGGGCCTTCTTCAGTTCGGTCTCGGCGGCTTCCTTGCGCTGCTTCAGCGCGGCCTCGTCGGCGACCTCGGTACGCAGCGCCGCCTGGAGCCGTACGAGGTCGTCGGCGAGCAGGCGCAGCCGGGCGTCGCGCAGGTCGGCCTGGATGACGGCGGCGCGGCGGGCGACGGCGGCCTGCCGGCCCAGCGGCTTGAGCTGGCGGCGGAGTTCGTCGGTGAGGTCCTGGACGCGGGCCAGGTTGGCCTGCATGGCGTCCAGTTTCCGCAGCGCCTTCTCCTTGCGCTTGCGGTGCTTGAGGACTCCGGCGGCTTCCTCGATGAAGGCGCGGCGGCCCATGGGGTCGGCGTGCAGGACGGAGTCGAGCTGGCCCTGGCCGACGATGACGTGCATCTCGCGGCCGATGCCGGAGTCGGAGAGCAGGTCCTGGATGTCGAGGAGACGGCAGGTGTCGCCGTTGATCTGGTACTCGCTGCCGCCGTTGCGGAACATGATCCGCGTGATCGTGACCTCGGCGTACTCGATGGGCAGGGCCCCGTCGGAGTTGTCGATGGTGAGGGACACCTCGGCGCGGCCGAGCGGCGGCCGCCCGGTGGTGCCGGCGAAGATGACGTCCTCCATCTTGCCGCCGCGCAGCGACTTCGCGCCCTGCTCCCCCATGACCCAGCTGAGGGCGTCCACGACATTGGACTTGCCCGAACCGTTCGGTCCGACGACACACGTGATGCCCGGCTCGAACCGGAGTGTGGTCGCCGAGGCGAACGATTTGAACCCGCGGAGGGTCAGGGCCTTGAGGTGCACGGCGCTGGACTCTACCTTCCGGCCTTGTCCCACTCCATGAACGCGCGGTTTCACATATGAACGTGCAGGGCACATCAAACGTTGAAGAGGGTAAGAGCGACGCGGAGATACGGGGGAGTCGGCGCGGGGGCGCGGGGGAAAGAAAGAAGGGACGCCTTGAGTGAAGGCGTCCCTTGCAGATCCGACAACTTAGCGGCTGACTAGCGGCTGATACGGGCAGCCCGACCACTGCTGTCTGTCGTGGTGCGATGTGTCGATGCAGTGATCAGGTGAGCGCAGGCTCCGCCTGGCGTGCGTCGAGCTCCATGAGCGAGTCGTGAGAAGCGGCAGCCGTCAGCGCGTCGTTCTCCGCCTGGATACGTCCGAGCTCGGATTCCAGGTCCTGGACACGCTGCTGGAGCCGTCGCATCTCGGCGAGGAGTCGCGGATCGGAGCCGCCGACGTAACCGAGAAGCGCCTTTGCCATGATGGATGGTCCTCCACACTGAGTGACCGACCGAAGCGGTGTGGGTCGTGAGGGAATCGCACCCGCATTGCTTGGCACTGTTGAGTTTTGCTGCCGTTCTCCATGCCAAACAGCTAAGGTGCGCGGGGTTGCTTTCAGCGTCTCACCAAAAAGTTTGACGGTCAACACGATCACGCCCCGCATTGACGGGCGCCCCGGTGCGGCGCGGCCCCGGACGGGCGGCGCTGCGGCGGTTCGGGGACCTCTCCTGGCCGGCGGAGCGGGGGGATCATCCTCTCTTCGGAGCCTGCCATGACAAGTCCGTCTTGGCAATCACCTGCACATTTCTGTTTTGTGCATGCTCCTGGCATATGCCTGTGGCGCCATTTTCACCCCCGCCGACCCCGGCCCTCCTCAGGCGGTCAGCGGATGGCGAAGCCGTCGTACCCCCCTCGCGGTGTGTCCCAGATCTCGGTGGCACCGTCCACGCGTCCGGGCGTGTCGTCACCCTGGAGCCACTCCAGGAGCCCTTGGCACGCCTCACGGGGGCCTTCGGCGACCACCTGCACCCGTCCGTCGGCCAAATTGAGAGCAAAACCACTCAGCCCCCCGATCTCCAGCGCTCTGGCCCGGGTGAACCAGCGGAAACCCACCCCTTGCACCCGTCCGCGCACCCATACGACCAGCCGTGCATCCTCGCTCATGGCTGCACGCTAACGGGCCAATGTCTCTCGGGTCTCTCCCTCCCCTGGCGCCATGCTGTACCGTCCCGACCCAATGAATCTCATATGAAACTCACTCCTTCGTGTGAGGTTCGTGAAGGCGACGATCACAACGTTGACAAGATCCTCAATCTCGACGTTGACCGCAGGACACGCAAGGACGAGGAAGGCCAGAACATGGGACGCCACCGACGCTCCGCCGCCGGCCGCGCCGCCAGGGGGGGCCGCGCCGCCGGGGTCACGGACACGGGCTTCGCCACCGAGGAGCCCCATTACGGCCCGGAGAACCTGTACGGGTTCGCCGCCTTCCTGGAGGCCGACGCCGCTCAGTCCGCGTCGCGCGGCGGTGGTTCGCGTCGCCGCAAGAAGCGGACCGTGACGCCGGTGAAGACTGGTCTCCTCGGTGTCTCCGCCGCCGTCGCCCTCGGCACCGTCGCGGTGGCCACCGGTGTGCTGCCGGGCGGCGACAAGTACGCGGTCAGCGGGGGCAGCAGCAACGAGACGGTGGTCCCGGCCGGCTCGCCGACGGGCGCGGCCACCCAGCAGGGCGGTACGGACGGCGCCGCGCAGGAACAGCGCGAGGACGAGTCCACCAGCCGCGACGCCGAGCGCGAGGCCTCCCCGTCGAACACCCCGTCCCCCTCGGAGAAGCCGGCCGAGAAGCCCTCCGACAAGGCGGGCAAGGGCTCCGGCTCGCAGAAGACCGAGAAGCCGTCCGAGAAGCCCACCGAGGACAAGGAGAAGGAGAAGACCACTCCCCCGGTCGAGGTCTCCGTGGAGACCCAGGCCGAGGCGGCGGTCCTCCTGCTGGTCAACGAGGAGCGGGCCAAGGCCGGCTGCAGCCCGGTGGCGGCGAACAGCGATCTGGCGAAGCTGGCCGAGACCTTCAGCGCGGACATGGCCCTGCGCGGCTTCTTCGACCACACCACCCCCGACGGCGACGACCCGTGGGACCGCGCGGCCGCCCTCGGCATCACCGGCCTCGGCGGCGAGAACATCGCCCGCGGCCAGGCCACCGCCGAGGCGGTCATGGAAGCGTGGATGAACAGCCCCGGCCACAAGGCGAACATCCTGAACTGCGACTTCAAGACCCTCGGCGTCGGCGTCCACCTGGGCGACGGCGGACCGTGGTGGACGCAGGACTTCGGCTACTAGCCCACACGCCGGAGCGGCCACCGCCCCTCCGGCACCGCCTCCCTGCCGGGCGAGTCGCTAACCGAGGGTTAGTGCCGTCTTCTGGTTAGCGCTGTGCGGGAGTATCCTCGGGGTATGGAATCAGCCGCGCAGACCGCCGTGACGCCGGTGCCGGCCGCCGCGGAGGCGGCCGGGGTGAACCTGGACGATCTGGCCTTCGACGTCTTCGCCAGGAACTGTCCGTCGCGGGGCACCCTGGAACACATCACGGGCCGCTGGGGTGGACTCACTCTGGGCGCGCTGCACGAGGGGTCGCTCCGCTTCAACGAACTGCGGCGCCGCGTGGACGGCGTCAGCGAGAAGATGCTCTCCCAGACCCTGCACGCCCTGGAGCGCGACGGCCTGGTCCACCGCGAGGCCCAGCCCACCAACCCGCCCCGCGTCGACTACACGCTCACCCCGCTCGGCCGCGAGGTCGCCGAGCGCCTGCTGTCCCTCATCACCTGTGTGGAGGACCGCATGGAGGACG
Organism: Streptomyces griseiscabiei; assembly: GCF_020010925.1. Lineage (NCBI taxonomy): Bacteria > Bacillati > Actinomycetota > Actinomycetes > Kitasatosporales > Streptomycetaceae > Streptomyces > Streptomyces griseiscabiei. The sequence continues at coordinate 729,421 of NZ_JAGJBZ010000002.1, read as the reverse complement.
TGCTCCGGGCCCGCGCGCGTTACGACGAGACGCGCGGCGCCCGCTGACAGGTCGGGCAGAAGTAGCTGGACCGGTTCATCCACGGCCGCCGCCGCATCGGCGTGGCACAGCGGCGGCAGGGCAGCCCCTCGCGGCCGTACGCGTCCAGCGACCGGTCGAAGTACCCCGACTCCCCGTTCACGTTGACGTAGAGGCTGTCGAAGCTCGTGCCGCCCACCGCGAGGGCCGCGTTCATCACGTCCCGTACGTGGCCCAGGAGTTCGGTGGTGCGCGGGCGCGTGAAACCGGCGGTGGGGCGCTCGTAGTGGATACGGGCGCGCCACAGCGCCTCGTCGGCGTAGATGTTGCCGACCCCGCTGATCAACGACTGGTCCAGCAGGGCCCGTTTGACGGTCGTACGCTTCCGGCGCAGCGCCTGGTGGAAGGCCTCGGCGTCGAACAGCGGGTCGAGGGGGTCGCGGGCGATGTGCGCGATGACATCCGGCAGACCGTCGGGGGTGGTGTCGTGCAACGACAGTCCACCGAAGGTGCGTTGGTCGACGAAGCGGAGTTCGGTGCGCAGGTCGTCCGCGAAGCGCACGCGGATCCTGAGGTGCTTCTCGTCCACCGCGTCGTGCGGCTGCACGAGCAGCTGGCCGCTCATGCCCAGGTGGGCGAGGACGGCGATGCCGGTGTCCTCCACGGGCAGCCACAGGTATTTGCCGCGTCGGCTGGGCTCGCCGATACGGCGGCCCTTGAGCCGGTGCGCGAAGTCCTCCGGGCCGGCCAGGTGCCGGCGGATCGCCCGGGGGTGCAGCACCGCCACGTCGGCGACGGTGCGGTGCGCCACCCAGCGCGCCAGGCCACGGCGGACGACCTCGACCTCGGGCAGTTCTGGCACGGGGTCCTCCGGAGGTTGAGCGGGGGGTGGGGGGTGTGCGGGTCGTGGGTGGGTGCGGGTTCGGTGGGGGCTGGTCGCGCAGTTCCCCGCGCCCCTGAAAGAGGCCTACGGCCCTTTCGGGACGAAAAGCACGGGGCGCAGCCCCTGCTTTTCAGGGGCGCGGGGAACTGCGCGAGAAGCCCCACGCACCCGCACCCGCACCCGGCAACACACGGAAACCGCCCCCGCATCCCCTCGCGGGGGCCCGGGGGCGGCTGCCTCGGTGTCAGGCCGGGGCGGTGTCCGAAGGTGTGTCCGTGGCGTCGTCGGCGGCAGCCGCGGCCTCGGCCGCCGCCTTCGCCCGCTCGTCCGCCGCGGAGCGGATCGCACGCCAGGCGGACTCGGCCGCCTGCTGCTCCGCTTCCTTCTTGCTGCGGCCGGTGCCGGTGCCGTACGAGACGCCTCCGACGCGGGCGGCAGCGGTGAAGGTCTTCTCGTGGTCGGGGCCGGTCTCCGTGACCAGGTACTCGGGCACGCCGAGCCCCTCGGTCGCGGTGAGCTCCTGGAGACTGGTCTTCCAGTCCAGGCCGGCTCCGAGGTTCGAGGACTTCTCGATCAGCGGGTCGAACAGCCGGTGCACCAGCTCCGCCGCCGAGTCCAGTCCCTGGTCGAGATAGACCGCACCGATCACCGCTTCGAGGGTGTCGGCGAGGATGGAAGCCTTGTCCCGGCCACCTGTGCCCTCTTCACCGCGGCCGAGCCGGATGAAGGAGCCGAGGTCGAGCCCGCGGCCCACCTCCGCCAGCGCACGAGAGTTGACCACCGCGGCCCGCAGCTTGGCCAGTTGGCCTTCGGGCAGGTCGGGGTGGGTGCGGTACAGCGTGTCCGTGACCACGAGGCCGAGCACGGAGTCCCCGAGGAACTCCAGGCGCTCGTTGGTCGGCAGACCGCCGTTCTCGTACGCGTACGAACGGTGGGTCAGCGCACGCACCAGAAGGGCGGACTCGAGCTGATAGCCGAGCCGCCCTTCCAGAAGCGTGTGGGACGAGGCTGTGTTCTCCGCCTTTTTCTTGGCGTGGGTCTCCGCCTTGGCGTCAGACATAGAGCCTCTCACCAGCCGCTCAGACCTCGAGGACCTGGCGCTTGTTGTAGGTGCCGCAAGACGGGCACGCGATGTGCTGCAGCTTGGGCTCGTGGCAGCGCTCGCACGCAACCAGGGTGGGGACCGCAGCCTTCCACTGCGACCGGCGGTGGCGCGTGTTGCTGCGCGACATCTTCCGCTTCGGAACAGCCACGGCTACTTCTCCTGCTTCTCGTCGACACCGGATTCGGCGCCGCTCATCTCGTCCTTCTCGCCGTCTTCGAGTGAACCGGCGAGTCCCTGCAGTGCCGCCCAACGGATGTCGACGGCGTCGTGGTGGTGGTCCGGGTCGTCCGCCAGCCGCGCTCCGCACTCGGAGCACAGGCCGGGGCAGTCGTCCTGGCACACCGGCTGCATCGGCAGTGCGAGCACCACCGCATCGCGCAGCACGGGTTCGAGGTCGAACAAGCCGTCCTCGATGAAGAGCATGTCCTCGTCTTCCTCGGCGTCGTCGGCCGGCTCCGCCTTGGGGCGGCCCCGGTCGTCGGCGTCAGGGTACGAGAACATCTCCTGGAAGTCCGCTCGGAGCTCCAGCTCCAGCGGCTCCAGACACCTTACGCACTCCCCCTTGGCCCGTGCACGGGCGGTGCCTGTGACAAGCACACCTTCCATGACCGACTCCAGACGGAGTCCGAGCTCCATCGGGGCGCCTTCCGGCACCCCGATCACTCCCTGGATCCCGAGATCCTTGGGGGCTTCGATCTCGCGGGTCAGGCGCTGCAGCGCGCCAGGACGCCGCCCCAGCTCGTGTGTGTCGAACACGAGAGGGTTGCGGTGGTCGAGGCGGGCGTTCAGGGCCATTCCTGCTTTCGATCTTGAAACTCGAGAACGCCGCCCTTCGATGATTCCCGGGCAGCGTTGATCGCGGATGTACACGCGACCGAAGAGCCAGGATACTGGACCTTTCGCTCTCGGCCCAATCCGCGGTCAGCGACCCTGCTCGTAGCGGCGCAACTGCTCCGCCGTGATCATGGTCGTGTCGAAGAGGCTGGTCTCGTCGAGCGTGTTCGCCTGCGGCTGCGCGTAGCCCTGGTGCCCCTGCTGTTCCTGGTGCGTCTGGTCCAGATGGCCCTGGTTCGGGTCGTACGCCGGCTGCTGCGGGTAGCCCGCCGCGTACGGGTCGGCCTGCTGGTAGCCGTAGGGGTCGGCGGCCTGCTGGGGCTGGGCGTACTGCTGCTGATAGCCGCCGTAGGGGTCCTGCTGCTGGTACGCCGTCGCCGCGTAGGAGTCCTGCTGCTGTCCGTACGACGGCTGCTCCGGCAGCGACGGGGACTGCTGGGCGGGGGTGTCCGAGAGGGCGGCCAGCTCGGCCAGGTAGTCGGCGTCGCTGGTGGGCCGCGGGGAGGTGCCGTCGTCGTTCAGGGCGAGGGCGCCGAGGTCGTCGGTGGCGATCCGGCCGTGCAGCTTCTGGCGGCCCCGGCCGACGGCCTCCAGGGTCTTGGCGAGGACCGCCTCGAAGGCGCCGAGCTTGGAGTCCACATAGGCGTCGGCGTCGCGGCGCAGGGTCTCGGGGTCGTGGCTGCGCTCGGGGGCGTCCTCGTCCTCGTAGCCCCGCTCGTCGAGCCCGGGGCCCGTACCGAGGAGCTTCTCGCGGCCCCGGCCGACCGAGCCGAGGGTCTTGGTGAGGACGACCTCGAAGTTGGCGAGCTTGGAGTCGACGTAGTCGTCGGCCTCGGCGCGGACGTCCTCGGCCTCCTGGCGGGCCTCGCCCAGGATGCGGTCGGCCTCGTTCTGGGAGCGGCGGGCGACCTCGGTGTCGGAGATCAGGGAGCCCCGCTCGGCGTGCGCGGTCTCGATGATCCGCTCGGCCTCCTGACGGGCCCGCTCGACCATGTGGTCGCGGTCCCCGATCAGTTCCCGGGCCTGGGCGAGGGAGTCGGGCAGGGCGGCGCGCAACTCGTCGAGCAGCGAGAGCAGATCGGCGCGGTTGACCACGCACGAGGCCGACATGGGCATGGCCCGGGCACCGGAGACCACCGAGACGATCTCGTCGAGCTTCTTCTGCACGTCCACCGTGTGGTCCACCGTGTGCTCGCCACTCTCTACAGCTGGGTTGGAGACGGTCGGGTCGACTGTACGGCCAGCGGGGGACGTTCGTCCGCCCAGTCCCTCGTCGGTTCCGCGCCGGTCCCGTGTCAGTCCCGCTTCAGGCGCTCGTTCAGTGCTTCGAGGACGAGCGGGGGCACCAGGTGGGAGACGTCGCCGCCCCAGGTCGCGACCTCCTTGACGAGGGACGACGACAGGAAGCTGTAGGTGGGGTTGGTGGGGACGAAGAGGGTCTCCACGCCCGACAGGCCGATGTTCATCTGGGCCATCTGGAGTTCGTAGTCGAAGTCGCTGACCGCGCGCAGGCCCTTGACGATGGCCGGGATGTCGCGCTGCTTGCAGAAGTCGACGAGCAGTCCGTGGAAGGCCTCCACACGTACGTTCGCGTACTCGGCGGTGACCTGGCGGATCAGCTCCATCCGCTCGTCGACCTCGAAGAGGCCCTTCTTGGACTTGTTGATCATCACCGCGACATAGACCTCGTCGTACAACTTGGAGGCGCGGCCAATGATGTCGAGATGTCCGTTGGTGATGGGGTCGAACGACCCGGGACAGACGGCGCGGCGCACTTGGGATCCCTCGCTCTCCGGTCCGGTCATCGTGCGTCTTCGCACGTAGAGGCGGCGCGACCGTACCAAAACGTTCCCTCGCCGTAGCGACGGGCCCTGATGGCTTCGAAACCGGTCGGCCAGGCGAATTCACCGCCTCTGGTGCTGCGCTCCACGGTGACGAGAGCTTCCTCGCCGAGCCAGCCCCCGGTGCGGAGTGTGAGCAGGATCTCCCGAAGATCGTCGTCCGTGACGGCGTACGGAGGGTCGAGGAAGACGAGGTCGTACGGCTCGGCCGGTGCCGGGCCCTGGATGATCTGCTCCGCTTTGCCCGACCTCACCTCGGCGCCGGGCAGGCCGAGCGATCTGACGTTGTCCCGGACCGTTCTCGCGGCGCGGGCGTCGGCCTCCACGAGCAGGGTGTGGGCCGCGCCCCGGGAGAGGGCCTCCAGGCCGACGGCGCCGGAGCCGGCGTAGAGGTCGAGGACCCGTTCGCCGTCCAGGGGGCCGCCGAGGAGGGACTGCCAGGTGGAGAAGAGGCCCTCGCGTGCGCGGTCGGAGGTGGGGCGGGTGCCGTTGCCCGGTGGGACGGCGAGGCGGCGTCCGCCGGCTGCGCCGGCGATCACGCGGGTCATCTTGGGTCCTTGTTCGAGGGCGTGGTCACAGGTCCAGTCTGGCAGTCGGAGGTGAGGGGTGTGTGAGGGCCGTGGGCGACCGCGGCGGCGTCGTGGTCGCCCGCGCGGTTCCCCGCGCCCCTGACGGGCGCGGGGCCCTCGGCCCTTGTTGCCCGTGCGGGCGCGGCTGCGCCTCAGCCCTTGTCCAAGTACTGTTCCCTCTCCTCGTCCAGCAGGGCGTCCAGAGCGGTCCGTAGGGCCGGAAGGTGCTCCAGGTCGGGGTCGGCGGCGACCACGGCCGCCGCTTCCTCCCTCGCCTCCGCGATGATCTCCTCGTCGTCGATGACGGTGAGCATGCGCAGGCTGGTGCGGGCGCCGGACTGGGCCTGGCCGAGGACGTCGCCCTCGCGGCGTTGTTCGAGGTCGATGCGGGAGAGTTCGAAGCCGTCGAGGGTGGCGGCCACCGCGTTCAGGCGCTGGCGGGCCGCGCTCGCCTCCGGCATCTCGCTGACCAGGAGGCAGAGGCCGGCGGCGGAGCCACGGCCCACCCGGCCGCGGAGCTGGTGGAGCTGGGAGACGCCGAAGCGGTCGGCGTCCATGATCACCATGGCGGTGGCGTTCGGGACGTTCACACCGACCTCGATGACCGTGGTGGCGACCAGGACATGGGTCTCGCCGGCGGCGAAGCGGCGCATGACCGCGTCCTTGTCGTCGGGGTGCATCCGGCCGTGCAGGACCTCGACCCGCAGGCCCTGGAGGGGGCCCTTGGCGAGCTGGTCGGCGACGTCGAGGACGGCGAGCGGCGGGCGCTTCTCGGCCTCGTCCTCGGGGGACTTCTTCCCGGCCTTCTTCGGGTCGTCCTCCTCGTCCCCGATGCGGGGGCAGACGACGTACGCCTGGTGGCCGTTCTCCACCTCCTCGCGGACGCGCTGCCAGGCACGGGCGAGGAAGTGCGGCTTGTCCGCGGCCGGGACGACATGGCTGGCGATGGGCGAGCGGCCGGCCGGGAGCTGGTCGAGGACCGAGGTCTCCAGGTCGCCGAAGACGGTCATGGCGACCGTGCGCGGGATGGGGGTGGCCGTCATGACGAGGAGGTGGGGCGGCTGTTTGCCCTTGCCGCGCAGGGCGTCGCGCTGCTCCACGCCGAAGCGGTGCTGTTCGTCCACGACGACCAGGCCCAGGTCGTGGAACTGGACCTTGTCCTCGATCAGCGCGTGGGTGCCGATGACGATGCCCGCCTCGCCGGTGACCAGGTCCAGCAGGGCCTGCCGGCGGCCCGCGGCGCCCATCGACCCGGTGAGCAGCACCACCTTGGTGGCGTGCTCGGAGCCGCCCAGCATGCCGCCCTCGGCCAGCTCGCCCATCATCTCGGTCACCGAGCGGTGGTGCTGCTGGGCGAGCACCTCGGTGGGCGCGAGCATGGCCGCCTGGCCTCCCGCGTCGACGACGGCGAGCATGGCGCGCAGGGCCACCATGGTGTTGTGGGTGACCGTGAAGTTGTCGGTGACATAGGCATGGCTCGGATGAGCGACGCTGATGCACTGGACCGGCTTGCGCCCCACATGCTCAACGGCCCGGATTCCTCGTCGAAACGTGTTGTGTTCCGGTCGAACCCGTACTCGGGCGGCCTTGCGGGTCAGCCGGAACGGCGCGTGCTCCTCAGGCAGGGAAACCGAGACGCTGAAGGCGGCTTGCTTCGGCAGAACCCGCGCACGGCCACCCAGCGACCGCACGAGCCAGGCGACGTCGTCCGCCAGCCTGCGCGAGACCGAACAGAGCGAGATGCTCATACCGTCGGCCCGGACGGTGCCATGTGTGTCCAGAATGCCTTGCAGCAAGGCCAGACGGTTCTTGACCGACGTGACCTTGAAGCCGTCCGGGACGAACTTCGCATGTGACGTGAGGCCCCACAGATTCAGGTCACGCAGTGTCTGGATCACGGGATTACGAACACCGCCGGCACGCCGCGTCAGCTGGATCGTGTGGTCGCGGCTTGAACCCTTCACCGGCACCAGTCGGCATTCGGGCGCCACCGCGACAGCCGCGGCCTCGACGATCTCCTCGTCGATGGTGGACAGACGCAGATTGTGACGGAACGAGCCGTCGCCCAGGAGAAGGCCGAGCAGATAGGGATCCATCGGCAGCGCCGAATCGCCCCCGAGGTCGACGGGGGTTGCGACCGGGATGTACCACTTCGAGGATCCGTTCGCTTCGAGGGTGTCGAGACGGATCTCCCGCGTGGTCATGACCTTGGGTTCCTGCCCTCGGTGCCACCCACAGCTCGTACCGACGATCCAGAGGTGCTCGTCGTCGCACTCGACGGAGCTGCCGTCGGACAGCACCAACCGCCAGACATCACGTTCTCCTTGCGGGAAAACGCCGTCGACCAGCGCGATCTCACCGTCGGGCACGACAACCTCGTCCCCCACACGCACATCGCCCATCCTGCGGAAACCGGCCGTCGTGAGCACCAGCGAGTCGAGAGGCTGAGCCTTGCCCGAGCCCACCTCCCCCTGCAGCAGCCGGTGCATCGGATGCTCGGTGGCGAGGTCGTCGAAGATCTCCTCGGAGACCTTGCGCTGGCCGTCGGTGAGGGTGAAGGGGAGGCGGGCGTCGAAGGCGGTGAGGAGGCCGTCGGGGGCGGGGCGGCGGGCGACGGCGGGCAGTTGGGCGTCGGCGTGGCGGCGGCGGGCCAGGGCGACCTGGAGGACGAAGGCCTCGTCCCACTTGAGGCGGTCGCGGGCGGACTCGATGTCGGCCTTGGTCTGCGGGCGGTGGATCTTCAGGAGGGCTTCGGGGAGCGCGGCCAGGCCCCGGCCCTCGCGCAGGGAGTCCGGGAGCGGGTCCACCGCCTCCTGGGCGCGCGGCAGGACCGTCTGGACCGCCTTGGCGAGCTTCCAGGACTCCAGCTTGGCGGTGGCCGGGTAGATCGGGATGAGGGCGCCGGCCCAGGTGTCGACGGTCTCCGCGGTCTCCGAGGCGTCGTCGCCGCGCAGCAGTTCGTAGGCCGGGTGGGCGAGTTGGAGGCGGCGGTTGAAGACGGAGACCTTGCCGGAGAAGAGGGCGCGGGTGCCGGGGAGGAGGTCCTTGTGGGGTTTGTGCACGCCGTTGCCGAAGAAGACGAGCTGGAGGCGGCCGCTGCCGTCGGTGATGGTGACTTCGAGGCGCTGGCCCTTGCCCCGGGGGGCCTTGGCCGAGGCGAAGCTGTGCAGACGGGCGTCGGCGACCTGGGCGACGACCGTGACGTGCTCGTCCATCGGCAGGTCGGCGAGGTGGGTGAGCTGGCCGCGCTCCTCGTATCTGCGGGGGTAGTGGTGCAGCAGGTCCCCGACCGTGTGCAGGCCGAGGTGCTCGGCCATCACCTTCGCGGTGGCGGCGCCGAGCGTGTTCTTGAGAGGTTCTTCGAGCGCGGGCACGAGATCCATTGCACACCACGGCACTGACATTGCCGTATACATACTCGAAATCCGCTGGTCAGGCGGGTCGTTCGCGCCTAGGATGGCGCACTCCCGGGCCCGGCGACCTCAGGGCCCGTACCGCCTTTCGTCCGCGGTCACCGTCCAGCGGGACCGCCCGACCCCGCCGCCGTCGCCAGAATCCCCTCCCCCCGGCGCTGCGACGATGGATTCAATGACCTCACAGTCATCCCAGGCACCCCAGACTCCTCAGGCACCTCAGTCGCCTCATACCTTCCAGGTCGATCTGCGTGGCCTGGTGGATCTTCTCTCGCACCATCTCTATTCCAGTCCGAAGGTCTATCTGCGCGAGCTGCTGCAGAACGCCGTGGACGCGATCACCGCGCGCAGAGCCGAGTGGCCGGACGCGCCCGCGCGGGTGCGGCTGTTCGCCGAGGGCGGCGCGCTGCGGGTGGAGGACTCGGGCATCGGGCTCACCGAGGCCGATGTGCACGATCTGCTCGCCACGATCGGCCGCAGTTCCAAGCGGGACGACGGCTCCCTCCAGGAGGTCCGCTCGGACTTCCTCGGGCAGTTCGGCATCGGGCTGCTGGCGTGCTTCGTGGTCGCCGAACGCATCCGGGTGGTCAGCCGCAGCGCCCGGACACCGGACGCGCCGCCGGTGGAGTGGACGGCGACCGACGACGGCTCGTACACCGTGCGGACGCTGCCCGACGCGGCCCGTCCCGAGCCGGGCACGACCGTGCACCTGGTGGCGCGGCCCGGGGCGGCCGAATGGCTCTCCCCCGCGCGCGTGCGGACACTGGCGCGGGACTTCGGGTCGCTGCTGCCGTACGACGTCCGGGTGGGCGACGAGCGGGTCACCGACCTCCCCGCGCCCTGGGACCGCGCGTACCCCTCCCCCGCGACCCGGCGGGTGGCCCTGGCCCGGCACTGTCACGACCTGTTCGGGTTCACCCCGCTGGACTCGATCGAGCTGGATGTGCCGCTGGCCGGGATCAGGGGTGTGGCGTACGTGCTGCCGGCCGCCGTCAGCCCGGCCCAGCGGGCGAGCCACCGGGTGCATCTGAAGGGCATGCTGCTCACCGAGCGGGCCGAACAGCTGCTGCCGGACTGGGCGTTCTTCGTGCGCTGTGTCCTCGACACGGACAGTCTGCGGCCCACGGCGTCCCGGGAGTCGCTGTACGAGGACGAGACGCTGGCGGCCGTACGGGAGGCGCTCGGCGAGCGGATCCGGGGCTGGCTCACCGGACTCGCCGCGGGTGACCCGGAGCGGCTGGCGGCCTTCCTGTCGGTGCACTACCTGGGTGTGAAGTCCCTGGCGCGGCACGACCGGGAGATGCTGCGCACGATGCTGCCGTGGCTGCCCTTCGAGACGACCGACGGACGGCTGTCCCTGGAGGAGTTCGCGCAGCGGCACCCGGTGGTGCACTTCACGCGCACGGTCGAGGAGTACCGGCAGGTCGCGCCGATCGCGTCCGCGCAGGGCGTCGGCGTGGTCAACGGCGGCTACACGTACGACAGCGAGCTGGTCGAGGCGCTGCCGTCGGTGCGCCCGGGGACGGTCGTCGCCGAGCTGGACGCGGACACGGTGACCGCGCATCTGGACGTGCTGGACCCCGACGAGGAGCTGGCGCTCACGGGCTTCCTGTCCGCAGCGCGGGCCAAGCTCGATCCGCTGGGCTGCGACGTGGTGCTGCGGGCCTTCCATCCGCTGTCGGTGCCCGCGCTGCACCTGGACGACCGGTCCTCGCGGCACGAGCAGGCCCGCGCGGAGGCCGAGGAGCGGGCCGACGACCTGTGGGCGGGCATCCTCGGCTCGCTGCGCGGCAGCGCCCCGCGCGCGCGGCTGGTGCTCAACCATCTCAACCCCCTGATCCGGCGGATCAGTTCCCTGTCCGACCGGGAGCTGATCGGCACGGCCACGGAGTCCCTGTACGGGCAGGCCCTGCTGATGGCGCAACGGCCGCTGCGGCCCGCAGACTCGGCGCTGCTGAACCGCGCCTTCATCGGCCTGCTGGAGTGGGCCACGCACACCGAGGGGGACGGCCGCACGTGACGGACGCCATGGATGCCATGGGCGCGACGGGCGCCATGGACTTCGACGAGCTGCGCCGGGCGATGGCGGAGAACTACGAGCAGCCGGAGGGCCCGACGCGCAACGCGCGCGCGGAGCGGCTGCTCGTGGAGGCCGAGAAGCTGAAGGTGCCGCTCGCCGTGATCGAGGCGCTCGGGCATCAGCTGAAGGTCTACAACTACAGCTCCGAGAAGGACAAGATGTTCGTCCCCTTCGCGCGGCTGCTGCGCATGTGGGACGAACGGCCCGAGGACTTCGACGAGTACGAGATCCACTCCCTGCACTGGGTGTTCAAGTGGATGTCGGCCGGCATGCTCAACCAGCCGCACGTCCCGCTCGCCTCCATCGAGAAGTGGCTCGGCGAGATGGAGCACCGCTACCGGCTGGCCGGGCACTCGGAACGGGCCGTGCGGAGCGCCGAGTTCAGCGTGGCCGCGCACATCGGCGACCTGGCGCGGGCCGAGCGGGCGTACGGGGCGTGGCTGGCCGCCGACCGGGACTCGATGGCCGACTGCCACGCGTGCGAGCTGCACGGGCAGGGCTGGTGGCGGACCCGGCGGCACGAGGACACGGCGGCGCTGGAGCTGTGGGCGCCGGTCCTGGAGGGCGAGTACACATGCGCCCACGAGCCGCACACCGTGCTGGCCTCCTCCCTGCTGCCGCTGCTGCGCCTGGGGCGCGAGGACGAGGCACGGGCCCACCATCTGCGGGGTTTCCGGCTGGTGCGGTCCATGGAGAGCATGCGGGGCGCCTACGCGGACCATGTGGAGTTCTGCGCCCTGACCGGCAACGAGGCGCGCGGCCTGGAGCTGCTGGCCGAGCGCCCGGCGTACTTCACCGGCTCCGGCGACCCGCGCAGCAAGCTGGACTTCCTGAGTGTGGTGGCCCTCCTCATGGACCGCCTCACGGCCCGCGGGTTCGCCGACCAGACGGTCCCCGGTCCGCCCGGCCGCACCTGGACCGCCCGCGAACTGGCCTTCCACGCGCGCGAGGAGGCACTTTCCCTGGCCGCGCTCTTCGACCGGCGCAACGGCACGGCGTACGTCGGCACGCAGGTCCGGGAGCGGATGGACCGGGCGCCACTGCTGGAGCGGCTGCCGCTGGGGGTGCGCTCGGCGGGGGCCGTCGCTCCGGTGCCGGCGCCCCGGCAGCCGGCCGCCGTCGAGAGCGTGGCGGCCTCGGCGATCCCCGCACCGGACGACCTGCCCGGTCTCCTGGCCGAGGCACGGCGGCTGTCCGAGACGCTGCATCCGGGGTCCGTGGAGGCCTGGGCGGCCGTCGCGCGGGCCGCCGAGTCCGAGGGCGCGGAGCTGGACGCCGGGGACCGCGCGGAGATCGTCGACCACGAGGCGATCGGGCTGGGGCCCGAGGGCCGCGCCCTCTTCTCGCGCGCGGCCGAGCTGTACGAGGAGGCCGGCGACCCCGGCGAGGCGCTGGCGGCACGCGCGCGTGGGGCGACCGTCCATGCCCTGGCAGGGGACACGGATGCCGCCCTGGAACTGATCGCCGAGCCGTACGAGGGGATTCGCGCGCTCTGGGCGGACGGCGGCACGGGGGCGCGGCAGACGGCCGCCGTACTGGTGGGGCGGGCCCGGATACTCGTGCAGCGGATGCACGAGGCCGAGGCCGACGACGGGGCCGACGACGCGGTGGCTCCCGCCGAGGCGGCCGTTCGGGAGCTGGCGGAGTTCGTCGAGCCGCGTCGCGCGGAGGACGTCCGGCTGGCCTCGCGGGCCGCGGAGGCGCGGGCGATGCTCGGGGAGCTGGCCGCGCGCGCCGGGGACGCGGAGGCCGCCGCCGAGCTGTTCGCGGAGGCCGCGCGGCGGTATGTGGCCGCCGGACTGCCGTGGTTCGCGGTGCAGTACGAGGCCCGGCTCGCCGGGGTCGCGCAGCACCTCGGGGACCTGGAGACCGCCGAGCGGGCGGCCCTGGCGGCGCTGGAGCACGGCGGGGCGGAGCTGGAGCCGGTGGGACGGGCGCAGCTGCGTCTGCAGCTGGCCGAGCTGCTCGGTGCCGGCGACCGGGCGGAGGAGGCCGCAGGACACGCCCTGGAGGCGGCGCACTGGGCCGACGAGGCGGGCGAGGGGCCGACCCTGGGCGCCTGGGCCCGGCATCTGCTCGGCGGGTTCCTGCTGCGGCTGGGGCGGTGGGCGGAGGCTGCCGAGGTACTGGAGTCGGCGCTGCCGGATCTCACCGCCGAGACACACGGGGACGGGGCCGTCGCCCAGACCCTGTGGTGGCTCGGTGACTGCCACACAGAGCTGGGTGAGCACCGGGAGGCCGCCGGACGGTGGCTGCGGGCCGCCGACATCGCCCGGCACTGGCCCGAGCAGCGCGATCACGCGATGCTCGCGCATCTCGCCGCGGAGGCGCTCGCGCGCGCGGGGCTGCCGGACGAGGCGGACCGCGCGTACGAGCGCGCCGTCGATCTCTGGGGTGAGCTGGGGAACGTCCACGGGTATGTGCGGGCGCTGCGGGCGCGGGCCTGGTACGTGGCGCGTGAGAGCCGTGAGGGTGCCGGGGCCGCGTCCCCGGACGACGCCCGGGAGCTGATGGGTGACGCGGTGCTGGGTTGCGAGGCGGCCCTGTCCGACGTGTCCGGTGAGGAGAACCGGCGCCGGATCCTCGCGGAACTCGCCGAGACCTGCCGCCAGTTCGGGGACCTGCTCGCCCGGTCCGTCGCCGAGGACGCGGAACTCGCCGTGTTCCGGCCGGTCTTCGAGGAGGCGCTGGGGTTGGTCGAGCGGGCGGTGTCGGTGTACGCGTCGCTGGGGGCGGACTTCCTGGACGCGCGTGGCTCCGCCGAACTGGCCGCGGGGTGGCTGGAGGTGGACCTTCGGCGGACGGCTGCCGCCGGGGAGCGGGCTCGGGGGGTGCTCGCCTCGGTGGCCGATCGCGACGACGAGTCGGCGGTCGCCCTGCGGGAGGAAGCAGGGCGGTTGTCGGAGGTGGCGGAGGCGCGGGGTTCGGGCTGAGCGGGGGGTGCCGCATGGCTTTCCTCGCCCCCGCCGCCCCTACCCGTCCCGTCCCCCAGGGGCTGCGCCCCTTCGACCCCCCTTCCGCGCTCCGCGCGGGGGTGGGTGGGTGAGTATGTGGCGGTTCGGTGGGGCTTCTCGCGCAGTTCCCCGCGCCCCTGAAAGACGCCTGCGGCCCTTTCGAGGGGAAAAGCACGGGGCGCAGCCCCTGCTTCTCAGGGGCGCGGGGAACTGCGCGAGAAGCCCCATCGGACCCGCACCCGACCACGCACCCCTCGGGCTACTCCACGCCGATCAGCAGCAACGCCCCCTGCCGCCCGCCCCGGTACACCACCGTGTCCACCGCCAGATGCCCCTCGCGCACCCGTGTCTCCACATGGTCGACGACCCCGACGGGGGCCTCGTCGCCGAGGACGAGGGTGACCATCTCCCCGCCCGCCGCGAGCATCCGGTCCACCACCGCCGCCGCGGTCACGGTGACATCGGAGCCGATGACGGCGACATCGCCGTCGATGAGGCCGAGGACGTCACCGGCCTGGCAGATGCCGGCCATGGTCCAGGACTGCCGCTCGGCGACGACGACCTCGGCGTAGCGGGTGGCACCGGCCGCGGAGGTCATCGAGACGACGTCCTCGTCGAAGCGCCGGTCGGGCTCGTGGACGGCGAGCGCGGCGATGCCCTGGACGGCCGAGCGGGTGGGGATGAGGGCGACCCGGACGCCCTCGGCCCGCGCCTGCTCTGCGGCGGCGGCTGCCGTGTGCCGGAGATCCGCGTCGTTGGGCAGCAGCACCACCTCGCGCGCGTGCGCCCGCCGTACGGCCTCCACCAGCTCCCCGCTGGCGGGCGGCTCCCCGGGCCGGGCCAGCACCGTGGTCGCGCCGGCCTCGGCGTACAGCCCGGCCAGCCCCTCCCCCGGGACGACGGCCACGACGGCCCGCTGGGCACGCTCACGCGGCTGCCGCCCGGCCTCACCGGTCATATGGGCGTCCTCGGCCCCGAAGTGCGTGATCCGGATCCGGTACGGCCGCCCGGCCTCGACGCCCGCCTCGACGGCGGCCCCGGCGTCGTCGACGTGCACATGGACGTTCCACAGCCCGTCCCCGCCGACCACCACGAGCGAGTCGCCCAGCTCGTCCAGGCGTCGCCGCAGCCGGGCCACGGCCGCGTCCGAGGCCTCCAGGAGGTAGATCACCTCGAAGGCCGGTCCGCCCGTCTCGGGCCGGTCGTCCCCGTCGCACACCTCCGCCGCGGCTTCGGCGACGGCCACGCGCGTGTGCGCGGCCGGGACGGCCAAGGCCCTCGGCGCCTCCCCCGTGAACGTCTCCACCAGTGCCGCCAGCACCGCCACCAGGCCCCGTCCGCCCGCGTCCACGACGCCGGCGCGGGCCAGGGCCGCCAGTTGGGCGGGGGTCGCCGCCAGGGCCGTACCGGCGCCCTCGTAGGCCGCGCGGGCGACCGTGCCGCAGTCGCCCTCGGTGCCGGTGGCGGCGTCGGCCGCCGCGGTGGCGACCGTGAGGACGGTGCCCTCGACGGGGTGGGCGACGGCGTCACGGGCGGAGTCGGCGGCGCGGCGGAGGGCGAGCCGCAGGCCCCGGCCGTCGGTGTGGGCCGCGTCACCGTCGTCGGAGAGGACCTGGGCCATGCCCCTCAGGAGCTGGGCGAGGATCGTCCCGGAGTTCCCCCGGGCGCCGATCAGCGCGCCGTGCGCCATCGCCCGCGCGGCCTCGGCGAGCGTGGGCCTGCCCTCACCGGCCGACGCCCCTCCCGCCGGCGGTCCGCCGGCCTCGTGGCCCGCGAACACCGCCTCGACGGCAGCCGCGGCCGACTCCATCGTCAGGTACAGGTTGGTGCCGGTGTCGCCGTCGGCCACCGGGTACACGTTGATGGCGTCGATCTCCTCGCGCGCGCGTCCCAGCGCCGCCAGCGCGAGACCGCACCAGGTGCGCACCGCGAGAGCATCGAAGAATGTCTGCGGCACCTGCGGCACCTGCGCCTCCTTGAACTGCTTGCCTGCGGGGATGCTTGGCTGCTGGACGCGGGGCCGGGGGGACGCCGCGCGTCGCACGCAGCGTAGACCCGTGGTGGTGACCGCCGGTAAGAGGGCCGGGACGAGGCCCGGACCAGCCATGGTAGTTTCGTTGTACGGACGCAGTCGTTGTATGCTGCTCCGGTTGTCCGATTCAGATCGAAGATCTTCGACGATCCAGATCGGACTCTCCCCCTGGCAGCGCCACTCAGACCCCAGTCACTGGGATCGTGATCCCGGCATGCCGGGATCAACCGTAAGTGCATCTGAAGTCTTTGGAGTGACCCGTGGCTGCCAACTGCGACGTCTGCGGCAAGGGGCCGGGCTTCGGCAACAACATCTCGCACTCGCACCGCCGTACGTCCCGTCGCTGGAACCCGAACATCCAGCGCGTGCGTACCGTGGTCGGTGGGACGCCGAAGCGCGTGAACGCCTGCACCTCGTGCATCAAGGCCGGCAAGGTCTCGCGCTGACGCTCAGCCAGCGCGCGGCCACTGCCGGTTCGCCGCACAGAGCCGGTCCACCGTAGGGTGGGCCGGCTTTTTGCCGTGCCCGCCCGGCGCCTTGCTGCCAGAATCCCGTGAATGCGGTTCGGCATCCTCGGTCCCCTCGACATACGCGCCGACGACGGCACCTCACCGGACCCGGGCGGTCCCCGTCCCCGCGCCCTGCTGACCCTGCTGCTCCTCGAAGCGGGCCGTACGGTCTCCGCCCGGCGTCTCATCGACGGCCTGTACGGCACCGAACCGCCCGCCGGGGCCGCCAACGCCCTGCAGTCCCAGATCTCCCGGCTGCGCGGACGCCTGCGCCCGCACACCGAGATAGAGATCACCTCCGCCGGTTACCGCATCGCCGTCCCGCCCGAGGCGGTCGACGCCCACCTCTTCGAACAACTGTCCAGGGACGGGCGGGCCGCCCTCGCCGCCGGGGACCATCCGCAGGCGGCGGCCCGGCTGCGCGAGGCGCTCGCCCTGTGGCGCGGGCCCGCGCTGCCCGACCTCCCGGACGCGTACGCCGAGGTCGCGCGCCTCGACGAACTACAACTGGCCGCCGTACAGGACCGGATCGAGGCGGATCTGGTGCTCGGCGGCGGGCCCGAACTCGTCCCCGAGGTACGCGCGCTGCTCGCCGCGCACCCGCTGAGCGAGCGGCTGTACGGCCAGCTGATGCGGGCCCTCCACGCGAGCGGCCGCCCCGCCGAGGCGCTCGGCGTCTACGAGGAGGCCCGGAGCGCCCTCGCCCGCGAACTCGGCGCCGACCCGTCGCCCGACCTCGCCGCGCTCCACCTGGAACTGCTGCGGGGCGAGGCCCCGGCACCGCGCCGCCCCCGGGTACCGGCCCAGCTCACCCGCTTCTTCGGCCGCCGCGCCGAACTCGCCCGCATCACCGCCCTCCTGACCGACTCCGCTCCCCGACCGCCCCGTCTGATCACGCTCACCGGTCCGGGCGGGGTCGGCAAGACCCGGCTCGCGTTCGAGGCCGCGCGGGTCCACGCGGACACCTCCGCGCGCGTCTGCGTCACCGAGCTGGCGCCCCTGACGGACGGCACGCAGATCCCGTACGCCGTCCTCGCGGCGCTCGGGGTGCGGGAAGGACCGCGTGCGCCCGGGACTCCCGTCACGGAAGCCGTGGAACGGTTGCTGGCCGCCCTGGAGGAGCGTGAGCTGCTTCTCGTGCTCGACAACTGCGAGCATCTCGTCGAGGAGGCCGCCCGGCTCGTCGGTCTGCTGCTCGGCGGCTGCCCCGGCCTCCGGGTCCTCGCCACCGGCCGGGAGTCCCTCGGTATCACCGGGGAGATCCTCGTACCGGTCCCGCCGCTGCCCCCGGACTCCGCCGGTCTGCTGTTCCTGGACCGCGCGCAGGCCGTACGCCCCGGCCCCGAGCGTCCCTTCGACGAGCCGCACGCGCGCGTGGCCGACATCTGCGCCGCCCTCGACGGTCTCCCCCTCGCCATCGAGCTGGCAGCCGCCCGGCTGCGCACCCTGACCGTCGACGAACTCGCCGACCGCCTCGACACCAGGCTGGGCACGCATGGGCCCGTGCCGGAGACCGCCCACGCCCCCGACCGGTTCCGTCTCCTCTCCCGGGGCGACCGCACCAAGGCCCCCCGGCACCGGACGCTGCGGGCCGTGGTCGAGTGGAGCTGGGAGCTGCTGGACGGCGAAGAGCGGGAGGCGGCGCGGCGGCTGGCGGTGTTCTCCGGAGGTGCGACGGCGGAGGCGGTGGAGGCCGTCTGCGGGGTGCCGTACGCGGAGGACGTGCTCGCGTCGCTGGTGGAGAAGTCGCTGGTGGAGGTCGCCGACGGACGGTACCGGATGCTGGAGACCATCCGCGCGTACGCCGCCGAGCGGCTGGCGGAGGAGGACGATCCAGGGCGGCTGCGGGACGCGCACGCCGGTTGCTTCCTGGCGCTCGCCGAGCGGGCGGAACCCTTTCTGCGGAGCGCCGGGCAGTTGCCCTGGCTGGAGCGGCTGACCGCCGAGCACGGCAATCTCGACGCGGCCCTGCGCCATCTGGTGCGCACGGACACCGGGTCCGCGCTGCGGCTGATGGCCGCCCTGTCGTGGTTCTGGCGGCTGCGCGGCCCGCAGGGCGAGCATCTGCCGATGGCCCGCGCGCTGTTGGCGGCGGTCGGCGAGGAGCCGCCCCCGGGGCTGGCCGAGGAGTACGCGCTGTGTGTGATGAACACGGTCGCCGGGCGCGGTGACGACCCGGGCGAACCCGAGCGCCTCGCGCGCGTGGCGGCCGTACTGCGGACTCTGCGGGGGCCGTTGCGGCTGCCGGCCACCACCGTCATCTGGTCCCTCGTCGGCGGTCCGGTGCTCTCCGTGGAGGAGGAGATCCGGGCCGTGCACATCAGCGACGAGCCGTGGGGGCGGGCGCTGCTGGACGTGGGCCTCGCCTATCAGGCGCTGTTCGCGGGGCGTCCGGCCGGGGCGGAGGCGGCCTTCACGCGCGCGTTGACCGGATTCCGCGCGACCGGCGACCGCTGGGGCATGGCCAACTGTCTGGACCCGCTCGCCTCGCTGGCCGACTGGCACGGCGATCACGAGCGCGCCCTGGAGCTCCTGGACGAGGGCCTGGCACAGGTACGGGAACTGCAGGCGCCGGAGGAGACCGCCGATCTGCTGCGCACCCGGGCGACCGTGCTGCTGCACCGGGGCGACACCGAGGAGGCCGCCGCCCACTACACCCGGTCCGCCGCGCTCGCCCGTGCCGCCGGCGCGCACGACAAGGTGGCGAGCGCCCGGCGGGGCCTCGGCGACCTGGCCCGGCTCGCCGGAGACACGGCCCACGCGCGCGTGCACTACGAGAACGCCCTGAAGGCGTGCGCGGCGAACTGGTTCAGCGTCGGCGAGACCGTCCGGATCCTCATCGGGCTCGGCCGGAACGCCGACGCCGAAGGGGACACCGACGCGGCCCGCGACTGGTTCGCACGGGCCGAAACCCACGCCCGGGACTCCACCGACGCCCTCGCCCGGGCCGAACTCGCCGACGCCCTCGCCTCCGTCGCCCCGACCGCCGAGCGCGCCGCCGAACTCCTGGGCGCGGCTGAGGCCCTGCGGGGC
Organism: Streptomyces griseiscabiei; assembly: GCF_020010925.1. Taxonomy (NCBI): domain Bacteria; kingdom Bacillati; phylum Actinomycetota; class Actinomycetes; order Kitasatosporales; family Streptomycetaceae; genus Streptomyces; species Streptomyces griseiscabiei. The sequence goes on along the minus strand of NZ_JAGJBZ010000002.1, from coordinate 710,150 downwards.
GCCCGTGTCGCGGGCGACCCCGATGTCGTCCGCACGGAGCGGGCCGTCCGCGCGCGGCTCTCCCCCGAGGCGTACGACCGGGCCTTCGAGCAGGGCTTCGAACAGGGCCTACGCCTCGGGCCGGCGACGGTCAGCGAACGGTAGGCGGACGGTCAGCGACCCCGACGAGGCTGCCGTGCATGACCAACACGACGAGGAACGCAAGGAACACGACGAACACGAAGAAGACGGCGAGAACCGGCACCACCGGGAACACCGGGAACACCGGGAACACCGAGAAAGCCGGGACCGCCCACAAGACACACACCCTCCTCGGCCACCTCACCGTCCTGATCTCCGGTGCCAGTGTCGCCGGACCCGCCTTCGCCCTGAACCTCGCCCGGTACGGCGCCCGGGTCACCGTCGTCGAGAAGGCCCCGGAGCCGCGCGCGGGCGGCTTCGCCGTCGACTTCCGGGGGCGTGTCCACCGTGAGGTGCTCACGGCGATGGGCATCTGGGACGAGATCCATGCCCGGCAGACGCACATGGGCCGGCAGATCGTCGTCGACGCGGACGGCTCCCCGACGGTGGATCTGCCCTCGGAGATGATGAGCGGCGACGTGGAGATCCTGCGCGGCGACCTCGCACGGATCATGTACGAGCGCACCCGGGACCACGTCGAGTACGTGTTCGGCGACTCGATCGCCACGCTCACCGACACACCCCACGGCGTCGATGTCACCTTCGACCGGGGCCGGGCCCGCCGCTTCGACCTGGTGATCGGCGCCGACGGCCTCCACTCGCGCACCCGTTCGCTGGTCTTCGGCGACGAGTCCCGTCACCTGCGGTTCCTCGGCCACTACGTGGCCGGCTTCGCCGTCCCCAACGACCTGGGCCTGGACCGCACCGGCCGCCTCTACAGCGAGCCGGGCCGCGCGATCGCCGTCGGCAACTACGGCGGCGACCCGGACCGCGCCAACGCCCTGCTGGTCTTCCGGTCCGAGCGGCTGTCGTTCGACCGCCGGGACGTGGCCGCGCAGAAGCGGATCCTCGCCGAGCGGTTCGCGGGCATGGGCTGGGAGGCGCCGCATGTCCTCAAGGCCCTGGAGACGGCCGACGACCTGTACTTCGACGCGATCGCCCAGATCCACGTCGACCGGCTCACCGAGGGCCGGGTGGCCCTCCTCGGGGACGCGGGGTACGGCGCCACGATGGGCGGCATGGGCACCGGTGTCGCGGTCGTCGGCGCCTACGTCCTGGCCGGTGAACTCGCCCTGGCGGGCGGGGACCACCGCACGGCGTTCGCCGCGTACGAGTCCCGGATCAGGGACTTCGCCAAGGGCTGCCAGAAGACCTCGGGCAACGCCGGGCCGTTCTTCGCGCCGCCCACCGAGCGGCGGATCCGCAGCCGGGACCGTATGTACCGGCTGCTCGCCTCCCGCCCGCTGGCGGCCTTCTTCAAGCGGATCACCGAGAAGTCGGCGACGAACATCAGGCTGCCGGAGTACCCCGGGTAAGGGCCCAGCCGTGGTCCACGGGCCCGATCCCCCCGCCGAGCGCGAACCCGGCGGCGATCGCCCCGGTGACATAGCTCTTGGCCGCCGCCACGGCCTCGGGGACGGTCAGGCCCAGGGCGAGATGCGAGGCGATCGCGGAGGCGAGGGTGCACCCCGTGCCGTGGGTGTGCCGGTTGTCGTGCCGGGGCGCCCGCAGCCAGTGCTCCGCGGAGCCGTCGGTGAGCAGGTCGACGGCGTCCCCCGCGAGATGGCCGCCCTTGATCAGCGCCCACCGGGGCCCGTACGCCAGCACGGCCTCGGCCGCCTCCCGCATCCCGGCCTCCGACTCGACCCGTACGCCGGTGAGTTGGGCGACCTCGTCGAGGTTCGGCGTCGCGACGGTCGCCACCGGCAGCAGCCGCTGCCGTACGGAGTCCAGCGCGGAGGCGGCGAGCAGGGGGTCGCCGTGCTTGGAGACGCCGACCGGGTCGACGACGACCGGCGCGTCGGTGGCGGCCAGCAACTCGGCGACGGCCTCGACGAGTTCGGCGGAGGCGAGCATGCCGGTCTTCACCGCCCGTACGCCGATGTCGTCGACGACGCTGCGGTACTGGGCCCGTACCGCCTCCACCGGAAGCTCCCAAGCGCCCTGCACACCGAGGGAGTTCTGCGCGGTGACGGCCGTGACGACGCTCATGCCGTGCACGCCGAGCGCCAGCATCGTCTTCAGGTCGGCCTGGATGCCGGCGCCGCCACCGGAGTCGGAGCCGGCCACCGTCAGGACCCGCACGGGAGCCGGGCTCATGACTCGATGTCCCCGAAGTGGTCCCAGCCGCCCTTGCTGGTCCAGGGCGCCCCGTCCACGGTCACCTGGGGCAGCGCGGAGGGGTTGAGGACCTCCCCGATCACCTTCCAGCGCGCGGGCAGCTTCACGTCCTGCGGGAAGGTCGCCACTATGGCGTGGTCCTCGCCGCCGGTGAGCACCCACTGGAGGGGGTCGACGCCGACGGCCTGGCCGATGTCGTGCATCTGGGTGGGGATGTCGATGGCGCCGGAGCGGATGTCGATCCGGCACTTGCTCGCCTCGGCGATGTGTCCGAGGTCCGCGATCAGCCCGTCGCTGACGTCGCACATGGCGGTCGCGCCGAGCGAGGCGGCGGCCGGGCCCGCGTGGTACGGCGGCTCGGGGCGCCGGTGGGCCTCCACGAAGGCGCGGGGCGAGCGGAAGCCCCGGGAGAGCACCGCGTGCCCGGCGGCGGACCAGCCGAGCCAGCCGGTGACGGCCACCACGTCGCCGGGCTGGGCGCCCGCCCTGGTGACGGGCTCGTGGTTGCGCAGATCACCGAGCGCGGTGATCGAGATCATGATGGTGTCCCCGCGGACGACGTCCCCGCCGACCACGGCCGCGCCGGCCACCTGGCACTCGTCGCGCAGGCCGTCCATCAGCTCGGTGGCCCAGGTCACCGGGAGTTCGACGGGCGCCACGAGGCCGAGGAGCAGCGCGGTGGGCACGGCGCCCATGGCGGCGATGTCGGCGAGGTTCTGCGCGGCGGCCTTGCGCCCGACGTCGTACGCCGTGGACCAGTCGCGCCGGAAGTGCCGTCCCTCCAGGAGCAGGTCGGTGCTCGCCACCACCCGGCGGTCCGGCGCCGCCACCACGGCGGCGTCGTCGCCGGGGCCGACCCGGACCGCCGGGGTGGTGGTGAGCCGGGAGGTCAGCTCCCTGATGAGCCCGAACTCCCCCAGCTCTCCCACGGTGCCCTTCATCGTCGTATCGCCCCTTCTTGTGCCGCTTCCAGTGTCACAGGCGCCCGGTCGCGGGTCGCTGCCGTCCTCGGTACGGTCGAGTGGACCGTCAACTTCCGTCGTCCCCGCACCCCGGTGCGAGCGGCGCGGCCTCCAGGGGTCTCCCCCTGGCGCTCGGCGACGCGATACCGTGGCGTTCCTTTTCCCGACATGATCCACATGATCCTCGTGGCCGCCCTGGAGGTTCCGTGGTACAGGCGTACATCCTGATCCAGACGGAGGTCGGCAAGGCGTCGACCGTCGCCGAGACGATCAGCAAACTCCCCGGTGTCGTCCAGGCCGAGGACGTGACGGGTCCGTACGACGTCATCGTGCGCGCCCAGGCCGACACCGTCGACGACCTCGGCCGGCTGGTGGTCGCGAAGGTCCAGCAAGTGGACGGGATCACCCGCACCCTGACCTGCCCGGTCGTGCATCTGTAGCCCCCGTCTACCCTTGGCCGGTGAACTCGTTCCGTCGCCGGCGCCCCGCTCGTCCCGGGCTGTCCGTCCTCGTCATGTCGTTGATCGCCGTCGCGGGCTGCTCCTCAGCAGACGACGGCGGCTCGGCGGCGGTTCCCAGCGCGGGGGCTGCCGCCACGAAACTGTGCCGAAAGCTGGACGGGGAGTTGCCTCGGAAGGTGGACGGTCTTGGCCGCCGGGACCCTCAGCCCGCCTCGTCGTTGACGGCGGGCTGGGGCGACGCGGTGATCATACTGCGCTGTGGTGTGCCCCAGCCTCCCAAGATGATCGACCCCGGGGTGGCGGAGGGGCGGGACGCCGACGCGGTGGCCGGGGCGGTCGACGGGGTGGACTGGCTGATGGAGAAGCGGGACGGAGGCGCTTACCGCTTCACCACGGCCAATCGCTCCGTGTATGTGGAGGTGTCCGTGACGGCCGAGCGGGCTGCGGAGGACACGTCGCCGATCCTGGTGGGGCTGGCGCCCGCCATCAAGAAGGCGGTTCCTGTAGGGGTGGCCTCCTAAGGGGATGCCTCGGGAGGCCGTCGGGAGACTGCGGGCCGGTTTGCGGCCGGTCGCGCAGTTCCCCGCGCCCCTTTGGGGCCTTCGGCCCGTCGAGGGCACGGCTCAGCGCAGACCCGTCGACCTGTGCAGCGCCGCCTGGATCAGGCGGTCCACCAGCTCGCCGTACTCGACACCGCTCGCCTTCCACATCGCCGGGTACATCGAGATCGGGGTGAAGCCGGGGAGCGTGTTGATCTCGTTGATCACGAACTCGCCGTCCTCCGTGAGGAAGAAGTCCGCGCGTACCAGGCCCTCGCAGGAGGCCGCGTCGAAGGCGTCGACCGCGAGCCGCTGGACCTCGGCGGTCTCCTCCGGGGTGAGCGGCGCCGGGACGATGCCGGGCGTCGAGTCGATGTACTTGGCGTCGAAGTCGTAGTACGCATGGGCCTCGGGCGGCGGGATCTCGGCGGGGACCGAGGCGCGCGGGCCGTCCTCGAACTCCAGGACGCCGCACTCGATCTCCCGGCCCCGCAGCGCGGCCTCGACCAGGATCTTCGGGTCGTGCCGCTGGGCCTCGGCGATCGCGTCGTCCAGGCCGGCGAGGTCGTCGACCTTGGTGATGCCGATGGAGGAGCCCGCGCGGGCCGGCTTCACGAAGAGGGGCCAGCCGTGCTCACCGGCGAGATCGATGATCTTCTTCCGGGCGGCGGACTCGTCGAGCTGCCACTCGCGCGGCCGGATCACCACATACGGGCCGACCTTGAGCCCGAAGGAGGTGAACACCCGCTTCATGTACTCCTTGTCCTGGCCGACGGCCGAGGCGAGGACGCCCGAGCCGACGTACGGGACACCGGACAGCTCCAGCATGCCCTGGAGGGTGCCGTCCTCTCCGTACGGGCCGTGCAGGACGGGGAAGACGACGTCGACCTCGCCGAGCGCCTTGGGCACCGATCCGGGCTCGCTGTAGACGACTTCGCGGTTGGCGGGGTCGACGGGGAGCACCACACCGCCCTCCCGTGACTCCGCGAGCTCCTCGACGCTCGGCGTACGGCGGTCGGTGATCGCCATGCGGTCCGGTTCGTCGGCGGTGAGGAACCAGCGGCCCTCCCTGGTGATACCGATCGGCAGGACGTCGTACTTGGTCCGGTCGATGGCCCGCAGGACGGCGCCGGCCGTGACCACGGAGATCCCGTGTTCCGAGCTGCGGCCGCCGAAGACGACGGCCACGCGCGGCTTGCGGGACGGCTGCTCAGGGCTCTGGGGGAGGTTCTCGGTGCTCATATCGCGTTGAGAGTACCCGTTGGTAGGACGCCAGTCAGTGCCCGAACGGTCGCTTTCGCTCAGCGTCGCTCCGGCTTGGCGCTGCGCGACATCATCTCCTTGAGGGCGACGACCGGCGGCTTGCCGTCGTGCACGATGTCGACGACCGTCTCCGTGATGGGCATGTCGACGCCGTGCCGTCGTCCCAAGTCCAGTACGGACTCACAGGACTTGACGCCCTCGGCGGTCTGCTTGGTGACCGCGATGGTCTCCTGGAGGGTCATGCCCCTGCCGAGGTTGGTGCCGAAGGTGTGGTTCCGCGAGAGCGGCGAGGAGCAGGTCGCCACCAGGTCGCCGAGGCCCGCGAGTCCGGAGAAGGTGAGCGGGTCGGCCCCCATCGCGAGACCGAGCCGGGTCGTCTCGGCGAGACCGCGCGTGATGAGCGACCCCTTGGCGTTGTCGCCGAGCCCCATGCCGTCCGCGATGCCGACGGCGAGCCCGATCACGTTCTTCACCGCGCCGCCCAGCTCACAGCCGACGACGTCGGTGTTGGTGTACGGGCGGAAGTACGGGGTGTGGCAGGCGGTCTGGAGCCGCTGGGCCACGGCCTCGTCGGTGCAGGCGACCACCGAGGCGGCCGGCATCCGGGAGGCGATCTCCCGGGCCAGGTTGGGCCCGGTGACGACGGCGATACGGTCCTGCCCGACCTTGGCGACGTCCTCGATGACCTCGCTCATCCGCATGGCGGAACCGAGTTCGACGCCTTTCATGAGGGAGACGAGGACGGTGCCGGGGGCCAGCAGGGGCACCCACTCGGCGAGGTTGGCGCGCAGGGTCTGGGACGGTACGGAGAGCACCGTGAAGTCGGCGTCGGCGGCGGCCTCGGCCGGGTCCGTGGTGGCCCGCACGTTCTGCGGGAGTTCCAGGCCCGGCAGGTAGTCGGTGTTGGTCCGAGTGGAGTTGATCGCGTCGGCGACCTCCGCGCGGCGCGCCCACAGGGTGACGTCGCACCCGGCGTCGGCGAGCACCGTCCCGAAGGCCGTACCCCATGAACCGGCGCTGAACACCGCCGCCTTGACCGGCTTGCTCACTTGCCCTGCCCCTCTTCCTGACGTTCCTGACGTTCCTGCCCCCGCAACGCCCCATTGTGCTGCTCGGGCCGCTGGTGCTCGACCGCTCGGGCACTCCTGCGCCGCTGCTCGATCCGCTCCCGCCTCGGGTCGTACGGCGTCTCGGGCGCCTTCTCGCCGCGGATCTCCTCCAGCTGGCGGGTGACGGCGGCCATGATGACCTCCGTCGCGTCCTTCAGCAGGTCGGGGCTCATCTCCCGGCCGTAGAAGGCGGACAGGTCGACGGGCGGGCCCGCGAGCACGTGGTGGGTCTTGCGCGGCAGGAGGCTGGGCTTCTTGGCGTACGGCGGCAGCAGTTCGTTGGCGCCCCACTGCGCGACCGGGATCACCGGGCACCTGGTCTGCAGGGCGACCCGCGCGGCACCGGTCTTGCCGGTCATCGGCCAGCCGTCCGGGTCGCGGGTGAGGGTGCCCTCGGGGTAGAAGGCGACGCATTCACCGCGTTCCACGGCGTCGATCGCGGCCCGGAAGGCGCTCAGCGCGTCGGTGCTCTCGCGATAGACGGGGATCTGTCCGGTGCCGCGCATGACGGCGCCGATGAATCCCTTGCCGAAGAGACCGCTCTTCGCGAGAAAGCGCGGAACCCGGCCGCTGTTGTACTGATAATGGGCGTACGCAAAGGGATCGACATGCGAATTGTGGTTCACGGCGGTGATAAATCCACCCTCGGCCGGAATGTTCTCCATTCCACGCCAGTCCCGCTTGATCAGCACCACCAGGGGTGGTTTGGCGATCACCGCGGCGAGGCGGTACCAGAAGCCGATTCTCCGGCGGGGCACGCGGACACCTTCCTCTAGGACTTCCCAGGGCCAGCTTCCGGGCCCGGAGCCGCACAAGTGTCGCCCCGGGCTGCCGGTCTGTCGAGAACACCGTACGCCCCGCCCTGCGGCGGGCCATTGCGCCCAGGTGACAATGGCGGCGACAAGAGAGGGACGGAACCCGCGTGCAGTGGACCCTGGTCGTACCCGTGAAACCCTTGGCGCGGGCCAAGAGCAGGCTCTCGGACACCGCCGCCGACGCGGTGCGTCCCGGCCTGGCCCTCGCCTTCGCCCAGGACACGGTGGCCGCGGCCCTGGCCGCCACGGCGGTCCACGGTGTGGTCGTGGTCACGGACGACCCGCTCGCCGCCCGCGAGCTGGCGGCCCTGGGCGCCCGTACCGTCCCCGAGAATCGCCGCGAAGGCTCTCCTGACGGCCTGAACGCCGCTCTGCGGCACGCGGCGGCGGTGGTGCGCGATATACGCCCGCAAAGCCCCGTAGCGGCCCTGAACGCCGATCTGCCCGCTCTGCGCCCCGAGGAATTGACCCGCGTCCTGAACACGGCCGCCGAATTCCCCCGCTCTTTCCTCCCGGACGCCGCCGGCACCGGCACCACCCTGCTCGCCGCGACACCCGGCCATGACCTCTCCCCCGTCTTCGGCCCCGGCTCCCGGCTGCGCCACCGCCGCTCCGGCGCCGTGGAACTCTCACCCGCCGCCGTCGACTCCGTACGCCAGGACGTCGACACCGGCGACGACCTGCGGGCCGCACTCGGTCTCGGGGTCGGCCCCCGTACGGCCGCCGCGGCCGCGCGCCTGCTGATCCCCGGCCAGTAGGCTGCGGCCATGCAGGCCACCGCGTACACCTACGACCCCGCCACCCGCACCGGCCAGGTCCTCCTGGACGACGGGACCCCGCTGCCCTTCGACGCCCCGGCCTTCGACGCGGGCGCGCTGCGCCTGCTCCGGCCGGGCCAGCGGGTGAGGATCGAGACGCGGGGCGAGGGCGAGGCCCTGCGCATCACGCTGATCACCCTGCAGACCTTCTGAACGGACGCGAACCCTCCGGACGGACACGGGCCCTCTGGACGGACCAGGGAGATCCGCCCCCGGACACGCCGCGGGCCGGGCTCCCCAACAGGAGCCCGGCCCGGCGCGTGTGAGTGAGTACCCGACGCCCTAAGCCTGACGCGCGGCCGTCTTCTTCGCGGTCGTCTTGCGAGCCGTCGACTTCTTGGCCGGCGCCTTCTTGGCGGTGGCCTTCTTGGCCGGCGCCTTCTTCGCCGCGGTCTTCTTCGCCGCCGCCGTGGTCTTCTTGGCGGCCGTCTTCTTCGCCGCGGCCGTCTTGGTGGTGGCCTTCTTGGCGGTCGTCTTCTTCGCCGTGGTCTTCTTCGCGGCGGCCGTCGTCTTCTTGGCCGCGGCGGTGGTCTTGCGGGCGGTCACCTTCTTGGCGGTGGTCTTCTTCGCCGCGGCCTTCTTGACGGTCGCCGAAGCGCCACCGCTCAGGCTGCCCTTGGGCGCCTTCTTGACCGCGACCTCGCCACCGCGGGGAAGCTTCTTCGAACCGCTCACCAGGTCCTTGAAGCCCTGGCCCGCGCGGAAACGCGGCACGGAGGTCTTCTTGACCCGAACCCGCTCACCCGTCTGCGGGTTGCGGGCGTAACGGGCCGGCCGGTCGACCTTCTCGAACGAACCGAAGCCGGTGACCGACACCCGGTCCCCGGCGACGACCGCGCGGACGATGGCGTCCAGAACGGCGTCGACCGCGTCGGCGGCCTGCTGACGCCCGCCGACCTTGTCCGCAATCGCTTCTACGAGCTGCGCCTTGTTCACGTCTTCCCCTTCGGAGACATCGCCAGAACGAAAGTGTTCAAGCTTTTCGCACGTTAGGCAGATATATACCGCAAATCAAACACGAAACGGGCTTATCACCCTTGTGCCGCAACGAACTCGGCGGTCATGGAGTTCCTTCAGCGTTCCCCTGCGGGCATTCGCCCCTCGTCGAGGTCTGTCGTGAAGCTCTCCAGCCGCCTTGCCGCGTCGGCGAGATCGTGCTTGGCCACGGCCGTAATGACCAGCAGCTTCCGGGTCAGCGCCATGCGTACGCCCTCCGGGACTTGCAGTGCGCGCACTCTTGTGTGCGCTTCCTTGAGTTGGCCCGCGACTGCCGTATAGAGCTCGAGTTGGCCGTCGTGTTCCATGCACAGATTGTGCCATCTGGGGCGAGTTGTCGCCTGCGCAGGGGGCAACTGCCGTCTCCCGGGGGCCTTTCGGGTGCCCCGGGCGGATGCCACATCATGGTGCGCGTACCCCGGCAATCGCCTTTGTAACTAGGGGAGTTGAAACCTTTCTGCACATGACTTCGAAGGTCTCCGAACCCGGACATGGCGGTACCCCCAACCGTGCACGATTGGGGGTACCTGGGGGTGTCGCGGTGGCTGGAATCCGCCTTGCACGGCCCTCCCGAGGGGTGGGTCCGCGCAGCCGGATCAGACCTTCAGCGTCCTCGGCTTGTGCGAGGGCCGCTTGGCCTCGTAGGCGGAGATGTCGGCCTCGTTCTGGAGGGTGATGGAGATGTCGTCGAGGCCGTTCAGCAGCCGCCAGCGGGAGTTCTCGTCCAGCTCGAAGGAGGCGGTGATGCCCTCGGCGCGTACCTCGCGGGTCTGGAGGTCGACGGTGATCTCGGCCTGCGGGTCCTTCTCGACCAGTTCCTGGAGCGCGTCCACGGTCTTCTGGTCCAGGACGACCGTGAGCAGGCCGTTCTTGAGCGAGTTGCCGCGGAAGATGTCGGCGAAGCGGGAGGAGATGACGGTCTTGAAGCCGTAGTTCTGCAGGGCCCAGACGGCGTGCTCGCGGGAGGAGCCGGTACCGAAGTCGGGGCCGGCGACCAGGACGCTGGCACCCTCGCGCTCGGGCTGGTTGAGGACGAAGGTCTCGTCCTTGCGCCAGGCCTCGAACAGCCCGTCCTCGAAGCCGTCCCGGGTCACCTTCTTGAGCCAGTGGGCCGGGATGATCTGGTCGGTGTCGACGTTGGAACGGCGCAGCGGGACGGCGCGGCCGGTGTGGGTGGTGAATGCTTCCATGGCTGTTCAGACTCCAGCGGGCGCGGGGGCGGTGGCGTCGGCGAGGTCGGCGGGGGACGCCAGGTGGCCCAGGACGGCGGTGGCGGCGGCGACCTGGGGGGAGACCAGGTGGGTGCGGCCGCCCTTGCCCTGCCGGCCCTCGAAGTTGCGGTTGGAGGTGGACGCGGAGCGCTCACCGGGGGCCAGCTGGTCGGGGTTCATGCCCAGGCACATCGAGCAGCCGGCGTGCCGCCATTCGGCGCCGGCCTCCTTGAAGACGACGTCCAGACCCTCGGAGACGGCCTGCAGGCCGACCCGGGCGGAGCCGGGGACGACGAGCATGCGGACGCCGTCGGCGACCTTGCGGCCCTTGACGAGTTCGGCGGCGGCGCGCAGGTCCTCGATACGGCCGTTGGTGCACGAGCCCACGAAGACGGTGTCCACGGTGATGGACTTCAGCGGCTGGCCAGCCTCCAACCCCATGTACTCCAGGGCCTTTTCCGCGGCCAGACGCTCGGAGGCGTCCTCGTAGGAGGCCGGGTCGGGCACGGACGCCGAAAGCGGCGCGCCCTGGCCGGGGTTGGTGCCCCAGGTCACGAACGGTGCCAGGGCGGTACCGTCGATGATCACCTCGGCGTCGAACTCGGCGTCCTCGTCCGTCCTGAGCGTCTTCCAGTACGCGACGGCCGCGTCCCAGTCCTCGCCCTCGGGAGCGTGCGGACGGCCCTCCAGGTAGTCGAAGGTGGTCTGGTCCGGGGCGATCATGCCCGCGCGGGCACCGGCCTCGATCGACATGTTGCAAATGGTCATCCGGGCCTCCATCGAGAGTTTCTCGATGGCCGGGCCCCGGTACTCCAGGACATAGCCCTGGCCGCCGCCCGTGCCGATCCGGGCGATGATCGCCAGGATCAGGTCCTTGGCGGTCACCCCGTCGGCCAGCTCGCCCTCGACCGTGATCGCCATGGTCTTCGGCCGGACCAGCGGCAGCGTCTGCGTGGCCAGCACATGCTCCACCTGGGAGGTGCCGATACCGAACGCCAGACCGCCGAACGCGCCGTGCGTGGAGGTGTGGGAATCGCCGCAGACGACGGTCATGCCCGGCTGGGTCAGACCCAGCTGCGGACCCACCACGTGCACGACACCCTGCTCGACATCACCCAGCGGGTGCAGCCGCACACCGAACTCGGCGGCGTTCGCCCGCAGCGTCTCCAGCTGGACCCGGGACACCGGGTCCGCGATCGGCTTGTCGATGTCCAGGGTCGGGGTGTTGTGGTCCTCGGTCGCGATGGTCAGATCGAGCCGGCGCACCTTGCGCCCGCTCTTGCGGAGACCGTCGAAGGCCTGGGGGCTGGTCACCTCGTGCAGCAGGTGCAGATCGATGAAGAGGAGATCGGGCTCGCCCTCGGCGCGCCGGACGACATGGTCGTCCCAGACCTTCTCCGCGAGTGTCCTACCCATCGCTTTCCCTCCGGCCGGCTTGTCCGAGCACCGGCCCAACTAGAGATATCGGAGGTGGCGAGCGCACGTACCCCTCGTATGAGCGCCGGCCGCCGGGCTCGTTGGTCCGCGAGCCGTTGTCGTACTTCGTCGCACTTCGTCGTTGTGCTTCGTCGTGCTTCGTTCTGCTTCCAGAGTGGCAAGGTCCACGCGAAATTGAACTTGCGTTTCACAGAGTGAGACGCGAGTATCGTTGCATGGACAACAGTAGCGGCGTCGGCGTTCTGGACAAGGCGGCCCTTGTCCTGAGCGCTCTGGAGTCCGGTCCGGCCACCCTCGCGGGTCTGGTCGGCGCCACCGGACTCGCACGACCCACGGCCCACCGCCTGGCCGTGGCTCTGGAACACCACCGCATGGTGGCACGCGACATGCAGGGGCGATTCATCCTCGGCCCACGGCTGGCCGAGCTGGCCGCGGCCGCCGGCGAGGACCGCCTCCTCGCCACGGCGGGCCCGGTGCTCACCCACCTCCGCGACATCACGGGCGAGAGCGCGCAGCTCTATCGCCGGCAGGGCGACATGCGTATCTGTGTCGCCGCCGCGGAGCGGCTCTCGGGCCTGCGGGACACGGTGCCGGTCGGCTCGACCCTCACGATGAAAGCCGGCTCCTCGGCCCAGATCCTCATGGCCTGGGAGGAGCCGGAGCGGCTGCACCGCGGTCTGCAGGGCGCCCGTTTCACGGCCACCGCGCTCTCGGGCGTACGGCGCCGGGGCTGGGCCCAGTCCATCGGTGAGCGCGAGCCGGGCGTCGCCTCGGTCTCCGCCCCGGTGCGCGGCCCGTCGAACCGCGTGGTGGCCGCCGTCTCGGTCTCCGGCCCCATCGAGCGTCTGACCCGCCACCCCGGCCGTATGCACGCCCAGGCGGTCATCGACGCCGCGGGCCGCCTCTCGGAGGCCCTGCGCCGCACCGGCTGACCAGCACACCACTCCGTCCGACCATGGGAAAAGGCCTGCCTCAACGCCGCGGCAGGCCTTTTCCCATGATCACGACCTAGGCACCGACCCCCCGCCGGTGAGCGAACCGCTCCTTCGCCGACCTCCCCCGCTCGGCCAGCGGCAGCACCCCCGTCGCCGCCGCGAGCCCGAACGCCGGCATATCGGCGTAGATCGACTCGTAGGACCCCTCCGGCACCACATACGTCTCGTGCCAGAGCCCCACATGCTGCCGCCCCTTCCCCTTGCGCTCCTTGCGGTTCAGCGCGGCCCACGCCACACGGTGGAACGCGTCGGGCGCGTGCGCGTAGGCGTAGAGCTTCTCCTTGGACTCCCAGTACTGGACGACGTAGTACGTCCGCGGGGAGGCCGTCAGCAGCACGGCGTGGAGGAGCCCACGGCCGGGGTCCCGGCGCAGCTCCCGCAGCATCCGGGGCATCGCCGCGAACACGGGCCCCCAGTGGTGCACGGCCCAGAAGTGATTGATCCGCATCCCGATCAGCAGCACCACGACGTCGCCCTCGGCGGCGGCGGTGGTCCGGCCGGCGGTGACCCGCTTCCCTGACATGTCTCCCCCTACTTGGTGAGCGGTACTATCCGAACAACCATGTTTGGATAGTGACACTTACCAAGGAGGGGCGCAAGAGATGCGGCTGGCGGAACTGAGTGAGCGCAGCGGGGTGTCCACCGCGACGATCAAGTACTACCTGCGCGAAGGGCTGTTGGCGCCCGGCCGTCAGATCAACGCGACGACGGCGGAGTACGACGAGGAGCATCTGCGCCGGCTGCGGCTGGTGCGGGCGTTGATCCAGGTGGGCAAGGTGCCGGTGGCGAACGCGCGGGAGGTGCTGAAGCACGTCGACGACGACTCCCTGGGCCGCACGATCCGGCTGGGCGCGGCCCTGTGGGCGCTGCCCCAGGCCCCCGGTCCGGACGAGGAGGACCCGGTCACCGTCGCCGCGACGGCCGAGGTGGACCGGCTGCTACGGATGCTGGGCTGGGAGTCGGTGCGGGAGACCGGCTCCCTCTCCCCCGCCCACCGCTCGCTGGTGGCGCTGGTGGCGACACTGCTGCGGCTCGGCTTCCCCTGCGGCGCCGAACAGATGGCCCCGTACGCGGAGTTGATGCACCAGGCGGCGGCCCGGGATCTGGATCACATGGAGAGCTACGCGTCCGACACCGAGATGGCGGAGGTGGCGGTGTCGGCGGCGGTGCTCTTCGAGCCGGTGCTGCGCTTCCTGCACCGGCTGGCCCAGGAGGAGGAGTCGGCCCGGCGGTACGGCTTCGAGTAGCCGGGCGCACGAGAAAGGCCCTCCACCGAAGTGGAGGGCCTTTCCGATACGTACCCCCGACCGGATTCGAACCGGCGCTACCGCCTTGAGAGGGCGGCGTGCTAGGCCGCTACACAACGGGGGCCCTAGCGATCCTGCAGGCGTTCCATTTACAACGCCGCAGGTCCGAGCTGGTCTACCTGGACTCGAACCAAGAATGACGGTACCAGAAACCGTAGTGTTGCCAATTACACCATAGACCAATATGGTTGAGAGCTTTGCGTACCCCCGACCGGATTCGAACCGGCGCTACCGCCTTGAGAGGGCGGCGTGCTAGGCCGCTACACAACGGGGGCCCTAGCGATCCTGCATCGATGGTGGTGGGAGCTACCCTGGTCCACCTTCGCGGGAAGGATCTGTACCCCCGACCGGATTCGAACCGGCGCTACTGCCTTGAGAGGGCAGCGTGCTAGGCCGCTACACAACGGGGGCTTCGCGGATCTGATCTCCGCATACGCAGATGAGCTCTGCGAGCTGGCCTACCTGGACTCGAACCAAGACTAACTGAACCAGAATCAGTCGTGCTGCCAATTACACCATAGGCCACTGGAACGCAAGCCCCTGTGGGGATCTTGTTCTAGCTTGCTCCGTCGGTTCCGGCCTTTCGGCCCGCTCTCCGGCGGCGCAGGAAGAACATTACCCGAAGGTGGACGGCGCTCCAAAACGGGTATCCGAGCCGAGGATCGCGGGAAGTTCGGCGAGTGTGGCGATCCGGTGCGGTCCCACGGGCGGGTCGACGGTCGCGTGCAGACTTCCGCGATCGATCCACACGGACAGCAGACCGGCGTCGGCGGCGCCCCGGCCGTCGATCTCCGGGTGATCGCCGACGTACGCGACCTCGTGCGGCGGCAGTTCCAGGGCCTCGCAGGCGGCGTGGAAGGCCTCGGCGGCCGGCTTGTAGATGCCCAGTTGCTCGGCGCACAGGACGGTCTCGAAGCGGTCCCGGACGCCGAGGGCGCGCAGCTTGCGCTCCTGGACGGGGAGGCTGGAGTTGGAGAGCACCGCGTGCCGGTGGCTGGCGGCGAGCGCGTCCAGGACGGGCAGGACGTCGGGGAAGAGCGACCAGGCCCGCTCGTAGTGGGCGACGTAACGCTCGAACCAGGCGTCGGCCTCCGCGTCGGTGAGGGGGCTGCCGTGGAAGTCCCGTACGCGGTCGCGGCGGGTGGACTCCCAGTCCCCCTCGCCCGCCGCGAACCGTCGCCAGTGCACGCTGGTCAGTTCGCGCCAGCGGGTGAGCGCGTCCTCGACGGAGTCGTGGCCGGGCAGCAGCCCCTCGGCGGCGAGATGGTCCCGCATACCGGCCCGGTCGGCCTCGGTGTAGTCGAAAAGGGTGTCGTCGACGTCCCAGAGCACGGCCTTGATGTCCATGATCCGACGGTAGCCCGCGGCCGGTCGTCCTGTCCGGAGGACCGACCACGTCGGGAGGACGGACCACGTCGGGACGGCAGGAGGGGCGGCGCCCGGGCCACCGGGTGCCGCCCCTCCCTCGGGTGCGACCGAGCGTTACGCGGTCAGCTTCGCGAGCGCCGCGTCGACGCGGGCCAGCGTCTTCTCCTTGCCCAGGATCTCCAGGGACTCGAAGAGGGGGAGGCCGACCGTGCGGCCGGTGACGGCCACGCGGACGGGGGCCTGGGCCTTGCCGAGCTTGAGGCCGTGGGCCTCGCCGGCGGCCAGGACGGCCTCCTTGAGGGACTCGGCCGAGGTCCAGTCGGCGGCCTCCAGCTTCTCCCTCGCCGTGCGCAGGAGCGCGTCGGAGCCCTCCTTCATGGCCTTGGTCCAGCTGGCCTCGTCCGCGACCGGCTCCGGCAGGAACAGGAAGTCGACGTTGTCCGTGATCTCCGAGAGGACCTTGAGACGGGTCTGCGCGTGCGGGGCGACGGCCTCCCACTTGGCCTCGTCGAAGTCCTCGGGCGCCCAGGGGGCGAACGGGGCTCTCAGCCACGGGGCGCAGCGCTCGGTGAAGTCCTTCACGTCGAGCAGCCGGATGTGGTCGGCGTTGATCGCCTCGGCCTTCTTCAGGTCGAAGCGGGCCGGGTTGGGGTTCACGTCGGTGATGTCGAAGGCCGCGACCATCTCCTCGATCGTGAAGATGTCCTGGTCCGCGGAGAGCGACCAGCCCAGCAGGGAGAGGTAGTTGAGCAGGCCCTCGGGGAGGAAGCCGCGCTCCCGGTAGAGGTTGAGGCTCGACTCGGGGTCGCGCTTGGAGAGCTTCTTGTTGCCCTCGCCCATCACGTACGGCAGGTGGCCGAAGGACGGGATCTCCTTGGCGATGCCCAGCTCGATCAGCGCCTTGTAGAGGGCGATCTGGCGGGGCGTGGAGGAGAGCAGGTCCTCGCCGCGCAGGACGTGGGTGATCTCCATGAGGGCGTCGTCGACCGGGTTGACGAGCGTGTAGAGCGGGGCGCCGTTGGCGCGGACGATGCCGTAGTCCGGCACGTTCTCCGGGGTGAAGGTCAGTTCGCCGCGGACCAGGTCCGTGAAGGTGATCGTCTCGTCGGGCATCCGGAAGCGGATGATCGGCTCGCGGCCCTCGGCCTCGTAGCGGGCGAGCTGCTCGGGCGTGACCTCGCGGCACTTGCCGTCGTAGCCGGAGGGCTTCCCGGCGGCGCGGGCGGCGTCGCGGCGCTCCTCCAGCTCGGAGGCGGAGCAGTAGCAGGCGTAGGCGTGGCCGGCGTCCTTGAGCTTCTCGGCCACCTCCTTGTAGGTCTCCATGCGCTGCGACTGGCGGTACGGCGCGTGCGGGCCGCCGATCTCGGGGCCCTCGTCCCAGGTGAAGCCCAGCCAGCGCAGGGAGTCCAGGAGCTGGCCGTAGGACTCCTCGGAGTCGCGGGCCGCGTCGGTGTCCTCGATGCGGAAGACGAACGTGCCGCCGGTGTGGCGGGCGAACGCCCAGTTGAACAGGGCCGTACGGACCAGGCCCACATGGGGGTTGCCGGTCGGGGACGGACAGAAACGTACGCGGACGGAGCCGTTAGCCACGCTTGATCACCTTGTTGGTGAGAGTGCCGATGCCTTCGATGGTGACGGCGACCTCGTCGCCGACGTTGAGGGGGCCGACCCCTGCCGGGGTGCCCGTGAGGATCACGTCGCCGGGGAGCAGCGTCATGGCCTCGGTGATGTTGACGATCAGGTCCTCGATGGAGTTGATCATCTCGCTCGTCCGGCCGAGCTGGCGTTGCCCGCCGTTGACGGTGAGCTGGATGGTCAGGTCGCTCGGGTCGAGGTCGGTCTCCACCCAGGGGCCCAGCGGGCAGGAGGTGTCGAAGCCCTTGGCCCTGGCCCACTGCTTCTCGCGCTTCTGGACGTCACGGGCGGTGATGTCGTTGGCGCAGGTGTAGCCGAAGATCACGTCCTTGACGCGTGCGCGCGGCACCTCGCGGCACAGCCGGCCGATGACGACCGCCAGCTCCGCCTCGTGGTGCACCTCCTGCGAGAACGCCGGGTACTGGATCTCGTCGCCGGGGCCGATCACCGAGGTGGCCGGCTTGAAGAAGGCGAAGGGGGCGTCCGGGACCTCGTTGCCCAGTTCACGGGCGTGTTCGGCGTAGTTGCGGCCGAAGGCGACGACCTTGTTGGGGAGCACCGGCGGCAACAGCCTGACCTTGTTGACCGGGACCTTCGTACCGGAGAGCTCGAAGTCCGTGAACGGGATGCCCTTGATGATGTCGAGGACGAGCTCGTCCGGCTTGTCGCCCTCGACCGCGCCGAAGGCTACGTTCCCGTCGATGGAGAACCTGGCGATGCGCACGGGATGCTTGCGCCCCTTAACTGAGCTGGCTGGAGTCTGACGGTCCAGGCTAACGCGGGGCGGGGTGGCCGCCTCGCGCATTAACGCGGCAGGCGTGCGGAAGGGCGCCCGGCTGGTGCCGGGCGCCCTTCCACGGAGTCCTCACGGGAATCCGCCGATTCTTCACAGGAACCGGCTTGAGCAGTTGGCCGATTCCGCGCGTACTTGAGCGTGCAACTACTCCGCCGGCTGGACCGGGACCGTCATCAGGACGGTCCGGCGCGGGTTGGCGGTCACGGAGGGGAGGTCGACGGAGTGCTCCTGCTCCGGCGTACGCAGGTCCTCGGCGTCGGCGAGGTGGGCCAGCGTCGTGCGCCGGGGTTGGCTATCGTGCGGAACATCGTCGTCGTCTTCACTGTTGTCCTGGACCTCGTCCTGTACGGGCGCCGGGAGGGCCGTAAGGGCCGTCCCACAGGCGCGGGTTGTCGGATTCGCCATCCCTGTAAAGCGTCAGGCTAAACATCCGATTCCCGGGCCAAGTCGTGAAGAAGGCATGATCGGCGTGTGAGTTTCCTCACTCAGTCATGGGCAAAACGGGTATTCCCGGCCATCAACCCATCCCCACGAAACGGACATTGGTTACCTGAAGCGCGCATTCCGCTCCTGATCATGGCGACTGGGACACCCGGTTGGTGCCACTGGATCGCACCACTTTGTCCGTAATAAACGGAAACACCTTCCACGCCCGGTGACGTTCTCCTCACATGCTGTCACAGTGAACAGACCGTTACCCGTTGGCCTTGTTGGAGATCCGGCACTGTGCTGGAATTCCACGGACCGCCGCAGGATCGTGCCGGCGCGCAGGGGCGCAGAACAACAGCGCCTGGCGGCGGTGGAGGGGGAGCCAGCGCCGGTCACTCACGACCACCTATGGGGACGTATTCAGGGCGTCCCCGAAGACGCCGACACCGTCTCGCCGTTCACGCGGTGGGACGCCTGGTCCAGAGGTTGCGACGCTAGTGCAGGGACGTTTCAAGAGGGATGGCAGCGCTTCGGCGGAGCCGGAGCCACACAACGGAGCCGGCAACGGTTCCTCCCCCAGCACGCCCAGAACCCGGGTCCGGCGGAGATCGGCGACGGCGGGGAGCGCTCCGGGCGCCCCGGCGCGTCAGTTGCTCCCGTACCGCCCGGGAAGCCCAAGGGCGGCCCCAACGCCGGCGGCGCAAGCGGCGGCTCGCGAATAGCCCTGCGCAACTGGCGCATCTCGACCCGTCTGGTCTCGCTGCTCGCGCTCCCCGTGGTGGCGGCGACCTCGCTCGGTGCCCTGCGCATCGGCGACAACGTGGACGACATCCAGCAGCTCGACAACATGCGGCTGCTCACCGACATGACCAAGCAGGCGACCGAACTCGCCACCGCTCTCCAGAACGAGCGGGACGAGTCCGCCGGTCCTCTCGCCCACGGCGTCAACGCGAGCGACTACACGATCAAGGGCGCCCGCGAGAAGACGGACCTGGCCCGTACCCAGTTCACCGACGCGACCCAGGCCGCCGAGACCGCGAACACCACCTCGAAGATGCCCGGTGTCCGCGACAGCCTCGTCCGGGTCGTGCGCGACCTCTACAGCCTGAGCAGCATCCGCAAGAACGCCTACGTGGACGAACAGAACTCCACACAGACGGTCGAGGCCTACCACCGCCTGATCGAGGGGCTGCTGGAACTGTCCACGGACATGGCCGAGGCCACCAGCAACCCGGACATGATCAAGCGGACCCGTGCCCTGGCGGCGTTCTCCTCCGCCAAGGAGTACGCCTCCGTCCAGCGCGCGGTCATCGCGGCGGCCCTGCCCGAGACCAACGAGAAGGCCGGCAAGCTCTCCGAGAACGACCGGCTGTACGCCAACGCGGCGCTGGGCAACGAGGAGTCCGACCGCAGCACCTTCTCCGACATCTACGGTGCCGGTGCCGAGGACGTCACCAAGCCGATCGACGACGCGAGCCCCACCGTCGAGGCCTCCGATGTCTACGCGGACCGTGTCCTCGCCAGCTCGAGCGGTCTGGGCGGGCAGGACAAGCGCTCGTACAAGGACTGGATCGACGACTCCGGGGCCAAGATCGAGCGCATGAAGAAGATCGAGGGCTCGCTCCTCGAGGAGATGGAGCAGACCGCTCGTAATCTCCGCGCCGACGCGGAGCAAAGAGGCGATCATCTCCGGTGCGCTCATCCTGCTCGTCCTCGGTGTCTCGCTGGTCGGCGCGTTCGTCGTGGCCCGGTCCATGATCCGCTCGCTGCGGCGCCTGCAGGACACCGCGACCAAGGTCGCCCAGGACCGGCTGCCCGAGCTGGTCAAGCAGCTCTCGGAGTCGGACCCGCAGGACGTCGACACCTCCGTCGAGTCGGTCGGTGTGCACTCCCGGGACGAGATCGGCCAGGTGGCGCGGCCTTCGACGACGTGCACCGCGAGGCCGTCCGCCTCGCCGCCGAGCAGGCCCTCCTCCGGGGCAACGTCAACGCGATGTTCACCAACCTCTCGCGCCGCTCCCAGGGCCTCATCCAGCGTCAGCTGTCGCTCATCTCCGAACTGGAGTCCCGCGAGGCCGACCCGGACCAGCTGTCCTCCCTCTTCAAGCTCGACCACCTCGCCACCCGCATGCGCCGTAACGGTGAGAACCTCCTCGTTCTCGCCGGTGAGGAGCCCGGCCGTCGCTGGACCCGTCCGGTCCCGCTGGTCGACGTGCTCCGCGCCGCCGCGTCCGAGGTGGAGCAGTACGAGCGCATCGAGCTGGCCTCCGTGCCGACGACCGAGGTCGCCGGCCGCGTGGTCAACGACCTCGTGCACCTGCTCGCCGAGCTGCTGGAGAACGCCACCTCGTTCTCCTCCCCGCAGACCAAGGTCAAGGTCACCGGTCACGCCCTGCCCGACGGCCGGGTGCTGATCGAGATCCACGACACCGGTATCGGTCTCTCCCCCGAGGACCTCGCCGCGATCAACGAGCGGCTCGCCTCGCCGCCCACCGTGGACGTCTCGGTATCCCGCCGCATGGGTCTGTTCGTGGTCGGCCGGCTGTCGCAGCGCCACGGCATCCGTATCCAGCTGCGTCCGTCCGACTCGGGCGGTACGACCGCGCTCGTCATGCTTCCCGTGGACGTGGCGCAGGGCAACAAGAAGCCCACCCCGGGCAAGCCCGGCCAGGGCGGGCCGTCCACCGGTGGTCCGGCCGCCGCGCAGGCCGCGGCCGGTGCCGCCGCCGCGCGCCGCCAGGCCGGCAACCAGTCGGGTCCGCCGCTCGGCGGCCCGTCCGCCGGTGGCGGTCTGCTCGGTGGCCCGCCGCAGCGCGGGCAGGTCGGCGCGGGCCAGGGTCCGCGGGCCGCGCTGCCCGGCAACCCCAGTGGTCCGGGCGGTTTCGGCAACCCCGGCGGTCCGCGTGGGCCGCAGGGCGGTCCGCCGGTGCCTCCGCAGGGCGGTCGGCCGCCGGCGGGTACCGGGGCCGGCGGGTTCGGCGGCGGCCAGGCGCCGGGGGCCCCGCAGGGCTGCAGGCCGCCGGGACCGGTGTGCCGAGCGGCTTCGAGAGCTTCGACGACTCCGGACGCCAGGGCGGCTTCCCGGTCGGCGGCTCGGGCCTGCGCCCGGCCGGTGGCCCGGGTGACGCGGGTGCGGGCCGGCCCGGCGGGACCGACAACGGTCCGGGCGCCGTGCCGCCGAAGCAGGGCAAGGAACGTTCCGGCAGGCGCCGCCCGCAGCTGCCCGGCCGCGGTGGCGCACGCGCCGAGCTGCCCGGCGGCAACAACTCCCCGTCGCGGACGCCCAGCTGGAGCGACGAGACCGCGCAGCCGCCCGTGCCGCGTGCCTCGCTGGACGCCCCGCGCGGCCACGAGGAGCAGCCGGACGTCACCGCGCCGATGCCGCGCGTCGACCCCGCCCAGGCTCCGGGCTCCCCAGCGGCTTCCCGCGTTCCCCGGGCGCCGACTTCGACAGCCGCCGTCCCGGCGCGGGCACGCCCGCACCGCAGAACGGCACCGGTTCCTACGTCCGCTCCGACGTGTTCGGCGGGGCCGGTGCTCCGCCGGCGCCCACCGGTCCGTCCCGGGGCGCGCCGCAGGACCCGTCGTCCACCGGCCAGTTCGCCACCCAGGGCTACGACGGCTCCGGCACGGGCCAGTTCCCGGCGCCGGGTCGGCAGAACCCGCAGGACACCGGCCAGTTCGGGGCCCCGGGGCGGCAGAACGGCCAGGGCACCGGGCAGTTCGACGTGCCGGGCCGCCAGAACGGCCAGGACACCGGTCAGTTCGAGCGGCCGCAGGTGAACGGGGAGAGCTTCGGCGCGCCCCGCCCGCCGGTGCCGCCGCAGCGTCCCCCGGTGCCCCGCAGCGCCCCGCGCGCCCGCAGGAGCCGGAGGCGCTGCCCCGGCGACGGGTCCGATGGACGGCCGTACGCCGCTGTACGACACGCTGGAGACCAACTGGTTCCACGGTCAGGGCGGACAGGACGGTCAGCAGCAGGGCCACCGGCAGGGCAACGGTTCCGCGCCGCAGGCGCCGGCCGCGCCCGCTCCTCAGACTCCGGCCGCCCCACAGCGTCCGGCGACACCCGCCGCGCCCGCTTCCCCCACCTGGCGCAGCACGCCCAACGACGACCTGGTCCGCCAGGCCGAACGAGCCCGTCAGCCTTCGGCGGGCGGGGTCACCACCTCCGGCCTGCCGCGCCGGGTCCCGCGCGCCAACCTCGTGCCGGGCACGGCTCAGCAGCAACAGCACCAAACCGGTCCGCAGGTCTCGCGTTCGCCTGACGACGTTCGCGGCCGGCTGACCAATCTCCGTCGGGGCATCGCGCAGGGTCGACAGGCCGGTACCGGCCAGACCGGCAGCTTCCCGAGCCCCACTCACCAGCAGGAGCGTTAGTTGAGCCAGATGAGCCAGGCGGCACAGAACCTCAACTGGTTGATCACCAACTTCGTGGACAACACCCCCGGGGTGTCCCACACCGTCGTCGTGTCCGCCGACGGTCTTCTCCTGGCGATGTCGGAGGGCTTTCCGCGCGACCGTGCCGATCAGCTCGCGGCCGTCGCCTCGGGGCTCACCTCGCTCACGGCCGGGGCGTCCCGGATCTTCGAGGGCGGGGACGTGGCCCAGACCGTGGTCGAGATGGAGCGCGGTTTCTCTTCCTGATGTCCGTCTCCGACGGATCGTCCCTGGCCGTGCTCGCCCACCCCGAGTGCGACATCGGCCTGGTCGGTTACGAGATGGCACTGCTCGTCGACCGCGCGGGCGCCGTGCTCACGCCCGATCTGCGCGCCGAACTCCAAGGCAGTCTGCTCCACTGACGCCTGCGGATCCACAGAACTCACAACATCACCGTCCGGCCGACACAGTCCCCCACCGGCCCCCGTCAGACGGCACGACTGACCGACTTGCTGTCCCGCTCGGAGGATCAATGACCCCGCCCACCGCTCCTCACGATCCGTACGCAGAGCCGTACGGAGACGAGGGCGACCAGCCTCTGGTTCGGCCGTACGCCATGACGGGTGGCCGGACGCGGCCGCGATACCAGCTCGCCCTCGAAGCACTGATCAGCACGACGGCAGACCCCGCGCATCTGATGGGACTGCTCCCCGAGCACCAGCGGATCTGCCACCTGTGCCGCGAGGTGAAGTCGGTGGCCGAGGTGTCGGCCCTGCTGTCCATGCCGCTCGGTGTGGCACGGATCCTTGTCGCGGACCTCGCCGAGGCCGGACTCGTCGCGATCCACCAGCCCGGTGGCGACGAGAACGCCGGTGGTGCCCCGGACGTGACTCTGCTGGAAAGGGTGCTCAGTGGACTTCGGAAGCTCTGAAGCGGGGCGGGCCACCACCTCGGCGAAGATCGTGGTGGCGGGTGGCTTCGGCGTGGGCAAGACCACGTTCGTCGGGGCCGTCTCGGAGATCAACCCGCTGCGTACCGAGGCCGTGATGACGTCCGCGTCCGCGGGCATCGACGACCTCACCCACACCGGGGACAAGACGACCACCACGGTCGCCATGGACTTCGGCCGCATCACCCTCGACCAGGACCTGATCCTCTACCTCTTCGGTACGCCGGGGCAGGATCGTTTCTGGTTCATGTGGGACGACCTGGTACGTGGCGCCATCGGCGCGATCGTCCTCGTCGACACCCGGCGTCTCGCCGACTGCTTCCCGGCCGTCGACTACTTCGAGAACAGCGGCCTCCCCTTCGTCATCGCGCTCAACGGCTTCGAGGGGCACCAGCCGTACACGCCCGACGAGGTGCGCGAGGCGCTGCAGATCGGGCCCGACACCCCGATCATCACGACGGACGCCCGCCACCGCGCGGACGCCAAGTCGGCCCTGATCACCCTGGTCGAGCACGCGCTCATGGCGCGGCTGCGCTAGGGCCTCAGAGGCCGAAGCACCACACCTGGGGCCAAAACAGGACCCAAGTCCACAACCGCATACGGCAGTTGTCGTAGCTACACCGGAGCCGGCTGTGTCCTTTGACACGGTCGGCCCCGGTGTTCATAACGTTTCGACAGAGAAATATGGTGGTACGACCACGCGTCGCGGTCGATCGGTGCCGCTGCGCTCACCATGGCCCCGCTTTTTGCCGGGGCTCGCTCTTTATGACCGTTTTATCTGGGACTTACATCACGCGGAATCGTTGCCTCCCAGTGTTTGGAAGTCCTCAGCGTGACGTGCTGGAATGCCTGAACTGCCCATTAGTCAAAGACGTACTAGGGCGTGGAGTCACCCGCGGCACGACGTAGGTGCCGGCGCCGAGAGGTTGTTGGTCGAGTGAGGCGAAGCAAGAAAGGTCCCGAGCCGTCGGCGCGGGGCAACTTCACCCCGCCGCCGCGCGGAGCGGCACCCGCACAAGTGACCGGTCCGGAGCCGACGGCAGCTCCCGCAGCCAGCGGCAGTCGTCTCTCCCCCGCAACTGGCGTGTACCCACTCGCCTGAACGCGATCCTCCTCATACCCGTGCTGGTCGGCCTGGTCATGGGCGGCTTCCAGGTGAAGGGATCGATCGACACCTGGCAGGAGGCGCGGGACGCCGAGAAGGTGGCCAAGATCGTGGCCGCCGCCGGTGTCTACGCCGAGGCCCTGCTCAACGAGCGCGACCTCTCCGCCCAGCCGCTGCTGGACGGCAACCG
This sequence comes from Streptomyces griseiscabiei, assembly GCF_020010925.1. Classification (NCBI taxonomy): domain Bacteria; kingdom Bacillati; phylum Actinomycetota; class Actinomycetes; order Kitasatosporales; family Streptomycetaceae; genus Streptomyces; species Streptomyces griseiscabiei. Next base: position 685,087 of record NZ_JAGJBZ010000002.1, on the reverse strand, counting down.
CGACAGCGAGGTCGTCAAGGACGCCCGCGCCTTCACCGACGAGAAGGCGGACGCCTTCCACGCGGAGGTCGTCGGGATGCCCGCCGGGCAGGGCCTGGAGCGCCGACTGCGTCTGGTGGAGGAGGCCGAGCCGTCGCTGGAGAAGCTCCGGCAGACCGCCTTCACCCGGGCCGCCGACCCGGTACAGACCGAAGAGGGCTACGTCACCGTCGAGCACCTCCTGGCGGAGTTCTCCAACGAGCTCGGCCTCGGTACCGGCAACATCACCGCCTACGGCCGTACGGTCTACGCGGTCACGCTCGCCAAGGGCGCCGCCTCGCTGCAGCGTTCGATCGGCACCCACCTGCTGGTCCGCCCCAGCGAGGACCAGCAGATCTTCCGTCAGCAGGTCACCGCGTTCACCTCGTACGCCTACCTGGAGAACATCGCCGTACAGGAGTACATCTCCGGTGGCACCGAGGCCGACGCCGCGCGCCTGGAGTCGGTCATGGCGCAGAAGACCGAAGAGGGCAAGAAGCAGGCCGCCGAGGCCGCTGCCGCCGACGCCGACTACAAGGCGCCGCCGGACTCCATGCTGAAGATGATCCAGCTGATCGGCAGCGGCGCCTCGCCCGACCAGCTCGCGGCGCAGGGCGTCACCTACCAGAACTGGATGGCTGCCTCCACCCTGAAGTTCGAGGGGTACAGCGAGGTCGAGACCGAGCTGATCAACCGCGCGGTGGACGAGGCCGGCCAGATCGCCTCCGACGCCCAGCGCGACGCCTACATCAACGGCGCGATCGTCATCGTCGCCCTGCTCGCCGCGTTCATCCTCGCCGGGATCATGGCCCGCCAGATGAGCCGCGCGATGCGCCAGCTGCGCAACGCCGCCTTCGGCATCGCCGAGCAGCGGCTGCCGATGCTGGTCGACCAGCTCTCGCGCACCGACCCCGGCCGGGTCGACACCCGGGTGGCGCCGATCCCGATCACCACCACGGACGAGATCGGCGAGGTCGCTCGCGCCTTCGACCAGGTCCACCGCGAGGCCGTCCGGCTCGCCGCCGAGCAGGCCCTGCTGCGGGGCAACATCAACGCGATCTTCACCAACCTCTCGCGCCGCAACCAGTCGCTGATCGAGGGCCAGCTGACCCTGATCACCGACCTGGAGAACAACGAGGCCGACCCGGACCAGCTGGAGAACCTCTTCAAGCTGGACCACCTGGCGACCCGTATGCGCCGCAACGGCGAGAACCTCCTGGTCCTCGCCGGCGAGGAGCCCGGCCGCCGCTGGGACCAGCCGGTCCCGCTGATCGACGTGCTGCGCGCCGCCTCCTCCGAGGTGGAGCAGTACGAGCGCATCGAGCTGTCCGGTGTCCCGGAGGCCGAGATCCACGGCCGTGCCGTGACCGACCTCGTGCACCTGCTCGCCGAGCTCCTGGAGAACGCCACCACGTTCTCCTCCCCGCAGACCAAGGTCCGCGTCACCGCGACCCGTCTCCCCGACGGCCGCGTGATGATCGAGATCCACGACAAGGGCATCGGCCTCACCGCCGAGGACTTCGCGGACATCAACCACAAGCTGGCCAACCCGCCGACCGTGGACGCCGCGATCTCCCAGCGCATGGGTCTGTTCGTGGTCGGCCGGCTGTCCGACCGGCACGGTATCCGCGTCCAGCTCCGCCCCTCGGGCGAGCAGGCCGGTACGACCTCGCTGGTCATGCTCCCGGATGTCATCACCCATGGTGGCGGTGGCGAGCAGCAGCAGCCGCAGGCCGACCAGTTCACGGTCTCGCAGATCATCCCCGAGCAGCAGCACTCCTTCCAGCAGCCGGGCCTCGCCCCGATGCGGACCGCCGCCGAACTGGGCTTCGACGACAGCCGCTACGAGGTGCCGGACGACATCCGGGACCTGGACCCCGTGGGCCGCTCCCTGATCCGCGAGGAGCGCCGCGCGGCCCTGGAGTCCCAGACCCACCAGAACCCGCAGCTGCCCGCCGGCGAGGCGCCGCGCTACGGCGACGACTTCCAGTCGCCCGAGCCGTCCTACGACAACGGCGCGACGGCCTATGTGGACCCGCAGCGGTCGTTCGACCAGCAGACGGCGTACGAGGAGCCGCGGCAGCCGTCGTACGACGAGGCGTACTTCGGCCAGGGCAACGGCGTGGCGAACGGCAACGGGCACCTCCCGGGCGGGAACGACACGTTCACCGCTACCGGCGGTTACCCCGAGCCCGCCTATGCGGAGCCCGTGCAGGAGGACCACACGGCGGCCGCCGCGAACGCCCCGGAGACGTACCCGGGCTTCGAAGAGCAGTCCTATCAGGACGACTGGCCGCAGCAGCAGGAGTACCAGGGCTCGTACCGCTCCGAGTACGCTCCGGAACCGGAATCTGCGCAGGCCGCTGACGTGAAGGAGCCGGACCGCGTAGGCTTCGACCGTCCGGGACCCACCCCTTCCGCCGCCACGCGCTGACCGACGCCGGTCTGCCCCGTCGCGGTTCCACCGCGAGTGCGGGCGGCACGAGCGCGGGCGCCGTGAACGGACGGCAGGAAGTGGCCCAGGACCAGCCGACGGCCGGGGGACCGAACGGCGACTGGCGCTCGGCCAACGACGAGCGCTGGCAGCAGGCCTCCCAGCTGAAGAAGCCCAAGGCGGGCGGGGTCACCTCCTCCGGCCTGCCGCGGCGGGTGCCCAAGGCCAACCTGGTCGAGGGCGCGGCCACGACGACCCCGCAGGGAGGTCCACAGATCTCCCGTGCTCCCGAGGACGTCCGGGGCAGGCTGAGCAACCTGCGCCGGGGTGTCCAGCGTGGGCGCAACGCAGGCAGTGAAACGAACGGCCAGGCCACTAGAAATCAGCACAGTGGTCCTGACAGCACCTACAACCAGGAGCGTTAGTGTGAGCCCGATGAGCCAGGCGGCACAGAACCTGAACTGGTTGATCACCAATTTCGTGGACAACACCCCCGGGGTGTCGCACACGGTGGTGGTCTCCGCCGACGGACTCCTTCTGGCGATGTCCGAAGGGTTTCCCCGCGACCGTGCCGACCAGCTGGCGGCCGTCGCGTCGGGTCTGACCTCCCTGACCGCGGGTGCCTCCCGCATCTTCGAAGGTGGCAGCGTCAATCAGACGGTTGTGGAGATGGAGCGGGGATTCCTGTTCATCATGTCCGTATCCGACGGTTCGTCGCTCGCCGTTCTCGCACATCCGGAAGCCGACATCGGCCTCATCGGGTACGAGATGGCGCTTCTGGTGGACCGTGCCGGTTCGGTCCTGACGCCCGATCTTCGTGCGGAGCTCCAGGGCAGCCTGCTCAACTAACAGTCAGACGGTGCGTTTTGGCGTCCCGGGGCCGTAAGGTTTCGGGACGCGGCTTCCAATGAGCCATGGATGCCAGCACAGTCGGAGGAGGAGAGAACGTGGCAACACCCCCAGGCGGTTCATCGTCGGGCAACTGGTCCTACCCTGGCCAGGGGCCGGGCCAGGGTGACCAGAACCGGTACAACTTCCCCTCCGCACCGAGCCGCCAGCAGCCGTACGCACCGCAGGGCCCCGGCCCTTCGCCGTACGACCAGCCTCCGGCGCCGCGCATCCAGCCCGTGCAGCCGCAGCGCCGCACTCCTGACCCTTCCCCCTCCGGGGGCGCGCACAACCCCCTGGTGCGCCCGTACGCCATGACGGGCGGACGCACCAGGCCGCGTTACCAGCTAGCCATCGAGGCGCTGGTGCACACCACCGCGCAGCCGCACCAGATGCAGGGCCAGTTGCCCGAGCATCAGCGGATCTGCAACCTCTGCCGAGAGATCAAGTCGGTCGCCGAGATCTCGGCGCTCCTGACCATCCCCCTCGGCGTGGCCAGGATCCTCGTCGCCGACTTGGCGGAGGCGGGCCTGGTCGCCATTCATCAGCCCGGCGGCGACGAGAGCGCCGGCGGCCAGCCAGACGTGACACTGCTCGAAAGGGTGCTCAGTGGACTTCGCAAGCTCTAGCGGCGGTCCTTCCCGCTCCACCACCTCGGCGAAGATCGTGGTGGCGGGTGGCTTCGGCGTGGGCAAGACCACGTTCGTCGGGGCCGTCTCGGAGATCAACCCGCTGCGTACCGAGGCCGTGATGACGTCCGCGTCCGCGGGCATCGACGACCTCACCCACACCGGGGACAAGACGACCACCACGGTCGCCATGGACTTCGGCCGCATCACCCTCGACCAGGACCTGATCCTGTACCTGTTCGGCACCCCCGGTCAGGACCGCTTCTGGTTCATGTGGGACGACCTGGTGCGTGGCGCGATCGGCGCGATCGTGCTGGTGGACACCCGGCGTCTCGCCGACTGCTTCCCGGCCGTCGACTACTTCGAGAACAGCGGCCTGCCGTTCGTGATCGCGCTCAACGGCTTCGACGGCCAGCAGCCGTACAACCCGGACGAGGTCCGGGAAGCGCTGCAGATCGGTCCGGACACTCCGATCATCACGACGGACGCGCGGCACCGGTCGGACGCGAAGTCGGCGCTGATCACGCTGGTCGAGCACGCGCTGATGGCGCGGCTCCGCTAGCCACCGAGCCTTGAACAGGGACCTCTTCCTTCGTGGGAGGGGTCCTTGTTCGTTGTCGGGTGCGGGTCCGGTGGGGCTTCTCGCGCAGTTCCCCGCGCCCCTGAAAAGCAGGGGCTGCGCCCCGTGCTTTTCGTCCCGAAAGGGCCGTAGGCCCTTAAGGGGCGCGGGGAACTGCGCGAGAAGCCCCACCGGCCGCCAGCCGACGACGCACGCGAAGGGCCCCCTCCCATGCGGAAGGGGGCCCTTGCGACGAACTTGGGCTCAGCGCCAGCTGTGCGGCGCCCGGAATCCCGGCTCGCGCTCCAGGCGGCGCCACCCCGCGCGGAGGCGGCCTCGGTGGACCGGGACGGTCTCGGCGGGCTGGGCGGCGGCGCGGGCCAGGAGGAGGGCAGTGATCGCGGCCACTTCCTCGGGCTCGGCGTGGCCCTTCTCGACGCGAATATCAGGCAGCTTCATGGGTGTCAGTCTCCGTGGATGAGGTTTCCGCAGCGGAACCGCGAAGGAACCGTCGGGTTACTGCGGCGGGTTGCCGTGCTTGCGGGACGGCAGGTCCGCGTGCTTGGTGTGGAGCATCGCGAGGGAGCGGATGAGGACCGCGCGGGTGTCCGCGGGGTCGATCACGTCGTCCACGAGGCCGCGCTCGGCCGCGTAGTACGGGTGCATCAGCTCGGCCTTGTACTCCTTGACCATCCGGACCCGCATCGCCTCGGGGTCCTCGGCCTCGGCGATCTGCCGCCGGAAGATGACGTTGGCGGCACCCTCGGCGCCCATGACGGCGATCTCGTTGGTCGGCCACGCGTACGTGAGGTCCGCGCCGATGGACTGGCTGTCCATGACGATGTAGGCACCTCCGTACGCCTTGCGCAGGATCAGGGAGATCCGGGGAACGGTCGCGTTGCAGTAGGCGTAGAGCAGCTTCGCGCCGTGGCGGATGATTCCGCCGTGCTCCTGGTCGACTCCCGGGAGGAACCCGGGCACATCCAGCAGCGTGATGATCGGGATGTTAAAAGCATCACACATCTGGACAAAGCGTGCAGCTTTTTCGGAGGCCTCGATGTCCAGGACACCCGCGAGGGACTGCGGCTGGTTGGCGACGATGCCCACCACCTGGCCGTCGAGCCGGCCCAGGGCGCAGATGATGTTGCGGGCCCAGCGCTCGTGGACCTCCAGGTAGTCGCCGTCGTCGACGATCTCCTCGATGACCTTGGCCATGTCGTACGGCCGGTTGCCGTCGGCCGGGACCAGGTCGAGCAGGACGTCGCTGCGGCGGTCGGCGGCGTCGGAGGCCTCCACGCGCGGCGGGTTCTCGCGGTTGTTCTGCGGCAGCATCGACAGGAGGTAGCGCACCTCGGCGATGCAGGTCTCCTCGTCGTCGTACGCGAAGTGCGCGACGCCGGAGGTCTCGGCGTGCACGTCGGCGCCGCCGAGGCCGTTCTGGGTGATCTCCTCGCCGGTGACCGCCTTGACGACGTCCGGGCCGGTGATGAACATCTGCGAGGTCTCGCGGACCATGAAGACGAAGTCGGTGAGGGCGGGGCTGTAGGCCGCGCCGCCCGCGCAGGGGCCCAGCATGACCGAGATCTGCGGGATGACGCCCGACGCCCGGGTGTTGCGCTGGAAGATGCCGCCGTAGCCGGCCAGCGCCGAGACGCCCTCCTGGATACGGGCGCCCGCGCCGTCGTTCAGCGAGACCAGCGGGGCACCGGCCGCGATGGCCATGTCCATGATCTTGTGGATCTTGGTGGCGTGGGCCTCGCCCAGCGCGCCGCCGAAGATGCGGAAGTCATGGGCGTAGACGAAGACCGTGCGGCCCTCCACCGTGCCCCAGCCGGTGACGACACCGTCGGTGTACGGCTTCTTGGCCTCCAGACCGAATCCGGTGGCCCGGTGCCGGCGCAGCTGCTCGACCTCGTTGAAGGAGCCCGGGTCCAGCAGCAGCTCGATGCGCTCCCGGGAGGTCAGCTTGCCCTTGGCGTGCTGCGCCTCGGTCGCCTTCTCGCTGGGGCCGGCCAACGCCTGGGCACGGATCTCGTGCAGTTCGGCCACTCGCCCGCGCGCGTCCGTCGGCTCACCCGGTGCCTCATCCAAAACGGTCATGTAGCGACCATACGAAGCCGAGCGAGGAAAGCGGTCCGTCGACTCCGTACAGTCTCCGGCGTGTTTTCCTGGTACCCCTGAACAGAACCCGGTCGGCATGCAGCCGAACCGACTGCTCAGGGGGTGTGGGGCTTGTAGAGGTCACACAAAGGCGGGTCGGGTCGCTCAGGGGAGAGTCAGCTCACAGGTGTGGGTGGCGCAGGCCGTGCCCGGGGTGACGCGGAGCCGTAGCCGACCGGGGGCCGCCTCCAGCACCTCGACCGGGTCGTCCGCCCGGACCACCTCGCGGAACGGGCCATTCCAGATGATCTCCATCGGCTCGCCGGTGCGCGGAGGTTCGCTCACGCAGAGGGTAGCGGTCCTCCCCCGGAAGCGGACCAGCGCGCTCGCTCCGGCGGAGGCGGTCAGCGGGCCCACCGTACCGGGCTGCCAGAAGTTGGCGGCGATCAGCCCCAGCGAGGGGACGTGGACGGCCTGACAGGTGCTGTCGTTGGCGGGGATCGACAACCAGCGGCGGTCGGCGGCACGGGCCTCGACGGCGTGGCGGGAGGCTCCGGGCATGAGCAGATAGGCGTAGCGGGCGTTCACCGGATCGGTGCCGTGGTCCAGCCAGAGGGTCTGCCGGCGCCGGGTGCGGCGCTCGGTCGTACTGCCGGTGTTGATGTCGGACCAGGCGCCGGTGCGGTCCTCGCGGAGGGTGCGCAGGGCGGCTTCCGTCGCGTCGTCGAAGACCCAGCCGCCGTGGCCCGCCAGATGCGCCCAGCGGCGGCCCCGGGCGAGCGGCCGGAGAGCCGCCGTACTCCCCGGCTCGCCCAGGTTCCGGTTGTCGACGACCGTCTCCACCGGCACGCCGTCCGCGCAGCTGATGCCCGCTCCCAGGCAGATGACGGCGTCCGCGACGCAGAACCACGACTTGCGGGCGGCGAGCGTGGAGCCGAGCCCCTTGAGGTGCTGGCCGATCGCCGCGTACTCGCCGTCCGTGGTGCCGCCGACCCAGCGGACGTCGGGTTTCGGCGCTCCCCATTCGCCGCCCTCCCGGTCGGCGAGCCGTCGCGTCGAGACGGTGGTGCCGGGGAGGCGGTACCAGTCGACGGTGGGCCAGAACCAGTCCGTGTACTGATCGGCCCGGCCGCCGTGGCCCTCGGCCCACCAGAGGGTCAGGCCCGCGCCCGTGTGCCAGCCGCGCGGGTTCTCGCCGTTGCCGCACTCGTAGTGGGCGATGCGGTCGGAGGCCATGGCGATGTTGACGGTGAAGTCCGGGCGGCGGTGGACGGCCCGGTCCATGGCGGGGAAGAGCCGGTGCCCGACGGGCTCGGGCGCGGCGGCGACCGGGGAGGCGGCGACGGCGTGCAGCCGGGCGAGATCCGCGACGCCGAACTGCCGTGCTGTGAGGATCGGTGTCACCGTGTCGCGTGCGATCCAGCCCTTGATCCGCCCGTGCCACCGCTCGCGCTCGGCGGCGGTGGCGCCGAGCGCGAGCAGGGCGATGGCGGCGATGATGCCCTGGCCGTGGAAGTGGTCGCTCCGCAGGATGTGGCGGTCGTCGCCCCTCAGGTAACCCCGGCTGATGGCACGGCCGTTGACGCTGTCCATCACCAGCCCGTCGTGGATGAGGGGGGCGTACGCCCGCTCCACGGAGTCGAGGACGATCTGCCGGTTCGGATCGGTCACCGCCCAGGTCGACCCGGCCAGCAGCGCGAAGAGCCGCCCGAGGCCGTCGAGCAGGACCTGCCCGTACGTCCCCGGGTAGGCGACCCAGGTGTGCTGCACGAAGGAGCCGTCGGCGTAGAGGCCGTCGCCCCGGGTGACGTACGGGAAGACGGGCGAGAGGGCGTCCCGGGCGAGGGCGATCTTCTCGGGGGCGCGGCCGAGGATGCCGCGCAGGGCCACGGAGCGGCAGAGGTCGACGCGGTTGGCACCGGTGGAGGTGCCGGTGTAGTCGCGGAGCAGGTCGTCGGGGATGAAGTGGTCGATGGCGGCGCAGGCGGCGGCGCGGCGGTCGGGGGTCAGGTCGTCGTGGAGGGCGGTGACGATGTCCAGCAGGAGGCGGGGGCTGCCGATCTGCCACTCCCACCAGTTGCCGTAGCGGGTGGTGGCGGGGTGGTAGACGGTCGCGGTGAGGTGGTCGAGGCCGCGCACGATGTCCGCGAGGAGGCCGGGGTCGCCGGTCGAGCCGGTGCCCGGCTGTGCGTAGGCCTGGGTCATCGTCCACAGACGGCTGTAGCTCTGGGTGATCCCGGCGGGCGGGTCGAAGGGGTGGCCCGGCCAGAGGGAGCCGGCGGTGGGGGCCATGGCCGCGCGGAACGCGTGGGCGAGGTCGCCGGTCTCGCGCAGCCGGCTCGCGTAGGGCTCGGCGGCGGGGTCGTAGCCGGTGCCGAGCGCGAGGGCCGACCAGCGGCGGCGGAGGGTGTCGTACTCGTCGTCGGCCGCGTGCGCGACGGGGGTGGGTGCGGTCGCCGCGGCGAGGGTCGCGGCGAGGAGCAGGACGGTACGGCGCGTGGGGGTCATGCCCCTGCCGTGTATCACCTGAGTGCCGCGGGATCAACAATGCGTGACACAATGATCACTGGATCGACACGGTTGAAACTTGAACGGAATAGGTCTACGGTAGGCCGTGTTCAGTTCGTTGAACGTTGAACAACATCACTCAAGGAGCACGTCATGGGCATCTTCGGCCGCAGCACCACGACCACCGACACCGCCACCGTCGCCGCGGTGAACCCGGAGCTGGCCGCGCTGACCGGTGACTACGCGATCGACGCGTCCCACACCACGATCGGCTTCACGGCCCGGCACGCCATGGTCACCAACGTCAAGGGCGGCTTCCTCGACTTCTCCGGCAGCCTGCACCTGGACGGCTCGGACCCGTCCCGGTCCACCGCCTCCATCGACGTCAAGATGGAGAGCATCGACACCGGCAACGCCGACCGTGACGGTCACCTGAAGAGCGCGGACTTCTTCAGGACGGACGAGTTCCCGACGATGACCTTCCGCTCGACCGGGGCGGAGGCCCTGGGCGGCGACGACTACCGCATCACCGGCGACCTCTCCATCCTCGGCACCACCAGGCCGCTCACCATCGACCTGGAGTTCAACGGCTCCGCCAAGGACCCGTTCGGCAACGAGCGCGTCGGCTTCGAGGGCAAGGCGGAGATCCTGCGCTCCGAGTGGGGCCTCACCTGGAACGCGGCGCTGGAGACCGGTGGCGTCCTGGTCTCGGACAAGATCAAGCTGAGCTTCGACATCTCGGCGATCCGCAACGCGTGATCCGTCGGCGGCGGCACCCCGCCGTTCCGACCCCTGTCGAGCACACCCGCTCCCCGGCCCCGTGCCGGGAGGGCGGGTGCTCGGCGTTTCAGGAGGGCCGGGCCGTTCCGGCCTCGCCACCGCCGGGGCGGTGTCCCTTCCGCCGATCTTCGGAAGCTGGCTGGTTCACGCCTCTTGTGTGGGGGCTTTCGGCGTTCTCATAATCCTGCAACAGAAATTGACCTGGGCATGCCATCAAGGGTGATTTCCTGTCGCCCCTTTGGCATGCCTGCGTCATTTTTGCTTCGGTTCACACGTCAACGCACAAGTCATCGCATGTCAACCCCCCACGGAAGGCATCACGTTGAAGCGACTCATCACCGCTCTGAAGAGATGCGCGGTTGTCGGTGCCGCCGCGCTCGCGGTCGCCAGTCTCCAGCCCGTGTCGGCGGCCACGGCCGCGCCGGCGCCGGTGGTCGGCGGAACGCGCGCCGCGCAGGGCGAGTTCCCGTTCATGGTCCGGTTGTCGATGGGCTGTGGCGGCGCGCTCTACACGCAGCAGATCGTGCTGACGGCCGCGCACTGTGTCGGCGCGACCGGCAACAACACCAGCATCACGGCCACGGCCGGTGTCGCGGACCTGCAGAGCACCAGCGGCCGGGTCCAGGTCCGCTCCACCAAGGTGTACCGGGCCCCCGGCTACAACGGCACCGGCAAGGACTGGGCCCTCATCAAGCTCGCCCAGCCGATCAACCTGCCCACGCTGAAGATCGCCACCACCACGCAGTACAACACCGGTGACTTCACCGTCGCCGGCTGGGGCGCGGCCGTCGAGGGCGGTGCCCAGCAGCGGCACATGCTCAAGGCCACGGTGCCGTTCATCGGCGACGCCACCTGCCGGGCCTTCGGCGGTCTGTACAGCGGCCTCGTCGCGAGCGAGGAGATCTGCGCCGGCTTCGCCGCGGGCGGCGTCGACACCTGCCAGGGCGACTCCGGCGGCCCGATGTTCCGCAGGGACAACGCCGGCGCCTGGATCCAGGTCGGCATAGTCAGCTGGGGCGACGGCTGCGCCCAGCGCAACGCGCCCGGTGTCTACACCGAGGTGTCCACCTTCGCGTCCCAGATAGCGGCGGGTGCGGCCACGCTCTGAGCGGAGTCCCGCACCAGCTCTCGTACGACGTCCACGGGTCCGGCGGCTCCCAGCGCCGGGCCCGTGCCCGTTCCTGTGCCCGTTCTCTCGGCGGGGCGCGCCGGCCGCGTGCTCAGAAGCCGCCGCCGAAGTCCCCGCCGCCACCGAAGTCACCGCCGCCGAAACCGCCGGTGAAGTCGCCGGTGTCGAAGTCGCCGCCCGAGACGTCTCCGCCGCCGTAGCCGGAGGCCGCGCCGAAGTCGCCGTAGCCGGAGCCGTACATGGCAGCGTAGGACGGGGTGGCCATCATGCTGCCGAGCAGGGTGCCGACGAGGAGGCCGGGGAGGAGCGCGCCGCCGTAGTAGCCGCCCGCCCAGGGGCCGTAGGCCGGGCCCGCGTCCCAGTAGGGGCGGCGTCCGCCGGAGACCGTCTCCACCTCGCGGATCATGGGGTCCTGACCGTCGGCGAGCCGGGCCCGGTCGGCGGCGCAGACCGGGACCTCGCGTTCGGTGCCGGTGCCCGGGGTCCACGGGACGTCCGCGACGGAGGGGCCGTGGCGGGGGTCGAAGAAGCAGGGGGCGCGGCGTTCGGGGAGGGGGAGGCCCTGTCTGCGGGCGGCGAGCTGGGTGAGGGAGAAACGGCCGTCCTCCAGGGTCTGGGTGACCGCGCGGACCTCCTCGGGGCGGGTGGCCGCCGCCATGAGCGACTTGGCCTTCTCGTAGGCGTCCAGAGCCCGTTCGTAGTCGGCGCGCATCGCGTCGTCGGCGCCCGCCTCGGCGGGATGGAAGTCCAGCCGGTCCAGTTCCTCGCCGAAGGCCGTGATGTCCTCGTCCACCACCACGGCGAGCCTGGCCAGCGCCTCGCGGCGCTCCTCCTCCTTCTTGCGCCGGTTCCGGCGGACCAGCGCGTACGCTCCCACGCCGCCCGCGGCCACCACCGCGCCCGCCACGGCCAGGGCGCCCGCGTCCACGCCCGTGTCGCCGCCGTCGCTCCAGCCGGCCGGGGCCGTGCCGCCGGGGTTGCTGCGCAGGGCGTCGTCCACGAAGTCGTTGAGCTGGGCCTTCGGGTCCCCGGCGCCCTGGACCGAGGTGACCAGGTTCCGTACGGCCTCGCGGCTCAGGACTCCGCTGTCGGCGCGGGCGTCGAAGCGGTCGCCCAGGCGGACGGCGTAGAGACCGGTGACGCCCGTCTCCGTGCGGAGGTTCTGGAAGAGGTTCGCGGTCGGCTGATCGGCCGGGAGGACCGCGACGAAGATCGGCTCGTCGGCGTCCTCGATCTTGTCGGCGAGGGCCTCGGCGTCCGCCGAGGAGAGCAGACCGGAGGCGTCCGGATCGACATAGACGGGGCTCTCGCGCAGGGCCGCGGCCACCGTCGAGAGATCGGTGGCCGCGTGCGCGCCCGGCGCACCGGCCGACAGCACCGCCAGGGTCGCGAGTGCCGTCGCGGCGAGCGGCAGCATGAGGAGGCGGAGCAGACGTCGGACCGATGCGCCCTTCATACCTTCGAAGCTACCTCGATCGGCGCGAAAAGGACGATCCGATCGGTGGCGGGGCTGCGGGAGGGTGCGGGACGGCTGTACAACCGTTCGAGAGGGTGCGGGTCATCCGGCACGACGGGGATGTGGACGGGGGCGGACAGGATGCGGCGAAGGGTTCTCGCGGTGGTGGGCGCGGTGGCCGGGGCGGTGCTGTTGAGCGGCTGCTCGGCGGAGGATCTGCCGCTGGCGGCCGTGACCGTGGACGCGGACGGGACACCCCGGGTGCTGATGCGGCCGTGCGACGACGACTCCTACGAGGCGCCGGCCCTCTCCGGCTGGGCCGGCGCGTACGAGGACGAGCCGAGTGACGACGAGACGGACACGACGCTCTGGGCGGCGGACGGTGAGTGGTCGGGGGACCGGGAGTTCCCGCTCTTCTCGCCGCCGGGTGCGTGGAAGGCCGAGGTGAGGGGGGAGCGGCGGCTTCGGTCCGGCCACGCGTACCGGTTCGTCTTCTACGGGCAGACGGACGACTACGCGAACGGGGCGGTCGTCTTCACCACGGAGGATCTGGGGCGGCTGGCGAGCGGGCAGGTGTGGGCGGACTACCGGGCGATGAGTGTGGCGGAGTTCGAGGAACTGGCGTCGGACTCGTGCTGAGGGCTCCGCCGGGCGGGGTGGGTGGGTGGTTGTCGGGTGCGGGTCCGGTGGGGGCTGGTCACGCAGTTCCCCGCGCCCCTGGGAGCCCAGGCCCCTGCGGGCCTGGAAGACCAGCCCTCCGCGGCCTGAAAGACCACCGGCGGCGGGCCTGAGAAGCACGGGGCGCAGCCCCTGCTTCTCAGGGGCGCGGGGAACTGCGCGAGAAGCCCCACCGGACCCGCACCCGCCGAAGAACCCGCACCCCCGAGCTGTCGGGCGCCCTGCTACTCCGGCTCGACACCCGCCCGCAGCAACCCGTACGTGTAGGCGTCCTCCAGCGCCTGCCACGACGCGGCGATCACGTTGTCGGCGACCCCCACCGTGGACCACTCGCCCGTCCCGTCCGTCGTGGAGATCAGCACCCGCGTCGTGGAGTTCGTGCCGTGCTTGCCCTCCAGGATGCGGACCTTGTAGTCGACGAGCTCCAGCTTGGCGAGCTGGGGGTAGATCTTCTCCAGGGCGACCCGGAGGGCGCGGTCGAGCGCGTTCACCGGCCCGTTGCCCTCCGCCGTGGCGACGATGCGCTCGTCCTTGGCCCACAGCTTGACCGTGGCCTCGTTGGCGTGGCTGCCGTCGGGGCGGTCCTCGACGATCGCCCGCCAGGACTCCGTGCGGAAGTACCGCCGCGGCTCGCCCGCGACCTCGTCGCGCAGCAGGATCTCGAAGCTGGCGTCGGCGGCCTCGTAGGTGTAGCCCTTCAGCTCGCGCTCCTTGACCCGCTCGACGACCCGGCCGACCAGCTCGCGGTCGCCGCCGAGGTCGACGCCCAGCTCCTTGCCCTTGAGCTCGATGGAGGCGCGGCCGGCCATGTCGGAGACCAGCATCCGCATGGTGTTGCCGACCTGCTCGGGGTCGATGTGCTGGTACAGGTCCGGGTCGACCTTGATCGCGGAGGCGTGCAGGCCCGCCTTGTGCGCGAAGGCGGAGACACCGACGTACGGCTGGTGGGTCGAGGGCGTGAGGTTGACGACCTCGGCGATGGCGTGGGAGATACGGGTCATCTCGCGCAGCGCGCCCTCGGGGAGGACCTGCTTGCCGTACTTCAGCTCCAGCGCGGCGACGACCGGGAAGAGGTTGGAGTTGCCGACGCGCTCGCCGTAGCCGTTGGCGGTGCACTGGACGTGGGTCGCGCCCGCGTCGACGGCGGCGAGGGTGTTGGCGACCGCGCAGCCGGTGTCGTCCTGGGCGTGGATGCCGAGGCGGGCGCCCGTGTCGGCGAGGACGGTGGCGACGACGGCCTGGACCTGGGCGGGGAGCATGCCGCCGTTGGTGTCGCAGAGGATCACCACGTCGGCGCCGGCCTCCGAGGCGGCGCGGACGACGGCCTTGGCGTACTCGGGGTTGGCGCGGTAGCCGTCGAAGAAGTGCTCGCAGTCGACGAAGACCCGGCGGTCCTGGGACCGGAGGTAGGACACCGTGTCGCGGACCATCTCCAGGTTCTCGTCCAGGGTGGTGCGCAGCGCCAGCTCCACATGGCGGTCGTGGGACTTGGCGACGAGCGTGACGACGGGCGCACCGGACGCGACCAGGGCCTTGACCTGCGGGTCCTCGCTCGCCTTGGCGTTCGCGCGGCGGGTGGCGCCGAACGCGACCAGCTGGGCGTGCTTGAAGTCGATCTCCTTCAGCGCGCGGGCGAAGAACTCGGTGTCCCGCGGGTTCGCGCCGGGCCAGCCGCCCTCGATGAAACCGACGCCGAAGTCGTCCAGGTGCCGTGCGATGGCCAGCTTGTCCGCGACCGTGAGGTTGATGCCCTCACGCTGGGCGCCGTCGCGCAGGGTGGTGTCGAAGACGTGGAACGAGTCGTCGAGTTCGCTGGTGTCCGTCATGGTGTCAAGGCTCCTGCTGTTGGATCCCGCTGGATCTCGGTCTGTACCGGAATGACCGGCTCCACCGCCCCCAATGGTCCCTCGCGCTGCGCTCCCGGCTGAAGATGGGCCAGAAAAGCGAAAAACCCCTCGCGGGTGCGAGAGGTCTGCGCGCGGGTCGAGGACGACGGTGTCCGCCCGTACCTGGTCGTACGTGGCGGTCACTGCGGACCGGCGCGCCTGCTGCCAATAATCGTGGCGAACGAGAGCACGGGGGCAGTCTGGCACAGACCGCCCCCGTGCTCACCGTCCGTCTCAGGATGCGAACAGCGCGCCGATCACCTCATGGGCACCCCGTCACCGCGTGTGGCGTACGAAGACGTCCCGGGCGTCGTTGGTGTCGCCGCCCGGGACCAGGGACGGGTCCTGGGACTCGAAGGCGATCCGGGCGGCGCCGTCCGCGATCATGCCGGGCTCGACGTACGCCGTGGCCGTGCCGCCGGTGGTGTCCGGGGTGAGCAGGACGGTGGTGCCCTTCTTCAGGTCCCGGAGGTACACCGGGTACTCGGCGCCGTCCTGGCTGCCCGCCTCCTCCACCCAGGACGTGAAGGTGACGAAACGGCCGTCGGCGCCGACCGCCGGGTTGCGGGTGTGGGCGGCGTGCGGTCCGCCGTGGGTGGCGTGCAGACGGCGGTTCTTGCCGGTGGCGACGGTGTGCGCGAACACGTTCCAGCTGCCGTCGTCGTCGCCGGGGACCAGGTGGGTGTCGCGGGACTCGAAGACGACCGTGCGTCCGTCGCCGCTGATCGAGGGTTCCAGGGACTCCCGTTCGGTCGGGGAGCCGTCGTACGAGCGGTCGATCAGGGTGCGCTTACCCGTGGCGCGGTCGAGCATCCAGATGTCGCCCCAGTCGTCGCCGCGCGGTCCGCCCGCGTACGTGTACTGGTAGACGACCCGGTTGCCGTCGTCGCTGACGGTCGGGGCGAAGGCGTTGCGGGTCTCCCAGGTCGGCTTCGGGTGGCTGATCCGCTCGGTGGTGCCCTTGGCGCGGTCGCGCAGGAAGACGACGTAGCCCTCCTCCTCGCTGGAGGCGACGTAGACGGCGTGGCGGGCGTCGGCGCCGAGGGAGATCTCGCCGGAGGGGGTGAAGCCCTTCGGGAGGCCGGTGTCGAGCCGTTCGGTGCGGCCGGTGCGCCGGTCGTGCAGCCTGAAGGTGCTGCCGACGGCGACGTACCGGCCGTCGGCGCTGATCGACGGGGCGAGGCCGGCCGCCACGCGCTCCAGTTTCCCGGTGCGCAGATCGCGGACGAAGACACCGCCGGGCTTGCCCGGTACGAGGTCCGTGGCGGTCGAGGAGAAGGCCGTGTACCGGCCGTCGCGGCTGATCACCGCGTGCCCGGAGTCGCCGCCGCCCGCCTTCCCGCCGGGTGTGACGCTGATCGGTTCGGTGTGCGGTGCCGCGGCCCGAGCGGTGGGCGCGGCACCGGCCGGAAGCCCGGTGAGCGCCACCGCGACCGCGACGAACGCGGCGCCGAGTGCGATGCGTGTGCTGGCGTACAAGATCCGTTCCCCCTGTGTGCCCGGTGAACTCCGGTGTGTGGAGGGCCGGTTCAGCGGCCCCACCGGATGAACACGTCCGCGACGCCGTTGGTGTCGTCCGGGACCAGGTCGTCAGCCGTGGAGGTGAACACCACGGCGCGGCCGTGACGGGTGACCGCGCCCGGGAGCGCGGTACCGGTCGTGGTCACGGGCCGGTGCGCGCCGGTGCGCAGATCGAGGAGGGTCAGTGCGCCGTCCCGGCCGAGCAGGGCGTACCGGCCGGTGGCGTCGCCGGCGACCGCCGTACTGCCCGCGGGTCCCACCGGTTCGGTGCGGCCGGTGCGCCGGTCGTGGACGTACGGCTGGGGCGTGCCCGGGGTCGGTGACGTGGCCGGTGTCGTGGTGAGGAGGACCCGGCGGCCGTCGTCGGAGAGCTGGGCGAGGGTGGAGCCGGCGGCCGGGTCGGGGTCCACCCGGTGGGTCGTGCCCGTCCGCCGGTCCTTGACGTAGACCCGGCCGAGCGGGCCCGAGGCGGTGCGCACCAGGACACCGTAGGCGACGGTACGGCCGTCCGCGCTCAGCCGGGCGTGGGTGATCATGCCCTCGGGCGGCAGCGCGGTGATCTGCTCGTCGGTGCCGGTGACCAGGTCGCGGACGTACAGCACCCGGGCGAACTGGTCACCGTGGCGGTTGCCGATCGTGTAGGCGACGGGCCGGCCGTCGGCGCTGATCGCGCTCACCGTGCCCAGTTCGTAGGAGCTGCCGTCCGGCTCCCGCGCGGGCCACAGCGCCTGTGTCCGGCCGGTCGCGCGGTCGTACACGTACGGGCGCGGGAAGCGGTTGCTGTTGTTGTAGGCGATACGGCGGCCGTCGGCGCCGATCATCGGGCCGCCGGTGTACTGCAGGTCCTCGGGGACCTGCGTGAGCCGTCCGGTGCGCAGGTCCTTGACGTACAGGAGCTGGTCGGAGCCGCCGCCGGGGTCGGCCGTGGCGAACACCGCGTACCGGCCGTCGGCACTGACGGCCGCGCCGGAGGAGGCGCCGGGCAGCTGGCCGCCGTCGGGGGCGGTGCTGACGCGTTCGACGCGCGGGGCGTGCCCGTCGGGTGAGGGGTGCGGCGTCGCCGCGGTGGCGCTCGGGGCGGCGGTGAGCGCGAGCAGCAGCGCCGAGGCCAAGGAGACCGGTGACACGGCACCTGAGCGGGCGTCGCGGTGCTTGGACACTTGTGCGGCTCTGGACACGGCTCCCCCGAAACCTTGTCGTCCCCCGGCCCTTCGCCGAGGGCTCACGGCGATACAAACGCATCACCCACCCCGGGTCAATGCGCTCGATTACGTACAACCCGGGCGGCTGATCGCCTGTCCGCGAACACCGCACGCGCCATGACCGGTGCGCTCAGCCGAGTGACTCGTCGAGGAACTCCCCTACGTGGGACAGGATCTGGCCACGGTCCGTCCCGCGCAGCCCGATGGCCACATGGATGGAGAAGCCGTCGAGCAGGGCCCGCAGCCGGGCGGCGACCCGGTCCGGGTCGACCTCGCGGAACTCCCCCTTCGACACACCCTCCGCGAGCAGGGCCACCAGGTCGCGGTGCCAGGCGCCCTCGATGGCGGCCTGCCGGTCGCGGGCGTCGTCGTCGGCGTTCTGCGAGCGGTTCCAGACCTCCAGCCAGAGCGTCCAGTGCGGGTCGCGGTGGCCGTCCGGGACATACAGGTCCACGTACGCTTCCAGCCGTTCGCGGGCGGTGTCCGTACGGGTGAGCAGCCGGGCGCGTTCGGCGCCGAGCCGGCCCTCGCTCCACTCCAGGGTCCGCAGCAGGAGTTCGTCCTTGGAGTGGAAGTAGTAGAGGAGATGGCCACTGCTCATGCCGACCTCGCGGCCGAGCGCCGCCATGGTCAGCTTCTCCAGACCCCGTTCGGCGATCATGCCCATGGCGGCGGCCAGGACGTCCTCGCGGGGCGGGGCGGTGTTGCGGCGCCGGGCCGTGGTGAGCGGCGGCTGCGGCGGGGGCGGTGGCGTGGTCATCCGTACGTTTCTACCTGACGCCGGGGGGCTGTCCTCGGCTGCTGCTGGGTGACGCAGTGGATGCCGCCGCCGCCCGCGAAGACGGTGCGGGCGTCGACGAGCGTGACCGTCCGCTCCGGGAAGAGGCGGCGGAAGATCCCGGCGGCGATCTCGTCGCGCGGATCGTCGAAGCCGCACAGGACGACTCCGCCGTTGACGAGGTAGTGGTTGATGTAGGAGTAGTCGGCCCAGCGGCCGTCCGCCTCCAGCACGGTCGGCGCGGGGACCTCGACGACCTCCAGGCGCCGCCCGCACGCGTCGGTCTCGGCCCGCAGCAGGCCGATGATCTCCCGGGTGATCCGGTGGTCGGGGTGGGCCGGGTCCGGCTGGGAGTGGGCCACGACCACGCCGGGCCGGGCGAAGGCCGCCACGATGTCGACATGGCCGAGGGTGCCGTAGCCGTGGGGCGGATAGTCGCCGGTGAGGCCGCACGGCAGCCAGATCGCCTTGCGGGTGCCGAGCAGGGCGTGCACCTCCGCCTCCGCCTGCTCGCGGCTCCAGCCGGGGTTGCGCTCCGGGCCGAGCTGCACGGTCTCCGTGAGCAGGACCGTCCCCTCGCCGTCGACATGGATCGCCCCGCCCTCGTTGACCAGCTTCGAGGTGTACGTCCGGGCGCCCGCCAGCTCGGCGACCTGCCCGGCGATCCGCGCGTCGTGCTCCCAGCGGGCCCAGGGCTGGGCGCCCCAGCCGTTGAACGTCCAGTCGACGGCGGCCAGTTCACTTCCGTCGGTGAGGAAGGTGGGCCCGATGTCCCGCATCCAGGCGTCGTCCAGTTCCCGTTCCACGGTGTCGACGTCCTCGCCCAGCAGGGTGCGCGCCTGCCTCGACTGCCCCGGCCCGCACACCACGGTCACCGGTTCGAACCGGCGCACGGCACGGGCGACGGACGCCCAGGCCCGCCGGGCCTCCGCCAGGTCGTCCGGGTCCTCGAAGGTCGGGTTCGGCCCCGGCCACGCCATCCAGGTGCGCTCGTGCGGGGCCCACTCGGGGGGCATACGGAAACCGTCGGCGGCAGCGGACATGGCGGTCCTCAGAGGAAGTAGAGGCGGTTGAGGGAGACGGACTCGGCCGGCGCGGAGCGCAGCGGTTCGCCGTCGAGGGTGACCAGTCCGGTGCGCTGGTCCACGTCGACCGATCCGGTACGGGAGTTGAGGCGCAGATCGGCCGGGCCGATCCCCCGGGTGCCGTGCACGGCGACCCTGCGGCGCCGGGTCGGCAGCGTGTCACCGCCCTGGTCGAGGGCGGCCCGTGCGACGAAGGCCACGGAGAGGTCGGCGGGCGTGGCGCCGTACGCCCCGAACTGCGGCCCCAGGACCAGGGGTTCACAGACGTCCGTCGCCGCGTTCGGGTCGCCGACCACGCCGTACGCCGGGAAGCCGGACTTCAGCACGAGCTGGGGCTTGGCGCCGAAGTACTCGGGCCGCCACAGCACGAGGTCGGCCAGCTTGCCGACCTCGATGGAGCCGATCTCGTGCGAAAGGCCGTGGGCGACGGCCGGGTTGACGGTCAGCTTGGCGATGTAGCGCAGGACGCGCTCGTTGTCGTCGCCGTCGTCCGGGGAGCCGAACTCGGCCTTCATCTTCCCGGCCATCGCGAAGGTCCGCCGGACGGTCTCCCCCGCGCGGCCCATGCCCTGCGCGTCCGAGGAGGTGATGCCGATGGCGCCCAGGTCGTGCAGGACGTCCTCGGCGCCCATCGTCCCGGCGCGGATGCGGTCGCGGGCCAGCGCCGCGTCGCCGGGCAGGTCGGTCTTGAGGCCGTGGACGGAGACGATCATCCCGTGGTGCTCGGCGACGGCGTCCCGGCCGAAGGGGAGGGTCGGGTTGGTGGAGGAGCCGATGACGTTCGGGACCCCGGCCATCTTCAGGACGTTCGGTACATGGCCGCCGCCGCAGCCCTCGATGTGGAAGGCGTGGACGGTCCGGCCCTCCAGCACCCGCAGGGTGTCCTCGACCGACAGGCACTCGTTCAGCCCGTCGCTGTGCAGGGCGACCTGGACGTCGTGCTCCTCGGCGACCCGCAGGGCCGTGTCCAGCGCCCGGGTGTGGGCGCCCATGTCCTCGTGCACCTTGAAACCGGAGGCGCCGCCCTCGGCGAGGGCCTCGACCAGGGGTGCCGGGTGGGACGACGAACCCCGGCCCAGAAAGCCGATGTTGACCGGCCAGGCGTCGAAGGCGTTGAAGGTGTGCCGCAGCGCCCAGGGCGAGTTGACCCCGACGCCCCACACCGGCCCGAACTCCTGCCCGATGATCGTGGTCACCCCGGAGGCGAGCGAGGCCTCCATGATCCGCGGCGACAGCAGATGGACATGGGTGTCGACGGCCCCGGCGGTGGCGATCAGCCCCTCGCCGGAGACGATGGAGGTGCCCGTGCCGACGACGACCTCGACCCCGTCGAGGGTGTCGGGGTTCCCGGCCCGCCCGATCGCGCTGATCCGCCCCTCGCGGATGCCGATGGACACCTTCCGGACGCCCTGCACCGCGTCGATCACCACGACATTGCTGATCACGACGTCACAGGTCTCCCGGACGGCCGCCGCCCTGAGGTGCAGCCCGTCCCGCGCGGTCTTCCCGAAGCCGGCCAGGAACTCGTCGCCGTACCGCTGGGAGTCCGACTCGACGCGGATCACGAGCCCCGAGTCCCCGAGCCGGAGGCGGTCGCCGGCGCGGGGGCCGTGGGTGGCCGCGTAGGCATGGGGATCGGCGCTCATCGGTCCGCCCCCAGGTAGCCGCAGGCGGCGGCCCGGCGCAGGGCCTCCTCCTTGGCGCCGGGCGCGTCCAGCTCCCCGTCGACGAGACCGGCGAAGCCGATCGCGGTCCGGGCGCCCCCGATCGGCACGAGCCCGACCTCCGCGCTCTCCCCCGGCCCGAACCGCACCGACGACCCGGCGGGGACGGCGAGCCGCATCCCGTACGCCGCCGCCCGCGCGAAGTCGAGCCGGGGGTTGGCCTCGAAGAAGTGGAAGTGGGAGGTGACGGAGACCGGCACACCGGCGGTGTTGGTGACCGTGAGCCGGACGACCGCCTCGGGTTCGGTGTGTGCCGGACCCGGCAGGAGTGCGCCGGGCGCGCCGGACCCGAGCCCCGCGGCGGCGAGGGGGTCGGAGACCACCGCCAGCCGTGACCCGTCGTCGAAGACGGCCTCGACCTGGACCTCGGTGACGATGTCCGCGACACCCGGCAGGACGTCGTCGGGGCCGAGCACGCTCCGCGCCCGCGTGATCGCCTCGGCGAGCCGCACCCCGTCCCGGGCCGCCTCGCACACCGTGTCCGCGATCAGGGCGGTCGCCTCGGGCACGTTCAGCCGCAGGCCCCGCGCCCGGCGGGCCCTGGCCAGCTCGGCGGCGCCGAAGAGGAGCAGCCGGTCGCGTTCGGTGGGGGTGAGTCGCATACGGCGACACCTCCTTGCGCCCTCGTTCACCATGTCTTAGAACGCCACTCTAAGCAGAGGGAACCCGAGCAGGGAAGGGTGCGAGATGCAAGGGCGGCTCTCGATTGAGCAACGCTCTAAGAGGCGGGCGCCAGGAGAAGCGGGCCCGAACACGGCAGGGCCGCCGCGGACGAGGCGTCCGTGGCGGCCCTGACGAGGAAGTGGTGCGGCCGGGGTCAGCCCAGCTCGTGCATCCAGCCGTGCTTGTCCTCGACCGTGCCGCGCTGGATGTTCAGCAGCGCCTCGCGGAGCTTGAGGGTGACGGGGCCGGGCTCGCCGGCGGACTGCTGCCAGGCGGCGCCGGTGCGCTTGACCGTGCCGACGGGGGTGATGACGGCGGCCGTACCGCAGGCGAACACCTCGGTGAGGGCACCGCTCTCGGCGTCGGCCTGCCACTGGTCGACGGAGATCCGGCCCTCCTCGGCGGTGTACCCGAGGTCGGCGGCGACGGTCAGCAGGGAGTCACGGGTGACGCCCTCCAGGATGGAGCCGGTGAGCGAGGGGGTGACGATGCGGTCGCCGTACACGAAGTACAGGTTCATCCCGCCCAGCTCCTCGACCCAGGTGCGCTCGACCGCGTCGAGGTAGCAGACCTGGGCGCAGCCCTCGGCCGCCGCCTCGGCCTGGGCGAGCAGGGAGGCCGCGTAGTTGCCGCCGGTCTTCGCGTCGCCCATGCCGCCGGGGACGGCGCGGACGTGGTCCTCGGAGACCCAGATGGAGACCGGCTTCACGCCGCCGGGGAAGTAGGCGCCGGCCGGGGAGGCGATGACCAGGAACAGGTACTCGTTGGCGGGCTTGACGCCCAGGCCGACCTCGGTGGCGATCATGAAGGGGCGCAGGTAGAGGGATTCCTCGCCGCCATGGGCCGGAACCCAGGCCTGGTCCTGCCGGACCAGCGCGTCACAGGCCTCGATGAACGTCTCGACCGGCAGCTCCGGCATGCCGAGGCGGCGGGCGGAGGCCTGGAAGCGCGCCGCGTTCTTCTCCGGGCGGAAGGTGGCGACGGAGCCGTCGGGCTGCCGGTAGGCCTTCAGGCCCTCGAAGATCTCCTGCGCGTAGTGCAGGACCATGGTGGCCGGGTCGAGGGAGAGCGGCGCGTACGGAACGAGCTGGCCGTCGTGCCAGCCGCGGCCCTCGGTCCACTTGATGACGACCATGTGGTCGGTGAAGTGGCGGCCGAAGCCGGGGTCGGCCAGGACCGCGTCGCGCTGCGCGTCGGAAAGTGGCGAGGCCGAGGGCTTGAGCTCGATCGTGGGCGTCGTCATGAGTGGTTGTCCTTCACCGGTTGTGTGTGACGGGCCGCGCTCACGTCCGCACTGCCGGTGGCGACTGCTAGGACGTCCGAGCATTGCCTCATTCGGCGGCTCCGCGTTCGATTATCGCAAGCGGAGTCGGCGGACGAAAACGGCGTGAATGCGACCCAGGGATGATGGTGACACCCGGCGGGACCATGGGGAAGTCATACGGAAGCCGCCGGGTGCTGGTGCGACCCGGCGGCTTCGAAAGAACTTCGAGTGGCGCGGCGGGTCAGCCGGCTACTCGTACGGCGAGCGCGTCGCCGATCTCGTCCGTCGAACGGGCGGGCTTGCCCACGCGCTCCGCGAGGTCGGTGGAGACGGCCTCCTCGATCCGCGCGGCCTCGGTCTCGTAGCCGAGGTGGCGCAGGAGCAGGGCGACGGACAGGACCGTGGCGGAGGGGTCGGCCTTGCCCTGGCCGGCGATGTCGGGCGCGGAGCCGTGCACCGGCTCGAACATCGAGGGGTACTCGCCGGACGGGTTGATGTTCCCGCTGGCGGCGACGCCGATGCCGCCGGAGACGGCCGCGGCGAGGTCGGTGATGATGTCGCCGAAGAGGTTGTCGGTGACGATCACGTCGAACCGGGCCGGGTCGGTGACCAGGTAGATGGTGGCCGCGTCGACGTGGATGTAGTCGGTGGTGACCTCGGGGAACTCCTCGGCCACCTTGTTGAAGATGTTCGTCCACAGGTGACCGGCGAAGGTCAGCACGTTGTTCTTGTGGACGAGGGTGAGCTTCTTGCGCGGGCGGGCCTGGGCGCGGGCGAACGCGTCGCGGACCACGCGCTCCACACCGAAGGCCGTGTTCACGGAGACCTCGGTGGCGACCTCGTGCTCGGTGCCCTTCCTGATGGTGCCGCCGTTGCCCGTGTACGGGCCCTCGGTGCCCTCGCGGACCACGACGAAGTCGATCTCGGGCTGACCGGCGAGCGGGGTGGCGACACCGGGGAGCAGCTTCGACGGACGCAGGTTCACGTGGTGGTCGAAGGCGAAGCGGAGCTTGAGCAGGAAGCCGCGCTCCAGGACCCCGGAGGGGACGCTCGGGTCGCCGATGGCGCCGAGCAGGATCGCGTCGTGCTTCTTCAGCGCGTCGAGGTCGGCGTCGGTGAGGGTCTCACCGGTGGCGTGGTAGCGCCGGGCGCCGAAGTCGAACTCCTTGGTCTCCAGCTTCACGTCCTGCGGAAGGACGGCGGAGAGGACCTTGAGCCCCTGCGCCACGACTTCCTGACCGATGCCGTCACCGGGGATCACTGCGAGATTCAGGCTGCGAGACATGACGGCACCGTACTCCTTGTCCCAGGGGATGACATGGGGTGTCCGCGATACGGACGCGCGAAGGGGTGACCGGAGGGCGGCGGCGGAGGGTGACGGTGCCCACACGTCACCCCGCGTTCACCCGTACGGGGGGCGGGTGTTGGGATTCGCTGGGAACTTCGACTGCATGGATATACCCGACTTCGGCATCCCGCCGCAGCTCGCGCGCCGGATGAGCATGGCCGAGCAGCACGAGTACCTGCGTACGAAGCTGACGCGCCGCCGCACGCTGGTGACGGCCGGCTCGCTCGCGGCGGGCGGGCTGCTGACCGGCTGCGGCGGCTCCGGATCGTCGGCCTCGCCGAACGCGACGACCTCGTCGTCCTCGTCCCCGTCGCCCGCCACGTCCGGGCTCCCCGGCTCCGCCGTCACCCCCTTCGGCCGCCATCTGGCCTTCGGCGGCGACCCGAAGACCCAGATGCGGATCTCCTGGCAGGTACCGCTCGCGGTGAGGAAGCCGTACCTCCGGGTGGGTCTGAAGCCGGAGGAGCTGACCCGGAGGATCGAGGCCGAGGTCCGCGCCCTGCACACGCCGGGCGTCGAGGGCGTACGCCTGGAACTGGAGCAGTACTACCTGCACGCGGCGCTGGACGGGCTGCGCCCCGGCACGACGTACTACTACGGCGTCGGGCACGAGGGCTTCGACCCGGCCTCCCCGGAGCGCCGCTCGACGATCGGCAGCTTCCGCACCGCGCCGGCCGCGCCCGGGACGTTCGTGTTCACCGCGTTCGGCGACCAGGGCGTCGGCAAGGCCGCGGCGGCCAACGACAACCTGATCGTCCGCCAGAAGCCCGCCTTCCATCTCCACGCGGGCGACATCTGCTACGCGAACGGCAACGGCAAGGGGGTGGAGTCGGACGGCTACGACCCCGCGTTCTGGGACCTGTTCCTCAAGCAGAACGAGTCGGTGGCCCGGTCCGTGCCGTGGATGGTGACCACCGGCAACCACGACATGGAGGCCTGGTACTCGCCGGACGGCTACGGCGGCCAGCTCGCCCGCTGGTCCCTCCCGGACAACGGCTTCGACCCGCGCTCGTCCCCGGGGGTGTACGCGTTCACCTACGGCAACGTCGGCTTCGTGGCGCTGGACGCGAACGACGTCTCGTACGAGATCCCCGCCAACTTCGGCTACTCCGGCGGCCGGCAGACCGCGTGGCTGGACCGGAAGCTCGGCGAGCTGCGGGCGGCGAAGGGCGTCGACTTCATCGTCGTCTTCTTCCACCACTGCGCCTACTCGACGTCCGCGCACGCCTCCGACGGCGGTGTCCGCGACACCTGGCTGCCGCTGTTCACCAAGCACCAGGTGGATCTGGTGGTCAACGGCCACAACCATGTCTACGAGCGGACCGACGCCGTCAAGGACGGCGAGGTCGGCAGGGCGGTCCCGATCGGCGCGTCGACCGACCCGACCCGGGACGGGATCGTGTACGTCACGGCGGGCGGCGGCGGGCGCGACCTGTACGGCTTCCCGTCGGGCGTGAAGGAGAGCTACGAGGGGCACGTCACCCGCCACGACGCCGTCGAGACCTTCGAGTGGACGAAGTCGCGCAGGTCGAAGGCGGAGACGGTGGAGTGGTCACGGGTGCGCTACCGGGGCTTCTCCCTGCTCTCCGTGGAGGTGGAGAGCGGCGCGCGCCCGGTCCTGAAGGTGTCGGCGCTGGCCCAGGACGGCGAGCGCGTGGACCACTTCGAGGTGCGGCGCGGGGCGTGAGTCCGCTTCGGGGTACGGCGCGGCGCGGGCGTCCACCCGTGGCCGCGCCGCACGCCGAAGGGGTGCGGCTCCCGGCTGACGGGGGCGCTCAGTGCCCGGTCGAACCGCCGTTGTCCCTGCGGTCGAGGGCGCGCTGAAGGGCGGCGGCGGCGTTCTTGCGGTCGGACTCGGTGGTCCGGGAGATGTGACGGACTCGGCGGCGGACGGTCGTCTCGGCCATGGGGAATCGACTCCTTCGAGGCATTCCGGAGTACGGAAACGGGAGGGGTACGAGACGCCGGGTGGGGCGGGGAGCGGGGCCGCAGGGGTTGCCTGCCTCGGGCTCCGGCTCACGACCGCCATTCGCTGGATCGAGCGAGACGTTCGGCTCCTACAAAGCT